>NZ_JAWOUO010000021.1:0-44948 GCF_033339435.1 Vibrio sp. 378
ACAGCGGCGTTGACTTGCTCTGGGCGAACATTCAGTTCTTGAGCAATCATGCGACAGATAGCTTGGCTCATCCGTGTTTTCTCTTTTAATTCAGTTTTGGTTGTATAGAACATTGGGGTCGTTCGAAGAATTTGCAATGTTTTAAATTAACGAGGCAAAAATTTACCGGGCGCTGGTGGACATCAGTCATATTTATGTCAAAACTGTAATTAAATTGAGAACTTATATCCGCAGTTATCGACTAACCTAATTCCACGGTTGTTGATATCACTAAATGTACCTCGGCTTATACGGATAATCATGATGAAAAAAATGTCTTTGGCGTTAGCGCTTACGAGTGCCTTACTTGCCGCCCCGCTTAGTTGGGCGCAGTCTATCTCAGGAACCACACAAGCTCCCGTTTATCAGCTCGATAACAAATTGGTACTAGGGCGTGTGGAGAGCGTCTACTACAGTGACATTCCGGAACTAAAAGCGGTGCCATTTATTGGCAAGATTGATACTGGTGCAGATACGACATCGATGCATGCGGAGAATATCCATGTCAGTAGCTCACACCCAGATTACCAAGATTTGAAAGATAACGAGTTACTTTGGGCGATTGTCGATGACTTAGGTGGTACGAAGGCAAAGTGGGACGCCGACAGCTTTAAGCCATATCAAGTAAAGGTTAGCTTTACGGTTCCTCACCCTTATACAGGGAAGGGAATACAGATTACCGATGATCTGGAAAGAGTGAGCGCGATTCGCAGTCGGACAAGCAAAAAGCCCATCCTACGCCCGACAATAAAAATGCCGATGACAATCGCTGGTCACACCGTTGAGACGGAAGTGAACCTGACCAAGCGTACGCAATTCTCTTCTCCTATCTTGATTGGTAAAACCTATCTCGATGATAACGCATGGGTCTTCGCTGGTTACGATTACCTTCAAGAACAGCCAAGCGCAAAAATGATTGGCAAAAAAGAGACGGTTGAAGTCGAAGGTGTGCCATATAAGATCAGCATCTCAACTTCTAGCCGTTATACCAACGTCCATGCACTGGACATCAAGGTAGACAAAAAGCATAACGAAGTCTCTTTTATGTTAGAGGGCGAGAATGGCAAGCGTCACCCAATGACATTACCCTTGGTACGAATGCTGAAAACGACCAAAAGCGAGCGTCCTTTAGTCTATTTACCCGTCAAAGTCGGCGAAAATGAAACTCAACGTTGGTTGGTGTATCTGCGTGATCGCAGTAAGTTCAGTTCGCAAATTCGCTTAGGTCGGGACGTTGCGAGTCAGCACTTTGTTATTGATACGGACAGAGAAAATCTATTGGGTGGCGTAGAAAAAACGTTCAAAAGCGCACTCAAATCAAAACCTCTTGTCGTTTCACCAGAAGAACAGGTCACCATTGATGGTTATACCGTCCCTGCTTACCCCACTTTTACTGTGAAAACGCCATTACTGCGTGTAAATGGGTTTGAAGTAACAGAAAAAGGTAAGGATGAGTCCGTCACGTTTTATTTAATGAACGATGAGGGAAAAGAAGAAAAAATCACCAAACCAGTGTTGAAAAAGCTCAAGGTTGGCAGCGCGGTGCGCCCTGTTGTTGAAGGAGACTTTCTTCTCGGTAGGAAAGACACATCAATGAAGTTTGCGCTCGATGTGCTTGATGAGGGTGACACTCAACCCTTTTTCGTCTTTGGTCATGACATAGCCAAGGGTGGTGTGTTGCTGAACACTCGCGCAGACCATCTACTAGATGCAAGGCCACTTTTCAAAGCTGGCCATATCGAAGTGGCGGAAGTTGAGGGGATGTCTTTCCCTGTGAAGTTAGACACGGGTGCAGATGTAAGCTCAATCAATGCTAAGAACATCAAGCAGTTTAAGAAAGACGGCAAAGACATGGTGAGCTTTACCTATGAGAACGATCTTGGCATGAAACAGGCGTTTACTAAGCCTGTTGTTGACGTCATGCGTATTAAAGCGAAGAAAGGCGAGAAAGCGAACGTACGCCCTGTGGTTGAAATGCATGTTAAGCTTGGCGAATTAGAGAAGAAGATCCGAGTCAACTTACAGGACCGAGGTCGCTTCCATTACAGCATGATTTTAGGTAAAAACTTCCTAAAACATGGCGCGGTTGTTTCGAGTGATACGAATTACATCGTGACGCAAAAACCGGATTACGAAAAGTAACACTCTGGCCGCCTTATCACCTTGATACCCAAAGCCTGAAAAACATTGGATCTTTGGGTATATCATCTCCTTAATGCTGCCAAAGAGCAGCATTTTTTAGTTGAGATAGGAGTTAATTTGAAAACTAAGCTGATTACACGAGAAGGTTACAACAAACTCAAACAAGAGCATGATTACCTTTGGAATGAAAAGCGCCCGGAAATCACCAAGATCGTCACTTGGGCGGCGAGCCTGGGCGATCGCTCAGAAAATGCGGATTACACCTTCAATAAACGTTTACTCCGTCAGATCGACCGTCGTGTCCGCTTCCTTCGTAAATTCCTGCCAGAAGTCACGATCGTTGACTATTCTCCGCAACAAGAAGGCAAAGTCTTTTTTGGTGCATGGGTGGAAATAGAAAATGAGGCAGGAGAAGTGAAAAAGTTTCGTATTGTCGGGCCTGAAGAGATTTATGGCGATGCGAAAGACTACATCTCTATCGATTCACCTATGGCGCGAGCGATGTTAAAAAAACAAGTGGACGAAGAGTTCACGGTACGCACCCCAGAAGGTGAAAAAGAGTGGTTCATCAACTCAATTGAATACACTCAACCGGCCTCGGAAGACTGAGGCTTTATCACCGATTCAAGACTCATGAAGTTCACTAGAAGTGACTTGGGTCTCAACGTCAGAATATTTGGTATAAAGGCATGGTGCCTTTCTCGGAGAAGTAAAATGAACAAAGCAGTCATGTGTAGTGCTGCACTAACAATAGGTTTCTCACTTTCAGTTTTTGCTCAAGATGAAGTGAAAGGCTGTGACGCTAAAGAGTTAGCGGTAGAGCAGCAGCTCGAGTATGCAAAAGCGCAAGGTAATGAGCATCGCATTAAAGGCTTGGAGCAAGCACTTTCCGCTATCCAGAATGAATGCTCGGAAGGTGAGCTGCGCCAAGAGCTGCAAGCAGAAGTGGAAGAAAAGACTAAAGAAGTTGAGGAGCGAGAGGAAGAATTAGTCGAAGCTCAGCATTCAGGGAAAGCAGACAAAATTGAGAAAAAACGTCACAAGCTGGCTGAGGCACAGCAAGAGCTGCTTGAGGCCAAACGTGAACTGGAATGGAATTATGGTCAATAGTAGGTGCTGAAAATACCTGCTAGAGAGAGAATAAAGCGCTTAAGATAAAAAGAGTAACAATTTGCTTGAGCACGTTAGGAAAAACAGTGATACATTTTCGACAATAGACGCTTCTGAAAGGATGTTTCAATGCAAGAAAATCATAAAATTTTAGTGGTTGATGACGATGCTCGTTTACGTGCTCTATTGGAGCGTTACCTTTCTGAGCAAGGTTTTCAGGTACGAAGTGTCGCCAATGGCGAACAGATGGATCGCCTACTAACGCGCGAAAACTTTCACTTAATGGTGCTAGACCTAATGTTGCCAGGTGAAGACGGTTTGTCGATTTGTCGTCGTCTACGCCACGCGAACAATATGTTGCCAATCTTAATGCTCACCGCGAAAGGTGATGAAGTGGACCGCATCGTAGGTCTTGAGGTAGGGGCGGATGATTATTTGCCAAAACCGTTTAACCCACGCGAATTATTGGCTCGCATCAAGGCCGTATTACGCCGCCAAACCGTAGAGTTGCCGGGTGCACCAAGTACGGAAGAAAAAGTGGTGGAGTTCGGGGAATTCCGACTCAATCTAGGCACTCGCGAGATGTTCCGCGGTGATGAGGCAATGCCACTCACCTCTGGAGAGTTTGCTGTTCTAAAGGCGCTCGTGATGAATGCACGTGAGCCAATGTCACGAGACAAATTGATGAACATGGCGCGTGGCCGTGAATATTCTGCAATGGAACGTTCTATTGACGTACAAATCTCACGTTTACGTCGCATGTTAGAAGACGATCCGAGCAAGCCGCGCTACATTCAAACCGTGTGGGGCCTAGGTTATGTTTTCGTCCCAGACGGCAAAGAGGTGTAATCTCTTCACTCCATAGCCAACACTTGGCTATAGCAACTTCAGCCTTCATTACCTTCCCTTTGAAGGCTGAAATTTCGCGATTAGGACCACTAGGAACGTTCCATGCGCATCCGAAGTTCATTGACACAATCTATTCTGCTGTTCATCTCTTTGCTTCTCGCGAGCCAAGTTTTCTCTTACTACGCCGTTTTTAACTACGCGTTGATGCCGAGTTTGCAGCAGTTCAATAAAATTCTCGCCCATGAGCTCAATTTAGTGCTTGATGATGAAGGACCTTTAAAGTCTGATGCACCATTAAGGCGTCAATTATTAGAAAGACTAGGGGTGACGGTTCATAGTCTCGACAGCGATAAGGCGATTGAATTCCATCACGCAATGTCGATTGATTTGATGTCTGAAGAAATGAGCCAAGAGCTGGGTTCGCCTACAGAAGTACGCTTATTGCTTGGCGATGAAAGTTACATTTTGTGGATGCACATCGAAAAGTTGCCGAACTCCATCATTCGTATTCCGTTATCTGAGCTGCAAGAAGAAGATTTTGCACCGCTGTTTCGTAACAGCTTGATTATGGCGCTGCTGATCATTGCAGGTGGTTGGTTGTTTATTCGTTTGCAAAACCGTCCACTTTTGGCTTTAGAGAGAGCCGCGAAAGACGTCGGTCGAGGTGAGATCCCACCCCCCTTAGCAGAGAAAGGCGCATCGGAAATTCGCTCTGTAACTCGAGCCTTTAATCAAATGTCGAAAGGTATTCAAGAGCTAGAAGAAGACCGAGCCTTATTAATGGCGGGGATTAGCCATGACTTACGAACACCTCTGACGCGTATTCGCCTAGCAACAGAAATGATGTCTCCTGAGGACAGCTATCTTGCGGAGGGGATCATTAGCGATACGGAAGAATGTAATGAGATCATCAGTCAGTTTATGGATTATCTCAAACCGGTGAACCAAGAATCGTTTGAAGCGGTTGATATCAGTACGATTGCCAGTGACGTCGCCAGTTCTGAAGGTGGTTATGAGGTTGAAATTGAAACAGATCTTAATCTTAACTTGCCGCCAGCCAAAGGAAGCGCGATTGCGATTAAGCGGGCGATCAGTAACTTAGTTGTGAATGCGCTACGTTATGGCAGTGGCTGGGTCAAAATCAGCACTGGTGTGACAGCAGATAAGCAGCTAGTGTGGATTTCAGTAGAGGACAACGGACCGGGTATCGAGCATTCCCAAATCGCGAGGTTATTTGAACCCTTTACGCGTGGTGACACCGCTCGCGGTAGTGAAGGCACTGGGCTAGGGTTGGCGATTGTGAAGCGTATAATCAGCCAACATTCAGGCTCTGTGGTGATGCGTAATCGCAGTGAAGGCGGTTTAATCGCTCAAATCAGCTTTCCTACCAAGTAAGTCGATGGCCTGCACCCTTTAAACAAAAAGCCCAACCTAAATAGGTTGGGCTTTTCTTATTCTCAATAATCTTAAGACTCTTTCACTTCCTGAGGAAGTTCATCTTCGTCTTCCAGTTTCTCTGGCAGAAGTAGATTTAAAATGATCGCTGTGATGCCACCTGCTGCAACACCAGTTGAGAAAATACTCTTAATAAATTCTGGCATAAATTGCAGGATCTCTGGTTTTTGTGCGATACCAAGTCCCATTGAGAAGGATAAGGCCATGATCAGAATTGCGCGGCGATCGAGCTCAACACGAGAGATAATACGCACACCAGCGGCAGCAATCGTACCAAACATGACAATCGTTGCGCCGCCAAGTACTGGCTCAGGAATCAGCTGAACAAAGCTAGCGACGCCAGGAAACAAGCCAAGAATCACTAACATGCCAGAAATAAAGTAACCCACGTAGCGGCTCGCGACTCCTGTTAGCATGATGATGCCGTTATTCTGGCTAAACGTTGAGTTCGGGAAGCTGTTGAAAACGGCTGCGATTGCAGAGTTTAAGCCGTCTGCTAACACACCGCCCTTAATGCGTTTCATGTACACTGGGCCTTTTACTGGCTCACCAGACACTTCAGATGTTGCGGTAATATCACCGATGGCCTCTAGTGCGGTAATAAAGAAAATCAGTACCAGCGGAATGAACAGAGACCAGTCAAACGATAAGCCATATTGCATTGGTACGGGCAGTGCTACGATCTCGGTTGCGCCTAGCTGAGAAGTATCTACCATCCCCATAAAATACGCCATGATGTAGCCCACTAGCATCGCAATCACGATTGAAGCCACACGGATGTATGGGTTTTTCGAGCGGTTTAAAATCACAATTAATCCAAGTACCGTCCCAGCCAGAGCAAGTTTGTCTAAGCTGCCGAAGGTTCCTTCATTTAATGCTGCGTAGCCACCGCCCATTGATACTAAGCCGACTTGAATCAGTGTGAGACCGATAAGAGTGACGACGATGCCTGAAACGAGCGGAGTGATGATTCGGCGGGCATGCTCCAACACGCGAGATAGGAAAATTTCTGCAAATGATGCGACTAAAATCGTACCAAAAATGGCAGCCATCATGGTGCTGATGTCTGCTCCACCGGCTTTCAGCGATAGGCCTGCACCAATAATAGGACCTAAAAAGTTAAAGCTGGTACCTTGAACAGAGAGCAAACCAGAGCCAATTGGGCCAATGGTGCGAATTTGAATAAACGAAGACACGCCTGACGCAAATAAAGACATGCTGATGATGGTATTCGTTTGGTCTGCTGGTACACCCAAAGACTGACAGATGATCAGTGACGGAGTGATAACCGCGACGAACATCGCCAATAAGTGCTGAAGTGCGGCAAAAATGGTTTGAGGCAAAGGTGGTCGATCGTTGAGTTGATAGACCAGTTCCGAAGATCGGTTTGAAGTTGTCATTGTTTGTCTCGCTAGTCGCAATATTTCCCTAGTTCTCGCTGAATGGGAGAGCAGGGTGGAGTTGACGTCGTTACCTGTGATTGCTGTTAATCAGAGTCAACTCAGGTTGGTGGAGTGTGATCTAACACACTTAAAAATTTGTGCGCGATTATAGAGAGATTTACTCAAAAAGCAAACGTTTGCTTTGTTTTTGGCGCATTAAAAAACGAGCCATTTGGCTCGCTTTCAATCATTACGCTTTGGAGTAAATATCCCGCTCACCCAACCAGCGATCGATAATCGCTGTTGCGTTAGACGGGTAATTGTCATGAATATGACGCGCAATGCGCTGAACTTCGGGAATCAGGCGTTGATCTCGAACTAAGTCTGCGATTTTGAAATCAGCAAGACCTGTCTGCTTTGTACCCAATAGTTCTCCAGGGCCACGAATTTCTAGGTCTTTCTGTGCAATGACGAAGCCATCGTTACTTTCACGTAGTACTCCGAGACGTTTTTGCGCGGTTTTTGACAGCGGAGAGTGGTACAGCAGTACACAATGGCTAGCAACGGAACCTCGGCCCACGCGACCTCTTAACTGGTGTAATTGTGCCAAACCAAGACGTTCAGGGTTTTCTATGATCATCAAGCTAGAGTTTGGTACATCCACACCAACTTCAATCACTGTCGTTGCGACCAGCAAATGCAGTTTATTGTCTTTGAAATCTTGCATCACCGCTTGTTTCTCTGCGGGCTTCATTCGTCCGTGTACTAGACCAATTTTTACGTCCGGTAGCTTACGTTGAAGCTCTTCTGCGGTATCTGCCGCGGCTTGCGCTTCTAATACTTCCGACTCATCAATCAGGGTACACACCCAATATGCCTGCTTGCCTTCGTTTAAGCAGGCATTTCGGACACGCTCGACGATTTCGTCACGTTTTGTATCTGGAATGGCAACGGTTTGAATCGGCGTTCGACCCGGTGGTAGCTCGTCAATCACGGAAGTTTCCAGATCGGCGTAAGCGGTCATGGCTAAGGTGCGAGGAATAGGCGTCGCCGTCATGATCAACTGATGTGGATAGGCGCCTTGTTTTGCGCCTTTTTCACGCAATTCTAATCGCTGATGGACACCGAAGCGGTGCTGTTCATCAATGATGACCAAAGCAAGGTGATGAAATTCAACGTGCTCTTGGAATAGCGCGTGAGTACCCACTACCATTTGTGCTTCACCACTGGCAATACGAGCCAACTCGGCTTCCTTTGCCTTACCTTTGAGTTTGCCCGCTAACCAACCGACTTGAATGCCCATTGTTTCAAACCAGTTTGCGAAGTTGATAGCGTGTTGCTCGGCCAATAGTTCGGTTGGCGCCATGAGTGCCACCTGATGGCCATGCTCAATGGCTCTAACAGCGGCCAAAGCGGCAACCAATGTTTTCCCCGAACCAACATCGCCTTGCACTAATCGCATCATTGGGTGCGGTTTTTCTAGATCGGCTTCAATCTCTTGTACTACTCGGGTTTGAGCGTTTGTAGGAGAGAAAGGCAGTTGGGCTAAAAGCTGCGTTTTTAGTTTATGACAAGGACCGAGAGGTAGCGCTGAATCCTTCTGACCTTTGCTACGCACCGCCAGCATCGATAAGTTTTGTGCGAGCAATTCTTCCATGATCAAGCGGATTTGGGCAGGATGTTTGCCTTCGTCAAACTCATCTAAATTAATGGTTGGTGGTGGGCGATGAATGGTGTGCAGCGCTTGCGACATCGTGATTTGATGGTCATACAACCCCGCTGGAAGTAATTCCTGCACTGCGGTTTTATCAAGCAGGGCTAAAGCTTGTTCGGTAAGGTTGCGTAATGTGATTTGGCGTAAACCATCGGTGGTGGGATAAACAGGGGTTAAGCTCTGTTCTACATCGGGCTTTTGCTCGCTGACGTAAAACTTGTAGTCAGGATGAACAATTTCCAAACCCATGCCACCGCGCTTAATTTCACCGTAAGCATGTACTAACTTACCTTGCGTGAAATTGTTCTTCATGGCTGCGGTAAAGTTGAAAAAGCGCAGCGTGATAGTGCCATTACCGTCGCTGATTTTTACCGTTAGCATTTTGCGCTTACCGAAGATGGTGTCGACTGCCATGACCTTACCTTGCACTGCCGCCCAAAGGCCAGCATGCAGTTTGGCAATAGGGTAAATACGAGTACGATCTTCGTAGCGTAACGGAAGGTGAAACAGCAAATCTTGAACGCTATGTAAGCCAACTTTGACGAGTTTTTCTGCGACTTTCGCGCCAACTCCAGAAAGGGAGGTTAATGGGACGGCAGATAACATTTGGGCGGACATAGAGGGCTCAAGAAAATGGTTAACATAGCAGTATGTTAACCATGGAGCTGTGTTTTTGTACAGGAAAAAATAGTCATGCTTTAGTTAGTGTCATGATTTGACTGATAACCTATCATTCCGAGGAGCTTTAGCGACATCAGGAGCCTATTTCCAACAAGTATGTCGCTGAAGTTAATACTATCAGCATCTGTATATTTGAGAATTAGATCCTGAACCACGCTCCTTCGCCGCTGTTCAGGATGACGAAAGTCTGTTACTTGCTTTGCATCTCTTGCCACCACGCGTCATCGGCGATGATTTGACCTTCTTCATCGAGTGGTGGGTAAACGAGCCCTTTTCGTTTCGCGACTTTTGCCAGCACTGGGTGACCACGTTCAAAGAGAATACGGTTGATTGTCTCTTTAGGCAGAGCGCTTTCTTCTCGGTCGTACATGCCTGCGGCTTCACGTTGACGTTGCGCTTCATACAAAATTACGGCACTGGCAACCGATACGTTTAGTGACTGCACCATGCCCACCATTGGGATAATAATGTCTTGATCGGCAAGCTGTTTGGCTTGCTCCGAAGCGCCAACCTTTTCGCTGCCTAAAATGATTGCCGTTGGTTTGGTGTAGTCGATTTCGCGAAAATCGACGGCGGTGTCCGAAAGATTGGTCACCAAAACCTGCATACCTTGCGCTTTGAGTTCGGTAATCGCAGTTTCAATCGAATCGTGAGTATCCACTTCAACCCAGTTACGCGCGCCAGCTGAGGTATGGCTCAGCGTACGCATTTTGTCAGGCCAAATTGCGTGAACTTTGTGTAAGCCTGTCGCGTCAGCGGTGCGGATCACGGCAGAGACGTTGTTTGGCTTATGTACTTCTTCGAGACAAAGTGTCAGATCAGTTTGGCGAGTTTTTAGGACTTGGTGAATACGGTTGTAACGTTCTAGGTTCATATTTATTGAGGTATAAAAAATCGCCACCTAACAGAGTAGGTGGCGATAGAGGTTAGTTCTTTCTGCGTCTGACTCGGGTTGCTTGAGGCATTGCCTTAATCTTACGCATGATACCAGCAAGGTGGACACGATCTTTCGTCGTCAACAGCACAGTCACAGTGTATAGACGACCATCACGTTCTTCCGTTGAAAGGCCATGAATGTTTGAGCCTGTTTTCGAGATCACGTTGGTCAGTTCTGCAAGAGCACCTTGGTTGTTAAGCATGTCGACTTTAAGTTCAGCAATGAACTCTTTATCGTAGTCTTCAGACCAAGCGACAGCCATATAACGGTCTGGCTCTTTCTGATAACCACGAACGTTCGGACATGTTTCTCGGTGAACAACCAAACCACGACCAGGCGATACGTGAGCAATAATGTGATCATCTGGGATAGGATGACAACAATTTGCAAACGTCAGCAATAAGCCTTCTGCGCCACGAATCGGAAGCTTCTTCTTCGAGTCCGTTGGGATTGAACTTGTTGTTGTGAGCTCTTCGGTGTCACCAAGGAGACGACGTGCGATCACAATGCTCATCAACTCACCCAATCCAATAGCAGCCAATAAATCATCGATGCTTTCTAGGCGAAGATCATTCAAGACTTCTTGGATATTTTCTGGATAAATTGAATCAATCGAGTGACGGCCAAGTGCGTGATTAAGTAGGCGACGACCTAAAGTAATCGACTCTTCACGACGCATCGTTTTCAGTACTTGTCGAATCTTAGTGCGGGCACGAGAAGTCACGACATAGTTTAGCCATGCCGCATTCGGACGCGCACCAGGGGCACTGATAATTTCCACCGTCTGACCGTTTTTCAATGCCTTACTCAATGGGTAAGGGTTACGGTCAACACGAGCACCAACACAAGAGTTGCCTACATCGGTATGTACGGCATAGGCAAAGTCGACAGCCGTTGCGCCTAAAGGCAATTCAACGATACGACCTTTTGGTGTGAAGACGTAAATCTCATCTGGGAAAAGATCGGATTTTACGTTTTCAATGAATTCGAATGAGTTACCCGCGCTTTGTTGTAGCTCTAACAGGCTTTGCATCCAACGCTGAGCTTTCACTTGCGCAGTGGTACCAGACTTGTCGCCTTTGTCTTTGTAAGACCAGTGTGCCGCGACACCTTTGTCCGCCATTTGATCCATATCTTCAGTACGGATCTGAACTTCAACAGGTACACCGTGTGGACCAACCATGGAAGTGTGTAGCGATTGGTAGCCGTTCGCCTTTGGTACCGCGATGTAATCTTTCATGCGACCAGGACGTGGCTTATACAAGCTGTGTACTTGGCCTAAAACGCGATAACAAGTATCAGCGGTATCAACAACGACTCGGAACGCATAAATATCCATGATGGTGTGAAAGCGCTGTTCTTTGGTTTTCATCTTGTTATAGATAGAGAACAGGTTTTTCTCACGACCAACCACACGAGCATTCAAGCCGAAATCTTGCAGACGGCCTTCTATTTCGCTGTGAATGCGTTGGATCATCTCTTTACGATTACCACGTGCGGCTTTAACCACTTCTTTCAGTACGCGGTAGCGGTTGGGATATAGCGCCTCAAAGCCCAACTCTTCGAGTTCGGTTTTGATATTGTGAATACCAAGACGATGAGCGAGGGGCGCGTAAATTTCTAACGTTTCACGAGCAATACGACGCTTTTTATCTGGTCGAAGAGCGCCAAGCGTACGCATGTTGTGCGTGCGATCAGCCAGTTTGATCAGAATGACGCGGATATCTTGCACCATGGCCAGAACCATCTTACGAAAGTTCTCAGCCTGAGCCTCTTTCCTATCGCGGAATTTGAGTTTGTCCAGTTTAGATACACCATCAACCAATTCTGCGACAGTGTTGCCGAATTTCTCTTCGAGATCTTCTTTGGTTACATCACAGTCTTCAATGACGTCATGCAGCAAAGCAGCTTGGAGGGTTTCGATATCAAGGCGCATTTCGGCCAAGATACGAGCCACAGCGACAGGGTGGATGATGTATGGTTCACCGCTAGAGCGGGTTTGCCCTTCATGGGCATCTCTCGCTACCACATAAGATTGACGCAGAGCCTCAATCTGAGGCTCTGTTAGGTATTCTTGGGCAACGTCTTTGAGGCTATCGAATAGATACAAATTATAGGCCCGGGAGGTTGTTGAATTCTAAAGTCAGAATTAACGGTTGTGAGCGATGCTGCTTACTGCCGCTAGCTCTGCCGCTTCTTGCTCTTGCTGTTCTTGACGTTCACGAGCGTCTAGAACTTCTTTAGTAATTAAACCTTCTTCGATTTCGCGTAGAGCGATAACCGTTGGCTTATCGTTCTCTTCTGGCACTAGTGCATCTTTACCGCCAGTTTGCATTTGACGAGCGCGGCGAGCCGCAATCAGTACTAGGTCGAAACGGTTGCCAACTTTTTCAACAGCGTCTTGAACAGTTACGCGTGCCATGAGGACTCCAAATAGTTAACTAAAATTTTAGAATGACGAGAAAGTATACAACCTAACTACTTTATTTACTAGCAATTAGACAAGCCACCGTTTGTGGACTTTCTCAGGTAGTTTATTGTGTTTTTCGCACTGGGCAAAAAACGGGAAATTCTTTATGTTTTACAGCGTGACTTTTTTGAAGTTACTCTGCTAACAACGCGTCAAGCATACCTTTATATTTAGCAGCTTGCTTTTCTTCCTTCAATCTTTCAGCACGCAAGATTGCTTTAAAATCCATCAAAGCGGTATCAAAATCGTCGTTTACGATCACGTAGTCGTACTCGTTGTAATGAGAGATTTCCGACTTGGCTTCAGCCATACGCTTTGCGATCACTTCATCGCTATCTTGACCACGAGTGTTCAAGCGACGCTCTAACTCACCGTTTGATGGTGGTAGGATGAAGATGCTTTTGGCTTCTGGCATTTGTTCACGGATTTGGCGTGCGCCTTGCCAGTCTATATCTAGAAAAACGTCGATACCTTTATTTAGTGTTTCTTCAATCCATACACGAGATGTGCCGTAATAATTACCAAACACTTCTGCGTATTCTAGGAAGTCACCTTTAGCGATCAGGGCTTCAAACTCATCTTTCGCTACAAAATGGTAGTGGACACCATTTTCTTCACCAGGTCGCATGTTGCGCGTGGTGTGAGACACAGACACTTTCATTGCGTAGGTTGGGTTGCGTTCCAACATCGCTGAGATCAAGCTAGATTTACCTGCGCCGCTAGGTGCAGATACGATATAGAGAGTACCTTTGCCCATTGTACTGTTCCACTTTTGATTGGATTGATTGAGTGCCGAAGGAAAGTTCGACATTCTTATAACGATAGCACTGGCATTGAGAAATCAACCACCAAAGGGGTGGATATTGGTGATAATCCCGCCAGAAAAATGGAGGCGAAGAGTATCATGATCTCTATTTTGTTACCAGTTGATCTTTCTGTCTGTGATCGTCTCTGATGAAATAGTTACTTACGCCAGAGTGTTCCTAAACAGCGAAGAAGGAGCGTGATACAGGACTTACCATCCGCGCACTCTGTTATTAAAACCATTTCTACAACCGTTTAGTGTGCTGATTTTAGGTTTAGATTCCCGATTTGGCTTGCGTGAGTGACTCTGGTTAAAAATAGGGGTTAATAATGATAAGACTGAAAAAAGGGGAAGCTTTCACTTCCCCAGGCGTGCGACTGACTCACACTTAATCTTCGAATTATCCTTGAGACTCTAGGAAATTTATCCAAGGGCTAACGGTTGACCTGAATTTTGGCGATTGAGCAGCGCCTTTCATCGCCTGCAAGGCCTTTTGTGGCTGCTTAAGCTCGAAATAGGCCATCCCGCGAATGTATTCAAGTTCTGCCTTTTGCTCTTTAGAGGCACTGGATGCCGCGCTTTCTACAAAACGAGTTGCTTCAGAATACTGCTTGTCTTGTATCATTAAGCGAGCAATCTGAATTTGCGTTTTAGCAGAAGGAGCGAGGTTATATGACTTTTTATAAGCGAGAATTGATTTATCTAGCTCTTTAGCTTGCTGCCAGAAACTGGCTAGGCGGTCATAGTTTTCCTTCGTCTTTTCAATGTTTCCAGCTGCCATTTCCTTTTCAAGAGTTTTGGCTGCTTTATATGGAATACCTTGATAAGCCAAGAAGTTTACAAAGCGTAAATATTCCTTCTCTCCTTCTAGTTTCCCCATTTTGTAAACCATTTCTAGGGTGGCTAGAGAGTTGCGCTCTTGACCTAGCTCCATGTAGACACCAGAAAGTTGCATCCAGTAACGCTTTTTCTGAGGGTACTTTGAAGTCAGAGTTTTGAGTACACTGGCAACGCTTTTCAGCTGGCCTAACTCGTAGTGAGATGCAACGAGAATTAAGTACCAAGACTCACTTGGGCTCTTGCTCATCGCGATGGCTTTTTTGGTTGGCGGGATTGCATTTTTGTAATCTTCCAACTGAACATAAGCGCTCGCTAACGTGATATAAGCATGAGCTTGAGGCTTCTCTTTGGTTGTTTCTGCAACCTTGAACCATTCCTTCATCGTTTTTACAGACAACGTATACTTTTCTTCAGCTAGGTAAAGCTGAGCCAAGCTGTAGCGAACTTGTTGAGCAACAGGAACGGGAAGTGCGTCGAGCTGCAATGCTTCGGCAAAGTATTTTGCTGCTTGCACATAATTGTCTTGTAGCGAATACAAAAAGCCAGTCTGCTGAAGTAAAACTGCTCGGTCGTATTTTTTCGAACTTGTGCTTTCTAAAGCGCTTGCTAGTTTTTCTTTCGCTGCTGAATATTTTTCAGTTGCGATCAACTCTTGCACTTTGTTAACGGTTCGAAATGTCCGATCTGATAACTGAGGAGCTTCTTTTGCCATCGTAGGAGCGGTCATTGCCACTCCTGCGAAGAGAATTAAAGAAGCCACTTTGCTTTTCCATAAACTTTTCATCGTGACTCCTTAATTGGTTGAGAACTCTATTTCTTGCGATAGGCGCGAGCTAACAGGTTTCCCGTCAACCAATTTTGGTTTAAATGTCCATTTAGAGACTGTTTTTCTTGCCGCTCGACCGAGGCCTAAGCGTCGTGGTTGCTCTTTAAGAACTTTGATGTCCTCTACGGCACCACGTGCGTTTACAGTAAACTCTAATAAGACGACCCCTTTTTCTATTCCTGCTTTCGCAGCCTTCCTAGGCATTTGAGGTTGGAATGTCGCTAGAGGTGTTGGACCTCCGCTACCCGCGAGTTGCGCACCTCCACCCTGGCTATAATGTCCAAGCACCGAACCACCTGTAACATTTACGGGTAGGTCAAGCTTTGGCATATCCATTGGGGTCTGCTCCATCACCGGTTTTACTGTCGCTGTCACTTTCATTTCTGGCGGCGGCGGCGGACGCTTAGGCGGTGGTGGCTTTGGAAGTTCGCGTTTTTTCTCCTGTATTTTTTCGTCTGGTTTAATGCGAATAAACTCGACCATACGCAGGTCATCATTCGACACTAACTCGTGGCGCTCTTTGTTTACTAGCTTGTCCATCCCCCAGAACAACCCGAGGGAGACAATGAGCGCCAGTGCAATTGAGGCCAGATACCGCATAAGCTTAATCCTTATTGGTTGCGGCAATGGAGATGCTTTCTACACCTGCCATTTTGATCTGGTCCATAACCTTCACGACTACGCCAGCATTTGCTTCAGTGTCGGCTTGGATAACAACTGCGCCATCAGGGCTTTCTGCACGAAGACGTTCAATATTCGCGCGAACCGCGTCGACTTCGATGCGGCGTTTATCAACCCAAACATCACCCGCCGCACCAACTGCGACCATGATGTTACCTTTTTTCACGGTTTGCGCAGAGCTTGCCGTAGGGCGGTTTACTTCTAGACCAGCTTCTTTGACGAACGATGTTGTTACGATAAAGAAGATCAACATGATGAATACGATGTCGAGCATCGGTGTCATATCGATAGCGGTTTCATCACTGCTATCACTGCTATAGCGTCTTTTCATGACCTATACCTCTAATTCCATTTACTCAGGCAATATGCTTTAGCTTATCTTCCAGCTTTTGCGTTGTGACTTTGGCTAAATGATCAAGACGTGAACTAAAGAACAGTCCTGATAGAGAAGCCACCATCCCGGCTAACGTTGGGATTGTTGCCTTTGAGATCCCCGAGGCCATTGCTCGAGGGCTTCCTGTTCCTGTTACCGCTAAGATGTCGAATACTTGGATCATGCCAACAACGGTGCCGAGCAAACCCAGTAAGGGACAAAGCGCAATCAATACTTTCACGATTGGCAGGCCCTTTTTATTCTCAATGTCCTGACGAGAAACAATTTCTTGTCGGATCATCTTAGCGTTCCAGCTCTGGTGCTCTGAGCGCCCCTGCCATGAGCCAACGGCTTTTTTCATGGCTTTTGGAGCGACGGCAGCAAAATAGAACCAACGTTCTAACAATACTGCCCACAGCATAAAGCTGAGGATGAAGATGGCGACGAGTACATCGCCACCCATTCCCAAGAAGCGCCTAATTGATTCAAGTTCTCCAACTAACCACCACATAGCGCCTCCTTAGCTTTCGGCTTTATGTAGTTTTTCCTGATAGCGAGCGATGAAGCCTGCACTCTGTTCTTCAAGAGTTTGAACCAAACGACGACCTTTACTGTGTACGATGGTGTACAGGAACAGTAGAGGAATTGCGACAACCAGACCAAGCATGGTTGTAACAAGTGCTTCAGAGATACCGCCAGCCATTAGCTTAGGATCGCCGGTACCAAATAGTGTGATTGCTTGGAACGTACCGATCATACCCATTACCGTACCCAGTAGACCAAGTAGAGGTGCTACAGAAGCAAATAGCTTGATTGAGCTGATAAAGCGTTCAATGCTCGGTGCGTTACGTAGAATGATTTCGTCAAGCTTCGCTTCCAGATCTTCAAGGTTGTCACCTTTGTGCTCTTGGTAAGCCTGGATAACTTCACCCAATGGGTTACCAGGAATCACGGTTTCTGATTTCGCTTGCTTACGCATTTTACCGCCAATCACTTGAAGGCGTAGGAAGCAAACTAGAGCAATGATAGCGCCAACTGCACCCATACCAAGGATGACGTAACCTACAATGCCACCTTGATCAATACGTTCTTGAACGGTAGGGCTTTGTACAAGTAGAGACAGAATTACACCACGGGATGGGTCAATAAACAGTGGCTCATAGCTGTTTGACGCTGACTCAAAGCCCGCAACATGACGTGTAATATTGGTGCGAGGCTGTCGAGAGAGTTCTTCGAACTTACCTGTTTGAGGTACATAAGTAACGTACTTACCATCGGCAATCGCGTTAAATTCACCGACAAGAGTAACATCGCGAACCGCTTCTTTACCTTCGCCATAAACAACCGTTGCTTGGGTTGTTGCTGTCTCGCCTGAGGCAACCACTTGTTGAAGAATGGTATGCCAGAATGCTTCTAGCTCTTGTGTTGATGGCAGTTCTTTACTTTCAGCCAGTTTCGTTAGTAGAGCGTCACGCTCTGGGAACTGAACTGCGTTTTGAGAGGCTGCAAATAAGCCTTTAAACTCGCCCGCATATTGGCGGACCACACCAAACATTTCGCCCAAAGTACCAGAGCGAACACGTAAGGTTTCTGTTAGTTCAGTCAGCTGCTTATCGTTTTCATCAAATGTCGCTTTAAGTTGATCGCCCAGTGCTTGCTGTGAAGCTAGCTCTTCACGAGCCTGTTGCAATAATGCTGCTTGCTTATCTCGGTTGTTCTTGAACTCAGCTTCACGGGCTTTGTTCTCTTTTGACTCAACGATGCTTTCTGATTTTACGTTTTTGAGTAGTTCAGATAGGTTTTTAGGCGTTTCTGCTTGTACGCCTGAAGCCATAAATAAGCTCGCTAGTAGACCAGCGGCTAGAGTTTTGAATCCTTTCATCTCTTATTCCTCCCCAGCATATACAGGCAATTTGATTAGCGCTGGTGGCGCTTGCTTCTTCGCGATACGAAGGCCTTGCTGTACCGCTATGCGGTAGCTTTCCGGTAATGTTTCCCATTGACGTGTTTGTTGGTTCCACATACCTGTCTCACCACCGTCTGGAGATTGGAATAAAAGCGCCGTGCGACCAATACGTAGGAAGTCGTAAGTCACGGTTTCCCCATTTCTATCTAGGCTAGCTTTGTAAGATTCAATTGAGCGAGAGAAACCTTCTTCAATTTGGTAGGCTTCCATCACTTTACGGAATTTCTCAGAAGTCGTTACGTCGGCGCGATCCATGAGACGACGCAGTTCTTGGACACGTTTATTACGTTCTTTTTTCTGGAAAGGTAGATCGAGAGTCACAAACTCATCGAGTGCATCGATCATTTTAAGTGTCAGTGGCACTACTTCTGTTGCCGTTTGATCGATCTGAGCAATTTGGTTATTTAATGAGTCCAATTCACCTTGCTGTGATTGAACCATACGGTTAATTTGCTCGTTGTAGACTTTCATGCTGTCGATTTGACGTAGTAAGCCTTTGTATTCTGCCAACATGCCTTCAGTACTTTCGGCATAATTGTCGATTTTTTGTTGCGAAGCTTCTGAAGATTGATTTGCTTTTGCTTGTGTGGAAACGACAGCACCAGAGTTGGCCGCTATAGAGCTACTACTGATAGTAAGCAATGCTGCAGCTATGGCACTGAGACCAAATTCCTTGAATTTCATGGTTGCATCCTTGTCAGTGTTTTAGTCAGTCGAAAAGGGCGCGGAAAACCCGCGCCAAATATTTTTTAGAAGTCGTATGATGCCTCGACGTATAGCTGACGTCCGATTGGATCGTCATACCCAGTTGCATAGAATGGAGAGGTATCGCTTAGAGGATCTGCAGGCGGTACTTTGTCAAACATGTTGATAGCACCAAGAGTTACACGACCACTCTCGTTGAATTGGTAAGAAGCCGTTAGGTTCCACGTTGTCATACTAGCGATTTCTGCTTTGTAACCCGCTTTTTTAGCAGAATCACAGTCATCAAAGTAGTAACGGTTTGCGTAGCTTGAACACATACGGTCGCGGTATTTACCAAATAGGTTGATAGCGACATCTTCATATGCCCAGCCAAGATTTAACGTTGCGGTGTATTCAGGCATGAAATCTCTTTCATCCGTTACAGGCTCGCTGTCGTTTTCTTGATATTCAGCAATCAAGATCTTCGTTACAGCAACACGCGTGTTAAATGAACCGAACTCATTGGTGTCGTATGCGTATTTGATCGCTAGGTCAATACCAGAACGCTCTTCATACGACTGGTTCACTGGACCATAGGATACCGACTTGATGGTGCCATCTGGGTTACGAACGACTTCAGTACCTGGGTATTTACCTGGATCGTTAATTACGTCTTGGTAAGTTGGTGCTGTTACGACGTCTTCCATCTTGATGTGGTACCAGTCAACAGTTACACCAAGATCATCTACAGGCTCCCACGCTAGGCCCAAGTTAATGTTTGTACTTGTTTCTTCTTTCAGCTCAGAGTTAGGGCCATTAAGCGTATCGAAGTACTGAGTATCACACTCTGGGTACTTATCTTTATCTTGTGGGCCGCTACCACCAGCGTTGGCACAAAGCACAGGGTCAAAACCAGAACCAAAGCCTCGAGTTTGATCACCAAATAGTCGCTTCAAGTCTGGAGCTCGGAAGCCTAGACCGTAGCTACCACGTAGCAATAGGGTGTCAGTAGGACGGTATGCTAGGGCTACTTTAGGAGTGAATGCGCCGCCAGTTGCCGAGTCGTCGAAGTAGTGGTCGTAACGACCAGCGACAGTCATTTCTAAATCTTCAATGATAGGAATAAGAGCTTCAACACCAAGACCAATCTGATCGCGGTCACCGCCGCCTGATGTTCCACCTAGACCAGAGAAACCACCAGCTGCTGTTGTAGCATCAATCGTCTCATTGTAGTCAGTACGGTTCCATTCACCATAAACAGCAAAGCCAGACATACCTGCAGGAAGTTCAACCAAATCACCAGCCAGTGAGCCGTTAACAGAGTAAAGCTTTGAGTAAGCTTCTTTGCTTGAAGTGCCGCTGTATTTGTCTACAACGTCTTGAGAGATAGGCCCTAGAAGATCGACATCACCATTTTGTACAGCTTGGTCGAGAGTTAGGAAGATTGCTGGGTTGCTTGTTTCAACGCTTTGCTCAGAGTAACCAGCGGATAGGTCCCAATCATACGTATCAGCAAGCAGGCCGTTCAAGCCTAAGGTTAAGCCAAAAGAATCGGCTTCAGTGTTACTTTCGCGTGGTCCAAATTCGACCATACGGCGAGTGTATTCGCCTTCGCCGCGGAAGTGAGTGGCATCAACTTCAACGCTGTAAGGGTTAGGTTCGAATTCAGATTCTGTAGACTTGTAGCCAAAACGGGCTTCTGCCATGGCAGTGACATTGTCGTTAATGTCCATTTCACCACGTAAAAGTAGGTCTACTTGTTTATTTTCTGGTTTTAATGTTCGGTACGCAGAACGGTTAACACCACACTTTCCATCCGCTCGTTCAATCGCGGCATCACCAACGACTTCTTTACATGAAGAACCAGCATCAGCTGGTGTTAGAAGTGTTCCGTTGGCGCCTTCAAAGTTTGCACCGTAGCTAGAGTAGCCACTTAGCTGAGAACGGCTAGAACCGTCATCGCCAGCCCAATCATCTCGGTCAGATTGCTTTAGCATTTCGTTGCCCGCAAATTGGCCAACGAAGAGAATACGTTTGTCGTCAAAGTTTTTGCCAGCTACAACGTCTAAACGACCATTTTGGTAACCACCATCCGTCGCGTCACCCGCGCGTACTTTTACAGAAACGCCATCAAAGTCTTTCTTTAAAATGAAGTTTACGACACCACCGATTGCGTCGGAGCCGTAGATAGCAGAACCTGAGTCGGTCATTACTTCAACACGCTCAATAGCGGCGACAGGGATTTGGCCGATATCTTGGAAGTTAGATGTACCATTTTGTGCTAGCGGGTATTGAGGAAGACGACGGCCATCAATAAGAATCAATGTGCGCGACGCGCCAAGGCCACGTAAGTTGACTGACTGCGCTGCTGGTGTAAACGAGAAAGAGTCTGTTTGAGCCATTACACCACCTGTGTTTTGGGTCAAACTGTTCAATACGTCTTGCGCGCTGTTAAAGCCTTTAGACTCAATGTCTTTACTATTAATAACAGTAACTGGTGAAGGACCTTCCATATCCGTCGTGGAGATACGCGAACCAGTAACTTTCATCTTTTGAAGTTTTTCAACTTGCTGCTCTTCTGCCAGTGCTGTTGCTGGGGCTGCAACTGCTGCTGTCCCCAAAGCAAGGCTTATCGCAACAGATAAAGCGGTTGTGTTTTTATACATCCTTGTTGCTCCGATTATTATTATTTCCTATGTCTGGCCGCATAGCGGCCAAATGTGACGTTAATATTTCGTTAACGTTCGGCCAATGTATAACCGAGATGAAAAAAGGAAGTCAAACCAGTGGTAAACGGGGATGCTTAAATGTAAAAAAGATGTAAATAACTAGACTTTATTTAAAAGGCGGAATAAAAAACCGAGTAAGGTTTATGAATCGAGATTAAATTTCAATAAAACACCGTATTTTGTGTTTCTTATAAACTTTAATGACTTATCTTGCCTATGGTTTTTTAGTGGGTAATTGAATCTGGAAAAAGATATTTTTCCAGTGAATTGTTCTGAGATGAGTTTTATATCGAATCCATACTTTGTTAGCTCGAACTTATTAGGTGGTATCAAAATATGATACCCATTGCGGTTAAAGGGCTCACTCGTATTTTTAGGTCAAATATAACCTTGGATTATGTGTCTATTTATGTGTTTAGGGTGCATTTTTATGTAGGGTTTTGGCTCTAAACAGCCTAGATTGATATTCTGTATGAATTATTTTTGTGGTTTTTTATAATTTTTTACAAAAACATTTCTGTTTTTCGACATCGAAGGAAGTTTGTCATGTTTTGGTTTCAAACACTTGAAGCTGATGTGGATTCAAGATAAATATGACGCTGAAATTATTGCAGTAGTAGAAAAGTCTAGCTCTTGAGGCGCAGGGAGTGTGCTTCAACAGTTTTAGTTACTACGAGATAAATATGCACCATTTTGGGCGGAAAATATCCTCTTTCACTCCGTTTGAACTGGACAGTAGACAAGGAGCAAGTTGTATATGCTGTCGTACTTTTTACGCCGTTTGGCGTTGGTTATCCCAACGTTTCTCGGGATAACTATTCTCATCTTTGCTATCACTCGTTTCGTGCCTGGCGGACCTGTTGAACGCATGTTGTCACAAATGCAGTCCCAGGGGGACGGCGCCGCATCAATGACGTCTGCGGGTGGTAATACGGCCCTTTCTGACGATCAAATCGCGGAGCTGAATGCGTTTTATGGCCTGGATAAACCTGTAACTGAAGCGTACGTCGAGTGGTTAAGTCGTTTGGTAATGCTAGATCTTGGCGAGTCGACGCGTTACTACGAGCCTGTCTCGGACATGATCGCAGAGCGTTTGCCAGTGTCGTTGTTTTATGGCGGCATGACCTTCTTTATTAGTTATTTTATCTCGATTCCTCTTGGTTACTATAAGGCACTCAAGCACGGTTCTGTGTTTGATTCCGCTTCTTCAGTACTCATTTTCGTAGGCTACGCGCTACCAGGTTATGTGGTGGGTGTATTGCTGATCACGTTATTTAGTTATCACTTGGAATGGTTTCCGATGGGAGGCTTTGTCGGCGATGACTTCGACGATTACGAAACCTTCTTTGAACGCGCTAAAGACATTATGTGGCATGCGGTGTTGCCTTTGATCTGTTACCTCATTGGTGATTTTGCCACGCTGACGATGACAATGAAAAATAACCTGATGGAAAACCTTTCCTCAGATTACATCCGCACCGCAATTGCGAAAGGATTACCTTTCAAAAAAGCAGTTCGTAAGCACGCGTTGCGTAACAGCTTAATTCCGATCGCGAGTCACTTTGGTAACTCTTTGTTGTTCTTCATGACCGGTGCCTTCCTGATTGAAGTTATCTTCAATATTGATGGCATTGGCTTATTGGGTTACGAATCAATCATGGAGCGTGATTACCCTGTTGTTATGGGTATTGTCGCCATTAATGCGTTGTTACTGCTCATTGGTAACATCATTTCAGATATTTGTGTTGCTTTAGTCGACCCACGTGTGAAGTTTGGAGCGTAACATGATTAAAGTTAGTCCATTAACTCAAAAGAAAATTCGTCACTTTAAAGAGATCAAACGAGGCTATTGGTCGTTTGTTGCTCTTTCTATCATGTTGATCCTTTCTCTATTCGCCGAACTTTTGATCAACAGTAAAGCGCTAGTCGTCAAGTACGATGGTAGCTACTATTTTCCTGTTGTCAGTGACGTACGTTTAGGTAGCGAATTCGGCCAAGAGTCATCCAGTGAAGCCGATTATCGTGTACTGCAAAAAGCGTTTGAGGCTGAAGGGGGCGACAACTTTGTTATTTTGCCGCTTGTGCCGTGGAACCCATACGAACAAGATTTTAGTGGTGATTTCCCGCCAACAGCACCTAGTGCCGAAAATAAGCATTATTTAGGTACAGATGTGATAGGTCGCGATATTTTGGCGCGACTCGTCTACGGATTCAGAACGGCGATGGGATTTGCGTTGCTTACGATGGCCATTTCCTACGCGATCGGTACTGCAGTCGGTTGTGCTATGGGTTTTTGGGGCGGTAAATTTGACTTGTTTGTACAGCGACTTATCGAAATCTGGTCAATGGTCCCGTTTTTGTACGTCATAATGATTCTTGTTTCAATCGTTCAACCGACGTTTGCTCTCTTTGTCGCTATTAACGTGCTTTTCACTTGGATGGGGATGACATGGTACATGCGGACCATGACCTATAAAGAAGCGGCACGAGAATACGTAATGGCGGCACGTGCTTTAGGGGCATCGACTGGACGTATCTTGTTTAATCACATCTTGCCAAATACGATGGTGATGATTGTAACCCTAGCACCTTTCACTATTGCAGCTAACATCACAGCATTGACTGCTCTCGATTACCTAGGCTTAGGCTTGATGCCACCAACACCAAGTTGGGGGGAATTACTGCAACAAGGTAAGTCAAACTTAGATTCGCCATGGATTGTTGCGTCAGTAGTGACTTCTATTGTTCTGGTTCTGGTAATGGTGACCTTTATTGGTGAAGCCATTCGAGCGGCTTTCGACCCGAAAAAATTCACACGCTATGTTTAAGCGAGCATTGTGAGCAAAACATAAAAAAGGGAAGTTTTATGAAGAAATTATTTTTAGCGTCCACGCTGAGCGCCCTGAGTTTTGGTGCAATGTCAGCAACGCTTCCGACTGACTTAAACTGGCAAACAAACTGGGATGAGCCTCAATATGGTTCGCCAGAAGCGAAACGTGGAGGGACTTATCGCACCTTTATGTCAAGTTTCCCGCAGACGTTACGTAGTGTTGGCCCAGATGCTAATGCAGGGCTACGTTCTTTTATCTTAGATGAAACACCAGGCTTGGTGGTCCGCCACCCAGATACTTTAGAGTTCATACCTGAGCTTGCTAACGAGTGGGCGTTAGCAGGTGACAACAAAACGGTCTATTTTAAACTCAACCCTGAAGCCAAATGGTCGGACGGCAAACCTGTGACTGCCGCCGATTTCGTGTTCATGCTGAAGTTTTATCGTTCCAAAGACATCTTGGAACCTTGGTACAACGATTACTACAACAAAACGATTGCGGATGTTATCAAGTACGACACTCACACGTTTGCTGTTAAGGCGGCGAAAGAGTTCAATCCGGAAGAATTGCTGTTACGAATGGGGGCTCTGCGCCCACGTCCCGCACATTTTTATGCTAACCCTTCAAAAGATGAAAATGGTGACGGTATACATGACAACTTTGTCCGCTACTACAATTTTAAAAGTGAACCAACGACCAGTGCATACTACCTAGATGACATTAAAAAAGGTAAAAGTGTTACCTACAAGCATGTCGGTGAAGACTGGTGGGGTTACAGCAATAAGTATTATCAACATCGCTATAATGTCGACAAAATCCGCATCACAGTGATTCGCGACAGTGATATCGCGATGAAGCACTTTGAGAAAGGGAAGCTGGACGCATTTGGTCTTGTTTTACCAAGCTTATGGCATGATAAATCGAATACGGAACCTTACCAAAAGGGATACATTCAAAAGTTCTGGGGTTACAACCAATTCCCAGTTGGGGCTGGTGGTGTATGGATGAACACCGCGATGCCTTTGCTGGATGATTTAAACATTCGCAAGGGCATTACTTACGCGATTGACTTTGATGGCATGATAGAGAATGTCATGCGTGGCGATTACTCCCGTAAACCGAACCCGACCGGTTATGGTCATGGTAAATACACCCTACCAGATGCTAAGGCACCGAAGTTTGATCCCGCAAAAGCGGCCGAGGCATTCGAAGCCGCAGGCTTTAACAAAATTGGTTCTGATGGTATTCGTGTCAATGATAAAGGTGAGCGCTTAAGCTTCGAGCTGACCTACGGAACACCTGTTCATACTCCTCGTATTGCCTTTTTGCGTGAGCAAGCCAAGCTAGCAGGGCTGGATATTGAGCTCAAGTTAGTTGATGGCTCATCCATGTTCAAATACGTACGTGAGAAAAAGCACGATTTGGCTTTCTTAGATATGGGTACGTCTGAGATCCCAACGTATTGGGAGTACTTCCATTCAGTCAATGCGAACAAGCCGCAAACTAACTCTTTCACAAACTACAGCACGCCAGAACTGGATGAAAAGATCATCGAGTATCGTTTTGGCATGGATATGGATAAAAAGATCCAGCTAGGTCATGAGATTCAGCGTGACATCATTGATGCTCACGTTATCGTCCCAGGCTACATGGTTCCTTATGTCCGCTATGGTCACTGGCGCTGGTTAAAGTTTCCAGATAAGCCAATGAATCGCATGACAGAGGCGCTGTTCAGTGGTTCAATCATAGGCGATGGCACTTACTGGATTGATGGTGATATCAAAAAAGAAACGAAACAAGCGATGAAGTCAGGCAAAGCTTTTGAACCTGTTGTTGTCGTAGATGACACTTATAAGCTGTAAGGATTGGTTATGGAAAACGATGTAATCCTAAGTGTTAAAGATCTCGAAGTTGAATTTACCACCGATGATGGGCCAGTGAAGGTTCTGCATGGTGTGAACTTTGATGTGAGAGCTGGACGTACACTCGGTCTGGTGGGAGAGTCAGGTAGTGGTAAGAGCGTAACCTCAATGTCGATCATGGGGCTATTACCTAAGCCATATGGCAACATCATTAAAGGTGAAGTGAATTATCGCGGCACCAACCTAGTTGATTTGCCTGCGGAAGAGATGTACGCCATGCGTGGCGATCGCATTTCGATCATCTTCCAAGACCCAATGACGGCGCTTAACCCAGTGCATACCATTGGTCGTCAAATATGTGAAGTGCTTGAGCTCCATCGACCTGAGCTCGACAAAAAGGAGCGGGAGGCGTACTCGATTGAAATGCTGGCAAAAGTAAAAATTCCAATGCCAGAGAAGCGATTGAATGAGTATCCCCATAACCTATCTGGTGGTATGCGCCAGCGTGTCATGATCGCGATGGCATTGGCCTGTAAGCCGGATATTCTGATTTGTGATGAACCGACTACAGCGTTGGATGTTACGGTTCAGGCGTCTATCCTTGAACTGATGAACGAGCTTCAGGAAGAAACAGGCATGGCAATGATCTTCATCACTCACGACCTCGGGGTTGTGGCAGAAGTGTGTGATGATGTTGCCGTGATGTATGGTGGGCGTATTGTCGAAAAAGCAGAAATTTTTGAGTTGTTTGATAACCCGCAGCACCCATACACAGAGCGTTTGATGGGGTTGATGCCGAGCTTAGATAATGAGCCAAAGCAGATGATCGATATCAAGCCTATTGATGCCAGTATGTTTGCCAGTTAACTGAGCAAAGTGAACCAGTCATAAAAGAGGATGTTATGGCAAAAGAAGTATTAAGAATTGAAAATCTTAAGCAGCACTTTGTTTCTGGTAAAGGGCTGTTCAAGAAAGGCTACACCATCAAAGCGGTAGACGGGGTTTCACTGTCTGTTTCTGAAGGTGAAACACTGGGGCTAGTTGGTGAGTCAGGTTGTGGTAAAAGCACTCTTGGTCGCACGATCTTAAAGTTATACGAGCCAACAGAAGGTAAGATTTTCTTTGAAGGTAAAGACATCACTAAATTGTCTGTTAAAGAGATGCGCTCGCTGCGTAAAGACATGCAAATCGTCTTTCAAGACCCAATGGAGTCACTCAATCAGCGTCATACCATCGGTATGATTCTGGAAGAACCGTTTGTTATTCATAAAATTGGCACGCCAACAGAGCGTAAACAATGGGTAAAAGAGCTTTTAATCAAAGTGGGATTACCAGAAACGGCAGTAAACCGTTATCCACATGAATTTTCAGGCGGACAACGGCAGCGTATCGGTATCGCTCGCGCGATTGCATTGAAGCCTAAATTGCTGATTTGTGATGAATCGGTATCTGCGTTAGATGTGTCGGTACAGGCGCAAATCTTGAACCTATTGCTACAGCTGCAACAAGAAATGAACTTGGCGATCATATTTATCTCTCACGATCTCTCGGTGGTGAAACATGTTTCTGACAAAGTTGCCGTGATGTATTTTGGTAAAGTGGTAGAAGCAGGCAGTGCTAAAGAAATTTATGCAAACCCGCAAAACGAATACACCAAAAAACTCCTATCTGCGATTCCGATCACTCACCCTAAATATCGGAAGAAAAAGCGCGTAGCTGAAAAAAAGCAGCAAGTGGCGTAAGTGATGCCACAGGTCCTATAACACAAAAGCGCTCCGCCAAATAAGCGGAGCGTTTTTATAAGCAAATGCCAGGACTTGGAGTCGATTTGCACTGATGTTTATTCTGATTGATTGAAGATCGTTGCATGCTAAACTCAAGGCCTATTTTCTTTGTTTGGATAATGGACCATGCCGTCGAATTTACCGAAATCCTTTAGTCGACCTTTCCTGAAAATCTTCCATATTTTGGAGGCGGTGTTATTAGTCTCTATTACCTTGGCGACGTTGTACGCCATGATGCAAGAGTTTGTGCACGTATTTGTAGAGAAGCGTGTCTTACTCACGGATATTCTGTTGATGTTTATCTATCTGGAAGTGCTCGCCATGGTGCAGCAGTTCGTGATGAACGGTAAAATTCCGGTACGCTATCCTATCTACATCGCGATGATGGCCATCGCCCGCTACATCACACTCGGAATGAAAGAGCTGGATGCAGTTTTGGTTGTGTGGTTATCTCTGGCTGCGTTTATTTTGGCTGCGGCTACTTTGCTGATCAGAATTGGGCACCATTATTGGCCCTACGTTGATAACAGTACCTTGGAAAAAGACGAATAAAAGAAAACCCCGTATTAGCGGGGCTTTTTTGTTTCAATACTCGATGACTTTTAGATCATTCAATGTTTTGGATCTGCTCACGCATCTGTTCAATTAGAACTTTCAGTTCAACGCCCGATGCGGTGATGTCGGTGCTGATGGATTTCGACGCTAGCGTGTTCGATTCACGGTTGAACTCTTGCATCATGAAATCTAGACGACGACCCACTGCGCCGCCTTTTTTCAGAATGTTTGTGGTTTCTTTTACGTGAGAATCAAGACGGTCTAGCTCTTCTGCTACGTCTGATTTCTGTGCCAGAAGGATAAGCTCTTGCTCAACGCGAGATGGGTCTAGCTCTACTTTCGCATCTTCAAATTTAGAGAACAGACGCTCACGTTGCCATTCTAAAATTTCTGGCATGCGCGCACGCACTTTTACGACTTCTGCAGAAATGGAGTTCAAACGCTGTTCAATCAGCGCCTTCATGTTCTCGCCTTCACGAGCGCGCGCTTCAATAAATTCATCCATTGCGCCATCAAACGCTTCTAGTAGCACTTTATTTACCGCATCCATGTCTTGCTCTGGCGTTTCCATTACCCCCGGCCATTGCATGACTTGAAATGGATTGATTCGGCTCAGTTCACCAGTCATGTGCATGACTTGTTCAGCGGCTTTAATTACCTGGCTAGCAAGCGCTTCATTGATGCTAAGCTCACCTTTTGCGGCAGGGTTTGCTTCAAAACGTAGATTACATTCTACTTTGCCTCGCGCTAAGCGCTTACGAAAACGCTCACGTAAAACGGGCTCTAACCCGCGAAATTGCTCTGGCATGCGGAAGTATGTTTCTAAATAACGCTGGTTCACGCTGCGGATTTCCCATACCGCAGAACCCCAATCGCCTTTTACTTCTTTGCGTGCATACGCTGTCATACTGTAAATCATCGAATTTTCCTGTCTTCATTTTTTGAAAATTACTTCAAGAGTGTATCACGCTGCGTCGATAGGTGCGCGGCATGTATGGATTGTTTATGTTGTGCCAGATGCGTAACCTATGAATCCGGAATCGATTCCGTTATAATCTTCGCCCAACCAAATCGTCTTCTCCTCATATTTAAGGTAGATGCCCATGCGTCCAAACGATCGCAAGGCGGATCAAGTTCGCCCTATCAAAATTACTCGTAACTACACAGCTTACGCTGAAGGGTCAGTGCTAGTTGAGTTCGGTAACACCAAAGTGTTGTGTAATGCGACCGTCGAAGAATCTGTGCCACGTTGGCTAAAAGGTCAAGGTAAAGGCTGGGTTACAGCTGAATACGGCATGCTACCTCGAGCAACACATTCTCGTACTCGTCGTGAAGCGGCAAGTGGCAAACAAGGCGGCCGTACGATGGAAATTCAGCGTCTTATCGCGCGAAGCCTACGTGCTGTTGTCGATCTAAAAGCCATGGGTGAGTTCATGATCACCGTTGACTGTGACGTTATCCAAGCAGACGGTGGTACGCGTACTGCATCCATTAGCGGCGCAAGTGTTGCAATGGCCGATGCGTTCCAACACCTAGTAGATAGCGGCAAGCTAAAAGCAAACCCAATGAAAGGCCACGTAGCGGCAGTTTCTGTCGGCTTACTAGGCGACGAAGTATTGTGTGATCTTGAATACGTTGAAGATTCAGCGGCAGACACAGACATGAACGTAGTAATGACCGAAGAAGGCAAGATGATTGAAATTCAGGGCACCGCAGAAGGTGAACCGTTCAGTCACGAACAGCTGATGGCATTGCTCGAGTCGGCGAAAGTCGGCATTACGGAAATTGTCGCAGCGCAGAAGGCGGCGTTAGCCAATTGATTTAGATAGCTCCCATTATGGGGGCTATTTTTTTATCTCGACAATAGAGAAATGATTGATTGTCGAGAAGAGACACAAGAAACCAAGGACATAGAGAGGAAATAATGAAAGCATACCAGCGTGAATTTATTGAGTTTGCACTTGAGAAAGAAGTTCTTAAGTTTGGTGAGTTTACTTTGAAATCTGGCCGTAAAAGCCCGTACTTCTTTAACGCTGGTCTTTTCAATACTGGTCGTGACCTAGCGCGTCTTGGTCGTTTTTACGCAGCCGCGCTCGCTGACTCTGGCATTGAGTTTGATGTACTGTTTGGCCCGGCGTACAAAGGTATCCCAATCGCGACGACAACAGCAGTCGCGCTGGCGGATCACCACGATATCGACACGCCTTACTGCTTCAACCGTAAAGAAGCGAAAGATCACGGCGAAGGCGGTAACCTTGTAGGCTCTGCGCTTGAAGGTCGAATAATGCTAGTGGATGACGTAATCACAGCAGGTACTGCGATTCGTGAATCGATGGAAATAATTCAAGCAAATGGCGCAGACCTTGCTGGTGTGTTGGTTGCGATTGACCGCCAAGAAAAAGGCAAAGGTGAGTTGTCTGCGATCCAAGAAGTGGAGCGTGACTTTGGTTGTGCAATCATCTCAATCGTTAGCCTGACTGACCTTGTGACTTTCCTTGAAGAGAAAGGCACAGACAAAGAGCATCTAGAAGCAGTTAAAGCGTACCGCGCAGAATACGGCATTTAATTGGTTACTTTTTCTGAAAAAGTAAAAAGGGCAGATGGATATTCATCTGCCCTTTTTTGTTTTTGGATTTATCGCCGTGACCACTTACTTATAGCGAATGCCTTTCTCGACATGCTCATCTTGCATGGTTTTATAGCGTTTATGGAGCCACATCCATTGCTCTGGAGCGCGTAGAATGACTTCTTCCACATACTTGTTCATATAAGCGGCAGCGGCGACTTCGTCTTTTTGTGGATAGTCGGCTTCAATGCACTTATCGGCGATGATGTCGTATTTTCCTTCGTCATTGCGAAACCCTGAGCCTGGGATGATCGCACATTTTGAGGTATACGCCAGAATGCTCGTGCCTGTTGTCGTACACGCATCGTCTACGGCAAAGAAGGGCACAAATACTGATTTTTTGCGACCGTAATCGTGATCCGGTAAATAGAACAGACGCTCACCGCTGCGTAAAACACGAATCATCTTTTTTACATCTTTACGATCAATCAGTTTATTGCCGTTATGTGTCCGTCCCCAATACTGGATAAAGTTATAAGCAGGATTATTATGCGGACGAAACGCGCCGTACCCGGCCACGCCTAACACGGCGAAAGCACGCGCAGTGATCTCTAGATTAAGAGCATGGACACAACAAAGTAGGACGCCTTTACCTTCTTTGGCTTTTTCACGCAGTGCGCCGAGATCTTTCTCGACGATCAGGTTTTTAAAGCGCCAAGTCGGCCAGAACCAAGTGATTCCGGTTTCTATCAGTGCCATACCGGTATTTTTGAAGTTCTCTTCAACAATATGTTGAATCTCTTCAGGTGTTTTGTCTGGAAAGGCCAATTCTAAGTTACGCTGAGCAACGTGGACACGCTTTTTACCGTAGCGCATGCCAAATTTACCGAGTGAACGACCTAATGAAAGCAGCAGCCGATAAGGAAGAATATTGACGAGGATGGCCAACAGACCAAAACCAAGCCATACGCCCCAGTTACGAGGGTGAAGAAGTGAAAGAGAAAACTCGGGCTGCGTGTATTTGTCTTTACTCATAGTCTTTTACTTTATTTGTGCACTCAAAAGCGCCCAGTACTCATCAAAGTTTGCAGTCGGCTGGTATTTAAAGTCGCTACGCACAAAGCGGTTTAGGCTCCCCTCAACTTGTCCCAGAATTTGCGCGGCTAGGATGCGCTCTTCGACAGGGAAAGACTTCCCTTCACGAATCTTACGTTCACGCAGGATTTGGCGCAATTGTGTTTCTATACGCTCAAAGAGTTGATTGATGCGTTCACGTAGACGTTCATTTTCAAACATTAGAGCATGACCCGACAAAATGCGTGTCAGACCTGGGTTACGTTCAGAGAACGCCAAAATAAGGTGCATCACCATACGAATACGCTCTAGTGTATCTTTTTCGTCGTCTAGAATACGGTTGATGCGTGTCATCAAGGCTTCTTCAATGAACTCAATCAACCCTTCGAACATGCGCGCTTTACTTGGGAAATGACGATACAGCGCGGCTTCTGAAACGCCGACTTGCTTGGCCAGTTTTGCCGTAGTAATGCGTGAAGCGCCATCTGTTGATTCAAGCATTTCTGCCAATGCTTGTAAGATCTCTTCACGACGGTTGGATTTTTTACTGCCGGCCATTAGTTACTTCCTTTCAAAATACAAAGTTGAGCGGAGGGGATTATAAGACGCTATTTCGCCTCAAACTAGACCACTAAGGGTGGAATGGGAGATTTAACACCCTTAGTTGTCATTTTTGTACCAAATTTATGCCAGCTTTTGTAAAAAATTGGCAGGGTTTTCAAACGTTAGTTACATCAATTGATGCATTTTTTCGAGAATTTTAAAGCTCAATGCTTCTTTTGATTCTAAAGCGAGCGCAAGTTCACCTTCAGGCCAGTAAAGGGTAATTGCGTTGTCGTTGCTATTAAATCCTTGCCCTGCAACCGAAACGTCGTTTGCACAGATCATATCGAGGTTTTTCTTTGTTAACTTGCCTCGAGCGTATGTCTCTACATCATTGGTTTCAGCCGCAAAACCGACGGTAAACGGACGCTTCTCCGTCATTGCTGCCACAGATGCAACAATATCAGGATTTTTAACCATATTAATGACCATTTCGTCGTTGTCTTCTGTCTTTTTCAACTTTTGAGACGCGATCGTTTGTGGGCGGTAGTCGGCAACGGCAGCGCAGCTAATAAAGGCATCATGCTGGTTTGCATGTGTCATAACGGCTTCTTGCATCTCTTGTGCGCTGGAAACATTTATGCGCTCAACACCTACGGGCGTATTTAAACTGACAGGACCGCTCACGAGGGTGACTTTTGCTCCCATCTGCGCTGCGGCGCTCGCCAATGCATAGCCCATTTTCCCAGAGCTATGGTTAGTAATGTAACGCACTGGATCAATCGCTTCGCGAGTTGGTCCGGCGGTAATGAGTATCGACTTACCTTCTAGCAATTTTGGTTGAAAGAACTGTTCACATAGATGTACTAGCTGCATTGGTTCCAGCATTCGACCTGGTCCTACATCACCACAGGCTTGCTCTCCTGCCGCAGGGCCCCAGATGTGCATACCACGACGCGCTAACGTAGCGATGTTCTCTTGGGTTGCGATATTGCGATACATCTGTTGATTCATCGCAGGAGAAACAGCAACAGGGGAATCCGTCGCGAGCACGAGCGTAGTAAGTAAATCGTTCCCCATGCCTGCGGACATGCGTGCGATTAAGTCCGCGGTCGCTGGCGCTAATAGCACTAAATCTGCCCATTTGGCCAATTCAATATGACCCATAGAGGCTTCCGCTGCTGGGTCTAGTAAACTGTCCGAGACAGGACGGCCCGAAACGGCTTGCATGGTTAAAGGGGTAATGAACTCTTTTGCGGCTTTCGTCATTACAACTTGAACTTGCGCTCCTCTCTCTATGAGGCGACGGGTTAGCTCCGCACATTTATACGCGGCAATACCGCCACTGATGCCGAGTAGAATTTTCTTTCCTGCTAGTGTTTGCATGTGAGATCTCCAATTTGATGACCGGATTTTAACACAATTCAAAGTCTGACCGCCCGAGCATATATAACGAGAAGATAATTCACATCAAACTCCAGAGTATTAATCTGACCGAGGAAGGGAAAATTCTCGCCTACCTCACAGACAAGTTGCGCGGAGTTTGCAAGTCTGAAAAGAAAAAGAGGTAGTGGAAACCATGGTGTTGAAAAGTCGAAACAAATTGCTGCTGATAACCCTAATTCCGCTGTTGTTGATCACCACGTTGATCTCAGTGGTGTATTACATCAACAGCAGTAAAAGTTTGGAAGCGGAGCTGGCAAGAGACAGGCAAGAGCTCATCGAAACGAAAAAGAAAGAGTTACAAGCCTATATGATGATGGGCGTGACGGCGATAAAACCGTTATACGACACGGATGTAAATGGAAGTAATAAAGAGGCAGCAAAAGAAATTCTGAAAGCCATGCGCTTTGAAAGCGATGGCTACTTTTTTGCCTACGACTCTCAAGGTGTGAATACGTTGCACGCCATCAAACCTGCATTAGAGGGTAAAAACCTTTACGACTTAAAAGATGAAAATGGGGTCGCAGTTATTGCGGGCTTGATTGACGCTTCTCAAAAAGGGGATGGGTTCCTCTATTTCTCGTGGCACAAACCGACCATTGACGCACAAGCGCCTAAGTTGGGCTATGCAGAATATCTATCGAAATGGGACTGGGTTTTAGGTACTGGCGTTTATATTGATGACATCGACCAGCAAGTTGCGATGCACAGAGAGTTAAAGACTCAAGAGCTAAAAGAGCATACATTATCTGCCGTGTTGATTTCCGCTATTGGATTGATCATTACCAGTGTTCTCACCAGTATCGTGGTGTCTAAAGGCATTCAGCCATTACAACATGTCGCGGCTTCATTAAAAGATGTTGCCGCAGGCGGCGGTGACTTAACGGCTCGTTTAAAAGTCGAAAGTCAGGATGAAGTCGGTGAAGTGGCGGCGGCGTTTAATGAGTTTATGGATAAGCTGCATCCACTGATGCAGGACATTCATCGCTCTGCGACGACAGTACAGACCGTTTCCCAAAGCCTGAACACTCAGACCAGCCAAGCGAGCGGTCAAATGCAGGATCACTGTTTAGAGACGGACAAAGTCGTGACGGCAGTGACGCAAATGAGCATGACTGCCAAAGAAGTAGCCAGCAATACTAATGCGACCGCGCAGGCAATTGACGATGCCAACAGTCAAGTCACCGCCGCTCAGCATGAGGTCGAGCAAGCAATAGAAGGCATTACCGAACTCGTGACGGAGATAGACAGCACGTCAGATGCAATTTCTGAGTTGAGTTTACAGACCGAAAAAATAACCAAAGTGCTGGATGTGATTGGCGAGATAGCCGAGCAAACGAATTTGTTGGCCCTAAATGCGGCGATTGAAGCGGCTAGAGCCGGTGAGCAAGGTCGAGGGTTTGCCGTCGTTGCGGATGAAGTGCGCTCGTTAGCCAGTCGTACACAAAATAGTACTCATGAAATTGGCGACATGCTCAAGCAGCTACAAAATGGTGTATCAAGAGCGGTCAGTACGATGTCGGTGAGCCAAAAACGAGGTGTAAAAACGGCGGAAGAGTCCGCGCTCATTCAGCAATCTCTTTCTGGTGTTCATCATTCTATCGGAACAATTCGAGATATGGGTATTCAAACCGCGTCTGCCGCAGAAGAACAAAGTGCGGTTGCAGAAGACATCAACCAAAACTTAGTGGCTATTCAACAGATCGTGAACAACATTAATGAGACGTTGCAGCATGCCGAGTCAATCAGCACGCAGCTATCACAGTCTGGAACGGAAATTCACGGCTTGGTTGGCAACTTTAAACTCTGATGAACTGTTAAGTTGCATGGAAAGCACTGATGGCACGAAGAAAGCGAAAGTCATACTCGACTTTCGCTTTTTGTTTTGTGGAATAGGGACACTTTCCATATAAAGAGACATCAGATGATACTGAAAGCTTTGCCAAATGAGTCCATGCCCAGAGAGAAGCTACTGCAACGAGGGCCGCAAGCTTTGACCGATGCTGAGCTACTGGCCATCTTCTTGCGCACAGGCACCCGAGGAATGAACGTGATTGAGCTTGCAGACTTCCTTATTCAAGACTTTGGTTCGCTCAGACAACTATTTTCAGCATCAGAAGAAGAGTTTTGTCGTCACAAAGGATTAGGGCAAGCCAAGTATGTTCAATTGCAAGCTGTACTAGAAATGACACAACGTTACTTGGCGGAGACGCTAAAGCGTGGTGATGCCTTAACCAGCCCCGACCAAACTAAGTTATATCTGTCTTCTATTTTGAGGGATCGGCAAAGAGAGGCTTTTTATATTCTTTTTCTCGATAACCAGCACCGAGTGATAAAAGATGAAATTTTATTTGAAGGAACGTTGGATGCAGCGTCGGTGTATCCGAGAGAAGTCGTCAAGCGTGCTCTGCATCATAACGCGGCGGCTTTGATTTTGGCGCACAATCATCCTTCAGGGGTTGCTGAGCCGAGCCAAGCTGACAGAAGGATTACAAGGCGTCTCATCGACGCATTAGCATTGGTGGATATTCGTATTTTGGACCATTTCGTCATCGGAGATGGGGAAAGTGTCTCTTTTGCTGAAAGAGGCTGGATATAACTGTGCGTTTTTTAGGTTGTTAGTTGCTAAAAATCTGCTATCATCCACGCCACTAAATTTTTAACTGAATTCAGCTTGGACTGCTAAAAAAATCTGCTGTCTAAAAAAAGATCACGAAAACCTGTAAAAAGGATCTGTTCGGGTCTTGAGCAATGCATATCAAGTTAGTATAATGCGCGACCTTTGATAGCCTTGTATGGATTTTCCATAGCGGTTCTTAACCTCTAACTTCTTTTCGAGAGATAGAGAGGTTCGGCCACCAAGGTTGATATCGAGCTGAAACGATTTTGGAGAAGACATTCATGTCACGAGTATGCCAAGTAACTGGTAAGCGTCCAGTAACGGGTAACAACCGTTCACACGCACGAAATGCTACTAAGCGTCGTTTTCTGCCGAACCTACAAACTCATCGTTTCTGGGTAGAGAGCGAAAAACGTTTTGTTAAACTACGTCTATCTGCTAAAGGTATGCGCATCATCGACAAGAAAGGTATTGATACTGTTCTTGCAGACATGCGTGCACGTGGCGAAAACGTTTAAGAGGAAATAAGCAATGGCAAAGAAAGGCGTTCGTGAGAAAATCCGTCTAGTATCTTCTGCAGGTACAGGCCACTTCTACACAACTGATAAGAACAAGCGTAACATGCCAGGCAAATTTGAGATCAAAAAGTTTGATCCAGTAGTTCGCCAGCACGTTATGTACAAAGAAGCAAAAATCAAATAATTGGTTTCAGTCTCTTTGATGAATTGAAAAACCCAACTTTCGAGTTGGGTTTTTTATTACCTGAATAAAAATGCTGAAGAAAAGTGTTCAGTACGTCATCGGGTTATAAGGCACTGCTAACGTCATTTTATTGGTCCGACTCTATACTCGAATTTTTGATTGATCGCTCTCTGCCGCTTAGTTACCACTTCCCTACACACTTGCACACCGTTGTTCTAGTCAAGCTCAATACTCTTTGGTAATTTACTCATAACTATAAGAGAGTAGAGATGGTTATGCGTGTGAGTCCGGCTCGTCGCCGCCGATGGAACAATATTCTTATTCTGGGCATTATCGCGTTTATAGTGATCTTAAATGCGCCGATGTGGATCAAAACTTACCTATTAACAGCCCAAGCAGACCCTTACCCAAATGTACTTCGCTCCGACTATACGGTGGAGTCTTTGTACTATAGTGGCTGGGAGTTCGAGCTGCATGATGGACGGTGGCAATCCAACATCAAAGTTGATGCACCGATCAGTGAGCTTGTATCACGCTGGCAATCATTGGAAGGGACCGAGCTTACCTCAGAACAGTACGACCATTTAAAACCTAACCTAGCGGTACCTGAAACGGTAGAAGTCTGGTATCAGGATCTCGAAGAGCCGCAGCGGGTGACTTTCTTTCGTTTACCTGATTTTTGGCTATTTAAAACCTGGCAAGACAAATGGGTAGCTATCTCCGTTGATGAAAACTACCTTATGCCAGAGTAAAGCCTTTTTGCGTCTATACCCCTAATAAGCTTCCCTATTTATCGTTTTTCTTTTCGATTATGCTAGCAGCGAGAACTATTAGCCGGTGAATTGGAGAATCTAATGCCTGAGTTGCCAGAAGTTGAAGTGAGCCGTATGGGGATTAGCCCCCACATGGTTGGACAAACGATCCAGTCGTTTACTTTTCGAACGCCTAAATTGCGCTGGGATATTCCTACAGAGCTTAAAAAATTGGAAGGGCAGGTGATCCGTGCGATTAGTCGTCGTGCGAAATACTTACTGATCGAGACAAACACGGGTACAGCCATTGTTCACTTGGGCATGTCGGGGTCTTTACGTGTTCTAGACGCCGACTTTCCGCCAGCAAAGCACGATCATGTGGATCTCAAACTAAGCAGTGGAAAAATACTGCGTTATAACGATCCGCGTCGTTTTGGGGCATGGCTGTGGTGTGCTCCTGGCGAGTCACATGCTGTGCTAGCAAACATGGGGCCTGAGCCTTTAACTGAAGAGTTCAATGCGGAATATGTAGCGGAGAAAGCTAAAAATAAGCGTGTCGCTGTCAAGCAGTTCATCATGGACAACAAAGTCGTGGTTGGTGTTGGGAACATCTACGCGAATGAGTCGTTGTTTAAATCTCGAATTCACCCTTCAAGGCCCGCAGGTAAGTTGACTTCTCAAGAGTGGGGGTTACTTGTTGAAAATATCAAAATGACACTTGAGATTGCCATTACGCAAGGTGGGACTACGCTGAAAGACTTTGCGCAAGCCGATGGAAAGCCGGGTTACTTTGCACAAGAGTTATTGGTTTACGGAAAAGCAGGAGAGCTATGCCCAGAGTGCGGCGAACGACTTCAAGAGCTAAAGATTGGCCAACGTAATACCTTCTTTTGTAGTGAGTGTCAGAAGTAAGTCGAGCTATTATCGAGCTTAAGTTGTTGTAATCTTGCGCTCGAGCCTCAATAATTCAATCAGTTTCGAATAACTTAGTAAATTATATGAAAGTCATTTATCCGGGCACTTTTGATCCAGTGACTAATGGTCACCTCAATCTAATAGAACGTACTCACGAAATGTTTGATGAGGTTGTGATTGGCGTAGCCGCAAGCCCATCGAAGAACACCATGTTTTCATTGGAAGAGCGCGTTGCACTGATGCAGGACGTTGTAGCGCATTTACCTGGTGTGACGGTAAAGGGGTTCTCTGGGTTATTAGTGGATTTCGCGAGAGATGAGAAAGCTAAGGTTCTTATTCGTGGTTTACGAACAACGGTAGACTTTGAATACGAGTTTGGACTGACCAACATGTACCGAAAGCTATTACCAGGAATTGAGAGCGTATTTTTAACTCCTGAAGAAGAGTTTGCGTTTTTATCGTCGACTATCGTGAGAGAAGTAGCGATTCATGGCGGAAGTATCGAACAATTCGTTCCCAAGCCAGTAGCCATCGCGATTGGGGAAAAACTGAATGAAAGACAGTAAGTTCCCTTATTATTTCTCAAACGCTCTCTCGATACTTATCCCTCGCTTTGTATATCGAGCACAAGCCAAGCGTTTACTTTCGAATCTGACCGAAGCAGAGCAGCACCGCTGTCTTGAGCGAGTGAACTATTACAATAAGTGTGAAACGCCGTTTTCAGTCGATAGCCGAGAACAAAATTACTCGACCATCGATACATTCAAAAAAACGAAAGGCTGGACGTATTTTTTCGATCTTCGCCAAGTTGTACGCTATTTCCCTTCCAGTTTTGCGTTTAACTACATCAACGGCGATGTTACACACATCCCCAATGTACCGAGCTTTATAAAAAGCCGCCCTATTTTTGGTAACAACCAAAATTCAGTGGTGTTGAAACTTAATCAAGTTCGTCATTTTAAATTTATTGATGATCCTGTTCGCTATCAAGATAAAAAGGACATGGTAGCGTGGCGCGGCGTGGGTTTTCAGCCGCATCGTAAAAAGGTGATTCATGCGTTTTACAACCATCCGCAATGCAATATTGGCCAGACCCGCCCGGTAGAAGGGGAACCATGGGAAAAGGGCTTTATGAGTATTGAAGAGCAACTGCAGTATAAGTTTTTGCTCTGTATAGAAGGCAATGATGTGGCCACCAACCTTAAGTGGGCTATGTCGTCTAACTCCTTGGTTATTATGTCAAAGCCAAAATATGAGACTTGGTTTATGGAAGGTAAGTTAGAGGCAGGCGTCCACTATGTTGAAGTGAAGGATGACTATTCGGATTTGCCCGAAAAGATGGATTATTACCTAGCGAATGAGCAAGAAGCATTAGCGATCATTGAAAATGCGCACCAGTGGGTTGAGCAGTTCAAAGATAAACGTAAAGAGCGTTTGATCTCATTGATGGTTGCCGATAAGTACTTCGCTTTATCTCAGCAACAATAAAAAAGGGGCGAAACGCCCCTTTTTATAATCTTAAGCTTCTAGAAATTGATCAACACCATTCTTACAGCGTTTAAGCTTGTTTTTAATGGTGTTTTCTAAAATCTCGTCATTTTGTCCGAGTGACGCACGAGAGTTTTCTACGTGGTACAAGTGGTAGCCTACACCTGCGAATTTTAGGTAAAGACGTGACTTACCCGCATTCAACATGCGATGAACAAACTCGCTGTCTTCGCGTCCCCATCCAACAAAATCTTGGTTGAAGCCATTCACCTCGATGACATCTTGTCGCCAAAACGCCATGTTGCAGCCGCGAGTGGCTTTGTCGTTATTACGCTCGTAAGAGAACCATTTCGATAGCAAGGCGTTGGTGATGCAGTTTTTACGATTACGAATGCCTTTGCTGAAAATGGAAGGCACTAAGCCGTTTTCCATGATGGCCTTGCTGCAGCTTTCATCCGTTAACACACGTCCACCCTGCACAAACCAATTTGGTTTTGCGACTTGCTTATGTGATTCAATAAACGTTTGGGACAGCACCATGTCGCCATCAATCATGATGAGGTAGTCACCTGATGCTTTGGCGATCGCACGGTTGCGGCTCATTGAAAGCTGAAAGCCATTATCCTCGTGCCAACTATGAATCAGTGGAACTGGAAAACCTTCACGCATTTGGTCAACCATTGCTTTGGTGTCTTCTCGAGAGCCATCATCTGCAACAATTACTTCGTCAGGCAAAACGGTTTGACGTTTCACGCTTTCTAACACCGCTTTTAATGCTTCTTTCCAGTTGTAAGTGGTGATAATTAAAGTCGTTTTCATGATTTTTTTGCCTGTTCACGTAAGTAGAGATCGATATATTTTACAAAAGTAGAGTGCATGCTTAGCCAAGCTAGAATGAAGCCATGCTTGCCATCAAGGAAACCTCGTTTGAGCACATACATCTTCAAAAAGCTCGCAAGAGCGTGAACGATAGCGGTCGTTAAACCCGCTTTCTTTTTACCTTCACGTTCATCCGTCCAGGCCTTGAGGTAGCCAGTGGTTTTATTGATGTAATGATGAAGGTGCTCGTAAGTGTAGTGATGCAGTCGACCATCCAGTTTTTCAGTTTGATAGTTTTTCTCATCAACTTTTTCATGAACGAGCGAATCATTATATTGAGTATATTCGGTGCGATATAAGCGCACAATCCAGTCTGGAGACCAACCAGAATGGTAGATGAACTTACCAAACGCTGAGCTTAGTCGATTAAGTTTGTATAAAACGTTCGGCTTATTGGCTGATACCGCTTGTAAGATACTTTCTCTTAGCTCTGGAGTGACTTGTTCGTCCGCATCAAGCCACAAAACGTAGTCTGCCGTAACGTATTGCTGCGCCAGTTGGCGCTGTTTACCGAATCCTGGCCAATCTAGGTTGGTGTAAAACTTATCTGTGTATTGTCGGGCGATTTCTTCAGTGCGATCAGTGCTGCCCGAGTCTAGAAGGACAATCTCATCGACCCAATCTTTTACTGTGTCTAGACAAGCTTGTAAGTGCTTCTCTTCATTTTTTACAATTAAGGCAACGGCTAAGGTTGGTTTGGACAAGGTCATTTCCTTCTTAACAAATCAAGACAGTAAGTTTACTGGTATTGAGGATACAAATCTTCTAAGACTTGATCGAACATGCTCATTACTTGAGTGCTGGTAATGCGGTTCATTGCCGTTTCATCTTTAGCGCGAGTTCGCCAGCTTAACTCGTGACTGTTTTTACCTGTTTCCGCAAAGATCGTTTCTTCATACACTGAGACAACGTATTTTAGATAACGGTAAGGTCCCACTCGCAGCGGATTATGGTGTGCATAGAGCCCGATGATTGGTGTTTTCATTGCATTCGCCATGTGTGCTGGTCCGGTATCGGGGGCGATGACCATTTCAACCTTATCTATTAACGCAAGCATTTGCAGAATTGAACTTTGTCCAACTAAATTTAGACACGGTTCTTCCAAGCGAGATTGAATGGCCTCTGCCAGATCCAATTCTACCTGAGCAGGGCTGCCTGCCAGAATCACGTTCCAGCCTTTTGCTCTGGCGTGATGAATCACATCCACATAACCTTCCGCGTTCCAGTTTTTATAAGCTTTGCTCGCACCAGGCACAATCAGCAGGTTAGGTTTACTACGAGAAATATGAGACTCTGCCCAAGCTTGGTCGTGGTCTGAATAAGAAAGTACCCAGTCTAGTCCTGCCTTTGGTACCCCAATTTGATGGGCAAAGGCCATTAAGCCATCTGCGACATGCAGAGATTGCGGGGAAGGCACTTTGACATTGGTAAATAGTGTTTGAAAGTCCTGGCTTCTATCAGAAGAGAAACCAAGTTTGTATTTTGCTTTAATGCCCAACGTTGCGACACTCGCTCGAATCGCATACTGCATATGCAATAGCGCATCAAACTCTCTGCCTTTCAGCTGTCGCCAAAGTGATTTGTAGCCATCAAGTCCCGCTTTTTTATCAAAAACAATCACTTCTACACCATCGATGGCGGCTAATAACTGGGCTTCAAGTTTACCCGTTATCCAAGTAATCTGGGTCGAAGGCCAGTGTTTCTGAATAGCTTGAATTGTGGCGATAGTATTGCAAACGTCTCCGATAGCGGACAAACGCAAGACGCATAGTGACGATGGGGCAGAAGTGAACATAATTATTGTCTGATTCGATGAATAGAGGCAGGTAAATTATGCAGACATCCCCAATAAATGTAAAATACACGGCTCGAATATAGCTAAGTACTGATAAGTGTTCTGCAATGTCAAAGACAACACCACATCAATCACAAGAATCTGGCAAGCCGGGTAATACCGGACTAAAGCGCATCGTTAAAGCGACGGGTTATTCGATCCAAGGATTAAAAGCGGCTTTTAAGCATGAAGCTGCCATTCGACAAGAGTTGGCTCTGTTGAGTATCGCCGTGATTTTGGCTTGGCTAGTGGATGTCGGCATGGTTGAGCGTATCTTAATGATCGGGGTCGTGGTATTAGTCTTGATTGTAGAGCTTGTAAACTCAGCGATTGAGGCAGTGGTTGATCGTATCGGTATTGAACGGCATGAACTCAGTGGTCGAGCTAAAGATATAGGCTCTGCTGCCGTTATGGTTGCTTTGGCGTTTGCTGCATTTACTTGGTTGTATATATTAGCCAGCCGGTATTTAGGCTAGAGGGTGAGCGTATGACTCAACAGTATAAAAACAACAACCAAGTGATCTGGTTTGATGACGAGATCATTACAGACCCTAGCCAACCGATATTTGATGCGGAATACTGGCAGTCCTCCGACAAGGTGGTTGGCAGTGCGACGGGGCGAGGCACGACATGGTTTATCCAACTAGAGAACATGCAAGCGGCACTACGTCATTACCGTCGTGGCGGTTTGTTTGGGAAGTTAGTTAACGATCATTATTGGTTCTCTGGCTGGGATAACACCCGTTGTGCGCAAGAGTTTCAGCTTTTGTTGGCGCTAATTGAGGCTGGGGTGCACGTTCCTCGTCCTATTGCAGCAAGAGCCGTAAAGTCAGGATTCTTCTATCAAGCTGATTTATTAAGTGAGCGAATCCCAAACGCCAGAGATCTGGTTAGTATCTTGCAAGAACAGTCTTTATCGGTAGAAATGTATCAGAAAATAGGGCAAGAAATTGCCAAGATGCATCAGGTTGGCGTTAACCATACCGATTTGAATATCCACAATATCTTGATCGACGACAAAGATAAGGTATGGATTATCGATTTTGATAAGTGTCGTTTTGAAACTTCTGGTGACTGGAAGCATCAAAATCTAAATAGACTTCTGCGTTCATTTAATAAAGAGCGTTTAAAGCGACAGATTATTTGGCAAGAATCCGATTTTGAACATTTTCAGGACGGTTATGCTTCTCAATCTTAATTGAGTTTTTTATCATTTTATATTGATTGCTCTAAGTAAGCCTTCTTGAGTCTAACGATGCTCGAGTGAGTCTATAAACTACAATAATCATAAAGTATTCATGTGTATCTGATGGCACAAAAATTAACGTAGGTAACATTTGTAATGAAAATATTAGTAACCGGTGGAGCAGGCTTCATTGGGTCAGCTGTTGTCCGACATATCATTCGTGACACCCAA
>NZ_JAWOUO010000022.1:0-29370 GCF_033339435.1 Vibrio sp. 378
TGATAGGTCTATATTGTTAAAGAGCTTGCTTTGCGAGAAGTTTTTCTCTCAAAGCGGAGGTGCATTCTAGCGATTTAATTGACAGTGTCAAACACTTTTTCAATTTTATTTTTCGTAGAATCTTTCACCTCTCCGACCCTGCTGAAGCCTTATCGCGTCTGCCGTGTCGGTGGATGCGCATTATAGGGAACTCAGATCCGTTCGCAACCCTTTTTTGAAAAAAAATGGAAAAAACTGACTGTTCGATGACTATTTCATCAAAAAAGCACAAAAGAGGGTAAAAAACCCTCTTTTTCTGTATCAAAAGCCGTATTTAAATGAATGCGTACGCGTCTGCGAACATACGCTCGCTCTTCGCTTTCTTGTTCTGAGTGAACTGTTCACGTGCTGCGCCAGCCATTTCAAAACGACCTGCAATATAGATATCGTAGTTTTCTAAGCTTTCGAAATCTTCAGCTACAGCTTGTAGCACGTTACCAACTTTACCTTGCCAGTCTGCAGGAGCTTCTTCTACTACTGGCACAAAGTGAACATTGGCAAACTTGTCGGCAATCTCGACCAGTTCGTCTTTAGCATAAAGCTGGCAGTTATCGCGCGCCCCCCAATATAAATAGATAGGATTGGTTTTATTCTGCGCTACGCAGTGATCCAGAATCGAGCGAACGTAACTGAAGCCTGTACCACCAGCAATTAATAATAATGGGCGTTCGCTTTCTTCTTGAACCCAAGCATCGCCATGTGGCGCATCAATTTCAATCTGACCATCAGTTTCAAGCGCCGCTTGCATTGCTTCGACAACTTCTTGTGCATAAGCGTTGTGTTCCGCCGCACCGATGTGCAGTTCAAGTTCACCTTCATGACGACAAGGGCTGCTTGCGATAGAGAAAGGACGTTTGTCTTTTTCACCCATCACCACCATTAGGTACTGACCCGCTTTAAAAGGCACTGGTGATTCTGGATGAAGAAGGATTTGGTAAGTATTACAAGCTAACGGCTGAATAGACTTTACTTTACATTGGATGGTCATGGTGTTCCTCTCGCTTACTCGTCAAAAGTAAGCACTAAATTACTTTCTGTATAGGCTTGGCAAGGGAATATCCAACCTTGCTGTTGCTCTTTTTCGGTTAGCATAGGTTCGAGGTGATAGCTCACCTCGCCCGTTAGCTTTTTACACATGCACATGGCGCAAGCGCCAACTTGGCAACGGTGTGGGAAGCGAATATTGTTGTTGAGCGCAGCTTCTAACACCGTCTCCCCTTCTTTTACTTGGAATGCAACGTCCATTGGTAGAAGGTGAACTTGATGACTCATAGAATACCTAACTGGTCCCAAATCTCATCGACTTTAGCCACAAGTTTAGGATCTTTTTTGATAGGCGTACCCCACTCGCGCGTGACTTCAGATTCGAACTTGTTGGTCGCATCCAGTCCTAATTTGGATGAACTCTCAGTCTTACCAAGCACTTGAATCGTGTCTCTATCTGGGTCCATTCGAGTTGTCACCGCCCAAATGATGTCATTCCAATCTCGTGCATTAACGTCATCGTCGCACAAAATGATGAATTTGTTATCCGTGTACTGAGCAAAGAAGCCCCATAGATGTTCCATCAATTCTTGGGATTGACCAGCTTGGTCTTTCTTCATAGTCACGACAGCAAATTGGTTGTTTGCTGTAACTGGAAGATAGACGTCAACAATCTCAGGGCGTTGCTGTTTCAACTCATTTAGTTCTGCTTCGGTAATCGCTTTGCTGTCTCGCTCAGTGACCTCGGTTCGCGTCGCCAGCTCGGCATCCCATTTAATGGTCGCATCCAAGCCCATTTTGGAGCCAAGCCCAACCACTGGTGAAGCAAAGTCGAGCGAGTCGATTGGCGTGTTATCTATCATCAAGGTATCACGTACAGGAGCCATATGCTCTGACATGGCTTTCACGACATCATTCCAATCTCGTGCGTTTACCGATTCATCGCACACAATAACAAACTTGGTATACATGAATTGACGTAAGAAAGACCACACGCCCATCATTACGCGCTTGGCATGTCCTGGGTACTGCTTCTTCATGGTGACGACGGCCATTCGGTACGAACAACCTTCTGGCGGAAGATAGAAGTCTTCAATCTCTGGGAATTGCTTTTGCAGAATAGGGACAAACACTTCGTTTAATGCCACACCCAATACAGCTGGTTCATCTGGCGGACGACCTGTGTAGGTGCTGTGATAAATAGGGTCTTTACGCATAGTAATGTGCGTAATAGTAAATACGTGGTGCTTTTCTTTTTCGTTATAGTAGCCAGTGTGGTCACCGTAAGGACCTTCATCAGCAAACTCGTTCGGGTCGATATAGCCTTCCATCACGATTTCCGCGCTCGCTGGCACTTCCAAATCGTTGCTGACTGACTTCACGACTTCCGTTTTGCTTCCACGTAGCAAACCTGCAAATGCGTATTCCGATAGCGTATCTGGCACTGGTGTTACTGCGCCAAGAATGGTTGCTGGGTCTGCACCAAACGCGACCGAAACTGGGAAAGGTTTACCTGGGTTGGTTTCCATCCAATCGCGCAGATCAAGCGCACCACCACGATGGGCTAACCAACGCATGATGATTTTGTTCTTGGCAATTTTCTGCTGACGGTAAATGCCTAGGTTCTGACGTTTCTTATTTGGACCTTTGGTTACGGTTAAGCCCCAAGTAAGCAGCGGCGCTACATCTTCTGCCCAGCAGCTCATTACCGGAATTTTATCCAAGTCGACTTCATCACCTTGCCAAACAATGTCTTGGCATGGTGCTTTACGTAAACGCTTAGCCGGCATGTTCAATACTTGTTTGAACACAGGCAGTTTTTCTAAAGCGTCTTTGAAGCCTTTTGGTGGCTCAGGTTCTTTTAAATAAGCCAGCAGCTTACCGACTTCTCTTAATTCTTTAACATCTTCACGTCCCATACCGATTGCGACACGCTCTGGTGTACCAAACAGGTTAGTCAAAACAGGTACGTCGTAGCCGATTGGGTTCTCAAACAACAGCGCAGGTCCACCAGCACGCAAGGTGCGGTCGCTGATTTCTGTCATTTCATAAGCGGGATCGACAGGGTGAGTGATGCGTTTAAGTCGACCTTTCTGTTCTAGGTGGTCGATAAATTCGCGTAAATCCTTAAAACTCATAGGCCTTCATGCTGGCTGATTAAACTGTCCGCAGTATAACAAATAGGAGGACGCTAAGATCCTCCTATTTTGTGTGGGTATGTGAGCCAGATTACTTTAATACTTGTTCAATCTGCCGAGTCTTTATCTGATGGTTCGAAGATACTAACTCTTCCAACCAGGTTTGATGCCCTTGTTGAGCAAGCTCTCGAGCAACCATGGTTGCTTCTTCTGATAACGCCATTTTTCTAACTAGAAACTGCTTTACTTGCGGAGATAGAGGGTTAGATTTTGTAAGTAGACTAATAGCTTCTGGCTTGAGTGATGGGTTAACTGTGGCATTCATCAATTGCTGAATGGAAAAAACGTCTCCAACCGCAGCTAAACGCTCAAGTTCGGACTGGCTGTTGTAATCAGCTTTCATCCGCCAGAGTAAGTTGTACACTTCCTCATCCTGACTAACTTGTGCCAACCTGACTATCACGGCCGTCGATGGTAACCAACTGGTCACATTTGCTTTGGTTAACTGGGCCGTTAATGCAGCAAGCGCATTGGGTGATAAGCTGTCTAACTCTCGAATCAAAAGCGCTTCACGTGCTTGAGCTTGTTGAGATGGCCCTGTAAGCCATTGCTTTAAGTTAAGCTCTCTTCGTTCAGCTTGTAAGACAAAGTCCAAGGTACTTTGGTCTTGTTTCCAACGCTTAATCAAGCGACTCGCAATAACGGGAAAGTTAAAAGCGGGTACACTAAATTCATACCCATCACCTCGCTCTAACACTTGATAAGTCGGGGTCATACGGATCTGGGACTCAACAAACAGAGCCATTCGAGGCGTGAGAATCACATCTTGCTTTTCAAGCTTTTCCAATAATTGAAAGCGCACCACCTCTTGTTGAGGCAAAGCAAGTCTATCAAGGGCGAATTTAAGCGAGTCGACTTCATCTCTGACAGCGTAATCAAGCAGTTCAGAGACTTTAGTCTGTATTTGAGTATCCTGAAGCCACTGCTCTACTACAGACTCATGCATTTCCTTGGCAGATAATGTCGCAGGTAGAGTGATAAGTGACAAGCTCAGGAGTAATGACGACAACATTCCTTGTTGCATGTTAACCTCCCGATAACATTTCCTTCATTCTGATACTTCTATCGGGAGAAAGCAATAAAAAAGCCACCGATATACGGTGGCTTTTCGCAGAATGACTATTGACGACGCATCGCATCGAAGAACTCATCGTTGGTCTTCGTCATCGCTAGCTTGTCGATTAGGAATTCCATTGCGTCGATTTCGCCCATTGGGTGAACGATCTTACGCAGAATCCACATCTTCTGTAATTCGTCAGTCTTCGTCAGTAGCTCTTCTCGACGTGTACCTGAGCGGTTGAAGTCAATCGCAGGGAATACACGCTTCTCAGCAATCTTACGGTTCAAGTGCAGTTCCATGTTACCTGTACCCTTGAACTCTTCGTAGATAACTTCATCCATTTTAGAACCAGTATCTACTAGTGCCGTTGCGATGATAGTTAGGCTGCCGCCTTCTTCTACGTTACGTGCAGCACCGAAGAAACGCTTAGGACGATGTAATGCGTTTGCATCCACACCACCTGTTAGTACTTTACCTGATGAAGGCACTACGGTGTTGTAAGCACGAGCTAGACGAGTGATAGAGTCAAGCAAGATAACCACGTCTTTCTTATGTTCAACAAGACGTTTTGCTTTCTCGATCACCATTTCCGCTACTTGTACGTGACGAGATGCTGGCTCATCGAAAGTCGACGCAACCACTTCACCTTTAACTAGGCGCTGCATCTCAGTTACTTCTTCTGGACGTTCGTCGATAAGAAGAACCATCAACTCACACTCTGGGTGGTTGTACGCGATGCTTTGCGCGATGTTTTGCAGAAGCATTGTTTTACCCGCTTTAGGCGGAGCAACAATCAGACCACGTTGACCTTTACCGATTGGCGATGCCAAGTCTAAAACACGTGCTGTAATGTCTTCTGTTGAACCGTTACCACGCTCCATCACCATGCGCTCATTCGCATGTAGAGGGGTAAGGTTTTCAAATAGGATCTTGTTACGGGCGTTGTCTGGTTTATCGTCGTTAACGGTATTGACTTTTAGAAGGGCAAAGTAACGTTCACCGTCTTTTGGTGGACGAATTTTACCAGCGATAGAGTCACCAGTACGTAGGTTAAAGCGACGAATCTGACTTGGTGATACGTAGATATCGTCCGGACCCGCAAGGTATGAACTATCTGCACTGCGTAGGAAACCAAAGCCGTCTTGCAGAATTTCCAGAACCCCATCGCCAAAGATGTCTTCGCCGCCTTTCGCGTGCGCTTTTAAAATCGCGAAGATGATGTCTTGTTTTCTTAAGCGAGCTAGGTTCTCTAATCCTAAGCTTTCGCCCAGTTTTACAAGGTCAGACACAGGTCTGTTCTTCAGTTCGGTAAGGTTCATGGTGGTGGATTCTTGTTTAGTCAAAATAAGATCTGTTTTCTAGTTAAGATGGATTTGGTCTCAGGATCGACCAAGAAGAGAAATTTGTTCAATTAACGCGCGATAAGTTAGCACTAATTAGTATTCTAGTCCAGAGTTAGAAAAACAAAACCGTGCATTGTAACTTTGCACGGTTTTATCTGTAATCACTTGGTGATTATAAGTTTGCGTCTAGGAACTCTTTTAGTTGAGTTTTAGACAGAGCACCTACTTTCGTTGCCGCTACGTTACCATCTTTAAATAGTAATAGCGTTGGAATGCCGCGAATACCAAACTTAGGTGGTGTACCTGCGTTATGGTCGATGTTTAGTTTACCGATAGTGAGTTTGCCTTCGTACTCGTCTGCGATTTCGTCCAAAATAGGAGCGATCATTTTACAAGGACCACACCATTCTGCCCAAAAATCCACTAGAACCGGGCCTGCAGCGTTGATTACATCGTTTTCAAAACCGTCATCAGTTAGCTGCAAAATCTTATCACTCATCTTCCACTCCAATGTGTTTTTCGAAACTGGTTGGATGATAACCAGTAATTAGATGCCCTATTGGAATGTATTTACTTTCGTATTGCAAGCTTTAGCTGATATTCTATAGCCATGAAAAAGACGCATATCACAGAGCAAAAGTTCGCCGATTTGGGCTTAAAGCCCCAAGTTATTGAAGGATTGGACAAAAAAGGGTTCGAATTTTGTACCCCTATCCAAGCCTTGGCGTTGCCGGTCCTGCTCACCGGCCAAGACATCGCAGGCCAGGCCCAAACGGGTACTGGTAAAACGCTCGCGTTTCTTACTGCTACGTTCAACCACCTTCTGACGACTCCGGAACATGAAGGTCGTAAGCCTACACAGCCACGCGCAATTATTATGGCGCCTACACGTGAGCTCGCTATTCAGATTTACAATGATGCAGAATCATTAACTGAAAGCACAGGTCTAAAAACCGCTCTAGCTTACGGTGGTGAAAGCTACGACAAGCAACTTGCGAAACTGCAAGACGGCGTAGATATTCTGATCGGAACAACAGGCCGTATCATCGATTTCTACAAACAGCGCGTATTTAACCTCAACAACATTCAAGCTGTTGTTCTGGACGAAGCCGACCGCATGTTCGATCTTGGCTTTATTAAAGACATTCGCTTCTTGTTCCGTCGTATGCCTGAGCCAAAAGAGCGTTTGAACATGCTGTTCTCAGCAACGCTGTCTTACCGCGTTCAAGAACTGGCATTCGAACACATGAATACTCCTGAGCATGTCGTTGTCGAACCAGAACAAAAAACTGGCCACCGTATCCAGGAAGAGCTTTTCTATCCTTCGAATGAAGACAAAATGGCGCTGCTTCAAACACTAATTGAAGAAGAGTGGCCAGATCGCGCTATCATTTTTGCCAATACCAAGCATAAGTGTGAATCGGTTTGGGGTCATTTGGCTGCCGATGGACACCGTGTAGGCCTTCTTACTGGCGATGTACCGCAGAAGAAGCGTGAGAAGATTCTTGAGCAATTCACCAAAGGTGATGTCGACATCTTAGTTGCAACTGACGTTGCAGCGCGTGGTTTGCATATTCCTCAGGTAACGCACGTTTTCAACTACGACCTTCCTGACGACTGTGAAGATTATGTTCACCGTATTGGCCGTACTGGTCGCGCTGGTGCGAGCGGTCATTCGATCAGTTTTGCTTGTGAAGAGTACGCGGTTAACCTACCAGCAATCGAAGAATACATTGAGCATACAATCCCAGTTTCAGAGTACGATTCGTCGGCACTGATTCAAGATCTACCGGCTCCGATTCGTATGCGTGCACCACGCAACCAACAGCGCCGCACGAATACTGGCGGTACCCGCTCTGGTTCTGGTAACCGTAAGCCGCAGGGACGTCGTCCACGCCAACCGCGTCAATCGGCACCAAAACAATCGTAATAGGAAACTGAGTTCGTTTTATGAGTCAAGCAGGATCATCACCGCTATATGCCGCCATCGACCTCGGGTCGAACAGTTTTCACATGCTCGTTGTGCGTCACATCGATGGCAGCGTTCAAACAATGGCTAAAATTAAGCGCAAAGTTCGTCTAGCAGCGGGCTTAGATGAACATAATTCTCTTAGTATGGAAGCTATGCAGCGAGGATGGGACTGCTTAAGTCTATTTGCGGAACGCTTGCAGGACATTCCTAAACAAAACATTCGCATCGTCGGTACTGCAACATTACGTACCGCGACCAATGTAGATGTGTTTTTAGAAAAGGCTAACCAAATTCTAGGCCAGCCTATCGAAGTGATTACTGGTGAAGAAGAAGCAGCCACTATCTATAAAGGTGTCGCTCACACCTCTGGCGGTAGTGGTCGTCGCCTTGTAGTCGATATCGGTGGAGCAAGTACCGAACTGATTATCGGTGAAGGTTTCGAAGCCAAAGCACTGACCAGCTTAAAAATGGGCTGCGTGACTTGGCTTGAAAACTTCTTTAAAGATCGTCAATTGAATGCTCGTAACTTTGACGCGGCAATTGAAGGGGCGAAACAGACCATCCAGCCGATTTTAGAACGTTATACAGAAATTGGTTGGGATGTGTGTGTTGGTGCATCAGGCACTGTTCAGGCATTGCAAGAGATAATGCTGGCGCAAGGCATGGACGAAGTAATCACTCACTCCAAACTTAAGCGTTTGCAAAAGCAGGCAATGCTTGCTGATCACTTGGAAGAGCTCGATATTGAAGGCTTAACACTTGAGCGTGCATTAGTGTTCCCTAGTGGCCTCTCTATTTTGATTGCCGTTTTTGAATTGCTTGAAATCGATGCTATGACACTGGCTGGCGGCGCACTACGCGAAGGCTTAGTGTATGAGATGGTTGAAGAGCTTCGTCAAGAAGACATTCGTGCCCGCACTATCGCTAGCGTACAAAATCGTTATCAGCTCGATCACCAATACGGCGAACAAGTCGCTACTCTGGCACACACGCTTTTACAGCAAGCTGGGGGCGATGAGTGGATTACAGAGCCTCAGGGCAAGATATTACTCGAGACCGCCGCAAAACTGCATGAAATTGGCTTAACTATCGATTTCAAAAAAGGCGGAGAGCATAGTGCTTACTTGCTACAGAATTTGGATCTGCCTGGTTACACGCGCGCACAGAAGTTCTTTATTGGTGAAGTGGCTCGTCGCTATCGCGAACAGCTCACTTCTTTACCTGAGCAGCATGCATTATCAGGCTCAAGTGCCAAACGAGTATTGAGACTGTTGCGTCTTGCGGTTCTGCTCAGCCATCGTCGCAATCCTGATCTAGAGCCAAATGTGACTCTAACAGTTGAAGGCGACAATCTAACGTTACACATTGATGCGCAATGGCTAGAGAAAAACCCACTGACTGCGGCTGAGTTGGAAATTGAATCCAACCGTCAGACAGACATCGGCTGGCCGTTAAGCGTCGTAGCAATATAATCGACCACTTCTGTCATAACGTATTAAGCCCAGGCGTTCGCTTGGGCTTTTTTGCATCTACTTCCCCTACAAAACGTGCTGCCCAGCAAAAATCTCAGCTTCTCCGCTCTACATCGAAAAACAGCCATGCTTTATTGATAAACACAATTTAGCCAACCAAGATGCACCATCATGAAAACCGTTTTAATGACTGGCTTAACTGGCACCCTCGCCCCAAAAGTTGCTCATCAGTTTCACCTACGCGGCTGGAACATATTGGAGTGGAATCACCACCAAATCCCGCCGGATGATCTACAGCAAAGTGAACAATTTTGGCAGCAACACCACATCAATGCGGTGTGCCATATGGCGATGGGAAGTGAAGAGTGGGCAGCGTGGCTTGGTGAGCAATGCAAACGCCATAATATTCCTTACCTCTTTGTCAGCACAGCAATGGTATTTGATGCCACAAAAAACGGGCCTTATGGCATCTTTGAAGAAAGAAACACCCAAGATGATTACGGCAAATACAAAGTTCGTTGTGAAGATGCAATCTGGCAAGCAAATCCAGATGCGATGGTTTCTCGAATTGGTTGGCAGCTCCATCACCAAGCAGAAGGCAATAACATGTTGGCGCATCTCGACCGCCAATATGAAGAGTACGGCGTTATTACCGCTAGCACAGCTTGGTATCCCGCGACTTCTCATATGGACGATACTGCACTCGCCTTTTTGCAGCTTATTGAGCGGAACGAAGCCGGTTTATACCACCTTGATAGCAACTTAAAGGATAAGTGGAATTTCTACGAACTCGTTTGTGCACTCAAGCAGCATTACAACAAGCCATGGCAAGTGCTGCCAAGCAATGATTATCACCATGACCAACGTCTAACAGATGAACGAATTGCCTTGCCGCCATTGAGTGAACGTTTCAACAAGCCAGAGCAAATCAAACAAGCTGGCATCATAGGAATCAACTGGGGACGCACGCACATTCCCCACTATCGAAACAATGGTGTATCGGTCACAACGTTATGCGCCAACCAAATAGAACCGCTTCAGCAAGCGTGCAGTGAGGAAGCAATCCTAAAGGCAGAAACGAACATCAGCGCACTCAAACAACTCGATGTCGTGACCATCGCGACACCTGCGCATACTCATGCAGAGATCATAAAGACGTTAGGTTCAACCAAGCTGATTTGTGAAAAGCCATTGGTGGGATTGAATTCCGACATCACTCACTGGCAGCAACCGAACTCCAACCTATTGGTTAATTACGCCTTTGCTCAGCTAGAGACCGCCAAGACGATAGAGAAATGGCTCACCTCGCAAACCCAACCTTGTGTGGTCAATCTAATCACCCAAGTTAACCTACCGGGCACCTTCACACTCAAAGAGTGGCTTCTTGAAACAGCCAGTCACCCTATTTCTTGGTTGCTGCACTGCTTCGGAGACTACTCTCAATCAACACTGGTTGAGGAAAACGGCCAACTGATCGTTGAGCTGCAATGTGACGACCACCAGCTAAGGTTTGTATTTGAACTAACAGGTGAACCGGGCATCGAGCACAATCTAACGATTCAATCCAACCAGACCTTAACCAGCAAAGGCTACTACCGTGTCGGAGAAAAATGGCGTTTCGAGCCCATTCTCGTTAATGGCAACGCGATAAATGATGGAGAGTATAGCGAGTCTGATTGCTGGCAGGACGCCAATCAACGCAGTATCGGTTTGATGTTGGCGATGTTCAATCAAAGCATCAATTGGGAGAAAGGCCTGCGACTTGGCGCCTTCGATGCGCAAAAAGCCATTTTGGTTGAGAGGATGCTCTGTTAGCCATTTCACCAGCGAGCTTCCTCTACGTGCCGTACCTTCGATTAAAAGGTCTCACTCGGGACCTTTTTTACTGCTCATTTTTACCTTCGTACAGCTCAGGGAGCTTTTGGACACCCATGATCTAATTACTCCCCACGCTGTACAAAACCCTCTAAATCCCAGTAAGCAGGTACAAAAAAGCCGCTTGATTTAAGCAAGCGGCTTTCGGGGTTCCCACTGATATTAAGACTGAACGCTTGTCGTCACCTTAAAGTCAGGGTTCACCGCAGTCAGCTTCTTAATTAGGTAATTCAGTAATACGCCGTACATCGGAACGAACAAACCAAGACTGATAATCAGTTTGAAGCCGTAATCCACCAGCGCGATTTCCGTCCAATGCTCTGCCATAAATGGATCTGGGCTTTGATAGAACGCAATGGCGAAGAAAGCGATGGTATCAAGTGCATTACCGAAAAGCGTTGAACACGTTGGTGCCACCCACCATTGCTTCATTTGACGTAGGCGGTTGAACACGTGCACATCCATGATCTGACCAAGTAGGTACGCCATGAAGCTAGCAATCGCGATACGAGCAACGAATAAGTTAAATTCCCCTAGGTGACCAAAACCTTGGAATTGACCTTCGAAGAACACCACCGATAAGAAGTAAGACACTGCCAAAGCAGGCAACATCACTAAGAAGATGATCTTACGCGCCAACTGAGCACCGAAAATACGCACAGTTAAGTCAGTCGCTAGGAATATAAATGGGAAAGTGAATGCGCCCCAAGTGGTATGGAAACCGAAAATAGTAAACGGTAGCTGAACTAGGTAATTGCTAGATGCAATAATGACTAGGTGGAATAGAACCAGATAGATAAGGGCGTTGCGCTGCTGCGCAGGGGTAAAGTTACTCATGCGATACCTTTTTAGTTTGGTTTGGGGGTGAGGGAACCCAAATCGAGTCACTGAATAAAGTGGCTCTTACCAACAATGTAAAATGAAAAATAAACTGGCTTGGCTCATTCTGAGCGAAGCGGTGGGCGATTATACATTAACCACTTTTCGCCGCAAGTCGTCTGTTTGACGCAAACGTTTAAGCATAAAAAGGGGGTTTCATGTGAAACACCCTTTCAAGAAAAATTCTATTTTTAGAAGCCGCGCTGGAACAATCCTGCAAGATAATCCAACTCTTCCCTGCTCTCTTCAATCGCTAACGCTTCAAACCAAATCGCTTCGCTGTAATGCTCTGCTTTCATAAACAGTCGGCAACCTTCAAAGTCGATCAGCCAAGAGTGAATATCCGCATCCCATTGTTTTTCAACCACAGTAGCAGAAAGCAAGCCGACTAAACGCTCACCTAAAGCAGGAAAGCTATCAAGGTCAAAGCTCGGCGCGGTAATGATTAAGCGCCCTTCTTGTGCCATGTAGTCCGCTAAGCCAAATTCCTTTTGCATCTTGGTTCCTTATCCGTGGTGAGTAATGTGTCCTTGAATCAAATCAAGGAATGGGTCGGCGTACTTCTCCAGTTTGCGTTGACCAACACCGCTGACTGCCAGCATTTCGCCGTAAGACGTTGGCAGAATTTCCGCCATATCAATCAAAGTCGCGTCACTGAAGACCACGTATGGTGGCAAACCATCTTCATCAGCAATCGACTTACGCAACTTACGTAACTTAGCAAACAGCTTCTTATCGTAGTTCTTGCTGGTCAATTTATCTGACTTCGCCGCACGTGCTGCGGTGTCTAAACGTGGAACCGCTAACTCTAGGGTCACATCGCCACGCAAAAGCGGACGTGCCTCTTCGGTTAATTGCAGCGTTGAGTTACGCGTGATGTTTTGAAACAACAGCCCTTTGTGGATTAACTGACGGAAGATACTCACCCAGTAATCGTGGCTGTGGTCGCGCCCTATCGCGTAGGTAGAAATCTTATCGTGCCCGTTTTCACGTACACGAATGTTTTGCATGCCACGTAACACTTCTACCACGTAGCCCATACCAAAGCTCTGATTAACACGGTACACACAAGACAACGCCTTACGTGCTTCTTCTGTTGCATCAAAGTGCTTCGGTGGATCTAAGCAAATATCGCAGTTGCCACATGGCTTCTCACGATACTCACCAAAGTAATTCAATAGCACCTGACGACGACAAGTCTGCGCCTCAGCAAAGGCACTCATCGCATTCAGTTTGTGGGTTTCCACCTGCTTCTGTGGACCATCGTCTTTCTCATCCAACATACGGCGCAGCCAACTGATGTCCGCTGGGTCATACAACATCATCGCTTCTGCAGGTAAACCATCACGCCCTGCACGACCCGTTTCCTGATAGTAAGACTCGATGTTGCGCGGGATATCAAAGTGAACCACAAAACGCACGTTTGGTTTGTTGATGCCCATACCGAATGCCACGGTCGCCACTACAATTTGGATGTCATCACGTTGGAAAGCTTCTTGAACGTAAGCGCGCTCATCAGCGTCCATACCTGCGTGATAACCAGCAGCACGAATGTGGTTGTTGCACAGCTTCTCGGTCACCATCTCAACTTTCTTACGGCTACCACAATAGATGATGCCGCAGTTACCCTTTTGGGTTTCAAGATAACGAACGATTTGCGAAACCGGCTTGTGCTTCTCAACTAAGTTGTAGCGAATGTTAGGACGGTCGAAGCTGCCTAGATAAACCTCTGGATTATTCAGTTGCAGACGCTCAAGAATATCTCGGCGCGTTGCATCATCCGCCGTCGCCGTCAGCGCCATAAATGGCACATGGGAAAACTGCTGCTTAAGTTGACCAAGCGCGGCGTATTCTGGACGGAAATCGTGTCCCCACTGGGAAATACAATGCGCTTCATCGACGGCAATCATCGATAGCGGCAAGTTTTCCAAGCGCTCAATGAAATCACGCATCAATACGCGTTCTGGTGAGACGTACACCAACTTAAGATGACCAGTGTGCATGCGGTTATATACGCTGAGCAGTTCTTCACGAGGCATGGTCGAGTTAATGCATTCAGCCGCTACACCGTTGGCTTTAAGCTGGTCCACTTGGTCTTTCATCAGCGAGATAAGCGGAGAAATCACCAAAGTAATACCAGAGCGAACCAAAGCAGGGATTTGATAACACAGCGACTTACCGCCACCAGTAGGCAGGATAACTAAGCTGTCGCGACCTTCTACCGCAGCATCAATCACCAACTGCTGACCATCACGGAACTCTTGGTAACCAAACACATCCTCCAACACACGTTGAGGCGTTACAGGCGAATCAGATTGTTCGGCTAACAAGGTCGAGGTCATGAAAAGTCTCAGATTGGGTCTTAAAAAAGAGGTGCTTATGCATACCACTGGCACACAAAGTGAGGGCACATTGTAATGGGGTTTCATGGTGAATAAAACCGCAAATTGTTAGGTGTTTCGCATCACGACTCGTATACTGATTTTCTGCTCTATAAAACACACAATTAGGTGACACTTCATGACACCAGAAGACGAACAACAACGCTCACGGCAAGGCGTCTTGCTAGCGATTGGTGCGTATACCATGTGGGGCATTGCGCCGATGTACTTTAAGTCCATCGCACAAGTATCTCCTTTGGAAATTCTAAGCCACCGAGTGATATGGTCTTTCTTTTTGCTTGCTGCACTCCTCCATTTTGGCCGTCACTGGCGCTCGGCTTACCACATCGCGAAAGACAAAACGAAAATCGCTTACCTGATCGCAAGTTCCATGCTAATTGGCGGCAATTGGTTGATTTTCATTTGGGCGGTAAACTCGAATCATATGCTCGACGCCAGCTTAGGTTATTACATTAACCCACTGATCAACGTCTTACTCGGGATGGTATTTTTGGGAGAGAGACTGCGTAAATTACAGTGGTTCGCGGTTGTATTGGCAGGTTGTGGCGTACTCGTTCAACTGATTGTATTTGGCTCCGTACCTGTTGTTGCGATGGCGTTAGCAATGAGCTTCGGCTTTTATGGCTTATTAAGAAAGAAAGTCAGTGTCGATGCAAAAACTGGCTTGTTTATCGAGACATTACTTCTACTGCCAGTGGCCGCTGTTTATTTGCTTTTTATTGCCGATACACCAACCTCAAATATGCTTACGAATCCACTTACGTTAAATAGTTTGTTGATCGCGGCTGGGGTTATAACAACCCTGCCACTGCTGTGCTTTACGGGTGCAGCAACAAGACTCAAATTATCGACTTTGGGCTTTTTCCAATATATAGGCCCAAGCTTAATGTTTTTACTTGCAGTATTGATGTATGGCGAACCCTTTACCATGGATAAAGCGATCACTTTCGTCTTTATTTGGGGAGCACTAGTCGTGTTTAGCTTTGATGGATTACGTAATAACCGTCGCTCACGCCGAATCGTTCAGCCACAGTGATCGTTTTTTACAAGACAAGTTAGAAATTGCCAGATAAGCTTGGTCATAATGTGACCAAGCTTTTTTTGTTTAATGGAACATATTCAGTACTACGCAACCGACCATGACAACTTGAGTCTAATAGAGGCGAAATACCAGAAATTTGCTTTTCAAAGGCATTACCATCTGGATTTTCATCTCGGCCTGATCACGCATGGTGCGCAGAAGTTCCAATACCAAGGTAACAGCCACCAAGTTGGTCACGGGCAAATTGTGATTATGCCGCCGGATGAGCTGCACGACGGGCAATCTAAGCTCGAAAGTGGCTACGAAGTGAATGTGTTTGCGATCGAACCTCACCTATTGAGCGATCTAGCCGATCTTAAGAAAAACGGTCAAATAATACACTTCAACGAACTGATCATCTCGGATCCACAGATATTTTCACAACTTAGTAACTTGCACGGGCTACTTCGTCGTGAAAACCTAAGCCAACTCACCAAAGATTGCCTTCCTTTTGAAGGATTTAACCAGCTTTTTGATCGCTACGGATCGCTTGAGCGACAAAAAGTGGTGCCGTTAGGAAATCAATCACTTGGAACGTTAAAGGATTATCTAATGGCGAACCTCGACCAAGCAGTGCGTTTGGATTCACTTTCAGAGCTGTGCCAACTGAGCCCAACTCAGTTCCAGCGCCACTTTAAAGCGCAAACTGGCATGACGCCTTATGCATGGTTCGCACGCCTGCGCCTTGAACAAGGCATGAAGTTACTGCAAGCTGGTCAATGTGGTACCGACGTCGCTCATCAAATCGGTTTCTACGATCAAGCGCATTTCAGCAAAGCGTTTAAACAGACCTACGGCGTTTCCCCTTCTCAAGTGGCTCGTTAATTTCATTTACCGAGAAAGCTGTCAGTTTTTTACAAGCGCCACAGGTGACTTACCACGACAATAGCCGCATTGGTTAAATTTGAGATGTGTTATGAATGAATCCACCATATTGCTGACACTCGCCAGCATTCACTTTATTGCCCTAATGAGTCCAGGTCCGGACTTTGCGCTGGTCGTACAAAACGCGACGCGTCATGGTCGTCAAACTGGCTTGTACATTGCGTTGGGGTTGTCTGTCGGTATTTTGCTGCACTCTTTGTTCAGCCTGACAGGTGTGAGTTTTGTCGTCCACCAGCACCCAGTGCTGTATTCCGTGGTACAACTGCTCGGTGGTAGTTACCTGCTCTACTTAGGAATTGGCGCATTGCGTGCCGTGATCTCGACGATCCAAAACCCACAGACGGATCAACCTAAGAAGCAAAATAACCTAGTGATCAGCAATAAGCGTCAAGCGTTTGCTAAAGGGTTTGCGACCAACATTCTTAACCCAAAAGCCCTGGTGTTCTTTGTCAGTTTGATGTCGAGTTTAGTCCCAGCAGGTATGTCGATTACTGGCAAAGGTATTGCACTGGTCATCCTGTTTGGCTTGTCGCTATTCTGGTTCTCTAGCCTTGCATGGATGCTGTCGACACAGCGCTTACAGCGTAAATTACAACAAGCGGGTATCTACATCGACGGTCTATGCGGCGTGGTATTTACTCTAGTGGGCGGCAGTATTCTATACCAAACTATCAATACTTTTATCGGATAAAGTACTGATTTAAAAGCGTAGCACAATCGACATTTCTAAGATTGCTGACTCGACGTGACTCTCCATAACTGCCAAGCTCAAAGCACAAAACTGGCAACATGGAGAGTCATCATGCATTGGACGTTCAACCGACTCGTGACCACGGGTCTTTTTCTTACTTCCCCACTCGTCTTATCTACCTCAGCCTTTGCTAACCAAGCAGCAGATGCGGTTGCACCGGAGCACAGTACTGGCTTCGAGCAAAAGCAATTGGTCAAAGCCAAAGGTTATATGGTCACAGCAGCCAACCCACTTGCAACCCAAGCCGGGGCGGATGTTCTTGCACAAGGGGGCAATGCTATTGATGCCATGGTTGCCGTACAATTGATGCTGGGCTTGGTAGAGCCGCAATCATCAGGTATTGGTGGCGGTGCCTTCTTAGTGTATTGGGACAGTGAGAAACAAAAACTGACTACGTATGATGGACGCGAAACCGCACCGCTCGCCGCGACGCCGAAACTCTTTTTAGACGAAAAAGGACAACCCCTACAATTTTACGATGCGGTTGTCGGCGGGCGCTCCGTTGCCACTCCTGGTACAGTGAAACTGCTGTGGGACACGCACCAGAAATACGGCAAGTTGGAATGGAAAAAGATCATCCAACCCGTAATTACCTTGGCTGAACAAGGTTTCGAAGTTAGTCCTCGCCTCGCGAGTCTGATTGAAAAAGATGCCAAGCGCCTATCTCGCTTCCCTGCGACTAAGGCTTACTTCTTCAATCCAGATGGCTCACCAAAAGCCGAAGGCACGTTGTTGAAGAACCCTGAATACGCGCAAACTCTGACGGCAATTGCAGAGCAAGGGGCAAAAGCTTTCTATCAAGGCGATATCGCCACAGACATCATCAAGACAGTACAGAATGCACCGGGCAATCCTGGCGTATTGGCACAACCTGACTTTGATGCGTTCCAAATCAAGCAACGTGAACCGGTTTGTGCGGCTTACCAAAGCTATGACGTCTGCGGCATGGGACCACCTAGCTCTGGCGCATTGACGGTTGGACAGATTCTCGCGATCACCGAGCAATACGATCTTAAGGGCTGGGGAGCCGAAAGCGCGAAATCGTGGCAAGTGATCGCCGACGCATCTCGCCTTGCGTTTGCGGATCGCGGTAAGTACATGGCTGACCAAGATTATGTGCCAATGCCAACCGAAGGCTTGCTTGATAAAGATTATCTCAAACAACGTGCTGAGCTCATTCAAGTCGGTAAAGCCTTGAGTAAGGTTGAAGCCGGCAATCCACCGTGGTCGCACGCCATGGACTTAAGCATGGACCAATCGATCGAGTTGCCTTCCACCAGCCATTTCAATATCGTCGATAAGCAAGGCAATGTGGTTTCAATGACAACAACCATCGAGAACGCCTTTGGCTCACGCTTGATGGTGCGGGGCTTCTTGCTCAACAACGAACTGACCGATTTCTCTTTCCGCACGCATCAAGATGGTGTGCCAATCGCGAACCGCTTAGAACCGGGAAAACGCCCACGCTCCTCCATGGCACCGACCATTTTGATGAAGGATGACAAACCTTACATGGCAATTGGCTCACCGGGTGGTAGCCGCATTATTGGTTACGTCGCACAAGCCATTATCGCCCACACGCAATGGGATATGGACATCCAAAGCGCGATTAATCAGCCACGATTGCTGAACCGTTTTGGCACCTTAGATATTGAGCAAGGTACCGCCGCAGAGGGCTTACAGCCTGCTCTGGAGAAGATGGGCTTTAAAACCGATGTTCGGGATTTGAACTCTGGTCTGCATGCGATACGAATAACAAAAGACGGTCTTGAAGGCGCTGCGGATCCAAGACGTGAAGGTGCCGCTATCGGGCAGTAAGAGTCTTTCGCTCGACCCCTTGTGCGAGATCTCTCACAAAGGGTTGAGCAAACCTCTCTTTTTTAATGGTAAAACCGTACAGAAAAGAGCATAAGCCATTGAATTTAATACTCATGTATCTTTTTTGAACGCTAAGAGAGTTAAAAAATGTGAGATTAGCCCGTTGTTGGAAATCGTTAAACACGTAATATTAAACCTGTCGGAAGGATGCTGACACGGAACAGGAAACACCACGGACTTGGTGAACTTCAGGAAGAAGAAACGGTTATTCAGGATGAATAGTCGGGCATGGATTGCAAAATTGGACATTGAACGGAATCAATAGTGACTAGGATGGTTGCTACTAAGGACGGGAAATGGACACCTCTGGACGAGGCAAGGATTTGAACATCAGGATGATGTCAGGGACACCGCTCAGGGAACAAGTGATGAGAGCTAACGAGGATAGTTAGCAGACCAGGATAAGGTCACTAAGGACACCGCTAGGAAGGCGACGTAAGGATTAAGCTGACGGATTCAGCACACTATCATGGATTAGATGCATGGAGCACTCTTAGTAGCTGGATTGCTGCGAGTAAGACTATAACCCCGATGGGCGCAAGCCCTCGGGGTTTTTCTTTGCCTAAAGTTTTTCTCAGTAGATCTGCTGAAAACAGGCATTCACCCACAACGCCCACCTTTCACTTCAAACGGCATCGTTAAGTCGCGCTTTTGTACTCCATTTATCATTCCATTTTTTACTGCGTTAGCGACACCAAAACTGCACAAACAAAAAGAGCCGCCGAAGCAGCTCTTAAGTTGATGATACCAATCACAGTAAATAAGTGATCAGAAATAGCGTAGGGAAAATGCTTGAGAACAAGGCGCAATTTTTCGATAAGTAGTTATTCTACAATCAAAAATTGCAACGCAGTTATCGAGTATTTTAACAAGCTAGAATGACCAGTTATTTACTACGATTGGTATGAGTTTTGGTCAAGCCTTACAGTTTCTCTAGTCGTGCGTAAGCAGTTACCAACCATTTGATGCCTTCACCGTTAAAGGCAATCTGTACACGGCTCTGTGGACCACTGCCTTCGAAGTTGATGATGGTGCCTTCACCAAACTTTGGATGCATCACACGAGAACCTAGCGTAAAGCCGGTTTCATTAAAGCTCTCTTTCACAACAGTTTGGCTAAATCGACCACTGCTTGAAGGACGGCTAACTTGCGCCTTCATTCGTACTTCATCTAAACAAGTTTCTGGCAGTTCACGGATAAAGCGAGACGGTTTATGGTATTTATCCTGACCGTACAAACGACGCATTTCAGCATAAGTGATGTACAGTTTCTGCATCGCACGGGTCATGCCTACGTAACACAGACGGCGTTCTTCTTCTAAGCGCCCTGCTTCTTCTGCCGACATTTGGCTTGGGAACATGCCTTCTTCCACACCGACCATAAACACCAATGGAAACTCTAGACCTTTCGCACTGTGTAATGTCATGAGCTGAACCGCATCTTCAAATTCGTCCGCTTGTCCTTCGCCCGCTTCTAGTGCTGCGTGGGTTAGGAATGCCGTCAGCAGTGACATGTCTTCGGCTTCTTCTGGTTTCTCGAATTGGCGAGTTGCGGTCACCAATTCCTCCAAGTTCTCAATACGTGCCTTAGACTTTTCGCCCTTCTCTTGCTCGTACATCGCGAACAAGCCCGAGTATTTAATCACATGGTCAGTTTGGTGATGCAGCGGCATCTCTAAGGTGTCGTCTTCTAGCGCGGTGACAAGCTCGATAAAACGGCTCAGAGCACCAGCAGCGCGACCAGCAAGCACCTTCTCGTCCAACATTGCCACACTCGCTTCCCACATGGTGCAACCACGATCACGAGCCGCAAAGCGGATGGTTTCAAGCGTCTTATCGCCCAAACCACGCGTTGGCGTATTCACCACACGTTCAAACGCCGCATCATCGTTACGGTTGGCAATCAGACGCATGTAGCTCAAGGCATCTTTGATTTCCTGACGTTCGAAGAATCGCATGCCGCCGTAGATACGGTAAGGCAGACCGGCTTGAATTAACGCTTCTTCCAGAACACGCGACTGGGCGTTGTTACGGTAAAGCATCGCAGCGTCATTCAGAGCACCGCCCTTGTCTTGCCACTCTTTGATTTTGTTCACCGCAAAACGGGCTTCATCTAATTCGTTGTAAGCGCTGTAAACCGAGATAGGCTCACCGACCACGCCATCCGTCCACAACTCTTTACCCATACGCTCGGTGTTATTCGCAATCAGGGTGTTAGATGCTTCCAGAATGGTCTTGGTTGAACGGTAGTTTTGCTCAAGACGAATGGTATTTACGCTTGGGAATTCGAGCGTAAACTTCTCAATATTCTCGACTTTTGCACCACGCCAACCATAAATCGACTGGTCGTCATCACCTACGATCATCACGTGACACTCAGGACCCGCCATCATACGTAGCCAAGCATATTGAATGTTGTTGGTATCTTGGAACTCATCCACCAAGATGTGCTTAAAGCGTGCTTGGTAGTGTTCACGAACGAACTTGTTATCACGCAGTAGCTCATGTGCGCGCAGCAAGATCTCCGCAAAATCGACTAAACCAGCACGGTCACACGCCTCTTGGTAAGCGGTGTACAACTGTAGATATGTCTTGGTCACTGGATCATGGTACGCATCAATGTGCGACGGACGCAGACCTTCGTCTTTCTTACCGTTAATCCACCATGCCACTTGGCGTGCAGGCCATTGCTTCTCATCGAGGTTTTGCGCTTTGATCAAACGCTTTAGCAGACGCTGCTGGTCGTCACTGTCAATGATTTGGAAATCTTCCGGTAGCTTCGCATCAAGATAGTGTGCACGCAGAATACGGTGACAAATGCCGTGGAAAGTACCATTCCACATACCGCCTGCACTGCCCATCATTAGCTCTTCGATACGTCCACGCATCTCTGCCGCCGCCTTATTGGTAAAGGTTACCGACATAATTGAGAACGGAGAAGCTTGCTCGACCGACATCAGCCAAGCGATACGGTGAACAAGAACGCGTGTCTTACCACTTCCTGCGCCAGCAAGAACGAGCAAGTTTTCTAGAGGTGCTGCAACGGCTTCACGTTGTTTATCGTTCAAACCGTCGAGTAATAGAGATGGATCCATCATGATGAGAGCTACTGGTTATTTATACATAAAAACCGATTATAACCTAAACAACCGGGTGCTGTTTAGACAAAACTTGATAAAAAAATTGATGTTTTTTTGCCCAACACATCAATTAGTTATACCTATTTGACCCTGCAAACCCATTTACTTCAGAAATTTTTCTGAAAGTTTTTTAGCCAGTTTCCTATCTTTTAAGTTAAGCAAGTTGATAACAAAAACGCCAAAACAGGCGATTCATCTTGCCAACTTAAAGTAAAGGAAATCATTCAGAGGAATTTATTATGAAAAAGTCGAATCTAGCTGTTACTGCTGCTGTTACTGGTCTTCTAGCTCTTGGTGGCACAATGCTAACTGCAGCTCCAGCTGTCGCTGCTGAAAAAGAAAAGTGCTATGGCGTTTCTAAAGCAGGTAAAAACGACTGTGCAACAAAAAGCAGCTCATGCGCTGGTACTTCTAAAGAAGATAACCAAAAAGACGCATTCGTAGTCGTACCAAAAGGTCTTTGTGACAAACTCGCTGGCGGTAGCACTTCTTCTTCATAATCTTTTATCGCTAGCTATTGTGAGGATGCGTTGACGCTCAACCAACGCAAAGCCAAGACGCATCCTTCTCTTCCCGCACGATTTGAAAAGGAGTTTCACGTGAAACACCACACCTTCCACGACCTTGTTGGAGTTGGATTAAGAACCCCTCACCTCGATTACTTTAGCCAATCCCAGCCTGAGTTGTCTTGGTTAGAAATCCACAGTGAAAACTATTTCCAACCCAATGCAACAGAGCGCCATCAGCTACAAACGCTTCGCGAGCAATATCAAATTAGCTGCCACGGTATTGGTTTGTCGCTAGGTTCGGTGGAACGTGTTAGTCAAAAGCATCTTGCGCAACTTAAATCACTGATTGACTCAATCGACCCAATACTTGTTTCTGACCATTTAAGTTGGAGTGAAAACGGCGGTCACTACTTTAATGACCTGCTTCCACTTCCGTATACGGAAGAAGCGCTCAACGTGTTCACTCGTAACGTGAATGAAGTGCAGGAATATTTGCAACGCGAGATCTTGATAGAGAACCCATCTAGTTATGTGAAGTTTCAACATTCGACCATCAGCGAATGGGAGTTTCTTACCGAAGTGCAAAAGCGCACTGACTGTCGTTTATTGCTCGATTTAAACAATGTTTATGTTTCGGCGTTCAACCACGGTTTTGATTGCGACACATACCTAGATGCGATTCCAGCCGACAAAGTGGATGAGATTCACTTGGCAGGTTTTACCATTAAACAACTCGACAAAGGTGAGATATGGATTGATACCCATAGCCGCCCAGTTAGCGATGAAGTTTGGCAGTTGTTTTCACAGTGGACAAAAAAACACGGTCCACGTCATACGTTGATTGAATGGGATTTGGATATCCCCGCGCCAGAAGTCTTATTAGGAGAAGCACAGAAAGCATCGCAACTACTGTTGCAAGGCACACTTCCAAGTGAACAAAGCGAACCAAGGAAGGCATCATGAATCTAGCCACCTTACAAAGCCAGTTTGCTAAAGCCCTACACTATCAAGCACTCGGCGAAGATTGCGATATTGCCAGTGATACGTTTACCGCTGATGAACGCATGCAGATTTACCGCAATAACTTTATCGTCAGCTTAAGCGAGGTGTTATCCGCGACCTACCCGATGGTTGAAGCGCTGCTTGGTGAAGAATGCTTTGAACAGATAGCTCGCCAGCATGTTCTTTCTTACCCATTAAAAGAAGGAAATGTGGTGCATTATGGCGAAGGCTTTCAAGACACCATCATGCAGTTTAGTCAGGTGATCGCACAAGCACCTTACAGCCCTGAAGTCGCACGCTTCGAGTGGCATATCGACCTAGCTCGTCAAGTACAGTATGAACAATCCAATGCAGCGGAATTAAAACCGCTTGCGTTACTTGGCGAAGTGAGTGAAGAGCAACAACCCGCTTTAGTCTTACACCTTAAAAAGGGCTGCCGCAGCTTTGACTCCAACTACGCAGTATTCGATCTATTTAGCGCGATTCAAACTGGGCAATTCGAACAACTTAATATCAACCAATTACAGCAAGGTGTCATCTCGATTCAAGCCAATGGAGAAGCCTTGTGTCACGCACTCGATGCCGATGTGTTCCAACTGCTGCAATGTTTAGAGCAGAAGCAGAGTTTGAGCGAAATACCTGAAGTTTTACTCGCTCATCTCAATCGCATCATGGCACTCGATATTGTTGACGGCTTTACATTGCAATCAATCTAAGGAGCACTCTATGACGGATACGGTTAAAAACTTAGTGAATCGGTACGATGATTTAATCAGTACCTTACAAGCAGGCTTTGTCCCTTTACTACTTCTCTTTTGTCGCTTTTGGGTTGCTTGGGTGTTCTTCAATTCAGGACTAATCAAAATCTTGTCTTGGGATAGCACGTTGTACTTATTTGAGCTGGAATACCAAGTGCCAATACTGCCATGGGAATTGGCGGCTTATTTAGGTACGGCTGCGGAGTTGGTTCTACCGGTGTTCTTGGCACTAGGACTGATTACCCGCCCGATGGCAGCAATTCTGTTTGTGTTCAACATCATCGCAGTGATCTCTTACCCACTGTTGTGGGAGAAAGGTTTTTATGACCACCAACTTTGGGGATTGATGATTCTTATCGTAATCGTATGGGGGCCAGGACCGCTGTCTTTGGACCACATCCTGAAAAAGAAAATGACGAGCTAAAAAAATCCCCGCATCATGCGGGGATTTTTTATTATTTATTCAAGTAAGCCAGTAGCTCTTCTGCTGAGATACCTTGCTGAGCGAGGTCTTTTGCCATCTGCTCGACTTGTTCATCTTTGCGTGACTCAATCACTTGCTGAAATTGGTACACGATATCACGCAAAATTGGCAGAGGTACTTGTTTAGCCGCACTACGAATACGCTCGGAGCTTTGATTACCCAGCTCATTAAGCAACTTGCCAAACATCACCTTTTCTGGTGAATCTTCCATTTGCTCTAGAATACGAGCCATTTCATACGTGGTTAACGACATTACTTTTTGAGTTCCGTTATGGTGTCAGGAAAAGTCTGAGTGACAAATATACACGCCTTACTTACATTGGAAAATACTAAATTACACTGATTTACGCTTTCGCAAAGCTCGAGTGCCAGTTCTTCCCTGCTTTTGTAAACAGAACGACCAACGCAGGTAATAGGACCCACATATGAATTGCGATCAAGGTTTGTGGATCCAGAGATAAGCGTTGCAGTGTACCCACCAACAAACCAGAGCCACTCATTTGGAACAATCCAAGCAGTGCAGCTGCCGTGCCCGCCTTATCACCAAACGGTTCTAACGCTTTCCCTGCCGCTGCACCCAGAATGAATGCAAAACCTACAGAAGACATGAAGATAGGTAGCATGAAAGAAAGCGCGGTATTCTGACCATTCATCACTAGCATGATCACACCTGCGAGACCCAGAGTTGAGATCCCGGTGACCAAGGTGTTGTGAGTTCCAACGCGCTCCATAAACTTAGGCGCCAGCATACATGCCGCAATGTTTATCACCGCATTTACACCAAACCAGAAAGTGAATTCATTCATCGACAGCCCCATCCCCGTCATCAATACCGACGGTGCTGAGGTAACGTAAGCAAGAATAACCGCCATCGCCATCAAGCATAATGACGCATGGAAAACAAAAGATGGTGTGCTAAGCACTGCCCAATACCGACTAAGCTTAAACACGGCTTGCTTTTCTGTTGACGGGTTAGTCTCTTTCATCATGAAAAACATCAATGATCCAGACACCACAGCAAAACCCGCCATAAAGCTAAAGTTAGCACGCCAGTCAAATTGTTGAGTTAACCAGCTACCTAGAATTGGAGCTAAAGCCGGAATGAAACAAATCGCACCGTTAAGGTAGCTGATCATTTTGCCGCTTTTTTCCGGGCCAAAGATATCGCGAACTGTTGCAAAGGCTGCTACCGATGTCGCACACGCACCTAAGCCTTGTAGCAGTCGGGAAACCAACATCCACTCAATATTTTGAGCACTCCACGCCAATAAAGCGCTCATCGCGTAAATGGTGATACCGCCCAATGCAACAGTTCGACGTCCGAGTTTATCTGCTAGGGGACCTGCGAATAGCTGACCAACACCCATAGCAAATAAGAACCAAGTGATCGTGTCTTGTGCTAGCGCATTATCGACCTGAAAAGTGGAAGCAATAAGAGGTAAAGCAGGTAGATAAATATCAATCGCTAAAGGACTGAAAAGAACCAAAAGGGTCAATAACGCCATCTGTTTTTTACTATTAGAAAACTGGCTAGACACACAACACTCCGAATTGGATAAAGAACTTTGGGTAAAGCTTAATCATCTGATGATATGAATGGAAATGATGTATAATCATGAGCATTATTCCTCAGAGGAAATTCACTGTGAACGTCGAAAAACTGGCTCGTATCGATTTAAATCTATTGGTCTGCTTTAAAGTGCTGATTGAAGAGTTAAACGTTACTCGTGCGGCCCACCGATTGTGCTTAAGCCAATCTGCCGTAAGTAAATCACTGGCTAAACTGCGCATTCAATTTGATGACCCGCTTTTCACTCGAAACTCACATGGATTAACACCTACGCCGCGCGCATTGTTTCTTAAACCGAAACTGGATCTGTTGATAAATCAGTTAGAAGTGCTGACTCAACCCGAAGAGTTTTCTCCGCAAAGCAGTGAATACCGTTTTCAAATAGCAGCGGTAGAGAGTGTCTACCCTCTCATTCTACCCCATTTCTTACCGGCGATTTTTCAACAAGCACCTGGCGTGACAATTAGCACACACCCGTGGTCGGATAATACATTTAAAATGCTTCAACGCGGCGAACTGGATTTAGGCTTAACTGGAAAAGATATCGATATAAACGATGCCAAGCTGACTCTTCAACCACCCGATGACATTTGCGAGTTGGAAATTTATCGTGATTACCAAATGTGCATCATTCGCAAAAACCACCCTGCGCTAAAACAACCTTGGAATCTGGAAGCCTATCTCGCCCTACGCCATGTACAAGTACGTTGTGATGGCAACGACCGTTGGTTGCTGGATTATCGCCTTGCAGATATTGGCGCCGACCGCGATATTGCCGTCACTGTGCCCGACTTTAACAGTGCCGCAAGTTTATGTTCATACACCGACTTTATCTTTACTGCGCCAAGTCATTTTGTGCAACTTGCGGCCAAACAGCTTGATTTGGTCGTGCTGCCACTACCGTTAGAATTCCCACCTATGGCTTACACTTTATTCTGGCACCGAGATAGAGAAAACGACCCTGCATTAGGCTGGCTACGTACGATGATCACACAAAAAACCGATCACCTTAGATAAAAACACCGCGCTCAATTTGCGCTTAGCGGCTAAAATGAGTAGCTTAACTGTCGTAGTCCTTTTTGGCTCATCTATGGCCTAGTTGTACTCCGACTCTATTGAAGTGATTGCGAACCTCAATGGAATCGTAAACTGCATGAAGCAGATGGAAACAGCTCCCACACCTGAGCATGAAGGAGCGGTAATTTGAAGGAATAACACAGATGCACAACGATACCCAAAGCCGCGTGAATGCAATTCGCGAATGGCTAGCACAACATAATATTGATGCCCTACTTGTCCCACATGAAGACGAGTACTTGGGCGAATACGTACCAGCGCACAACGAGCGTTTACATTGGCTAACTGGCTTTACTGGTTCTGCTGGTGCTGCGGTAATCACCAAAGACAAAGCCGCTATCTTTGTTGATGGTCGCTACACAGTACAAGTAACAAAGCAGGTTCCTGCTGATCTATTCGAATACCGTCACTTGATTGAAGAGCCTGCACTAGATTGGATTAAAGACCATCTTGCAAATGGCGCGTCTGTGGCAATCGACCCTCGCATGCACAACTCTGCTTGGCTAGACATGGCACAAGCAAAACTTGCAGGTACCCTTGAGCTTAAGATTCTCGATAGCAACCCAATTGATGAACTGTGGCACGACCGCCCTGCTCCTGTGGTTTCTGATGTTCGCCTAATGGCAACAGAAACAGTTGGACAATCAAGTGAAAGCAAACGCCAAGAAATCGCAGAGCTCGTGAAAAAAGCCGGTGCAGACAGCGCTGTGATCACAGCACTTGATTCTATCTGTTGGTTGCTCAACGTTCGTGGTCTAGATGTCTCACGTCTACCAGTTCTGCTTTCTCACGCGATTCTGCACTCAGACTCAAGCGTGGAATACTTCCTAGATCCTGCTCGCCTACCTGCTGAGTTTGACGCTCATGCTGGTGCCGGCGTGACGGTTCATCACCCAGAAGCATTGCAAGCACGACTAGAAAACCTAACTGGCAAGAATGTACTGGTTGACCCTGCAACAAGTAACGCATGGTTTAAATTGGTTCTACAAAATGCTGGCGCATCTGTGGTGAGTAAAGCTGATCCATGCCTAATGCCAAAAGCGGCGAAGAACGCCGTTGAAATCGCAGGTATGAAAGCATGTCATATCCGTGATGGCGTGGCGATGAGCAAGTTTCTATCTTGGTTAGATGCTGAAGTCGCTGCTGGTAACCTGCATGATGAAGCGACGCTGGCAGACAAACTGGAAGCGTTCCGTAGCGAAGACCCAACACTTATGGATCTTAGCTTCGATACTATTTCAGCGGCAGGTGGCAACGCGGCGATGTGTCACTACAACCACGAGAACCAACCTGAACCTGGCAAGCTAGAACTGAACACGCTTTACCTTGTGGACTCAGGCGGTCAGTACCTAGATGGCACGACAGACATCACGCGTACCATCGCGATCGGTCAGCCTTCACAAGAGATGATTAAACAATTCACTCTCGCGCTAAAAGGCCACATCGGTGTTGCTCGTGCACGTTTCCCGAAAGGCACACGTGGTTACCAAATCGATACGCTAGCTCGTCAGCACCTGTGGGCGGAGGGCTACGATTACGATCACGGTACTGGTCACGGTGTCGGTCACTTCCTAAGTGTTCATGAAGGTCCGGCGAGCATTTCGAAGAAGCAAATCGACGTGCCTCTAACAGAAGGCATGGTGCTATCCAACGAGCCAGGTTACTACCGTGCAGATGCGTTTGGTATCCGTATCGAGAACCTAGAGCTTGTTGTTGAAACCCCAACTAACGGTGACTTCCCTGTTCTATCATTTGAGTCGCTAACACGCTGTCCAATCGACAAGCGCAATATCAACGTTGATATGCTAACTCGTCCAGAGCTTGCTTGGTTGAATGATTACCATCAGAAAGTATGGGATGAGATCAGCCCACTTGTTGAAGGTGATGTGAAAGAGTGGCTTCGTCAAGCAACGCTACCTGTAGCACACAGCTAGAAGCTAGAAGCTAGAAGCTAGAAGCTAGAAGCTAGAAGCTAGAAGCTAGAAGCTAGAAGCTAGAAGCTAGAAGCTAGA
>NZ_JAWOUO010000022.1:29470-38422 GCF_033339435.1 Vibrio sp. 378
AAAAGTAGAGGGTTGATGTTTTGCATCAACCCTCTTTTCTTTACTTATGTTTCACGTGAAACATAACGATGACCAGTGCCTTTCTTTGCTACTTAACCAGAATACGCCGAGTGCCAATCTCGCCATACTGGGTCAAATCCTTTCGCTCGAATCATATCTTCCACAGAACTCGCGCTTCGCTCATCGCTGATCTCAAACTGCTCGAGTTCAACATCATCCATCGCATAACCACCCGGCTGAGTTTTCGATGCCGCAGACATACTGGTAATACCTAACGGCAATGCATTGTCTCTAAACTTCGGTGATTCGCGAGTCGATAATGACAATTCCACTTCTGGATTTAATAAACGATAAGCGCAAATCAACTGCACAAGCTGCTTATCCGTCATGACTGATTTTGGTTGGAGCGCGCCCTCACAAGGACGCAAACGCGGAAATGAAATAGAGTAACGAGTCTGCCAATACGTGCGCTCAAGATAGTCCAAGTGCGCTGCCACATAAAAGCAGTCGGTACGCCACTCTTCCAATCCTATCAAAGCGCCAATACCGATCTTATCGATGCCCGCTTTTGCAAGACGATCGGGTGTATCCAATCGGTATTCGAAATCCATCTTATTGCCACGCAAATGGTGTTCGGCATAAGTCGAAGGATGATACGTTTCTTGATAGACCATCACCGCATCCAAACCCAATGTCTTAAGCTCGGCGTATTCGTCTTGATCTAGCGGTTGTACTTCCATCGCCAAATAGTTAAAGCGCTGCTTAATCATCGGCACCATTTCGCGGAAGTATTTCATTCCCACTTTGGTTTCGTGTTCGCCAGTCACCAGCAATACGCTATCGAACTTCATGCGTTTGATGGCTTCGACTTCTGCAGCCACTTCGTCCCTATTCAAGGTACGACGCTTGATTCTGTTCTCCATCGAGAAGCCACAATAAGTACAAGCATTGGCGCATAAATTAGAAAGGTATAATGGAATATAAAGCGACATGGTATTACCAAAACGCTTGCGAGTTGCCGAGTATGACAGTTGTGCCATTTTCTCTAAGTACGCTTCAGCCGCTGGTGAAATTAGCGCTTTAAAGTCTTCCAAATCACGCTTGGGTTTATTCAATGCTCGCTCAACATCTTGTGCCGTTTTCGCATAGATCGACATCGAAATGTCATCCCAATTAAGCTGCTTAAATTGTTCAACGAAGCTCATGTTTTCCTCGCTTAATAGCTAAACCAATCTAGGGCTAAAGCTCATCTAGGAATGACGTCAGTGGACTCGACGCAACCGCATGAGAAACCTTACCTGCAAGTCCGGCTTCATAAGCCATACGCCCCGACTCTACCGCCAACTTAAATGCCTTCGCCATCGCAACGGGATCGCTCGAAGCTGCAATCGCGGTATTGACGAGTACGGCATCCGCGCCCATTTCCATCGCACGCGCGGCATGTGAAGGTGCGCCAATACCCGCATCGACAACGACAGGAACATTAGCTTGGTCGATAATGATTTCTAGGAAATCGTGAGAAACTATCCCTTTGTTAGAACCGATCGGCGCACCTAATGGCATGACCGCAGCACAGCCCACTTCCTCCAATCGTTTACACAGAACCGGGTCAGCATGACAATAAGGAAGGACAATGAAACCCTCACGAACCAGTTGTTCAGCGGCAGCAAGTGTCTCAATTGGATCGGGCATCAAGTACTTCGGGTCTGGATGAATTTCTAGTTTTAACCAATTAGTACCCAACGCTTCTCGCGCCAGTTGCGCAGCAAACACAGCATCTTTAGCATTCTTTGCACCCGAGGTGTTCGGCAATAAGTTCACACCCGCTTGTACTAACGGCAGCAAAATATCGTCTTGTTGGTCGTTCACATCGACACGTTTCAACGCCATGGTCGCAAGTTGAGAGCCCGACACTTGAATCGCTTCTGCCATTAATCGGCTGTTGGCAAACTTCCCTGTTCCCGTGAACAGTCTTGATTCGAATTGTTTATCACCAATTTTAAGCATCGACTTTAACCCCCTGCGATCGCTTGAAACAAAGAGATGCTATCTCCCTGTGAAAGAACTGTGCTAGCCCACTCACTGCGCGGCACAACATTGTTATTAATTGCAAAAACACAGCCCATTTCAGGCAGCGCAAATTGACTAATGATTTGCTTTAGATTCGACTCAATGGCAACTTGATGTGACTGGTCATTGATGACAATAGTGATCACATCTAAGTCAGCAGCGGTCATTTGTGTTGTTTGTTGTTCTGATAAAGTCATTGCTTCCAACTCTCTTAATTCTGCCCATTACTCGTAAGCTAAATCTGAGCACACACTTGGCACTGTTTATCTTTACTTATCGCCATGGTTTGCCATTGCAGCTTCAATCCATCGAACAGGTGTAACTTGGCAGTCTCGACATGAAACTTTCCCGTCGCCAGTTTTTGAATTGCCGCTATCGCTTGGTAGTTGCCAAGTGTACCCACCACCGGACCGACGACACCGCTCTCAATGCACTTTTGCGTTTGCGGTAATTCGTCGAACGGATACAAACAGCGATAACAGGCTTTACTCTGCGCTTCTTGTTCACTTAGTGTTTGGTAATCAAAGACAGCGAATTGCCCTTGCCAACCAATTGCTGCCGCCGAGATGAGCGGCGTATTTTGCTCGAAACAAACTTGGTTAATGAGCTGGCGCGTTGGCATGTTATCGGTGCAGTCGAGCACCATATCCGCTAGCATCACCTCAAGCTGAAGCTGTGCTTTGTCCAATCGCTTATTGAGAGCACGAATTTGAACCATAGAATTAAGTTCAGTAAGTTGCTTTACAGTCGCTTCTGTTTTCGCAACTTGGAGGTCTTGTTCACGATAAATGATCTGACGCTGTAGGTTACTGCTATCAACTTCATCGTCATCAACCACAACCAATTTACCAACGCCCGCGGATGCCAAGTACAAACTCGCTGCGCTCCCTAACCCACCACAACCGATGATCAGCACATGCGATTTGCTCAAACGCTCTTGCCCAATTTCGGCAATTTCAGGCAGAGCGACTTGGCGCTGATAGCGAAGGAACTGCTTATCCGTGAGCATGTTCGCCTCTCTTGGTATCCGCTAATTCACTATTCTGATCAGTAAACGTTAGCTGTCTTTCCTTCATCAGTTGTGCGAAGAACTCGATGACGGACTGAGGTGATTCTGCCAACGTAATAGCTCGCACAACAGCCAAACTAGAAACACCTGTTTGCCAAACTTGGGCTGCATTAGATTGGTCAATACCACCAATCGCAACCGTCGGAAAGCCAAGCACATTGTCACTAACTGCTTTGTCTTTTGAAGGACGGAAAGCAGCCTCTGTGTTTGTATAAGGAATGCTATCAATCAGCTTTTGATACAGTTCCAAACGCACTAAACCTTGTGGTTTCGATGGCATCTGTTTTGTGGTGGTTGGGAAAATATGCCCTAGCGCGATGTAGCTAGGATGAATTTGTACGATGCGCAGTAGTTCGTAATAACCATGAGTAGAAAGACCAAGACGAATACCGGCTTTAGTTAGCTGAGCCAAATTCGATTCTTCTATGTCTTCTTGTCCTAGGTGAACGCCATAAGCGCCATGCTTGATTGCCAACTGCCAATAGTCATTGATGAACACTTGTGCTTGATACTGACGACCTAGCTCAATTGCTCGAATGATCTGTCGTTCTAAATCGGCTTGTTGTGGGTTCTTGATTCGCAGTTGAATAGTGTTGATGCCTAGTGGCAATAGACGTTCAATCCAAGCAACATCATCAACGACTGGATAGAGCCCTAAACTTTGCTTAGTCAGAGTTGGAAAGCTAACGCTCTCGCCTTGTGCAGACCAACCAACTTGAATATCGAGTCGGTTATCTTCCAGTACAGGTGTGGGGAAATCATCAAATTGGTCAGCCCACTGAGTAGATCTTCCCTCGTCAAGATTGTCATTCAACAGTGTTTCACGTGAAACATTCGCTTGTTGAGTTAACATTCCTCGAGCAAGTGTTAACGCATCTTCGATAGGAAAATCGAGTACTGTCAGCGTTACTATCCAAGCAAGGTGATGTTCAGGATCGAACATTGCGTTGAATTTGGACTTAACGGAAAGCGCTCTCACTTCGTTGTTAATTGGGTGACGCCAGATATCAAGCTGAAGCACTTTCTCCTTTTCATCGGATACCTGAGTATCAGCAATACCAATATAAATCGCTTTCGACGGTTGCTTAGCACACGCTTCTACCGACAAAGCAGAACGGTAATAGAGCACAAATGAACTCTCATGCTCAGAGTCATAATCATCAATGAGATCAGTCGTTATGTGTGTGGTCTGTTGGCCGCGAACAAGCTGAATAGATTGAGTTGGGCTCACACCCAACTCAATGTCTTCTATGCTAAAACCCTGTTCTTTCGCCAACAACAAACATTGCTGAACTAAACCTGTCAGTTCAATCAACGATGACGGAATAAGGATTTTGCTCATTAGTCACTTACCTCGGCATGTGCTGCTGGGTGGTATAGCTCAGAACCTGACTCTCTAAATTCTTGCGATTTCTGACGCATCCCCTCAAGAGGATCATCCAGCATTTTGATCGATATAGCTTGGTCCGCAGCAACTTGCTCAGTGTCTTTCGCATACTCTCGTACCTCTTGCGAGATCTTCATCGAGCAGAACTTTGGTCCACACATCGAACAGAAGTGAGCAACTTTGCCAGACTCTTGAGGCAAGGTTTCATCATGGAAAGCGCGTGCGGTATCTGGGTCGAGCGACAAGTTAAATTGGTCTTCCCAGCGGAACTCAAAGCGAGCTTTAGAAAGCGCGTTATCACGAACTTGTGCACCAGGGTGTCCCTTCGCTAAATCAGCGGCGTGCGCAGCAAGCTTGTAAGTGATCATGCCTACTTTCACGTCTTCTTTGTTTGGTAAACCAAGGTGCTCTTTAGGAGTTACGTAGCAAAGCATTGCACAGCCATACCAACCAATCATGGCAGCGCCGATGCCTGAAGTAATATGGTCGTAACCTGGAGCGACGTCTGTCGTCAATGGACCAAGGGTATAAAAAGGAGCCTCATGACAGTGCTCTAACTGCTCTTCCATGTTCTCTTTGATCATATGCATTGGAACATGACCAGGGCCTTCAATAATCACCTGTACGTCGTATTCCCACGCAACCTTGGTCAATTCGCCAAGAGTACGAAGCTCTGCAAATTGCGCTTCATCGTTAGCATCAGCAACCGAGCCAGGACGCAGACCATCACCAAGAGATAGTGCGACATCGTACTTAGCACAGATTTCACAGATCTCTCGGAAATGGGTGTATAAGAAACTTTCTTGGTGATGCGCTAAACACCATTTCGCGATGATAGAACCACCACGAGAGACGATGCCAGTAACGCGTTTTGCAGTCATTGGCACATAACGAAGTAGTAAACCGGCATGGATAGTAAAGTAGTCAACGCCCTGCTCTGCTTGCTCAATCAGGGTATCGCGCATCACTTCCCAGTTAAGGTTTTCCGCAACACCATTCACTTTCTCAAGCGCTTGATACATTGGTACGGTACCGATCGGAACCGGACTGTTACGTAGAATCCACTCGCGAGTTTCGTGGATGTTACGTCCAGTAGAGAGATCCATAACGGTATCTCCACCCCAACGTGTCGCCCAAACGAGCTTCTCTACTTCTTCCTCAATCGAAGAAGTGACCGATGAGTTACCGATGTTTGCGTTCACTTTGACCAAAAAGTTACGTCCAATGATCATTGGTTCGGATTCTGGGTGGTTAATATTGGAAGGGATAATAGCGCGACCTTCGGCGACTTCTTTGCGCACGAATTCGGCGGTAATATCTTTTGGTAGGTTCGCTCCGAAGCTTTGACCCGGATGCTGTTGATTCAGCACTTCATCGCGATACTTGGCACGCCCCATGTTTTCACGCAGCGCGATATATTCCATTTCTGGGGTAATAATGCCTTTGCGAGCATAGTGCAATTGAGTCACACAATGGCCATCTTTGGCACGTCGAATACGTGGTAGATTACCGTAACGAAGATCGTCTAGTGTTTCGTCTTCTAAGCGTTCTTTGGTGTACACCGAGCTTACTTCATCAAGTAGCTCAGTATCGGCGCGCTCTTCAATCCACCCTTCTCTCAGCTTAGGTAAGCCGTTATAGAGGTCTATGGTGTGCTCTGGATCTGTGTATACACCCGACGTATCGTAAACGCGTACTGGCTCATTAGGTTCGAATATAGGCGCTTCTTTTGTGCCTCCAATAAGGCTATCAGCGAGTGATATTTCACGCATTGGCACACGAATATCTGGACGTGAGCCTTCTACGTAGACTTTGCTTGAATTGGGGTACGGTTGTACCGAGAGTGTATCAATGAACTGTTTTGCTTCCAGTCTCGCTTGTTTGCGACTCGACATAGCATTTTTCCTTGCTTTGTTATACTAGATAAAAAGTAATTGGATAAAAATGCTTGGCGGATAGATGCGACAAGAGGAGTCAAATTAAGGCTAGTTAAAGCTTACGATATTTGCCTGTAACAACATTCGACTTTTGATAGGTCAACCAGAAAGAACTCCGGTGTGAATATCTTCTCTTGTTCCCTTCGCAGATTCTAATCTGATCAGGTTCAACGGATCCCGAATTAACGGTCTCAGCCTTATGGCACTCCGACAAGTGATGTCAGTATATAAAAACGGCTTGGTGAAACCAAGCCGACCTGTTCAATTTTTAACTACTTTGCTAGCTGCGCATCAATAATTGAAAGCCAATCCACGCCGCTGAAATACTTAACACGACATTCAACAATACGTTCAACCCCATCTTAAAGAAAGCGCCCTGCTGCATAAGCAACACATTATCCATCGAGAAGGTGGAAAACGTCGTTAGTGCGCCTAAAAAACCCAAGCCAATCACTTGTCGCCAAGGTTCCGTTGCCAAAAGTTCATTATCGAAAGCTGCTATCAATAAGCCCATCATAAATGAGCCAACAACGTTAACGGTTAACGTACCATATGGAAAACCACGCCCCAATAAAATGACACAAAGTTCAGAAATTAAGTAACGAGAACATGCACCAAATGCACCACCCAATGCAATAAAACCCAAAACGGATAGTTGTCCCATAATTCCCCCAGAAAAGTTAATGGCGACATTGTAATCAAATTTACGGCAATAGTGATTATACAATCTTAGAATTCAGCAAAGTATAGCGCTTAAAACTTATCAAGATTTTAAAAGTTACAGGAGTCACTTTACTTCGATGTAACCCATCAAACCCGTCTTCATATGTTCAATTACATGACAATGGTACATCCAACGTCCAGGGTTATCTGCAACAAATGCCGCTTTCGCACTGCCGTTTTTTCCAAACAAGACCGTATCGGTATGAAACGGTTCGTCGAGTTTTTTTCCATCTAACTCAAGAACCGTAAATGTGTGTCCATGAAGGTGAATAGGATGATGATATTGGGTGACGTTCTTTAGGTTGAAGATATAGGTTTTTCCCATCTCCAATGTTGAAAGGGGCGGCGGAATATTATCTTTGCTCATTCCCTCCCAAGCCCGTTTGTTCATCAGCCAGAATTTAGGTATCGCTTTGCCCGATTTATCAGCAGGAGTGATCGCGCCCTCCCACTCAAACACATAATCGATTTGCTCTGCATTTTTCAAATCGAGAGCTGGCACAGGGTTGAGAGGTAATAAAGGCAGTTTCTGGTTGTTCGGCAGGTCAGACTCAACAACGTCAAACTCGCACAAAGGGAATGGGAAGCGTCCTTTCATTTGACGCACATAAACACGTTTTCCAACCTTCGGAGCAATCAATCCGATATCTAACCTCATTCCTGGACCAATTTTGTGCTGAGTGAGCTTATAAGGCGTTTTAACAGGATTACCATCTATAGCAATAACCCAAGCCTCTGCCCCTTCTATAGCGATCGGGTAAGTAATGGTGTTATCGACATTAGCAATTCTTAATCGCGTGGTAGCATTCTGCTTCAGCGTATAAACAGGTTCATGCACACCATTGACGCTACTCCACTCTCCGGGAGTCCCCATACGAGCGCTCAAGCGCGGTACCATAAGGTTCTTCCACTGACCTTGTTTGTCTAAATGCCAATGCTTTAGAACTATTTCCTGTTCTTCATCAAATAGAACAGGCTCAGCCTCTTCAACGATAATTAGCCCAACTAAGCCCTTACCAAGCTGCTTCACACTATTCATATGTGGGTGATACCAAAATGTGCCCGCATCTGGTGGTGTAAATTCATAAACGAATGTTTCACCCGGCATGATAGGCAACTGGCTTAAGAAAGGTACACCATCCATTTCAATAGGGATTCGCAAGCCATGCCAGTGGATTGTAGTCGGCTCTGAAAGCTTGTTAGTAAACCGAATTATAACTCTCTCGCCTTGGCGACAACGAATCGTAGGCGCTGGAATCGAACCATTAAATGCGAGTACGTCTGTGTTAAACCCAGGGACCAATTCTGCAGTAGAAGGCTCTGCAGTAATATCGTATATATATTGCCCCTGCTTATTAGTGCTCCTAGATAGAGAACATGCAGGTAGAACGGTAAGCGCGGAGATTGCTAAGGATGATTGAAGAAAGCGTCGACGAGATATATCCATACATAGTTACTCATTAATCCAGATCGGTTGAGTGTAACTAAATATAAATAGTGATTCCCCTTTATTATTAAAATTTCGGGCCACTGATCATTACAGCTAACTGTAGTTTCGTTCGTTCAGTAGATTAAATGCTGCCAAAGTACAGCAGAAAGCCATACTTACGGGATAAGAGTAGAAATAAGCTGTAATAATGAGAAGAAACCAGATACAAAAAAGGCTCTGACCTAAGTCAGAGCCTGATATATGGCAGGGGTGGAGAGATTCGAACTCCCAACACGCGGATTTGGAATCCGCTGCTCTGCCAATTGGAGCTACACCC
>NZ_JAWOUO010000023.1:0-35042 GCF_033339435.1 Vibrio sp. 378
CTTGCCCCCTCATACCTTGTCACCGCGACTTCGGTACGTTGCTCGATGTTTTGAGTCATGGTTTAACCTCATAAAAAAGCCCAGCGCGAGGGCTAGGCATGAGTGATTATTTTGATTGATGGTTAGGCGTAGGCTTCCATGCGAGGATCGTCTTCGACAGCGGCGCATCCCACCTCGAACTCGCCTTTCTGCTTTACTTTGGTAAGAATGAGTTTCTTGTACATCTTGTCCGCTTGGCCAAACATGTACTCGCTGGTTTTCTGCCCCTTTTCACCCACGGCATAAACAGGTTCGGTGGGCTTATCCAGCAAAATGACAATGTCTGGTGCATCGGTTTGCTCGACTCGATACGGACCGTGCACGCCCTCATTACCGCGGTTAAACATGATGTAATGCTGCTTGCCTTCCTCCCAGGTTAACAAGCCGGTTAACTGAAGGTATTGAGAGCCATTTTCCGCGTTGAGCGTTTCGATCACTTGGCCAAACTGGCCCCAGCTGACCGAATCATGCGCGACAGGAACCACGTCACCATAGTTTGACTCCCACCCATCCATGTCGGTGGTAAAGTTAACGTTAGTGCGGCGGTACGCTTGCTCAGCGGCTTTAAACAACCCTTCTCGCCTGGCGTGCGCCTCTGTGGTCACAAACTCCAATTTGACCTGTTTAGGGTTGTAGCCATCTTGTCCTGGCAAAGTACACAGCAATGTCTCCGATTTGCGTGACTGAGGGTTGAACCACTCGACCTCGATGCCGTCATAATCGCCATCTTCTGGCAACCCTATGTCCACAGAAAAGCTGTCTGGCGTCATGTTCACGGGCGAATACGGCTTGCACAGCGTCTCTCTGGGCTCATCGCGCCACATACTGACAGCTCCAAGCTCGATGCGCGGATAAGAACGCCCCGTCTCTAGGATCTTACCAATGGCCGCCCAAAACGCGGTGGGCTGGTCGAAGAGGCCATCGCAAAAATCATCGCGTGTGGTCCACTTGTCGCGGTAGGCCAGAAAGGTATCGATATCGATAGCGTCCTCCTCTAACCCTGCACCATACACATCATTGCGACAGGCATCGATCACCGCATCCGCGATCGAGCGGGAAGGCTGCTCGGTATATTGCCCATCGTCTTGACGAACGGGCAGGATGCGCGTGGAATCATTCCAGTATTGGCTGTTGGCTTGTTGACTGAGGGAGTTGGTCGCTTTGATTTTCAGCGTAATGATGGACTCTTCATTATTCTGATAGTTCTCTTGCAGAACCGATTTCAGCCCCATCCACTGCACCTCATCAAAGACTTTGGTGGAATTGGTGACGGTACTGATCCGGCGACAACCCACCTCCCAACGACCAGGCGTAAGCCCCATCGCCTCTTTCAGCCATACAGTGATCCGCTGCGGGGTGTTGTCTCCCTTGGTTAGCGTCAGTTTATGCGTTTGGTAAGCCTGGTTCGTCCCTTCAGGACGGACACGAACTTGCCATTCACACGTTCGAGCATTGATGTCGCCGTTTTTATTGAGCGTTCCCAAGCCACGAGGAAAGATAAAATCCAGTCCCACATCGAGCGCGGTCGCATCACTTGGCACGCAAAGAAAATTACCTATCCACTCCGCTTCTCGATCGCGCTCTAAAACGGATATTTGAGCACTCGGGCTATCAATCGTGGTGAAGCCAGACCAATCGGCAATCTCTTCTAAAGTCGAAGAATCCACCAAGGCCAAGGTGCCATGGCTGTCTTTACACACATACGTGCCATCATTGCCTACGGCCTCGTAAATGCGCACATAAACGTTGGCCATCGGCTCAAATCGGGTCACTTCGGTGCCGCCATCGGTTTTGACTCGAATGCGATTACCTGGGCGAAAGGCCGTGACGATAAATGTACCTGAGTTCACACCCGCGCCGGTGATCACGATGCGGTCATTGTGCGCCAACGTACCCCAGCCGAGTGGGTTTTCAATTTCGTCGGGGAGTTCTTCAGGGTCGATAACATCGCCATCGTCGCCCATATCATGAAAATGGATATTCCCTTCAAACACCAAGCTATCTTGCGAGCTCGATGTGATCACGACATGCTGCCCTGCGTCCCATGGCCACTTATCGCGTCGCAAGGTCGAGGTGTAATCACCATTGCCCGTGTGAATGCTGTAGTTGGACCACAGCTCGACCACCTTGCCACGAAAACGCGCTTCGTTGCTGCTGGTTTCGGCGACCCAGTTTGAGGTCACGCCATCGAGTTTTAAGCCGCCTTGCCCATCGGACGAACCGACCTCTTTCGAGGTCCAGACAATGTGATGGAAGTGATCCACCACTTCACCAGGAAGGTAGGTGCGAACCTCGATGTCGGGATTCGCGTCATCGATGACGGTTTCACCGATCACGTGCTTATGGTAAAGGAACTTGCCAATACCTTGAGAAAAGGATTGATAGTAATACTGCTCGTTGTTTTCGTATTCCCACCAATCCGGCGCAATGATGTCAGGATAGTGAGGCATACGACCATAACGAACCGGCACGGGGTTACCCAGTTTAGGTTTGTTTCCTTGGCTGTTGTAGTTGTAAACCGAGCTGGCTTGCTTGGTGTTTTGGTTGCCTGGTCCATCCGGCATATTGGTGAACGTGTACACCACAGAGACGGCCGACAACGCTAACGCCGCGTAAATCAACCATTCTGTACCAAAACCAATCTTGGGGCGAATACTGACAACGTCCGTCGGACCCATCTCGACATCGAGATCATCCAACTTTTCAAAGTTCAGTGTGACGTGGAAGGATTGATCAGGAAAATGGCGAGCCAACCAATCCCGAAGGCGAGTGCCTGGCTCAACCGAATGAACAGACCGTTTATCCTTTCGTATCGGATGGTGAAAGTGGACGATGTGCGACATGACGATAAAACTCCACAGTATCGAATCGGCGACGGAATTGGTTTAAAGATTCAACTTTGACGACTTGGCCTATGGTATGGATGACATAACCAGGCATTTGCTCGGTGGTAAAGACGCCGCAATGCCATTTATTTTGGCTACTGGCGACCACCATGCAGCCATGCTCAGGCTTGGCGATCGGCGCCACTAAGTGATCTTGATAGTCATCGATAAGCGCCGCGGCCAAGTCAGGGGTGACAAAACGGTCGGTATGGATTGGCAGGTCGTCCAATTGATACAAGCGCTGCCAAGCCTCTCGAACCAACAACGCACAACCATCAATCGGAAAATGGCCATCCGGTAAGGCTTTGAAATAGGCAATCATAAATACTTCAATCCTGGATGCGTTTGAGTGTTGTAAATGCGGCGCATAAATCGACGATTGGTCAAGTCCTTCCAGGTGTTGGTTAGCGTGACCGTCATGGTGTCGATTTTTGCCGAGGACATCGTCAAGCGAATGCGCTTATTACGCGGCTGACTGGGGTCGTCGGGGTCGTATTCACGATAGATACTGATCACCGGCACAATCGGCTCATGCCGTTTAGCGGTGTCAATGGATTTGGCCAAGGTTAAGTTGGTATTGGGAGCGGCCACGGTTAGCGCTTCTTGACCTTTGGTCGCCTTATCGGGTAACTGAAAGGCAAATTGCCCCGCTTCAAACCACACCCATTCCCCTGTCTCGATGGCGCCGTAAAAGTCCACGCCATCTTTGACATAACGCAACGCCCCACCTGGCAACGTGGGGTGTTGAAATTCCAGTGTAGAGATAATCAAAATAGACCTCGATTAGGGCAGTTTGAACAGTGAACCATGCGCAGCTTGGGCGGCTCTTTCGATACCAGTGAGTGAATCACGAGTAAGCACTCGGGCGGTGTAACGCTCCAGTCGTCTGGCCCGAAACGTTTGCACCGGAATGCTCAGCGACCAGATAGAACCAAAGCCTGGCAAGCATCGTTCAAGTTTGAAATCAGCCCCTTCCCCTGGCGTTTCGAGAAACTGGCATTTGTGCACTTCCAGATCGTAATCACCTGTTCGCAGCGGCATGTAAAACCAGTTCTCCGAGGCTTCAAGCTCGTTAAACACCCAGCTTTCAAAAACCTCTTTCTGCTCACCAGAAAAAAGAAACGGTAAGGTAAATTTGGTCGGGGCGATGCGCGCACGACGGCGCGCCGTAGATAGCCCCAAATCCATCTCTGAATGGATCACCGTCTTGCCATTTCGGTACTTGTACGCCCGAGTGATCGGCAAGGGTAAAATGCCATTATCGAAGTATTCGCAAGGGTAAAGGAGAATGTTGGGGTTTAGGCTTTCCAACACCTCTGCGGGAGCTTTGGCCATTATTTATACCCTCCTGGCTTCACGCCGAGCGTTTGTGAAATGTAACTAAAGTAAGGTCCACCTTCTTTGGCATCTTTCATCATGATCCGCACCGTTTTGGTTTCATCATCAACTTCCGTGTGAGTGCCAGGCGGTGCCTCATGAATAATGATGTTCCAGGGCTGTTTGGCCTCCGCACCACTCCCACTGGTTGCTTGTTGCAACATCGACATGGTTTGCTTACGGCCAACAATGTGACTAGGCCCGAGCGTGATCTCAGGACCATACTCACCAGTGATACCCCACTGCCCTGCGGGAATGTAACCGCCGTTATCAAATGCACCGGCAAAGCCAGTTGAAGCCGCTGCCGCGGCAGAAGCCACCATGGGTGCTGTAGCAGCTACGGCCGCACCCGCAGCGGCAGGTGCCAATGCAGGACCAACCACAGGGATCGCTGCGGTTGAGCTGTAGGCATGAATCCCAGACAAAATCGAGGCAGACGTACCCTCAGAGGTAACGCGCGCAACTTCGCTGGCCGCTTCGCTTTTCATCAGCGTTTTTTCTAGCGCCCACATCACCAAGCGCTGCGCCATGATCTTACCTAGAGCAGCCAACATGGATTGCGCCATGCCTTTGGCCATGTTCTTAAACGCATCTCCCGCGCTTTCGCTGTCCATGATCGCCGAGGCGAACGCGTTACCAAAACCCGTGGTGAAGTTGTCGAACGTTTGACGCCACAACTCATCGGTGTTGGCTGAGGACTCTTGCATCGACTCGTAATAGCGGTCCCAGAAGCCTTTTTGCTCTTCTTCGCGCTCTTCGAGTTCTTTTTGCAGCATTTCTTTACGCTGGTCAGCGTAAAACTGTTGGATTTCTTGGAGTGATTCTTGGAACTGCTCTTCGGTGATCAGCTCGTTTTGCTTCTTCTCCGCCAGTTTCATGGCTTCATCCATGTACTTGGCATTGAGCAATTCCATCTCGCTCATGTTGCGGCGTTCAAGCTCTACCAACCACGCATCGGTTTGCTCTTGGTCACGAGCCCGTTCGCGTTCGGCGGCTTCGGTGGCGCGTTTTTCGCGGTCCTGAATGCGCTTTTGGTCGCGGGCGGCTTGTTCATCTTTGAGCTTTTTATCCCGAGCGGCCTTTTCTTCGTCACGTTGCTTTTGACGATCGGCGGCGGCTTGCTCGGCTCGATCTTGCGCCTCCTTTTGCGCCATCGCTTCTTGCTTGTACTCTTCCTGAAGCTGCTTCATGCGATCGGTGACTTCTTGCAAGCGGCGCTGCACGTTGAACCAATCGGATTTGGTATCTCCGAAAGAAAGCGACGGCAGGTCGTTATAGTCACCCATGTTACGCAAGCGGTCTTCAAGCTCGACACGCTCTTTAAATAGCTCGTTAAACTCCACCAATGGCTCAGGGTCAATCAACCCTTTCAAGTCCTTGGCGATGTTAATCAAGCCCTCCATGGTGGTTTTAGCGACGAACATCGAGCCGCTTTTGTCCGCCATGGTTTCCAGCAATTCTTCCCAGGTCTGGCCAAGCGTATCGGCCGTACCAATTAAGCCACCGGCTTCGGCACCTGCGGCCCCGCCAATCTGGTTATCCAGTTCGTTCAAGATGAACGCTTGAGCATCGGCAATGCGACCCGTTTCTTCCATGGCTTTCACCATGTCGATCTGGGATTGAGTGAAGGAAACGCCCGACTCTTTTAACGCGCTCATGCCCGTCGAGGGCATTTCTAATGCCTTACCCAGCTGCTTGGCCGCACTGGTAATATCCCCACCCATGACGCTGGCCATGTCTTGCGCGAGATAAACAGTACGCTCAAAGGTGTTGTTCTGATCGTTCATAATCGAGCGGAACGTCAGCAACACCCCAATGGCTTTACTGGCTTCTTGCGTACTGGTTAAAGTGGCCATGGCAACAGAGCGCGCCATTTCATCGAGTTGTTTGGCGGTGTAGCCACTGGAGTAACCGGTGGCTTTGATAAGCTGCTCTTGTTGCAATAATCGACGTTCGGTTTCGGCCAGAACGGGCAAACCTGCCGAAATAGCACCAATGGCCACTGCGACACTGCCGCCAACGGCGGTCCACGCAAAGCCCAAACTCTTGACCGTGCCCACCATGCCATCGACTTGACCGCCGATGTTACCCAATGGACCAGGCAATTGAGAGGCACTACCCGCCGCATCTTTAAAGCTGTGGGATAGCCCTTTGTTGTCTTTTTCCGCCTTGTTCGCTTGGGACCCGTAATCTTTGAGTTTCTTCTGGCTTTGGCCGACTTTTTTGTCTAGCTGCGCCGTTTCTGCATCGAGGGTGGCGACCAAGTCTGCGACTTTTTGTTTAGCCATACGACTCCCATAAAAAAACCACGCCGAAGCGTGGTTTTCTGTATTGATTAGTGAACGGTGTTATGACTCTTCGGCCGAGCCTGTGGCGAGCTTTTCGAGGTTGTCATTGATGTTGAGCAGCAAGTAACAAATCCCTGTCACGATACTGGCCAAGATCAGCCCAAATAAAGCACCAAACCCCACCACCATGACTTTGACTAATATGCCCGTATAAGGGTTGGCCACAAAGGAATAGCCAACCAGACCGCCGCCACCGACGAGGATGATCACCAAAACCAGCAAACATCCGCGCATCAAATCAATCATTACCTTGTTCATAATCACTCCTATATTGATCATGATGCAGTTTACTCTGCCGTTGGCGGAAAGGACAGCGACGCACGCTCACTCAGCATCTGGGTTAACACTGATTGACCTAAGCCTTCCTGAGCGGCGGCTTTCGGTTTCTGCGTCAAACTGAAGTCTTCCGCGGTCAAGGTGTTTTGATAACGTCCTGACGCGTTTAATACGTTGGCATTAAGCAGCTGTAACAGCATTTCTTGATTGCTGTGGTTCAACCCTTTCTTGCGACGACGCTTCATCCAGCGCCAATAATCAGAAAGAGGCATCTCGGCCAACATCCGTGTCGGACTGGCGCATCGATGTTCGGTGGCCAAGTCCATGGCAAAGTCCCAAGCGGCGGCTAAGACTTTTCCGGCGTTGGAGGTTCTTTCGGTGCCTGGTCGTCTTCTTCGGGCTCGAAGTTCGGATCGTTAAGAACTTTTAGCTTTTCATATGCCTCATTGACCTTGCGATTTGGCCACTGAGACTTAATCATATTTTGTAGGTATAAGACATGGTCATATGGAGCCTTACAAGCATCATCACCGCTATGGCTGTGTGCTAACGAGAGTGCAATGGAGTGTGAAACCTGATCAAGCACGGTTTCTTCACGATATAAACCATACTCAATCTTTTCTTTCTCAAGCGCATCTTCTTTTGGCGGGACCATTTTCGGAAGCTCTGTTTCGTATTTCAAATCATGCAAGCGATCGAGTGCCGTAAACTCACTGATGATGAACGATTCCTTGCCAACTTGAAGAGGCAAGGTGTTGAGAAAATTCATACGTTCCCCTCTAGGCCGCCCATGTGGGCGGCTCAGACATTAACTAAGGTTTAAGCCGCTGGCTCAGCGGCGTGAAGAAAATCTTCGGCAAGTTTCGGACGACCTTCGACAGCGACGGTGACATCGCGTTTCATGTCCGTCGAGTTCTCGATGGCGCTTGGCACACCCAAACTACTGATTGGACCGTAGAAGATGTTCACGACAAACTGTTCTGGATCTTCGGTTGGCGACTTAATGCGATACCAATTTTTTTCTTTTTCGCCGTTGGCGACGTCGTAAATATCGACCAAACGCTTTTGCACGGGCTGACCTGGTGCATAGCCCAACTGAAAACTCAGATCGCCAGCATCATTCTGTCCAGTGGACTTTTTCGCATAACCGTCTTCACTATCAAGGTAGGTTTCGGTATTGACCTCTTTGGTCATGTTCACAGGCGTGATGCCTGACACATAACCCGCCTTATCCCAGTTCACATCATCTTGCTCCCCCGCAGTGATGGCCTGTTCGATGGTGGCGGCTTTTTTCAAAACCCACACCGAGTTGCCCTTTCCCGCAACGGGGATCATGCCGTATGTAGCTGCCATTGGTTACTCCCATTTGTAGCTGTGATTTAAATGCAGTGCTCGGTACGCGCCCGTATCACTGCGTTCATAGTTAAAACCCGTGCGATAGAAACGAGCGACACCAGGCAAACGAAAGCCCAATGGCATCGCCTCCTTCACGGCTTCGCCGATGACATCCAAATCTCGGTCATGCGATGCGGAACCTAAGTAAATCGACACCACCAATACGCCATCGTACTTTTCGCCTTGGTCCAGGTACTCGGTACTCAAATCGCCGTCATCGAGATACACCATCACGGCGGGGGTTTCTTCATCGGCATCGATCATCAGCCAGGTATCGAAAAAGTGCTCAACCATGCCGACTGGCAGCGACGCTTTAAGGTGATCGCGTACCAGCTCGCGCACTTTGATGTTATTTTCCATGCTTTACCTTTAACGAATTTTGGCCATTTCTTTGGCAAGGTTTCGGGTCATTTCGGGGGCCATGTTTTGGTTGTAAGCCCGACGAACGTTGCGCTCATAAGCCCGAGTTAATGGCTCATGCACTGGAATGGTGACCACTTCCAATGGATGACGACTGCGACCAGTACGCTCTAACACCTGTTCAGAACTGAGCTTGGTTGGATGGTAAGCCTTGTCTTTGCCATGGCGATGCTGGCTTTTGATGTACTTACCAAAGCCTTTGGAGCCATCCGCCACAAACGCACCAGGAAAACGATGGTGACGCACAGAGACGCCTTTTTTCGTCTGCCTTGGTTTACCCACAGCAGCCACGGCCATGTCGTGTCGCTTGACTCGAACGCGGCGTTTGGGATCACTGGGTTTGGCTTTTCTGATCGGGTTGATGCGCTGACGTATCGAGCGCTGTTTGATTTTTTCGCTTTTCGAGACATCGCGAGCGGTTTGGCGCTCAGATATCACGCCCACCGCATTGATCGAGCGTGCGGTCGCGGCGGGAACAGCCGACTTCTTCACGGCCTCAAGCTTTTTAATCGCGGTTTGAATTTGCGCCCCCATCGGGGCGCGTTGATGGATCATGCTCATCTCAACACCAGTTTGATTTGACCATCTTCATAGAAAGGCGGATGCGCGAGCGCCGAGGTTTTCCCATTCCAGGTTACTCGGCTGCCAGAGTTCGGTTTTAACCCTTTTTCATCCGCCAATACTTGCGAGATGGTGATCACCCTTTCCGTGCCTCGGCTTTCACCAAATTGGAAACTGGCCTTGTCGTACATCACCGCAATCGTCACGCCATCGATGACCGCGTCACCATCAGAGAGACGGTCAAACGCTATGCGGTCTAAGCGCCCTTTCAGGCGAGAAAATGTCGACATTCACCACTCCTTAGAAGTTGATGCGAACGGCAATCTCGTCGTCGGCCGCGTCTTTCGACTCCCAGGCTTTACCTGCATAAACGCCCGTGTTGTCTTTACTGATCACAGCGTTCTTGATGTACACCGCTTCGCCCTGTGCAATCGCGATCGCTGTTGATTTCGGCAGCGACCAGACGCCTTCGACATGACCCACGCCAGGTTCGCCAGCTTCTACATTTTGATGCACGACAACGGCGAGGGCGCCGACTTCAATCAAATCGCCACTTTTGTGAGCCGTTGCGGCGGTAAAGTCGATGGTTTGGCCATCTTCAATTTTGTTCTTTGCCATGGTGGTTATTCCTAATAAAAACGCCGCCCGAAGGCGGCTAATGAACGAGAATGACGTTAAACATCAAGGGATGATTACGCTGGGGCTGTGCCTTTCGATTTCACTAGGCCGCGGTAATCACGTGGAGAAACACCGGCATCGATGCGCACTTTGGTAGTCACACCATCAACCGTAAAGCCTTGTTGATGCTCAATGTATGGCGTTTCTACACCATCTAGGTATGCAACCTCGATGGTGTCGCGACCTTTCGCCGCCGCCAAGTACCAATCTAAGGTGGCTTGATCATCTAGACGTGGCTCACCAATCACTTCCGCAAAGTTTTGCAGCGGGTTGGCGATACCAGAGTTTGCATCGGCCCCACGCACTGATTGAGACTGAATGATCTGACGAGCAGTCAACTCAACCGACGTCGGTGTCAGAACGAAACCAGGGCGAATATTGAGCTTGCGCTTACCACCTGCGGCCGTTTGCGACACCATCTTCTGACGTGCACCACTTAGCGCCTCAATCGACATGCCCTGTGATGCGTCGTACATGTTCTTGTGGTCAGCGTGGAACAATGACTTACCATCACTCATCTTGACCGATCCGGTTAGTACGCCGTACACCAGATCACCGATGGTCGCCTTCGCGGCCTCACCCATCATCATTGGAATATCGAGCAACATTTGCAGGTCATCGTTGATAATGGTTTGACGGTCAATCGAGAACAGTTCGCCGTAGGTTGCCAGGGCGATGGTTTCCGCTCGGTCACCCACAGTGATGTATTTGTATTCAGCGCCTGAACGCACTTCACGCAATGACTGGAACGAATCTAAACCAATACGAGCCGCTGGTTTAAAGTCAGACAGCTGGCCTTTGTAGGTCCACTTGTCGAAGGTTTCGGTCGCACCTTCCCAACCTGCCAGCACCGACTTGTTGGCCACATCCAGCAAGATGTTGCCGAAGTCAGAACTGGAATGCGTAAAGGCCATGCCTGCAATATTCATCGCGCCGACACCTGCTACACCGACACCGCGTTCGGTCAGTGCCATACGCGCCAGCTCACGTAGCGTCATGCCCACATATGGGTTGTCTTTGGCCTCGACTCCATCGGCCTTGTGACCACAACGCGCCATCAAGGCCGCTCGCATGCCATCACCGACAATGTTGCCGTTGTCCGCGAAGATGTGTGCGCTCGCACTTGGGGTAGGGCTTGGCGTGGTGCCTTCGCCTAACTTGGCCAACAACTTATCTTTGACCTGATCGACGGTCATGGATACGTCCATTAAGGCTTCGTTCATGAGGTCTTGATGGCGACCACCGAAGTTGGCAAACAGATCACGGATCGCATGGTTACGAGCTTGAATTTGCCCAAGGTCTACACCCGCAGATGGCGTCGGTTGTGGCTGCGGCGTTGGGGTCGGGGTTGGCTCAGGCACCTGTGCCGACGGGGTTGGCGTTGGTGCAGGGCTTGGTGTCGGCGCTGGCGTTGGAGCTGGGTTGTTCGCATTGCCGCGCGGATTCAAAAAGGTTTTCAGTGAATCAGGCATGTTATGAAATTCCTGTAAGCGTTTAGAGTTTAAGCAAGCGGCGGCCTGTAACGGTTCCGCAACGGTGTCAGCAAAGCCCATGTCGACGGCTTCTTGGCCGAACATCCACGTCTCGGCATCGAGCAACGTTTTGATTTCGTCTGCCGTTTTGCCTGTTTTTTTGGTGTACGCCGAGACTAATGAGTCTTCGACTTTATCGAGCAGATCCGCATAACGACGCATGTCGTCTGCATCACCACCTTGGATACCCCATGGTTTGTGCACCATGATCCCCGCATTGGTTGGGATAATGACCATGTCGCCCACCATGGCGATCACTGAGGCCATCGACGCGGCAAGCCCATCGATGTACACGGTGATATACGCGGGGTGTTGGCTGAGCAGGTTGTATATCGCCATGCCCTCAAACACATCCCCGCCAGGGCTATGAATGCGCAACACAATGTTGCGAACGTCGCCCCGTGATTTCAGATCGCGAGCAAATTGCTTAGCAGTAATGCCCCAACCGCCAATCTCGTCGTAGATGTAAATCTCGACGTTTTCATTGGTGGACGCGACGATGCGATACCAACTTTCATTGACGGGAGGCTCATTGGTGACGGCGGCCATGGCAAATACCGATCCGAACAACGTCTCAGGCTTCGAAGGTGCCGTCTGGGTCGTCTGGATTGCGGCGGCCAGACTCGTCATCGTCTTCGTTAGGGTCGGGCTTCGGTTGGGTTTGGTCACTGTTTTCTCCTTTGGTTAACGTATCGAACTCCAAATCGTTGTCTCGGAAGTACTTGCGTTCATCCGCAATCTGACGCCAGGTTTCCACCGGATTCTTATTCCCAGCACGAATCCATTGCGCGGTTGAAGCGGCGCCGCCTTTGACGCGCTCTTTCCAAGCGGTGGTTTCATGAACAGGGTTGATCCAAGGCATCACTGGGGCGAGATACACGGCATCGAATAGGGTTTTCATATCGAGGTCAGCAGGAACGACCAAGCCATTGAGCATTTCCATTTCCAGCCACGCGCGGTACACCGGACGGGACCACGAACTGACAAACCAGTTTTGCATCACGGCGAAGCCTTCCCAGCTTTCGACTAGCTCTTGACGCTGAGCGGAATAGGTGCCGTTGTAATCACGAGCCACGCTGGAGTATTGCGAACGCGACCCCGCGGCCACCATGCGCACTTGACCATTGCGAAACTCCGACAAATGCACGTTCGGGCGATTGGACGACACCATGCCCAAATCTTCACCTGGCTGAAGATCGTCGTAGACCATGCCAGGGGCGATATCGACATGGGTGCGCTTGTCCGGCGATGAGTAATCGTCGAGTTCATCGGGCTCGACGTTGTTTTTCTTGATGTAGAAACCAAGACAGGCGGCAATTCGGGCGGCGACGCGCTCGGCTTCTTCATAGTCTTTGATGTCGTTCAGACGGTTGATGATGCCGTGAATTAAGGTCACACCTCGCAACTGGTGCAAGCGGCGACGAAACGCCAAATGCAGCATGTTCTCAGCGGATACGGTTTTGGTTTTAAACGCAAACCCCGCTTGATCTGAGGGATGCTGATAGAGCACTTTGTAACCTGTTGGCTGGCCCCACGCATTCACTTGTATCCCTTGTCGAACCTTATCCGACAAGTCATCCTTAATCGGGACAAAGTCCGGCTCTAACGCTTCAATCGAGAACTGGGTGCCATTGGGGTTGGGGTGTTTTAACCCCGCCACATGACCACGCACTAACTGACCAAAACATTCGCCATCACGCACACCGGTGCGCAGCACAAGCCGTTCGAGTTCGGGGCGAGAATACATCCCCGTCACTTCTGGCTTGAGCGACCATGACGCCCAGCGGCGTCGCAGCTCGTTGGCAAACTCTTGGTGTACCTGACCTTTTGTATTGAGGGGTTGAGGCTCGACCATGATCCCTTCGGCCCCAACGATGCGCTCTTCAAGCTTATCGAAGATGCCGATCACCATGTCGTGGTTTTCATCTAAGTACCGAGCTTGCTCACGCAAGGTTTGACCACTAGAGCCAACAGCCTGATTACCGCTGCGGCGCTCACTCTTGTTTTTGCGCAAGTGCGTGGGCATGGCGGCTTCATATAATTGAATTTGAGCTTTGGCTCGCATGCGCTTGGCTGCCCACTGCGGAGCGACTGCGGCGATGCCTTTTTCTAGGTAGTTCATTAGCCAAACCTCGCGATTTTCGGCCCCGAGCGGCGACGATTAAGCACACTTAGCTTTCGCTCCCACTCTTGACGCGCTTTGCGGATTTCGCCGAGCCCTTCCATCGCAACACTGCGACCACCGAAGGTGACGGTTTTTCCTTCAAGAACCGCCAATTCCGCCTGAACACAGGCGTTTAGCATTTGTTGTACAGTTGCTTTGCTTAAAGCCACCCTCCGCCTCCGCTTCCGTTGTTGCCCGATACCCAAGAATTACGCGGCGGCTCAGACGCTTGAGGCGTTTCTGAACGTGGCTTTGGCTTGGATTTTGGCGGCGTGGCCGCGCTCGGGGTTGATGGTTGTTGATCAGGCCAATACACCTCGGGGTTGCTGTCCCAAGTGCTGGCCCATGGTTTGGGGTTGTCCCAGTTGATTTTTTCGTACCCGCGCAACATGGCCACGGCGTGGCAGTAGCAGATCAAGTCAAAGGCTTCGTTGTCGCCCTTACCTGGTTTGCGCCATTTGCCATCGGCGCCACGCTCTTCGTAAGTCAGCTCATCGTAGAACCACTCACCTAACCAACGTGGAAAGTGAATGTAGTTCGGCCCTGGTAACTCACGCTTGAGGCAAGTGGCCACACGGTCTTTGAGTTCATCGGTTTGCAGCAAGTACAGCGGAACGTCACCGCGCGCTTGGGCTTTTCGGTCCGAGCGTCCGGTGTTGTCTGGCTTGAACTTGGAGATGGTCTTTTGACGTTTGTGCGAATCGCCTTTGAACAGGTACACCCGTTTGCTCAAACGCAGTTTTCGACAGTGGCGCCAAAACTTATAAGCGTTGTCGGACACACCATCTTCACCGCCGTGGTCGACGGCCATGGCCATGACGCGCATGGTGCGACCGGAGTCGTCACTGAGCGCATAAGTTCGGTTGAGAACGTCATCAATTAAGATGTGCCAATCTTCAGGATACGCGCCTGGTTCGATTTGCATCGAGACGCCATCGTCATCCATGCGTAGGCTTTGTTTGATGTTGAACCGATCGATCACCCACCGTTCGCCGTTTTCGCCGTACCCCATGATCTGCACCACGAAGCGGCGGTTTTTACCCGCCTGAACGTCGACCGCGGCCACCAAGAAACGCACCCCTTCCGGTACAGTTCGGCGGTGCCACATTTCCGCGCGCGCCATTAACTCTTCGCTTTGGCGCTGGTCATTGGCGGCTTTCGGGGTATAAGGCAAACCCCAGTCGGTGTTGATCACCGTTCTCAAGGTTTCTTCGCTGCCCGTGCGGTCGTATTCCTGTTCGGCCGACAGCAGCTTGTAAACCAATTGCGACCACGTTTGGTAACCCGCGGCCGGACCTTCCATCCAGAACGTGGCGAAACGGCTGCGACGCCCTTCGCCTTCGATGCTTTGGGTTTGGGCATTCCAACGCTGACCCTCTTTGAGCCAAAAGCCGCGGTTATTGATATCGCGTTTGTCTTTGGCTTCAATGACCTGGTCGCAATGCGGACACGTCATGTGCGCCGCTTCACTGGCCAACACCAGATCAGGGATGTCGTGATAGCCGGTCATGTTGTCGAGGTTGGGTTGAAATGCCTCGCCACACTTCGGATTTGGGCACGGCCAATACCAACGACGACGATCGCCGCGGTTATACAGCGACAAGATGCCCGTGGTTGGCGGCGCCTCATGAGGGCTGTTTGGTTTCCATTTCAGATCGCGCACGTCTTTGCCTGGCGAACTTTCGGCCAGTGTCATACCCGAGCTCATGAAGGTGGTGGTTCGCTTTGAACCCAGCGAGAAGCCATCGCCCTCGCCATCGATGTCGTCTGGCCAACGGTCGTAATCGGTGATCGCCACAAAGCGATAATCCGAGGACGACATGATGTTGACCGACGGCCAACCGAGTTTGAGGTAGTTCCCCGCCTTGAACACTTTGTCGTGTACGTTGTTGTCGTTGGCGCGAGGGCTCAAGCGCTCAACCACATGAGGGCTGGCACGAAAGGCACGATCCAAACGCTTACGCGAATATTCGCGCGCTTTGTCTTCGGTCAACTGCACAATGAGCATGTCGGACGGATCGCACACAATGGTGTACACCGCCCACCCATCAACCAAGCCCACGGTTTTACCCGTTCGGGCAGGACCAACAAAGATCACCGCGTCGTATTCTCGACTGGTGAGGCAGTTCATTGGCTCGACAATGTAAGGGGTAATGCCAGGGTCCCACGCGACGGAGTTGCCGCCACCCAGTGGCACGCGCATGTATTTCTCAACGGCCTCGGCGACCGGCATTCGATTGGGCGCTTGAAACAGATTGGCCACATCTCGACGTATGGCCGAGGCTGGGGCTAACATGTTTCGCTTTCCTCTTCACTGGCGGCGCTGACCGTCAGCGCTAACTGATCTCGCAAGTCATCGATGTAGGCTTGCACCTTGGAGACTTGTTGAGGCTGTAAACCACAATCGCGCTCTAGGATGTCGGGCAACGTTTCCAATACTTGGATCGTTGACTTGGCCATCAAGGCCATTTCCCGAGCCACGTCGTGGGCTTCGCATAATTGGCCAAGTGTTTTCTCTAACTTGACCCGCTCGTTTTCAGACTGGAACCACGCCTTGCGCATGTCCGGCGGCATGTCATCGGGGTTATGTTCATTCCCCGACCCCATGCCATCGGATTCGAACAACGCTGGCGCGGCGTCTTTCAAGTGATAGACCTTACTGCCTTTCACTTGACCACTGGCCGGAACGTTCTTTGCTCGCAATCGCTTCGAAACGGTGTTTCGACTCATGCCAAACGCTTCCGCCATCTTGCTGATCGACCACTCGAAGGCGGTCGAAATTTTTGAAATATCGGACATAGGCGAACAAAGGATCTAGTTTCTGGCTTTCGTTGATCAGGGTGATCAACTCAGAAGCCCCGTGTTTACTGGGCTCAGCAATGGATGGTGCTGCTCTCCTAGTAAATGCAAAAAAATGTGTTTTTCCGCGCCCCCACCCCGTGGAGAGACGAAGTGGGGTTCAGGAGGACCCGTTGATGTGGCGGCGCTCGGCAGGGTGGCGATAGTCGCTTTCGCGTAGGCTTTGAGCCCGATGCCGTGTCATTGCTTGCCGGAGCGCCATTGTTAGTGCTGGGTTGAGGCACCCAGCGGCCGTGTCATTCGTTTGGTTTGGCTAACTGATGCGTTAAGAGTTGCCACCTTCTTACTTATCCCTTCCTTACTGGACCCGTGCGGGATACGTCGCCATCACACGTGAGAGCGCCAGCGCTTAGCAGCTGGAACACTCAGACTTACCAGAGTCCAACGCCTCCATTCGCGCGGCGTGGTACTCAGCATCTTGTTTCGCCTTGATGCGGTCTTGTTCACCGCGGCGCTTATACAATCGGTACTGCATCACGAACAAAACCAACGTGGTCACAATGCCAATCAATAACGCGAGATTAGACATTGAGAAGAAGCCACCAATGGCAGTGGCTAAGCTGGCGATGTAACTTGATGTTGTAACTGATTTATCCATAAGCTCTGGGTTCATAGTCTGGTTACCTCGCCGGAACGAGTTCGTTGGCAATACACTCAGCGGGCAATGCTCGGATGTATTCCTGCAAGCCGGTTAGTTGCTGAGTTACTAGGGCGTGTTGTTCTCGGAGACGGAAATAAGCTCGTTCAGCGTCTCTTGTAAGTCGGGGGGCGGATTCATCATCCACGCTGGCGGTGCCGGAGTCTGTGGGCACTGAGGGACAACGGGCGTTGAGGCGCAACCGCTGACGGCCAGCGTCAACATCACGCTCAAGGCGCTCAATCTCTGCTTTCGCATCGTTCAGATCCTGTTGCTTTTTTTGGGATAGCGCTGCGACCTTTTGGTTTTGCAGCTTCATCGAATCAATCGTGGCCTGTTTGGCCTCAATCGTTTGGTTGGCTTCGGTGAGCGATTGCTGCGTGGTTTCCAGTTTGTTTTGGAGAATCAACAGCGCCGCACTCATAAACACCAAAGCAAGCAAGCCGATACCTTTTAGCTTCATGTGCCGCTCGCATAGCCGCACACGGCGACCTCAACTTCACGGCGATTCATCAAGCCTTTCCACTTCTTGCCTGCGGCGAACACCCAACGATGCATCTCATCACACGCGCCAATAAAGTCACCGGCATTCAACTTCTTCAGCAGCGTGGAACGAATGAACGCTCCCGCGCCCACGTTGTAAGCGAACGAGTAAAGACCAGCACGTTGTGTCACCGATGGGGTCACGGTGATGTGTTTGTCGATTTGATTAGCGATGCGCTTTAAATCGGTATCGAGTAAAGCGCGACACTCTTGCTCGGTGTAGACCTTATCGAGCACGATGTCGGGACCAGTGTGGCCATAGCACACCGTTAGCACCCCAGCCACATCGTAGTAAGGCGTGTATTCCACCCCTTCGAGATCAACCAACATGGTGCCAGCAATGGATATAGACGCGGCACTAATGGCCGCCATCACTCTTGCAGATATTTTGTTCATCACATTACCTATGAAAGATGAGAGCGACCAAAGACAGGCCGAGTTACGGAAATTTGAATAAAAAAAAGCCCCAGAAGAGGGACTGGGGCTTTTGGGGTCACTGTTGGGAAGTGTCGTGAGAAGTATTGTGAGGTCAGCTCAGCTACACCAACACCACAATGGCAAAAAAGGTAATCCAAAATGCCAAGCTTTACAACACCAATCGGGACAAAATAACACTTTATGTGTTATTGATAACAAAAAAAGAGAGTGTGACGCGTCACAATGAGCGATTTTTCTTAAAAATCGATGACAGCTTGCCTTTTATCGTGCAACCTAATTGCATCAGCGCTTTCGAGAATCCCGTCATCGTATCCTCTCCTTCCTTGCCAAACTCTTTCGCTTTCTCAGCGAGAGCGGTTTGAGATACAACAAGACGCTCGTTCAACACAGCTTCGTGCGCCATATGGGTTTTTCTTATACGGGTTGGCCCCATCACGACCACAGACTTGTAAGTCTGTTCACGAGGCGGGAGCATCGACAACAACGGCTCCACTTCATCCGGCATGTCGAACTGACTAATCTCGTCCTTAAAGACGGGAATCTGGTAATGCAATCGGGTTGGTTCTTTTAGCGGGTCTAGCGCCGCCAAATTCGAGGCGGCTTCAGGGCTGAAAAACGGCGAACCGATATTTCGAAGTTGAAGCTCAACGAACTGATTTTTAATGGAGCGATTGAGCCCTCTCAACATCATTTCACGCACATTAAAAACAATCTCACCCGTGCGTTTTTTACGGCGCAATATCGCACGAGCAAAGAAGTTATCTCGCACACTCTTATAACCTTCCTTACCGTATTTAAAGTTGCCGTGCACACCATTCACGGCCGCAAAGTTCACCTTCGCATGCCTGCGCAAGAACTCGCGATTTTTACGCCCTATCCACGCACGCTGCGGGATGCCTTTTTTGTGCAGTAATTTACGTTTGTGACTCAATCTCATGGTAATAACTCCTTGTGGCGTTGGCCTTGATGGGTGTATTGACAACGATAGTCCCCCTCAAACACACACGAACCGCCAGGGCGATACGGGTCGCCACACTTACCACAGCATTGATGGCGCTGCTTGTGCGCCACCACTTTTTGGTATTGCGCATCGAGCAGCAGGATTGCCAAACGTTGAAAGCTGTCGACGCCCATGTAATCCAACACCTCATCCAATTGCGCTTGACGAGCTTGTGACAAGGTCACGGTTTTATCCATCATGCCTGCGTTGCGTTTGCGTTCACGCTCTTGGCGCTTGCGAAGGGCTTCAGGACTTACGTTCTCTGTGTGTTTGTTCGGGGTATTTTTCATTTCTCACGCTTCCCATTGCCCGTGCGTTTGCGTCCATCTCACGACTGGGCCCATCGTGAGACGTCGAATTAAGCTTGGGTATCGCTGCCCACCAAGACCGTGTCAGAACGGCCACTGGCATGGATGAGGATGTCCCACAAATTGCCCTCTGCCGTCATGGCCTGACTGATTTCATCCACCAAGATGCAGTCATAGTCCAATAACATGCCCTTTTTCCATGCCGAAAGCGCCTGTCTGGCGTACAACAAATCAAAGCCAACAGCATTGCCGTGACGTTTCACCACCTCTTTCGCAGCCTCGCTTGAAGGCAGAACCAGCAAGGTTTTGCGGCCTAATTGGGCATAACCAATCGCCAAAGCGCGCAACATGGTCGCGCCACTCTCAGGGGCAGGTAGTTTTAGGGTTTGAATAATCATGTGAACCTCTTTATTTTCAATGCGTTGCGTTTACGTTGTTACTGTTGAATTTAAGCGGATGGCGGCGTCGACTGATCACCATGCACTGCCCAAATCGCCACGGGGCCGTTTTCCGTGTCGTGAATGGACAGCAAAAAGGCGCCGTCTTGGGGTGGTTTTGGGTGCCATCCAGAGATGTCTGGATCGTTTTCTTCGTAATATTTCGCCTCCGCCACCTCGTCATCGCCGTTTTCGAGGTAACTGACGAAATAGGTCAGGCCGTTCGATGCAAACCAGGCATCAATCTCATCAATTTGGGTGCTTTCATCCCACTCTGGGAGCTCTGGATGGGTCCAATATCCAAAGTCATCACGTTGAATTTCGGCTGCTTGAATGGTCATATCGATTCTCCTATCGTTTAAATCGCCGGATCAGGGGTTGATCACAGCCACCCTGCGGCCTCAATGGCCTGATGTTGTTTTTTCGATCTTCCCACTGTCTTCCCGTGGAAAATAAAAAAGCCTTGGTCGTCGAGCCAGGCGTGATACGTCTCTAGGGCCTCACGTTTGAGGTTTTCCGTGGTGGTGTGAATGTACGCCTGGTCCAAGTCGGACAACTTATGGTTGAGCAAGCGTTCACCCACGAATTTATCCACACCGAGGTCAGCCAAGCGGGAACGGGCCAACTTACGGCAATCGTGACTGGTCCACGCGTTATGACTGACTTTTTGATAGATGGCGTTGGCGGGGTCCTTGGTCATCGGTTTTTTGATGTCATGGTGCGGAAACAACACCAACGTGCCCTCGGGCTGCGTGGCTTGATAGGCTTTGAGCAGCGCGATCATTTGGTCGGTCAGTGGCAAGTGCAGCGCTTCACGGGTTTTGGTGTGACTGGCAGGTAAGCGCCACACGCGTTCTTGCCAATCGATGTGACACCAACGGGCCAAACGGGTTTCGCTGATCCGCGTACCATGGCCCAATTGCAGCAACACCAACATGCGCTCGGTCCAGCTGACGGTTTGCAGCGTGTCGAACAGCGGCGCCACCATCGGCGGATGCAAACGGCCTTCTTTCTTGTGGATCTTGGTTTTAATGAAGTCACTGAACACCATGGTCGACATCGGATTGTGGGTCAGCAACTCTTCACTGGCGGCTTGCATGAACGCGGCCTTTAAAATGGCGAAATAGCTTTTCACGGTGCGCAGCGCATAGGCTTGTTGCAATGGCCACACCACCAAGGTCTTGATTTGGTGCTTTTTCACGCCGATTAATGGCACGGTATCGAGCGCGGGTAGCAAGTGGTTAGTGATCACCGATTTGACCGTACTGCGACGGGTCTTCGTGACTTGGCGTGAGGTGGCCACATGGTCTAAGTACCAACGCAAGCAATCGCCAAAGGTGTGCCAATCACTGACGGTGGTGTGTTGCCCTGTGGCTTGCATGGCCAACTTGTGCGGCATTTGCTTGATCAGTGCCTCGGTGGTCAGCTGCGGCCAAGTGCCCAACTTCTCCCACACCGCTTTACCGTCACGACCGTTGGCTTTTCGCTTATCAATGAACCACCATGACGCCACGGCGCCCAGGTTCGGGTCTCGATTTTTCCAGAAACGCAACTCCAAACGGTAACGGCTGTCGCTCAAACGGGTGACCACCTCACTGTCGAGGTGGCGTTTGATGGCGGCGTCGGTGATCTTCAATCGCTTGGTGGTCATGGCATTACTTCAAATAGTCAAACTGCTCCGCCAGGCGGCGTTCTTCTTCGATTTGTTCCAAACGGCGACGCAAGGCCACTTTGCTTTGGTCCGGCTTAATGTTGCGACGGTTCAAAACGTGGTCAGGGGTGCGCTTTGGTTGAATGGTAAACAGGCTTTCCATGGCAAAGTCTCCTTTAGTCTTTCGATAGCCACGCGATCAACTTGTTCTTGACCGATTGCGCGAGCGTGATGGATTGAACCGCTTGGTGATGATCCGCCTTGGGCCCAGTTCGATAACTGCTTGCCATCATAGTGGCGACGGTTTTCTCTGTTTCTTCCACTGGATCAAGCGGGTTGAGATTGGTTTGCAATCTGAAATGCTCAGAAGCCGAAAATTCCATTCTGACAAACGGCTTGCCAGGGACATGGCTGTAGTCAATTTTTACCAACCCATGCCCATAAATCGCACGCAGCATCGACTCGATGGTCGTGGTTTGTTGGCGGTGACAAATCACCGTAATTCGATTGCTGATGTCTAGTGTGGTATCCATGCGTTTACGTTTACCTTTGCGTTGATGTTTCACTTCGTCTTTGGTGGATGAAAACCAATTGATTTTCGATAATCGACGTTCATATGAAGGTGAACGTTGTCGGTTTCCCCTAAAACCCAAGGCCAATTGATGGGCTGAAACCCTCCAACGTCTTGAGTCACCTTCCTGGCAGAGCAGTCTATGCACCGCTCATAGTGGGTGTGGTTATTAAAAAAAACGGATTCCCATCGGTGCCAGAACCAACACTTTTTTCCACCTTTAGGAATCGCCAAAGCGCGTTTTATTTCCCAACTATTCAACTTCATAGCTAACACCCCAGGCTGTGTTTAATATGGTCCCGCCCCTGTGCCAAATAGCGGCGGTACGTTCTGAGACTCAGGCCCATCGCCAACGCGATCGTGGCTTGGTCTGCATCGGGGGCCACGCCGCGCAATCGGAGCGCGCCATAATGGACGCGCACCACTTTGGCCACGACGGGCTTTTTTTCGGCCAACCTCATCAAAGCGGCCTCGATGTCCGCCTCCACGCTATCAATCACGGGGCCTTTCTTGCCGCCGTTGCTAAAGCTCATCACGCCTTTGTTGGCGATCATCACTTCCATCAATGACGCGCTTTGCGGCATCACCCCGCCAAGGTGGACCCAACGCGCCCACATCTCCATCAGGGTGTCGATTGCTTTGCGAGGTGTGGCCATTTACTCCACCGTCACCAAATACTGCTTCATGCCATTGGCCGTTTGGGTGCCATTGGCCTTCATCACCACGCGCTTGCCTTTGATGTACCAAAAACGCCATCCGGTCAGCGGATCGCGCCCTGCGGCGATCGGCTTAGTGCGAAAGTTCAGCTTTAATAGGTCTTCGGCTTCCTTTTCATTGGTCACTAAAAATTTTGTGGACATTACTCAACTCCTCCTATGCCACGTGACGTCGAAACTTACTGCGTAACACACACTCAGAAAACGCCTCATCTGGGCGCAACACAATCACGTCGTCGTCACTGACGAAGTTCGGCGAAATCAACACATCCGCGCGATCAATCGCCCCCTCCACGTTCAATAAGTGGTTAGGGAAATGACGATGTAGATTGCAAAACAGCGCATGCTTAGCGCGTAAAAAAGCAATTTCCTCCTTTGAGTTGGCTCCAATCACCACGTTCAAGACCTGGCGAGAGCGGTGCAGCAGCAATTTCAGGCGCGCCACACGCTCATCCGGTGAGGCCACAAAACCGACATCAATGGTTACCACCTTGGGTTGTTTTAAATGAGCTAGCTGAGTAAGTACTGAATCTCTCACACGACCTTCCGAACCTTGAATCACCATGATCAACATCCCGACCTCCTACGCTTCGGTGGATGATTTTTGCTTATGGTCATTGAACTCACGAACCCAACGTTCGAGATCCAACAAACCACCGGCTTTATCCAAAATCACCACCAGTGAGCACGGACGCGGGAAGCGGTGGAAGTTGTACCACATGCTCAGCGTCGACTCGGCGAATCCGGTCAGCGCTTGCGCTTTTGAGTATCCAACTTTGTCCACCCATTCCTGGTAAGTCATACGACGGCGTCTCCTTGTTTAACACGATTCGGGAGAATTATACTCCCGAAATGTGTTGTTTACAATCACGGTTTGTGTGGTAAGTCGATCGTTTTGTGGTAAAGTTATGTATTAGACGTTTGAAAGAAGTGCTCACGCCCTGAGTACATGAGAGAACAACTATTAAGGCCCACTTGATGCGTTCGTGGCACCTTAACAAGGCGTTAGGTAAATGAGATGAATAGGAATGAAAAGTTCGGAAAGCGGTTAAGAGAACTTAGAAAAGAAAAAGAAATTGCTGACGGTAGAAAGTGGACATGTGATCAAGTGGGTAAAGCCATCGGAATAACACCATCGGGTTATACCAACTATGAAAACGCGCTACGCATTCCCAAATTAGACGTTATTGAAAACATCGCGAGTTTTTATAATGTTTCGCCTTCTTACATCGCTTGTTTTAGCGATAATAAAGGCAACAGCAATAACGAATCTTTACTGATCGTGCCGCCTATGACCGAGAACGCCAAGCAAGACAGCGCCTCACCCTTGGGTGACTACGGGGTATCGCCAGAATTGCTCGACCGACACCATTTAAAAAAAGATGACATTTTAATTGAAAAAATAAAAGACAATTCAATGGCCGACCATCTTTTTAAAAACGACATAATAATAATTAAAAAACAAAAAAATGAACAAATAGAAACTTTGTCTTTTGGTATTTTTTGTTTAAAAGATAAAAATAATCAAATTTGGATACGATGGGTTAAGCCAGAGATGGATGGATCTTTTCGCGTTTACCCAAATAATACGACCCATTACGAAACTCATACTTTTTCAAAAGACGAATTTGCACAATTTGAAGTGGTCGGGACCATTTTTAAAGTCATTCGTAGCCCTCGATTTGACGAGTTGTAGCACTATAACAACAACATTTGTGGCAATATAACGACCCAGATGTAATCAATTTCATAGCGAATAGTGGCGTGACGTCACTATTTTTTTTGCTTTCAAACAACACATTTCGTGATATTATCCAACACAGTTCGTTTAACCAAGGTAAGGAACCATGTCAAAACATCATCCGTTGGCTGCAATACTCGATCAATCACAACGCTCACTGCCGACCACGCGCCAAGGTGCCGTGGCTCTCAAAAAGCTTGAAATGGCCCTCACGCCCTATCCTGCATACTTCCGCGAAGTGCAAAACAATGCGCTGGAAGACATCCGAGAAACACACCCAGACGCCGCCGAGCAAATCGAGCACGCACTTGAAGCGGCTCAGCAAGCGCTCGAACTCCATTGTCATGGCTTAAAAATGGTGTCGCATCTGCTGAACAATGATTAAGGCCCCATCATGGACACTGCGAACTTAACCTTACACCCACAACACCACCTGGACGACATCGACCAACAACTCCTACTGGCACACGCCAGTGGGATGACCAACAGCGAAATCGCGCGTCAACTAGGCGCCGACATGGCCACGGTGAACCAGCTCAACCGACAACTACAAAAAAAGCTCGACGCCAGAAGCCTACCTCACGCCATCGCCCAGGCATTCATTAACGGAATTCTTGCCATTAAAGCAAAAGGTCAAACCCTCGAAGGGCAAGCCTTTGTGCGCACCTTGTGCCTTTGCCTGGCACTCACCACCGGAGCGCAAAGTTTTGACAGCGACATGATGCGAACACGCACCCCACGTCGTGGAGGCCGAAACCCCAACACCATCATGCGCGTGGTTCGCGCAGGTAGAAACAAGGAAATCGACGCATGAACAACGCCAACCGCATCAATCAAGACAGCGGCAACTTTGAGTATTACACCCCTAAAGAAATCGTCGACGCGGCTCGTCAGTGCATGGGCGGTATTGAACTCGATCCAGCCAGTTCATTGGCCGCGAATCTTATCGTCCAGGCAGACCATATCTTCACCAAAGAAACCGACGGCATGAAACAAGTCTGGACCGCGGACACTTTATGGATGAATCACCCATTCAGCCGCGGCGAGAAAGCGTGTCCAGCCAAGCGCGCTCGATGCAAAAAGAAAACCTGCGTGAAACGTGGCCACCATATTGACCACGATATCCCGAGCAACATGGACTGGATCAGCAAGCTGTTACACCACTATGAACAAGGTCACGTCAAAGAGGCCATTTGCATTACGTTCGCCAACACCTCTGAAGCGTGGTTTCGCAAGCTCCTACCCTTCCCTCAATGCATGCCCAATAAACGCATTCAGTATTACAAGCCGGACGGCACCATTGATAACAACGTCACCAAAGGCAGCGCCATAACTTACTTAGGCCCAAACCTCGACAACTTTGCCAACGCCTTCCGCGACATCGGCACAATTAAAATCGAATATTAAGGAACACTCATGAACGCAAACGCACCAGTTCAAGACCTAGCACAATTCAGCGGCGACGATCTATTGATCGCCTTTCTTCACTCCTACAATCAGCAAAACGCCGATTGGGACACCATGGTGGCCGAGAATGAGCGACTAACCCAAGAGCGCGACGGCTACAAACGCCAAGCCCATGCCCAAATCGAAGAAATCAAAGCGCTCCAGGAAGAGAACGCACTTTGTCGCAAAATGGCTCAAGAAGCCGAAGGCATTGCAAAAAACGCAATGGCATTAAAAACCGAACGCGACCGACTTCGTGACCAACTAAAAGCCACCCAAAAAGAGCTGACCAGCCTTAAAGGCGGCGACAACCCGAAAAAGCTACGTGAGCAAATTGCGCGCATAAAAGAGAAAGGCAAAGAGAAAGACAAGCGCATCACCAAGCTAGAGACAGACAACAAACAATACCGTCACGAACTGACCGAAGAGCGAGCCAACACGCAAAAAGCCATTGCCAAAATTGCAGAACTACAAAAGCAGCTGGCGCACGACACAGGCAGTGGCCTTTACCACAAAGGGCCACACCACCTCATCATCTGGCCACAAAAAACCACGATGGAAGACGAGAACGGCAACCGTTTCGAAGGGCGCTCACTGCTTTACCTACACCAATCTGGCCGCGGTGGATTGATGAACTACAACCCAGAGACAGGCGAAGTCAACCTATGCGCAGCGCCACGCGGTGGACTCAAACCAAGTGAAGACGTCCGAAGCTTTGCAGCTAACTGGCTTTACAAGGTCAACGCGATTCAAGACGGCATCGTGCACGAAGACGACATGATACCTGTGAACTACAACGGCGACTTTGAGGGGTAATGACCATGGGAGCAAGAGTCATTCACGTACATTATGGCGTTCACTGGCTATTAGAACTGACCGACAAAGAACTGCTGGAGCATGTAACCCACCCTGATGGCGCCGAAGCTGCAAGAAAAGAGCTTAACGCCATGATCGATGATGGTGAAACCTGTTTTGTGTTGGATTCCAGCTGTGACAACAAAAAACCAGATGGCTCATGCGCGGGTCATCCAATTAAGGAGCAAGACTAGCATGGATCAATTCAACGCTTACTCAGTGGCTATCGCTGCCACTGAAAAAGCCATTCAAGATCGTCAGAAAAAAATAACCAACATCGAGACACTGACAAAACAAGCGCTCGATACTAATTACCTCGATAAGTTGTCGTTTGACATTGGCTATCAAGAAGGCTGTGTGGAGTACCACAAAGGGCAAAAACGAAAAGACGCCCAAAAGAAGCTGGACGAACTCAAGCGTCAACAACGTCGTGTCGAAAATGCCCACTCCCTAGCCAACCTAAACAAGCAATTGAAATACGAGGATGAGATAGACGCATTAAGGAAAGCTCTCACCCAGCTCAAGATGCTGGAGAGAAGAAAATCAGCGGTTAGTTATTTTTTAGGCATTAATGAGTAAGGAGCGAAAACATGGACCAAGCAACTAGAGATATTATCGAAAACTGTGGATTGGAAGTTGAAGACGTAAAGCCAATCATTGAAGCTGTGAAAGCATCCGCTGTCATCAACTTCGTCAACACTCATATCGGTGCGTTTGAAGCGGGTTTTATTGACAACAACCAGCCAACCCTAGCCCAGCTATATAGAACAGCTCAGCATCATATAAAAGACAATTACAACTACAACATGCAAAGCCTTGCTGAAGTTTGGGGAGAAGAACTTGCCAAAGAACTGGCAGAGAGAACCCCTTACATTCAAGTAAAATGGCACTCACCAGAAGAAACGCCACAGGTGGAAAGCCAAGGCTTAAAGAAATTCTGGGTAGCAATCAAAGTGACAGGTAGCATCAACCAAACCAAAAAGAGCAAGACGTTTGTTATTTCTGCTTACTACGTCAACAAACCTCTAGAGCTCGATGAGCACGGAGAGGTAATCAACGGCGACCCTTTTGTATCGATCGATGGCGAACCTATAGAAGCAGTCGGTTTTCACTCTTGCAAAGAACATCAAGAGTTTGATGGTTATTACGAACCCCTACCGTTTGGTGATGATTATGAATTACTAGGTTGGGCTGAATATCAAAAGCCAGAGTTTTATCTATAGCCATCATACGCCGCCAGAACAGGCGGCTTTTTTGTACCTCCCTCTCATTTAAAAGATACACACTGAATACTTATTAAATACCCATTGAATATCCCAAAGATATACGTTAAATATATATCAAATACTCCAACAGGGATTTCATCATGATCATAGCAATTGCTCATAACAAAGGTGGCGTTGGCAAAACGACTGTAACTCTCAACCTAGCAGCCATCCTTAAACCAGACGTTATCGTCGACCAGGACACACACCAAAGCTTAGTCATCATCAACAAGCTACGTGGTGACGACCAGTTGCCAATTCATACGTGTGATAGCCGTGCCAGCCTAATTGAACTACTCAAGCAATCGGACGATGGCAAAACCGTACTGATTGACTGTGGTGGTTTTGACTCGGACGTAAACCGTTTGGCCGTTGCAGCTGCCGACCTGGTCATCGTGCCGGCGAACGATGACACCACCGAACTGATCGGCCTACGTCGATTTGACGAAGTGCTGGCAGAGATCAGCAAAGAGATGGATAGCCACATCACCGCCCACGTTCTTTTCAATCGCGTCCACCCTAACCGCCGTAAGTTTAATGACGTAGAAGATTTTCTAAAGAACGCGAGCCACATGTCGAGACTGGACACCATCATTCCAACCAGAAAGCAATACCCGCTAGCGGTGGCCAACGGCCTTGGCGTGGTTGAACACAAAGCCACAAAATACAGTGACGCAGCACGCGAAATGAAGCGTTTAGCCGAAGAAATCCAAAACAAAGCTTCACTAAACTAAATACCCTTTGTATATTTACTGTATATCCAAAGGATACACGGTAAATATTTATTAGATATAGAGTAGATACACATGAGTAAAGACTGGGACGCACTAAGCCAGGTCGGCAAGAAAGCCGCACTAACCGAAAACAAAAGCGAAGAAGCTAAGGTTGCAACAACAAAAGCAAAGCACCTTAAAGCCGTGCCAATGAGTTACTTTGAGAAGCACGAAAAGATGAAGCAGGAAGGAAAAACAAGCCTTAACTTTACCGACTACATCATTGAAGCGCTTAGAGAGAAATTAGAGCGAGACGGCGCGCTATAACGCCAGAAATGAATTAGCCGGTGAGCATCTGACCTCTTCACCGGCTAACGTGACCAACCAAACATAAGGAATCCAGTTATGTCACAAGCGCAATATACCGCAATATCTAAAATGCGTCTAATCGATCTGCACACTCTAGACATGTCCGTTCTAGAGGAATACTTGTCAGGCAAGCCGAAATGGCTTCAAGATCGAGTATGGGAGTTCTACCAACTTGGTGCAGCACTATGAGTTGGTCGCTACCTAGAACGTGCTTTAGTTGCCAGCACTATAAGCAGGTAGGATACAAAGAGGACGAGCTGGCCCCAACTAAAGACCACTGGGGATTCGATTGCGAAGCTAAGAAGCAGCGCTATGGTATGTGCAATCAAAAAAGGTGTCATGTGTTTTGGAATGAGCAACCATGCCCATCCTACGAACAGGAACCCGACATCGATACGCACGATTGCAAGCCACGGCAAAAGGCATTACAACCCCATCAAGACGCCTTATTCTAAACAAAAAGCCCCGTTGAATGACGGGGCTTTTTAGATTGAAAGAAAGGATTTATTCTCCTTTTTGCCGCAACTCTGCGACCACTGCTTCGAGTAAATTAAGACCTGATTCAATTTCAATCCTCACATCATCACCAGTGTTATTGGCACGTCGCATAATGTTTAAAATTGAGTCCATCTCATCACATGTTTTAGTTATTTCCTTATCTTTCATAAGATACACCTAGCCATACATATCATTCTGAACTGCACTTAACGGGTAATTAAGTGACTGCTGAATCATGCCCATATAGTTGATGAGAGTAAATATGCACACCGAAAACAGTCCTATACTTGGCGTATTGGGCGTAAATTTGTCCTATGGAGTGTGACCTATGTCTTATGAACCGCTGATCCAAGCGATCAGGACCCGAAGGGAAGCAGCTGGCGTAACTCAAGAAGAAGCGGCAGAAATGATAGGTATGTCACTAAAAACATACCAGCGTATCGAGAATGGACTCACTGAGATGAAGATGTCTCACTATCGAATACTGATAGAACGACTCAAGGTGACCGATCTGGATATCTCACTAGATATGATAGGAGTGCACGGTGCGACGCCTTGGGATGTCGCTGCGGCCGCCAGAACGCTACCGCCGGACATCAGGACCACGCTTGTTACGTTGATTATGATGATCTATCGAGACAAGTACGGCCCAGAAGAGTAGTTTCTATTCAGCGCTTGAGATGGTATCCATAATTTTATCGAGTAACCCTTTGTTCGCCATCGCCGAGTTGAACTTATCACTGATAGAACGCACGCTTGCACCTGCCTGGTGAACGTCATCGATGACTTTACGCAGCGTCGGGATGTCTTTGCCCAATTTATCCAGGCGCCAAACGACAAGAACGTCACCAGGCACGAGCTTTTCAATCACTCGATCAATCTCTTTGTTATCGATGACGAAGTTGCACCCGTAAGCATCTAACGCTTTTTGCTGCATCCCAAAGTCATTATCACGAACCACATACCCATACTGCATAATCAAACCTACCACCGTGACATGTCACAAACGCTATTTTTATTAAATGCTAAATCACACACATATAAAGTGATATGCCCAAGGTGGCAAAACATGACAGCCCACTCTAAATTAGGGGCGTGTTATTGGTTATATGTTAAATAGACGAGTTTTGTGGCCATTCTAAAGCGTTAGTTGGGGTAGGGAATCCAAAGAGGCAAAGATCGAGGTTAGCGAGCGCGAGAGTGGCAAATATGCAGGTTGTAAATTTGTTACAGAATGGCGGGGTTTTAAGCAGAAAATTACGCGAAAGGATTTGGCGGCCGATTTGAGTCGAAACCGCCAAAAGATCAGGTTTTCTTTTCTTCCGTTCAGAATCCAAACAGAGTAGACCTCATTCCGTCTCTTCCCCATTTAGCTTCTTTCTTTCTGTTTTTGATAGCAATCACCACATAGATAAACCTGTCTTTCGTAGGCTTCAGGGTCAAAGCTAGTTGCTTGCACATAAGGGTCGAAACAAAGTTCCACATCATCTTTTGCTTCACCACAAATTTCACAAACAGAATCAGTATCGTCATTCATCTAAGTGTCTCAGTTTCTTCATTGCCGCAGTTCGTACACTCCCAAACTCGCTCTGCGGTCTTTTCATCTATAGCGGGATTGGTCGCAACCACCACCCACTCATGTTTACCTTTGCACTCGGTACAATATAAAACCACGCTATCTTCCATTTCTCTTTCCTATTTTGATTCTTGGTTATCTAACTGGTCAGCGATTTTTCTTAACTCTTTCGCCCAGGCTTTTGACGTTTCAGGCGTAGCACTGAAACCAGAAAAACATTCACTCAATTGAAAATGCACCGGCACGTTCTCAGGCGACAACCACACGTAGACCGAACCGGCACGAATGTTATCAACAATAATTTTTGGATTAACTGGCTCCATGTCATTCTCCTAAATAACCAAATACTTTGATGATCGTTTGTGGCTTTCGGCCAGTCATCACCAGGAAGCGATCCCAAATCTCATAAGGTACTTTATGCTTGCCTTGTTTGTACTCTCTAATTCGACGGTCAGAAGACACACCAAGCAACTTGGCCAACTTGGCATCTGAATCATAATCAGGGAACAGCCCCTGAAAGTGACGAAAGTACGCACCGATCAGATCAGGGTGTGGCGATTCATAATCAGGTTTATCCAGTAAATGAGCGCGGCTATAGTCAGACTCATTCACTTCGCTTTGTGCGGGAAACACTGACGCTTCCACATTTTCATTTAATTGTTTAACCGCTTTCTTTATGCCATCAGCAACAATCACGCGTTGCTGCTCGGCCAATGTCGGTATAGTGATTTGCATGCTTACTCTCCGATAAAGGGGGCTTTCGCCCCCGTTCTTACCTCGGGCACAGTTCGATATTGCGAACGTCTGAAACCCTGATGTTAACCAGGCTTAATGTCCCTGTGGCCAACGGCTCCCATCTGCGTTCCAAGTGGAGCGCTTCAAAGCAAATGAACAGGTATCGAGGTAAAAGGAAATTAGTATCGATAACCTTTACTCCAATATGCTCCGGGTTAAATTCCCGAACCGGTTGACCAACAGTTTTTAAAGAGCCTCGACGCACTAACCAGAAATCAGCTTCAGGATAGTTTGTCTTCATGGTTGCCACATCGGATAGTCTCATCGTTTCTTCCATCGGCGGCATCAACTAGCCCCCTCGAAACGAGTGGCTTTCTGTGCGCCCCCGTTAAAAATATAATAGGCGGATACCGCCTATCAATCAATGCTTTTTAGGCTAACTCCGCCTATATCGTGGTTATATGTGACTGGTATCACATATAACCATAATAATAACTTAGTGACATTGTCACCCTTAGTTAACGGGATCGAGTAAGTGTTATGGAGGAGCGCGCGACGACATGCAAAGCCATGAACACTCAACGCGTTTTTGAGTTTCGTTGAGCGATGAGATGGCCAAAAGCTTAAATCTCGACCCTTCGCCTTGCTAAGCTGCGCGTAGCGCATATGGGGAACTGCATAGCTTGAAGTTAGTGATGTTCTTAATAGGGGAGGTCCACTGAGCTTTCGTAATGTACGAAAGGTTCCTGTCGGATGACAAGAGATACTTACAGCGCTGCCAGCAATGGCACTGGCACCTTTACTTGCTCTGGTGTTTAAGCTGGCAGACGGGGCCCGTTAAATCGCTTATCACTGGACTTTCCAGTTCACTGTATTTGAATGCGATTTAATGGGATGTACCCATGGAGCGAAGCGACACTACTTTGTTTTTTATAATATGGGAGAGTGGGCGCTTCTTATTAAAGGGGGCGCACGCCAGTTATATGTTAAATACTCGCCGATCGTACAAACGCACCATAAGATCCACCGTGATCGTGGTTAGAATAGAAGGTGAATTATACCATATTTACGGTTTTATTGATGTAAAACAGTGGGTTATTTACTTTGTGGAATGCAGAAAATCCGCAGTTAAGCGGCATGGATGGCGGGGTTATTTAGTAGGGTATATCGTCGATTGGGGGTTCGTATTGCGCCCTGATTTGGGTGTAGTCTTCACCACGTTCTAGAGCGGCTAGAATGTCTTGAGTGCGGTTATTGGCTTGCGCTTGAGCGAGTGCACTCTTTCTTTTCGCCGCCGCTTCCTCGCGCTGTTTATTACGCTTTTCGCGCACCTGATCGTCTGTTTTTCGGTACTCATCGAGCCTTTCCTCGATCGGCGTTCTTCGCAAACGGTTCATCTGCGCGCGTTCTTTCGCCTTGGCACGCTGAACACTGACAAAGCGGCCAAGACCAAGCATTTCGAACAAGACCGAGTTGATACGCTTTATCGAAGCAATGCCGCGGTAGACTTTGCGATCATCTTCTTCTTTCTCTTCGCGCTGCTCGAAAGACAAGTAAAGGCCGGACCGTTTGAGGGTGTAAACACAATTGTCGACCGTTCTGGATGGCATCGACAACTTGTCAGCAAAGAAAGAGTTCTCACAGCGTTCTAGCTGGCCCGTCGCTTTATCACGAATGGCGACCAGGTTCGCAGCCAAATCGTAGTGCAGAATGGCCGTGGCCAACACCTTCATCGTATTGACGTAATGATCAGCTCGAAAACAAATGCGGGTTTTGAGTTTGCTGCGGTCGGTGATGCTGCGGATCACATCGGAGGCGGCTTGGAGCAAAACGTAAGGCAAGCGGCTATTAACTTCATAGCCTAAAAACTTAGTAAGCATTTGAGCGTTTTCTGTGGCGTTCTTCTTCGCCCAGGCGCGCTTTTGCTCTTGTGTGTAAGGGGTGAAACCGTCATCGACTGCGCCAATTGGCGCTGGTGATGCGGGAGCCGTCTGCCCGTGTTCCATGCTGCTACTACCTTTTTTAGCGGTAAATACTTGCAGTCATTGCCTCACACGGGTAAACTAAATTTGCGTTTGCGTTTACCGAAAAGTTTTTTTCGTGTGAAGCAATTTTGAATAACCCGCTCACCAAAGCGGGTTTTTCTTTATCTGCCGTATGCCAAATTGTCTTTCCTATAAGCAAAAGCGGCTATCCAGCCACTCTCACCTCTCAAAATTCTGCTTCCCATCAGGGAACAAACGAACTTTAACACAGAGTTTTTATCATTTCATCTCAAATTGTGTTGTTCGATCTCGATTGCTTGTTCTGCGGCCAACTGTTCCAGGTGTGCACGGAGATCGCCCGACAACCCTTTCGCCTGGAGTAATGAGACGCTTAAGCCGTGCATGCATACGTCCTCATTAGAAGCGCCACAAACAAAACGCAATAGCTCATCAAGATCAACGATCTTCGGTAAAAGATCAACCACATTAGAATTTTTTTGTGAATCAGCCATCCTGCGCACCTGTATAAATACTGTATATAACCACAGTATTAGACAGAAAATTCATAGATATGGCAAGGAATTAACAGTTCTGATGATAAGGGTGTGATTTGGTGTAAGGGAGAGGGAAGGAGTAAAAGGGAAGGAGCCACCGCGCGAGGCGGTGGCCTAGAGGGTTATATATAACGGTGGTTATCGAGGTAAAATTTTCGTGCCTGGGACAGCTCCCATTCAAACGCCTTTCGGCAATGGTCCTCCTGCTTGAATAGCTTCAAGAACAGCCAATCAATCAGTTTGATGGGCGAGCGCTTACCTTGTCGAACGCGGATGTAACTCCAACCGCTAATCGTGAGATCAGACTGACCAGTCAGCAAGTGCAGCACAAACATGTTCAACGCCAACAGGACGCGCATGAAGAATGCCAATAACATTGAATACTCCTTCAAACTTAAACAGGCTTAGACCAGTATTTCCCATTCCATTTCAACTGAATGGTATCGTTAGTTGAGTTAAGCTTAATATCT
>NZ_JAWOUO010000024.1:0-30712 GCF_033339435.1 Vibrio sp. 378
AGGTTCTTATTTTTAAAGAGCTTTTCTAACATTTTCAGCAACTTAGTTGCTCGTCGTTAGGGGTGCGTATCTTACTTCACACCGTGAGAGAGTCAAGCGTTTTTTTAAAATTCTTTTTTCTCTCTTCCCAACTCGCTGTGTGACTTTCGTCTCACTCCGTGTCGGTGGATGCGCAGTATAGGGGGTTGAGAAATTAGCACAAGCGTTTTTTGCAAAAAAACTTTCAACCGAACAAATAACAAGCATTCTGCATAGATACTCAACGATCTTGTCTAATATTTCGGGTTGCAGAGGATCTTTTCATGATGAAACACCTGACTTCTGCATTAAAAGATCGCCGATTTCTTTGTGATTTTGATTGCTGATCTTATCTCTCTTGGTTCTTTTTTCTCTTTCTATCTATATAAAGACGAAAAAAAGAGCAGAACGATGACGAACTGCTCTTTTGGTCTTTGCTTTTTATTTGGGGTACTTCAGGTGAAGTCTTGGAAAAGTGTTTCTTCTATATATAGAAGAAAAGATCAGAGCATCCTTGCCCTTCTCTTTACGACAGATTAGTTAGGGGTATATCTAAATGTCGTTATTGTTCGATGACGCATTGAGCTCGTAAGAGTGGAGCATGCTTGCATTCCCAATGACGCCATCTTCGAGAGGAACTTAGTTCTTCAATACTTTTACGGTGTAGCTACCATCTTTTTGTTGGTATAAACCGTGGATGTCGGTTTCGAAACCTGGGTAATGCGCACCGATCTCACAAAGCATCTCTAGGAAGTCCAGCACAGGGCGAGACTCTTGAGTCACCATTTCACCAGGAAGTACTAGTGGCACACCTGGAGGGTAAGGAAGGATCATATTCGCACTTACGCGGCCAACCATTTCTTCCAGTTTGATTTCTTCTACGTTACCGCGAAGCTCTTCTTGCCATGCTGCGTGTGGTGTTACTTTCATTTCTGGAAGTACATCGAACGCTTTGTACATTAGCTCTGGTAGGTTGTATTTCTTAGTTAGGTCATGAATTGCTTGTGCTAGTTCTTGAACACGCATGCCTTCATAGAAGCTTGGGTCTTCATTGTATAGCGAAGGTAGGAAGCTCTTGATGGTTAGGTTCAAGTCGTAGCCACGTTTAAATTCAGTTAGGCCGCGTAGCAATTGCATTGCTTTTGATTTGTCGATACCGATTGAGAATAGGAACAACAAGTTGTATGGACCTGTTTTCTCTACCACGATGCCGCGCTCGTCTAGGAATTTAGCCACCAGCGAAGCAGGAATACCTGATTCTTCTAGTTCGCCTTCTTTATTCATCCCCGGAGTCAGTAGCGTGACTTTGATTGGGTCAAGATACATGTGGTTGTCATCCATGTTCTTGAAGCCGTGCCATGTATCGCTAGGGTCTAGTTTCCAACATTCTGTGGTATCGATGTTTTCTGGTTGCCATACATCGAAGAACCAGCTGTCACTTTCTGCTTCTAGGCGTTTGATCTCTTTACGGAAGCGAATTGCGCGATCGATAGAGTCTTGCATCAACTTCTTACCAGTGTTGCCGCGCATCATTGCCGCTGCAGTTTCAGTAGAAGCAACAATGCCGTACTGAGGTGAAGTTGAAGTGTGCATCATGAATGCTTCGTTGAAAGACTCTTTATCAAAGTCACCTTTCACGTGAATCATTGAAGCTTGTGAGAACGCTGCCAACAGTTTGTGTGTTGATTGTGTCTCGTAGAACACTTTGCCTGGCATCGCTTCACCACTCATACCACATTTACCTTCGTAAATTGGGTTGAAGTTAGTGTAAGGCACCCAAGCACTGTCGAAGTGGATGTGTTTACAATCTAGCGACTCTTTGATGAATTGTGTGTTGTACAGCAAGCCATCGTAAGTTGAGTTAGTCACTACTGCGTAAGTTGGTGCTGTTGCACCTGGTGTTTTCGCCACTTTCTCTGCAATGACATCGCGGCTGAATTCGCTTTGTGGAATACCACCAAGGATGCCGTATGCGTTACGAGTTGGGCGGAAGTAGATTGGTGTCACGTCGCTCATCATCATTAGGTGAGTCAGAGATTTGTGACAGTTACGGTCAACCAGTACTGTGCTGCCCGCAGGTGCTGAGTACATGCCAACAATTTTGTTCGATGTAGACGTACCGTTCGTTACGATGTACGAGCTGTCTGCATTGAATGTACGTGCGATGTATTCTTCTGCATCTTTATGTGGACCTGAGTGGTCTAGTAGAGAACCTAGTTCAGGCATTGAAATTGATACGTCCGCTTTGAATGTGTTTGGACCGTAAAAATCGTAGAAGATGCTACCAGCAGGGCTTTTCTGGAATGCAGTACCGCCCATGTGACCTGGAGTACAGAAGGTGTATTTACCTTCTTCTACGTATTTGAATAGCGCTTTAGTGAATGGAGGCATGATGGCATCTTTGTATGCCTCAGTCGCTTGGTTGATTTTGATAGCGATGTCGTCAGCCATACCTAAAGCGTACTCGAAGAAGCTCACGTTTAGACGTAGGTCTGTTAGTGAAATGTCTAGAGTAGACTGTTCGTTAGCAAATGCGTGAACAGGCAGTTTTTCGTTGATTTGGCTGATACGTTCACATAGCTCTAGTGAGTATTTATCCCAGTCGAACAGCACACCGCAAATGCGTGGGTTCATCTCAATCATTTTGATCAAGTCTTTATCATCTACTGGGTAAACCACTTCGTAGCCCGCTTTCTCAAGAGCAGCGTGAAGTTGACGAACTGGCTCTTCTTTAAAGAACACACCCATGTGGTTCAAGATAGCGAATATATTCATTTGGACATCTCCAAGGCGAATGAGGGCGCTCTTTGCCATTTACAGGCAATGAGTAAGGTGAGCGCCGCGTGAATTTGGGTTTTATGGGCTGGCACCGTAGTGCCAGCGTTTTGGGGATTAGTTGCTTGCTTGGGCAGGCATGTCGTCAGCGTGCATTTTCACGTACTGAGCAAGACCTGCTTTTTTGCTGTAGAACATCAAGATAACTAGAGACACGATGAAGGTTGCTGTTAGCGTACCGCCCTCTGCACCAGCTAGTGCGATGAAGCAGAACAGACAAGCCACACCAGAGAACAGCATTACGAAGCCGTTGCGTGTTGTCATACCTTCGAAGCGAATCAAGTTAATGCTTGAGTAGAAGTAAGGCAGCATAGTTAGTAGAACTGCGTCAGTCGTTAGTTGGTTGAACAGATCTGATGCGTGTGCTGTTTTAGAGCTGAAGAACATCAGTACAACCATCAGTGCAGTCATCTTGATTGACGCAAGGATTAGACCTTTCTTAGGCACACCGTTTTTGTCAGTTTCGCCGTAGATTTTAGGGAAGTTGCCATCGCTCGCGGCACGTTTACCAGCCTCGCCCACCAGCATCATCCAAGAACCTAGCGAAGTGAAACATGCTAGTGCTGTGAATGCTGATACGAATGGTGCAGTCCAGCTACCGAATAGCTCAGTGGTTGCCAATGCAAATGGCGCACCTGATGCCGCAACTTCTGACGCTGGGAACATGCCGCTGATCATTTGAGTTGATAGGATGTAAATCACACCTGCAATACCAGTACCTAACATAGTTGCTAGTGGTACAGTCCGTTTAGGGTTTTCTACCATACCAGTAGATACCGCTGCTGATTCCACACCTACGAATGACCATAGGCAGATAAGAACCGCTGTTACTACCGCGTGGCTGTCAGTGCCTGCTGATACGTTCCAGTTTTGGCTGTAAAGCGCAGTATCGAAGTGCGTCCAACCAAACGCAGCTGTACCAACAACTGGGATAAGGATAAGAACTAGACCAAGCGTACATAGACGGCTTACCCAGCTACCACCAAGTAGGTTGACGAAAGTGAAGATCCATACCGATGCAATCGTCGCAATACCTGCTGGGATTGGGTTATTAAGCACAGGGAAGAATACAGAAAGGTAAGAAACACCTGTAATGGCAATAGCCAGGTTACCAATCCAGTTCGCGTGGTAATAAAGAACGCCCGTTTGGAAACCAAATACCGGAGACACTTCGCCAGCATAAGCGATAGGACCACCTTCTTGTGGGTTTTTGGTTGCCAGACGAGCGTAAACGAACGCCAGACTCAGTGCTCCGACCAAACAGATCAGCCAACTGAAGATTGAAACAGAGCCTACAGAGGCAAGACTAGAAGGTAATAGTGCAATACCACTACCCATCATGTTACCGGCTACGACACCCGTACAGGCAATAAGGCCGATTTTTTTCGCATTCGATGACATAACATCTCCAAATCTATTCTACTCGAGTCAACATGACTCAAACTGAATGGTTATTAGCGAGATGCTATGAGGAAGAACCTGCTCGACCTCGCTAAATTTCGAAGTGAAGACTACGCCCAAAAATCGGGAAAAAAATAAACTTGGTGTTATCAATAAAATGATTAGTTCATCAACATCAAGTTGAGATAAACATGATAAACACAAAAATGTAAAACTATATTATTCATACGGTTATAAGAAAAACATCAAACCTTCTACCGATAGATAAACTCTCATCAACTCGTTGGTCATCGCGATAAAAGTTATCAACCTCTATCAACTTCCCCATCCCTAAGGGTTGATTCCCTGAAGTGTTGATTCCATAAATCTCTCCCTGCTCGCGCTTCTTGACCCATATCAATATTCATCTCGCATGCAAGAAAGCATCAGAATCATTCTCGCCACATAATTTAGCCGAGATAGAGATAGAGATAGAGATAGAGATAGAGATAGAGATAGAGATAGAGATAGAGATAGAGATAGAGAAGCAAAGCGGGTATGCATTCCCGTTGCAAGCTTGCGTTGTTAGCTCCTTCGTAAGTCATTGCCTCACCGCCTCACCCTTTTCACTTTTCGACAGCGACAAAAAAGCCCCTCATCGAAATGAGGGGCTAGCATTAGACTGACGTTGAGTCCGAGAGAATTAAAGCATTCGAACGACAGAAGGGTGAACGGCGCGATACATGGCGTAATCAATCGCCTTCATGTTACTTGGGAAGACCAAGTTTTCGCACAGCAGGTACGTCTCAACCGACGTATCAATATAGAAAGCTTCACTGTAAGACTCACTGGCCAAATCCAGATCACCATCCAATTCGGCGTGCTTACCGCGAATCACATAGGAAAGCACTGAATCACGTAACCTCAATGCCTGTCCGAGATGCCGCTTGGCTAACGCCATGTCACCAATGATGGTTTCGTGCAGTGCTAAAGCTTCATAAATTCGCGGTTGAATTGGCCCCACCATCATTTTCACATTAGTCTCTAGTGCTTCACTGAGCTGCTGCATTCGCCCTTTCTTCAACTCCTGTGAGAAATCAAGTGCCTTTTGTACATGGTAAGCAATCAACAACTCAGCTTGAACGTAAGCATTATCCGGCTCGATTTCTAAAATGTTTTCCATCAAGTCGATACCTTGGCGGAATTGTTTAGTATCAGAGACATTAAGGTAATGGTTAGCCTGAACAAACAACTCCAACGCGTCGGGATTCATTGGCATTCCCGCCACCAGCATCGTAGATTTCAATTTGGCATCCGACACTTTCAGCACTTGCATCAAATCCAACGACGCTTGTTGAAGCACTGTCTTTAAATGACTACTGGTTAACGCGTATTGACGACTAAACAACACTTTCTCAGATGAGTTATTGCGATATTCCACCTCTAAAAAGCTGCCACCGTCATTCTCACGAACTCTCACCACAACCGATTTACCAGGCACAATGCCAGAAGTAAACGACGCCTTCTTTAGCATGACTCGGTAATCACTGACTTGAGCAATGTCGGACATCAACTTTTGGGCGAATCCGTCTGCCAAATCGTAGCTTAATCCTTCACTCGTAAAATTATCTTGAAACTTGAACTCAATCAGATGGGTATCGATGGCTTGGGTAATACGCACTTCCGATTGCTTGTAGGTAAACACGCCCATCACTACGACCAACATACTGATCCAGATGAAGTTCATAATTCCCAATCGCCAAGGACTGATTTTGTTTTTGCTCTGAGGGGCTTTTTTCTCTTTTGACATCTCGCAGACCGCGCGAGTTAGAGGACCGGCAGGAAAGGTAACGGCTGGTGCTATAGGTAGACAATCCTCTTCCGATTCTTCAACCGAAGGTGGGATCTCTTCATTTTGCCGACTTGTGACAAACTCTTCATGCGTCATAGCAACCACGTTCGCTACCAGCTTATAGCCACGCTTGGGCACCGTGATAACGTAGTTGGTATTTTCCTCTCGACCGTCACGTAGTAGCTTACGCAACTCAAAGATGGATTGAGTCACCACTTGATCGGTCACAATCGCTCCAGCCCAAACGTACTGAATCAATTCCTCGCGGTTGAACACCTCATTCGCATGCTCCGCTAAGAAGTGCAAAAGATTAATTAAGCGTGGCTCAACAGTAACTTCCCTATCTTGTCGATACAGCTTATTTTCATCAACGCTCAAAACCCAGTCATTGATTTGAAAATAGACTCCAACCATGTATGAAAACTCTCGTATCTACAGACAGCGTTACGCTAGGAATCAGACAATGGTCGATTCCTACAAGTAACTAAAGGCAAGATTATAGGTGGGAAAGCAGCGTGTACCTAGAAAAGCAAGTCGCCAAAAATGCAAACTTAAGTTAAGTGATGCAAGAATGAGACTACTCAAGTGCTGCAAGGATAGAGCAATGTGTGGCGTCATCGTCTGTATGACCACAACAAGCATCATTAATCTTCTTTAACGCTCGGCGAATTTTCGTCAGCTCGTTAATTTTCCCATCAATCAGCTCTAACTTAGCAGAAGTAATGGCTTTTACCTCTGCACAGCTGTGTTCTGTCGCTTCTAACTTAATTTCTAACAGGTCTTTAATTTCATCCAGACTCAAGCCAAGATCTTTACCTTTGAGGATAAAGTGCACCTGCTTTTGATTCTCTTCATCATACAAGCGGTAGCCTGATTCGCTTCGCCCTGCGGGTTTTATTAGCGCGTTTTTCTCGTAGAAACGCAATGTATCGGCAGTCACACCACAACGTTTTGCCAGTTCACCTATCTGAAACATAACTTTCCCTATTAACTATCTCGTTACTTTTAAAGCTAAAGAACGACTTTTTTGCAATTATTTTTGAGATGCCAAACGATTGCGCGAGCTTTTTTGTAATAAATTGGTTAGAATACGCGCCATCAAATGTGGAGACTGTTTTCTAACCAGAAAACACCCTGCAAAGGTCTTTACCAAAACTGGCCAATATTTTACCCCAAGAGGTAAAAACAAGTTCATTTTTGGCAAACATCTTTAACTCCGTGAATTTGAGGAAAATGGAAGCATGAATAACGCTCGTCCTATTCGCCGTGCGCTTATCAGCGTATCAGACAAAACAGGTATTGTTGAGTTTGCGCAAGCTCTTGCTGAGCGCGGTGTCGATATCCTATCTACTGGTGGTACAGCTCGCCTACTTGCCGAACAAGGCATCGCCGTAACCGAAGTCTCTGACTACACTGGTTTCCCAGAAATGATGGACGGCCGCGTTAAAACGCTTCACCCAAAAGTTCACGGTGGTGTGCTTGGTCGTCGTGGCCAAGATGATGACGTGATGGAAAAGCACGGCATCAACCCTATCGATATGGTTGTCGTTAACCTATACCCATTCGCAGAAACCGTTGCTAAAGAAGGCTGTACGCTTGCTGATGCGGTTGAGAACATCGACATCGGTGGTCCAACAATGGTTCGCTCTGCAGCGAAAAACCACAAAGACGTGACTATCGTTGTGAACGCTCACGACTACAACCGCGTTATCGCTGAAATGGACGCGAACGAGAAATCTCTAACACTAGAAACTCGTTTCGACCTAGCTATCGCAGCATTCGAGCACACAGCATCTTACGACGGCATGATCGCAAACTACTTCGGCACTATGGTTCCATCTTACGGTGAGAACAAAGACGGTGATGAAGAGAGCAAATTCCCTCGTACGTTCAACCAACAGTTCGAGAAGAAGCAAGACATGCGCTACGGTGAGAACAGCCACCAAGCAGCCGCATTCTACGTTGAAGCAAACCCACAAGAAGCATCCGTTTCTACTGCTCGCCAAATCCAAGGTAAAGCCCTTTCTTACAACAACATCGCAGACACGGACGCAGCGCTTGAATGTGTGAAAGAGTTCAACGAGCCAGCATGTGTAATCGTAAAACACGCAAACCCATGCGGTGTTGCTCTAGGTAAAGACATCCTAGAAGCGTACAACCGTGCTTACCAAACTGACCCAACATCTGCATTCGGCGGCATCATTGCATTCAACCAAGAACTGGATGCTGAAACAGCAACCGCTATTGTTGAGCGTCAATTCGTTGAAGTGATCATCGCACCTTCTGTTTCTGCTGAAGCGATTGAAGTGGTTGCCGCGAAGAAGAACGTACGTCTACTTGAGTGTGGCGAATGGACAACGAAGACAACTGGCTTTGACGTGAAACGCGTGAATGGCGGTCTACTGGTTCAAGACCGCGACCAAGGCATGGTAAGCCTAGACGACCTAAAAGTGGTTTCTAAGCGCCAGCCAACAGAAGAAGAGCTAAAAGATGCACTGTTCTGCTGGAAAGTAGCGAAATACGTGAAATCTAACGCGATCGTTTACTCGAAAAGCGACATGACTATCGGTGTAGGTGCTGGCCAAATGAGCCGCGTTTACTCTGCGAAAATCGCAGGCATCAAAGCTGCAGACGAAGGTCTACAGGTTGAAGGTTGTGTAATGGCATCAGATGCATTCTTCCCATTCCGTGACGGCATCGACGCGGCTGCAGAAGCGGGCATCAAGTGTGTGATTCAGCCAGGTGGCTCTATGCGTGATGACGAAGTTATCGCAGCAGCCGACGAGCACGGCATGGCGATGATCTTTACCGGTATGCGTCACTTCCGCCACTAATCCTCTCGTCTTCACTGGGACGATAACTGCGTTGACGGCGTTCACTTATCCTAATCACATAGCATACTATGCTCATAGGAATAAGTTCACTTGTCGCCTTGTCCTCGTCCCATTGAATTAGAGAGGCCATACTCAGGTCTTTGCGAAATATCTGAGTTTGAGCAAACGGTATTTATAAGATTAAGGATTTTCATATGCGAGTTTTAATCATTGGTTCAGGCGGTCGTGAACATGCGCTAGGTTGGAAAGCGGCACAAAACCCAAATGTTGAGACTATCTTCGTTGCACCAGGCAACGCAGGTACAGCACTAGAGCCAAAACTAGAGAACATAAACATCGATGTAGAAGACATCACTGGCCTTGTTGCTTTCGCCAAAGAGAAGGCGATTGAACTGACTATCGTTGGCCCAGAAGCACCATTGGTTATTGGTGTGGTTGATGCGTTCCGCGAAGCGGGCTTACCAATCTTTGGCCCGACCCAAGCAGCAGCACAGCTTGAAGGATCTAAAGCGTTTACCAAAGACTTCCTTGCTCGTCACCAAATTCCAACGGGTGCCTACGCGAATTTCACTGAAATCGAGCCAGCTCTTGCTTACGTACGTGAGCAAGGTGCACCGATCGTAGTAAAAGCTGACGGCCTTGCTGCTGGTAAAGGCGTTATCGTAGCGATGACGCTAGAAGAAGCTGAGGATGCAATCAAAGACATGCTAGCAGGCAACGCATTTGGTGATGCTGGTAGTCGTGTCGTTATCGAAGAGTTCCTAGATGGTGAAGAAGCAAGCTTCATCGTGATGGTGGATGGTGAGAACGTTCTGCCAATGGCCACCAGCCAAGACCACAAACGCGTAGGCGACAAAGATACGGGTCCTAACACCGGTGGCATGGGCGCGTACTCGCCAGCTCCAGTGGTAACACAGGAAATCCACAACCGCATCATGGAAGAAGTGATTTACCCAACAGTACGTGGCATGGCCGCTGAAGGTAACCCTTACACTGGTTTCCTATACGCGGGTCTTATGATCGACAAAGACGGCACTCCGAAAGTAATCGAGTACAACTGCCGCTTCGGTGATCCAGAGACACAACCTATCATGATGCGCATGGAATCGGATCTTGTTGATCTGTGCCTAGCGGCAATCGACGAGAAGCTAGATCAAGCGGAATCGAAGTGGGATCCACGAGCATCGATTGGTATCGTGCTAGCAGCCGGTGGTTACCCAGCAGCGTACAACAAAGGCGACGTTATTTCGGGTCTGCCACAAGTTGAAATTGAAGGCGAAAAAGTCTTCCATGCTGGTACAGATAACAAAGATGGCGACATCGTGACAAACGGTGGTCGTGTTCTTTGTGCAACCGCACTTGGCAACAGCGTATCAGAAGCGCAGCAGCGTGCTTACGAGCTTGCAAAACAGATCCGTTGGGATGGCATGTTCCATCGCAACGACATCGGCTACCGTGCAATTGCACGTGAGCAAGAAAAATAAAAACAACATAAGTTGGCTAAAAAACAAAAGGCGCACTCAGCGCCTTTTTTATTGTTCTTGTTCGAGAGAGTTCGAAGCAATGTTTATTCAGAGATCAACGTTGGCCGAGAAACACAATCAAAGTCATCGTCATTGAGCATCAACAGTTCATCGACCATTGCTTTGTTTCGTGACTGCTTGCCGACAAAAGCCACATAACTGTCTACCGATGAGAGACGCTCGATAATAAATTTTGGCAACGTCTGATTAAACTCGAGCGTCGAGAACACCTTACCTTTGCAGGTTTCAAACGATTGACCATTCCAATAACCTTGAATAAGGCTCTGATTGTTACGAGACTGCGCCTTAACCGATGCCACTACGTCATTCGCTTCTGCTTTGTAGCGCTCTAATTGGTCATGCTGAAGTGGTAAGACTTTACGGTTAACACGATATTTTTGGTAAACCGCTTCGCCATCTTTATTGAAACGGATGTGGATTTGAAAAGGCACCAACTCTTGTTTGGTATCAACTTGCTCGCCTTTTCGAATCAACTCTCGCAACTCACCTTCATCCCAGCGATAATCACTCTTGAACCAACCATTGTCCCCCATAGTCACATAATCAGCCGCCGTACTCACACGAGTGAGTTTCTCTGTCATCCAGTACAAGCTGCTAGCATCTCCCGCAACTTTACCACCAGAAAAATGCGTGAATTGTTCTAAATTAGGAGTTTCAACCGATGAACAGCCAAAAAGGGTAAGGCTAGATAGGAGAAGTGAAGTGAGTAGATGTTTTTTCATGAAATTGCACCGAGGCAGGATACCTCGGTGCATTCTAACTTAGTTTACTGATTCTTTCAGCGCTTTACCTGCTACGAATGCTGGTACGTTAGCTGCTGCGATTTGAATCTCGTCACCAGTCTTAGGGTTACGACCAGTACGTGCAGCGCGGTGGTTTACTTTGAATGTACCAAAACCAATTAGTTGAACTTGGTCACCCTCTTTAAGTGCGCCAGTTACACCATCAAGAGTCGCTTCAAGAGCAGCTTTTGCTTGTGCTTTTGATAGGTCTGCTTTCTCTGCGATAAAGTCGATTAATTGGGTCTTGTTCATTAGGTTTCCCTTCTCATAGGTTATCGAATTCGTCTCACTCTAAAACATAAATGCCCCATCTGGCAAAGGTTTGTAAGCGATCTTTCGATTTTCTGACGTACTTTTAGCCATAATATGAGTAATAACTCACAATTTGTTACCACATACCCCCTGAAAACCCTTGCTTTCCAAGGTATTTGGACCAATTTATAAGTCACTTTTGCGGTTATAATAGCTGCAAATAACCACTATCAAACTACATTCAAGGGCAACTATGCTGCTGTTATCCATTTATATCTCTATTGCAATCGGCATTTCGTTTATCTGTTCGGTGCTGGAGGCGGTACTGCTGAGTATCAGTCCGAGCTACATTGCGCAGCTCAATCAACAGGGGCATCCCGCAGCTGGGCAATTGGCTAAGCTGAAATCAGATATCGACCGACCACTGGCATCTATTCTGACTTTAAACACCATCGCTCACACTATCGGCGCGGCCACTGCTGGTGCACAAGCTGCAGTTGTATTTGGTAGCGAAGCATTAGGTATCTTTTCGGCAGTGCTGACATTGGCGATCTTAGTGCTTTCAGAAATCGTACCGAAGACGATTGGCGCGACCTACTGGCGTCAGTTGGCACCCACTGCCGCGGTCGCATTGCGTTGGATGGTATGGGCGCTTACACCCTTTGTTTGGTTCTCAGAGCAAATCACCAAGCGTCTTGCTCGTAACCACGAAGCTCCAAAGATGCGTGATGAGCTGTCTGCAATGGCGATTCTGGCACGTGAAAGCGGTGAATTTGCCGAGGGTGAATCAAAAATCTTAAGCAACTTGCTTGGCATCCAAGATGTACCCGTAACGCAGGTTATGACGCCACGACCAGTAGTATTCCGTGTCGATGCCACAATGACCATCAATGAGTTCCTAGAAAAACACAAAGATACGCCTTTCTCACGCCCATTGGTTTACAGCGAACAGAAAGATAACATCATTGGTTTTGTGCATCGCCTTGAGTTGTTCAAACTACAACAATCAGGTTGTGGACAGAAACAGTTGGGAGCAATCATGCGCCCAATTCAAGTGGTGCTAAACAATACCACTTTACCTAAAGTATTCGACCAGATGATGACTCATCGCTTACAGCTGGCACTTGTTGTTGATGAATACGGTACCGTGCTAGGTTTGGTAACGTTGGAAGATATTTTTGAACACCTCGTAGGCGAGGAGATCATCGACGAAGCAGATAAAAGCACTGACATGCAGGAGCTGGCTTACCAACGCTGGGAAAGCTGGAAAGAAATGCACGGCGTAATCGAAAGCCGCGATGACGATGAAGAAGATAATGAGCCGGAGAAGCAGGATAAAGAGCCAGAAGCTCAAGAGCCACCGAAACCCGACTCGAAAGAATCGTAATCAGCATTAGGTATAACAGCTTAAACGCACAAAAAAGGCATCCAGTTAGGATGCCTTTTTCTATTTATTCAACGATTAAAGTGCAATACCGATGTTGCTCACACCTTCTTCACGTAGCTCTTCACGCAAATCTTTAATCAAGCTGATGTCACGTTCTACCGCTTCACGCAGCGGACGGAAGATAGCCCACTGGACGTCCCACTCTTCACATACGGCTTCGTTTTCTTTCTGGTTGTCGTTAGTGATTGGCTCTGCGCCTTGTGCTTGCTCTAGATCAGCAACGGTTTGTACCGACTGTTGACTCACTTTAAGCATTGAATCGAAAAGGTAGTCGCGGTCCAATAGACCATGCAGTAACGTAGACAAACCCTGACACGCGTCCATCGCTGGGTAAACGCCGTAAAAATCGAACTCATCCGCACTTGGGAACAACTCTTCTAACTTCTCCAATTGACGTTCGAAGTTAATTTTCGCGTTCTTAACTGTCAAAATTTCCCATACACTATCAAGAATCGCTCGGTAAGCACGCGGGTCAGCAAATTCTGTATTCTCACAAAACATCGCATAGTTTGGATACATGCGTTCACACAGACACGCCATAAAGGTAATTTGTTGCCAAGGTTCTAGTTTTTCTAAACGAACCTGAAGAGGATTCTTAAGCATAGTCACTCAATCATTGAAGAAAAAAACAGCGAAAGTGTACTTGATTCATCACAGGGAAAAAAGTTAATGCCGCATTCAAATCAGATTTTCCTGCTCTCAGAGCATCGCGACACCTACAAAACGTTACTGGCAGAGAAAAATCTGCCCGATCTTTGTCTCACCGACCAACCAGAAGCCGCTCAGATCGTACTAGCGGATCCACCCTTACTATCACAAAGCTTAGACGAATTTTCACAGCTTGAATGGATGCAATCCACGTTTGCTGGTGTCAACGCCTTAACATCCCCTAGCCTTCGTCAGGACTATACTCTAACTAACGTTCGAGGCATCTTTGGTCCACTGATTGCTGAATATGTTTTGGGTTACAGTATTGCCCATTACCGCCACTTTGCCCAATACCACCAGCAGCAACAAAACAAACAATGGCAGCCTCACCTGTACACGTCATTAAAAAGTAAAACCATGGTAATTCTTGGTACCGGTAGCATTGGGGGCTATCTGGGCAACGCCGCTAAAGCAATGGGGATAAAAACTATCGGTATTAACCGCACAGGTATCCCTACTCCAGGCGGCGAGTTTCATCAGACCTTTCATATCAATGAACTAAGTAAGGCATTTGAGCAAGCCGACATCGTTGTGAATACTCTACCAAGTACACCTGAGACGCGACAGTTACTTAATCGTCAAACGCTCAGCCAACTAAATCAGGCGTTATTGTTTAACGTAGGTCGTGGCGACGTACTGGATGAGGCAGGGTTGCTCTTCGCTCTGAAAAACCGTTGGGTAGAACACGCCTTCTTAGATGTGTTTGAGCAAGAACCGTTGTCGGTAGAGCATCCATTTTGGAAACTACCGCAAGTCACCATCACTCCACACATTGCTGCGCTGAGTTTTCCCGAGCAAGTCATCGAGATTTTTGCTGACAACTATCTACGCTGGCGCGATGGGTTTTCATTAAATTATCAAGTGGATTTCGAAAAGGGTTACTAAGAATGTCGTTAGACGAGCTATTGCAGCAAGTGAGGGCCTGCCAGATCTGCGCGGATAATTTACCTTTGGGCGCAAACCCTGTCGTACAAGCAGCAAAAGGGGCACGCATCCTAATCATCGGTCAGGCCCCTGGCACACGTGTACACAAAACCTCGATACCTTGGAATGACCCAAGTGGTGATCGATTACGCCAATGGCTCGATATCGACAAAGACGTTTTCTACGACCCAAATAAAATTGCCATTGTCCCAATGGGATTCTGTTATCCAGGCAAAGGGAACTCTGGTGATTTACCGCCTCGTAAAGAATGTGCGCCCACTTGGCATAAAAAGATTCTTGAGCAACTGCCCAATATAGAGCTCACTCTACTAATTGGTCAGTACTCGCAGCAGTACTATCTCACCAACAAACCAAAGACGCTCACGCAAACTGTTCAGCAATGGCAAGATTGGGAACCGGACTTTATCCCGCTCCCTCACCCATCTCCACGCAATACATTGTGGTTAAAGAAGAACCCTTGGTTTGAATCTGACGTCGTGCCATACCTTAAAAAACGCGTTCACTCGATGCTTTAGGTTACCCATGATCTAATTGCTTTTTTATCTGTACAAGAAAATTAGAACATAAAAGCCGAGGTCATAAGTATTTGTTTATATTGAATTTTAATGTCTAATGTACAGCTAGAGTAGTAATTAGATCATAGTAGGCCAAATACTACTAGAGCTGTACAGCCTTGAGTCTCAGATAGAAAAACTGAATTTTAGGTAAAAAAATACCGGCACTGAATGCCGGCATTTGATTTCAAAAAGTCGAAGTTACTTGTGGTACGGCTTAGATAGCTCGTGTACCGCTTCCACAAATACGCCCGCGTTTTCTGGCGGCACATCCAAATGGATACCGTGACCTAGGTTGAACACATGACCAGTACCTGCATCACCAAAACCTTCTAGAATACCCGCGACTTCTTCACGGATACGCTCTGGTGAAGCGTAAAGCATTGATGGGTCCATGTTACCTTGCAGAGCCACTTTATCACCGATACGTGCTTTCGCGTCTGCAATGTTGATTGTCCAGTCTAGACCAACCGCATCACAGCCCGTTGCAGCGATTTGCTCAAGCCACATGCCGCCATTCTTAGTAAACAGTGTGACTGGCACGCGACGACCGTCGTTTTCACGAATCAGACCATCTACAATCTTGTGCATGTATTGCAGTGAGAACAGATTGTAATCACGAGGCGTTAGTACGCCACCCCATGTGTCAAATACCATTACCGATTGCGCACCCGCTTTAATTTGCGCGTTTAAGTACTCGATAACGCTGTCTGCCAGCTTATCTAGAAGTAGGTGCAGAGTTTGTGGTTCCGCGTACATCATCTTCTTTATCTTGGTAAACGCTTTAGAGCTACCACCTTCGATCATATACGTCGCAAGAGTCCAAGGACTACCAGAAAAACCAATCAGCGGCACTTCACCCTTCAGGTCTTTACGGATCTGGCGTACTGCGTTCATTACGTATTGCAGTTCACCTTCAGGATCTGGCAAACCAATTTTTTCCACGTCGGCTTTGCATGTAATTGGGTTATCAAAAACAGGCCCTTCACCCGCAGCAAAACGCAAACCAAGCCCCATTGCATCTGGAATCGTTAAGATGTCCGAGAATAAGATCGCGGCATCAAGAGGAAAACGGCGTAATGGTTGAAGTGTCACTTCGGATGCTAATTCTGCATTTCGACACAAAGACATGAAATCACCCGCTTCTGCACGAGTCGCTTTGTATTCTGGTAGGTAACGACCTGCCTGGCGCATCATCCATACTGGCGTGTAATCTACCGGCTCTTTTAAAAGCGCACGCAGATAACGATCATTTTTTAATTCAGTCATTCCGTAATTCCAACTGTTAGGCTTTCTGTGAAAGGGGGTATTCTATCACTGATTTAAGTCCAATAGCTGTGTGCTTTGCAACCTGGATCAAGTTATTAACTTTTAAATCAATGCTTAATTTGCACCCAATCGGTATCAGTGTTAAAAATTTGTTCGCTAGCGAAAACTACAATTATAAACTGAGTACTTAGTACTCAGCATCTCATAACGACATCTTACTTACCCCCTCCCTCTCGGAGGGTTTTTTTTATCTATTTATCAGACAATTAGAGTCTATATCTTTCAGCGTTTGTTCGATAAGTGCTCTTGCAATCGTTCCTTTAGGCGCAACAGGCGGCATCTCGTCGATACCAAACCATTGTGCATCAGACAGCTCAGTGTAGTCTGGACTTAACTCTCCCGATTCATAGTCAGCTAAAAACCCCATCATCATACTGGATGGGAAAGCCCAAGGCTGGCTGCCAAAGTAACGAATATTTTTAACGAGAATTCCCGTTTCTTCATGAATTTCTCGAGCCACGCACTCTTCTAATGTCTCACCGACTTCTAGAAAACCCGCAATAACCGTATACATACCATTTCGATGCCTTGGATGTTGGGCTAATAAGATCTGATTTTCTTTACGTACAGCAACGATAATACACGGAAATATTCTAGGATAATGAAGGGTGCGACATTCACCACACTGCATGGCTAACTGGTTATTATTAAGAAAGTTTCTTCCTCCGCACTGTGGACAAAAGCGCAAACTTTGCGTCATGTGCCCATATTGCACAGCTTTACTTAACAACATAAATAATGGCTCAGGAAAATGCAGGCAGTCACGCAGGGATACTAAAGGTAGATCATGCTCTAAATCGGCCAAGTTAAGCCACATGACGGGCGAACCAGAATACTCACCAATGGGTCTTGCACTCGTTACTGGCAGTGATAACTGCTCTGCAGACCCGAAGGGCACAGCACCATCCACCAGCCAAATTTCACTTCCTGCAACAACACACCAGTATGCATTTATCGCGCGGTTAACATCACCTTTTCTTAACATTACACCATCCCTTTGCTTGAAGTTCGTTCATTTTACTGGCAATCTAATTTCATACTAGAGTTTATCGTTAAGTAAATGCGCACTCTAAATTCTAGTAAGGACAAGAGTTTGTAATAACTTTACTAACTTTGCTTTGCAAAGGATACGTTCGCCGATGGGCGATCAGATCATGAGGGCATGGTCATGCTAAGAAAATTCAAACAAACACAAGACCAGTGGGGTGGCTCAAGTGATGTCATTGATCACTGGTTAGAGACACGACAATCCCTGATTGTTGAATATTGTAAGCTTGCAGCGCTGCAACCTTGTTCGAAAACCAATGTTATTGAACTCCCATCTCCTTCCGAACTGCAGGATTTCTGTCAGCACCTCGTTGATTACATCTCCGAAGGCCACTTTAAAATTTATGACATGGTTATGGACCGTTGGAAAGCAACCGGCTTTGTCGTGACTAATGAGATCAATCAAACCTATGGTCAAATTGTTCTAACGACTGAACCTCTATTGAACTTTAACGATAAGTACTCAGAAGTGACTGAAGATGATGAATTAAATGATTTCGATTCTGATATGTGTCTCATTGGGGAAATTCTTGAGACTCGCTTTGAAGTCGAGGACTATCTGATACAGCAAATCGCAGAAAGCCTGTCTATGCCACCTGGGGCTTAGTATTTGCAAACATTTAGAAATAGAGTGAGAGAAAAGACTGACGATCATCGTCGGTCTTTTTTGTTTCTAGCTTTATCGAAAATCCCACCGGAAGAACAAAGTAGTATAAAAACTAAAAAGGCACCCGAAGGTGCCTTTTTCTTAAGCTTTTAACGATTACTCGTTATATGACTTACTCTTCAGAAGAGAAACCAGCGTTTAGAAGTGCCGCTAGGTTATCCGTTGCTTGCTCAGCAGAAGGACCATCTTGCGCTTCAGAACGTTTAGCTTGACGCTCTTGGTGGTATGCGAAACCAGTACCAGCTGGGATCAGACGACCAACAATTACGTTCTCTTTCAGACCACGTAGGTCATCACGCTTACCAGAAACCGCAGCTTCCGTTAGTACGCGAGTTGTCTCCTGGAACGATGCCGCAGAGATGAACGACTCAGTCGCTAGAGATGCTTTAGTAATACCTAGTAGTTCACGTTCGAAACGTGCAGGCTCTTTGCCTTCAGCTTCTAGGTTACGGTTAGCAATCTTAACTTGTGAGTATTCAATCTGCTCACCAGGTAGGAACTCAGAGTCACCAGAGTGAGTAATAGTACACTTACGTAGCATCTGACGAACGATAGTTTCAATGTGCTTATCGTTAATCTTAACGCCTTGTAGACGGTAAACTTCCTGTACTTCGTTAGCAATGTACTGCGTTACCGCGTGTACGCCACGTAGACGTAGGATGTCATGTGGAGACTCTGGACCATCTGCGATCACGTCACCACGTTCAACTTTTTCACCTTCGAATACGTTCAACTGACGATGCTTAGGAATCATCTCTTCGTAAGCTTCACCGCTTTCACGTGTGATCACTAGGCGACGTTTACCTTTCGTCTCTTTACCAAAGCTCACAGTACCTGTGTGCTCAGCAAGGATTGCAGGCTCTTTCGGCTTACGTGCTTCAAATAGGTCAGCAACTCGTGGAAGACCACCGGTGATATCTTTGTTACCGCCAGACTTCTGAGGAATACGTGCTAGTGTTGCACCAACACCTACTGCTGCGCCATCTTCGATGTTCACAATCGCTTTACCAGGTAGGAAGTAGTGAGCTGGCATATCAGTACCAGGGATCATTACATCGTTACCTTGCTCGTCAACAAGTTTGATAGCTGGACGCATATCTTTACCTGCTGAAGGGCGAGCTGCTGGGTCAGTTACTTCGCTTGAAGATAGACCAGTTAAGTCATCCGTTTGACGAGATACTGTTACGCCGTCGATCATATCTACGAACTGGATGCGACCTGCTACCTCAGTAATGATAGGTAGTGTGTGCGCTTCCCAGTTTGCAACTGTTTCGCCAGCTTGAACTGTATCACCATCGCCTTTGCTTAGTAGCGTACCGTAAGGCAGTTTGTGCTTCTCTTTAGTACGACCAAACTCATCAACGATAGTTAACTCTGTCGCACGAGAAGTGATAACGATCTTACCGTCATCAGCCAATACAGATTTAGCGTTGTGTAGCTTGATAGAACCGTTGTTCTTAACTTGAACACTGTTCTCTGCCGCTGCTGTCGATGCCGCACCACCGATGTGGAACGTACGCATCGTTAGCTGTGTACCTGGCTCACCGATAGACTGAGCAGCAATAACACCCACTGCTTCACCTTGGTTCACTAGGTGACCACGTGCTAGGTCACGACCGTAACATTGTGCACAACAACCGAAGTCAGAATCACACGTTACTACAGAGCGCACTTTCATGCTGTCTACTGAGTTCTCTTCCATGATTTGACACCACTTCTCATCGATCAGGGTGTTACGTGGAATAAGAACGTCTTCAGTGCCAGGTTTTAGTACGTCTTCAGCAACAACACGACCAAGAGCAAGCTCAGAAAGTGCAACTTTAACATCACCACCCTCGATGTGAGGCATCATGTCGACACCTTCGTGAGTGCCACAGTCATGTTCAGTTACAACAACGTCTTGAGCAACGTCTACTAGACGACGAGTTAGGTAACCCGAGTTCGCTGTTTTCAGTGCCGTATCCGCAAGACCCTTACGAGCACCGTGCGTTGAGATAAAGTACTGAAGTACGTTTAGACCTTCTTTAAAGTTCGCTGTGATCGGCGTTTCGATGATTGAACCATCTGGACGCGCCATCAGACCACGCATACCCGCAAGCTGACGAATCTGTGCTGCAGAACCACGAGCGCCCGAGTCCGCCATCATATAGATGCTGTTGAATGACTCTTGCTGTTCCTCTTCACCGTCACGGTTAACTACCGTTTCAGATGAAAGGTTTTCCATCATTGCTTTCGCAACACGGTCGTTGGTCGATGCCCAGATATCGATAACTTTGTTGTAGCGTTCGCCCGCAGTAACAAGACCTGATTGGTACTGTTCCTGGATTTCACGTACTTCTTCTTCCGCTTCTGCGATTTCAGTGTACTTAGCTGCTGGTACAACCATATCGTCGATACCAACAGATACACCAGAAAGTGCCGCGTATGCGAAACCTGTGTACATGATTTGGTCAGCGAAGATTACTGTGTCTTTCAGACCTAGTTTACGGTACGCCTCGTTAAGTAGGTTAGAGATTTGCTTCTTACCTAGCTTTTGGTTAACGATGCTGTACGGTAGACCAGCTGGCACGATTTGCCATAGCATTGCACGACCAACAGTGGTGTCTACCATCTTGGTTTCTGTAGTGCTGTTGCCGTCTTCGTCTACAACAGTTTCTGTAATACGTACTTTAACGCGTGCGTGAAGCTCAGCTTGTTTAGTGCGGTATGCTTTCTCAGCCTCTTCTGGGCCAGAAAGGTACATGCCTTCACCTTTCACGTTGATCTTTTCACGAGTCATGTAGTACAGACCCAATACAACGTCCTGAGAAGGTACGATGATCGGATCACCTGACGCTGGCGACAGAATGTTGTTTGTCGACATCATCAGAGTACGAGCTTCAAGCTGTGCCTCTAGAGTTAGAGGTACGTGAACCGCCATTTGGTCACCATCGAAGTCCGCGTTGTACGCCGCACAAACAAGTGGGTGTAGCTGAATCGCTTTACCTTCGATCAGTACTGGTTCGAACGCCTGGATACCTAGACGGTGAAGTGTCGGTGCACGGTTCAATAGTACTGGGTGTTCACGGATTACTTCGTCTAGGATATCCCAAACGACCGCTTCTTCACGCTCTACCATTTTCTTAGCAGCTTTGATTGTAGTCGCAAGACCACGAGTCTCTAGCTTGCTGTAGATGAATGGTTTGAATAGCTCAAGTGCCATCTTCTTAGGAAGACCACACTGGTGTAGACGAAGGTATGGACCTACTGTGATTACAGAACGGCCAGAGTAGTCTACACGTTTACCTAGAAGGTTCTGACGGAAACGACCTTGTTTACCCTTGATCATATCAGCAAGAGATTTCAGAGGACGCTTGTTAGAACCTGTGATCGCACGACCACGACGACCGTTATCTAGTAGCGCATCAACAGACTCTTGCAGCATACGTTTTTCGTTACGTACGATGATGTCCGGAGCAGCTAGCTCTAGAAGACGCTTCAAACGGTTGTTACGGTTGATCACACGACGGTATAGATCGTTAAGATCAGAAGTCGCAAAGCGACCGCCATCTAGAGGTACTAGAGGACGTAGATCTGGCGGAAGTACTGGAAGTACAGTTAGGATCATCCACTCAGGGTTGTTACCCGATGCGATGAACGCTTCTACCAGCTTAAGACGCTTAGTTACTTTCTTACGCTTAGTTTCAGAGTTTGTTGTCTCTAACTCTTCACGCATTTGTTCTGCTTCAGCGTGCATATCCATAGAACCTAGTAGGTCCTTGATAGCTTCCGCACCCATCTTAGCAGTGAACTCATCGCCCCACTCTTCTAGACGATCTAGATACTCTTCTTCAGTAAGCATCTGACCTTTTTCTAGATCAGTCATACCAGGTTCTGTTACTACGTACATTTCGAAGTACAGAACGCGTTCGATATCACGTAGAGGGATATCCATTAGTAGACCGATACGAGACGGTAGCGATTTTAGGAACCAGATGTGAGCTACTGGTGAAGCCAGTTCAATGTGGCCCATACGGTCACGACGAACTTTAGTTTGTGTAACTTCTACACCACACTTCTCACAGATAACACCACGGTGCTTCAGGCGCTTGTACTTACCACAAAGACATTCGTAGTCTTTAACTGGACCAAAGATACGCGCACAGAACAGACCATCGCGTTCAGGTTTGAACGTACGATAGTTGATCGTTTCAGGTTTTTTAACTTCACCGAAAGACCATGAACGGATCATGTCTGGTGAAGATAGACCGATTTTGATTGCATCAAATTCTTCGGTCTTATGCTGTGCTTTTAGAAAGTTTAATAAGTCTTTCACAATCAGCTCCTGTAAGGAGTTAAAAGGAGCTCACTCGCTAAAGTGAGCACCTTCTTCCAAATAATCGCTTTGATTCTCTCGACTTTCATCAAGAGAGAAAAGGATTACTCTTCGTCTTCTAGCTCGATGTTGATACCTAGCGAGCGGATCTCTTTCAACAGTACGTTGAACGATTCTGGCATGCCAGGTTCCATGCTGTGGTTACCGTCTACGATGTTCTTGTACATCTTAGTACGGCCGTTAACGTCATCCGACTTAACCGTTAGCATTTCTTGTAGCGTGTAAGCAGCACCGTATGCTTCTAGTGCCCATACTTCCATCTCACCGAAACGCTGACCACCGAACTGAGCTTTACCACCTAGTGGCTGCTGAGTTACTAGGCTGTACGAACCAGTTGAACGAGCGTGCATCTTGTCATCAACAAGGTGGTTCAGTTTCAGCATGTACATGTAACCAACAGTTACAGGACGCTCAAACGCATCACCTGTGCGACCATCAAACAGTGTTAACTGACCTGATGTTGGTAGATCTGCTAGCTCAAGAAGTGCTTTGATTGACTCTTCTGGAGCGCCATCAAATACAGGAGTCGCGATTGGTAGACCGCCACGCAAGTTCTTAATCAGAGTACGTACTTCATCATCAGATAGAGAAGCAATGTCTACTTTCTGGCGAGTGTCGCCTAGATCGTAAACTTTTTGTAGGAACTCGCGGAATTTCGCTAGTTCTTGCTGCTCTTTAACCATCTGGTTGATCTTGTCACCGATACCTTTCGCTGCCAGACCTAAGTGTACTTCTAGGATCTGACCGATGTTCATACGCGAAGGTACACCCAGTGGGTTAAGTACGATGTCTACAGGCTGACCTTTCTCATCGTATGGCATGTCTTCAACAGGGTTGATCTTAGAGATTACACCCTTGTTACCGTGACGACCCGCCATCTTATCACCAGGCTGAATGCGACGTTTAACCGCTAGGTAAACCTTAACGATCTTCAGTACACCAGGTGCTAAATCATCACCTTGAGTGATCTTACGACGCTTAGTTTCGAACTTCTTATCGAAGTCGGCTTTTAGCTCATCCCACTGCTCAGCAAGTTGCTCAAGCTGAGTTTGTAGTGCGTCATCTTCTAGCGTTAGTTCTAGCCACTTCTTACGATCAGTTGTGTCTAGTTTCGCTTCAGAGTAACCGCCTTCAATCAATACAGCTTTAACACGGTTTAGAAGGCCGCCCTCAAGAATCTGGAATTCTTCAGTTAGGTCTTTCTTCGCTTCTTTAAGCTGCATCTGTTCGATTTCAAGCGCACGCTTGTCTTTCTCTACGCCATCGCGAGTAAAGACTTGAACGTCGATGATCGTACCTGATACAGAGTTAGGTACACGTAGTGAAGTATCTTTAACGTCAGATGCTTTTTCACCGAAGATTGCACGTAGTAGCTTCTCTTCAGGCGTTAGCTGAGTTTCACCTTTAGGCGTTACTTTACCAACTAGGATGTCGCCACCCTTAACTTCAGCACCGATGTAAACGATACCTGACTCGTCTAGTTTAGATAGAGCAGACTCACCTACGTTTGGAATATCCGCTGTAATCTCTTCAGAACCAAGCTTAGTATCACGCGCCACACAAGTCAGTTCTTGGATGTGGATAGTCGTGAAACGGTCTTCTTGAACTACGCGCTCAGATACTAAGATCGAGTCTTCGAAGTTGTAACCGTTCCAAGGCATGAACGCGATACGCATGTTTTGACCAAGCGCTAGTTCACCAAGGTCTGTTGAAGGACCATCAGCAAGAACGTCACCGCGTGATACAGGCTCACCTGGCATCACACATGGGCGCTGGTTAATACATGTGTTCTGGTTAGAACGTGTGTATTTAGTCAGGTTGTAGATGTCGATACCAGCTTCACCTGGTACTAGCTCTTCTTCGTTAACTTTAACAACGATACGAGAAGCATCTACTGACTGGATTACACCACCACGTTTAGCAACTGCAGTTACACCTGAGTCAACTGCTACGTTACGTTCAATACCAGTACCAACAAGCGGTTTGTCAGCTTTCAGTGTTGGAACTGCCTGACGTTGCATGTTCGCACCCATCAATGCACGGTTCGCATCATCGTGTTCTAGGAACGGGATAAGCGATGCAGCGATAGATACAACCTGGTTTGTCGCAACGTCCATGTACTGAGCGTGCTCACGAGGGTGTAGACCAGATTCACCTTTCTGACGAGCTGTGATCAGCTCATCTGCAAAAGTACCATCTTCGTTTAGCTTAGCGTTCGCCTGTGCGATAACGAATTGGCCTTCTTCGATTGCAGATAGGTAATCTACTTCGTCTGTTACTACGCCATCTACAACGCGACGGTATGGTGTCTCTAGGAAACCGTACTCGTTACAACGCGCAAACGCAGATAGAGAGTTGATCAGACCGATGTTTGGACCTTCAGGCGTTTCGATAGGACATAGACGACCGTAGTGAGTTACGTGTACGTCACGTACTTCGAAGCCAGCACGTTCACGAGTTAGACCGCCAGGACCCAATGCAGAAATACGACGCTTGTGCGTTACTTCTGATAGCGGGTTGTTTTGGTCCATGAACTGCGAAAGCTGTGAAGAGCCAAAGAATTCTTTAACTGCCGCAGAAATTGGCTTCGCGTTGATCAAGTCTTGAGGCATGATTGCGTCAAGATCGCCTAGGCTTAGACGCTCTTTAACTGCACGCTCAACACGTACTAGACCTACACGGAACTGGTTCTCAGCCATTTCGCCGACAGAACGGATACGACGGTTGCCTAGGTGGTCGATATCGTCCACTTCGCCCTTACCGTTACGGATCGCGATCAGCTTCTTCATCACTTCGATGATATCAGTTTCATCAAGTGTGCCTTGCTCTTGAGCATCTTCACGGCCGATAGAGCTGTTGAACTTCATACGACCAACAGTCGATAGATCGTAACGCTCTTCAGAGAAGAATAGGCTTTCGAATAGAGCTTCTGCAGCTTCTTTTGTTGGCGGCTCACCAGGGCGCATCATGCGGTAGATTTCTACCAATGCAGAAATACGATCAACCGTGCTGTCGATACGTAATGTTTCTGACATGAATGGACCGTGGTCTAGATCGTTCGTAAATAGAACTTCTAGCGCTTTGTGGCCTGCCTGAGATAGGTTCGCTAATGCTTCCAGGCTGATTTCCTGGTTAGCGTTAACAATGATCTCGCCAGTTGCTTCATTGATGTAATCTTTAGATGCAACTTTACCAACGATGTACTCAACTGGTACTTCGATGTGATCAACGCCATCTTTTTCTAGTTGGCGGATATGACGAGCTGTTACGCGACGACCCTGCTCAACGTAAACTTTACCATTTGCTTCGATGTCGAATGACGCAGTTTCACCACGTAGACGATCCGGAACCAACTCCATCAATAGAGTTTGGTCTTTCACTTCGAAGTTCACTTTCTCGAAGAAGATATCTAGGATTTCTTCTGTCGACTTACCTAGTGCTCGAAGGATGATCGATGCTGGTAGCTTACGACGGCGGTCGATACGAACGTACAAGTTATCCTTAGGATCAAACTCGAAATCAAGCCATGAACCACGGTAAGGAATAACACGTGCGTTGTATAAAACTTTACCTGAAGAGTGGGTCTTACCCTTATCGCTGTCGAAGAACACGCCTGGGCTTCGGTGCAGCTGGGATACGATAACCCTCTCGGTACCGTTGATTACGAAGGTACCATTGTCTGTCATGAGCGGAATTTCACCCATGTAGACTTCTTGTTCTTTAATGTCTTTTACAGTACCTGCTGGCGCGTCTTTATCAAAGATAACTAGGCGTAGTTTTACACGTAGTGGCTTTGAGTAAGTTACACCGCGGATTTGACATTCTTTAACGTCAAAAACTGGCTCACCAAGACGGTAGCTAACGTATTGCAGCTCAGAATTGCCGTTGTAGCTCTGAATCGGGAATACAGAACGGAAAGCGGCTTCAAGACCGTATTGACCTTCAGGATCCTGTTCGATAAATTTGTCGAACGAATCGAGCTGGATCGATAGCAGGTATGGAATGTCCAAAACTTGTGGACGAGTACCAAAGTCCTTACGGATGCGCTTTTTCTCGGTATAAGAGTAAACCATGGGGTTCCTCAGCTCGCTGATAAGTGACCCAAACTGTCCGCCCGCTCCTAGTTACTTAAGGGGGGTAAGGGACAGTGACTAATATAGCTGTTTACTGTAGTGACATTTCATTTCGTAAGAATGAAATGTTTTTTGCATGGATATCAGGCGCTTAAACAGCGGGAAAATTCGCCTATACCCTACAGCGCAAAAAGGCCGGTGGTTAAAAAACCACCAGCCAATTAGCCGTTAGGCTAAGAAACTATGCAATAATTACTTAACAGCAACAGTTGCACCAGCTTCTTCTAGCTGAGCTTTAAGAGCTTCAGCTTCTGCTTTCTCAACACCTTCTTTAAGAGGTGCTGGAGCGCCGTCTACTAGAGCTTTAGCTTCTTTAAGACCTAGGCCAGTTGCGCCACGTACTGCTTTGATTACAGCAACTTTGTTACCGCCAGCAGCTTCTAGGATTACGTCGAATTCAGTTTGCTCAGCAGCAGCTTCGCCTGCAGCAGCGCCGCCAGCTACAACAGCAGCAGCAGCAGAAACACCGAATTTCTCTTCCATTGCTTCGATTAGTTCAACAACTTGCATTACAGACATTTCTGCAACTGCGTCTAGGATTTGCTCGTTAGTAATAGACATAACAATTCTCTTTTAAGTCAACAATAAGTTTATTAAGCAACCAGTAAAAAGCAAGGCTTATGCCGCTGCTTCTTGTTTTTGATCGCGGATAGCTGCGATAGTACGCGCCAGCTTGCCAGCCGAAGCTTCTTTCATGCACATCATTAGGCGTGCAATTGCTTCGTCGTAAGTTGGTAGTGTTGCTAGTACTTCAGCGTCAGTTAAAGCGCCTTCAAATGCAGCAGCTTTGATCTCGAAATCTTTGTTCTCTTTAGCGAAGTCTTTGAAAAGACGCGCTGCAGCACCTGGGTGCTCATTAGAGAATGCGATTAGAGTAGGACCAGTGAAAGTGTCAGTTAGACACTCGTACTCAGTACCTTCAACCGCACGACGAGCAAGAGTGTTACGAACAACTCTCATGTAAACGCCAGCTTCACGAGCTTGTTTACGTAGAGAAGTCATCGCGCCAACTTGAACGCCACGAGAATCAGCTACAACTGCAGAAAGTGCACCACTGGCAGCTTCGTTGACTTCAGCAACAATTGCTTTTTTGTCTTGAAGGTTTAAAGCCATCTTGGATTTACTCCTGGTTGTCGTTACACCACTCACTATCATCACGACAGTGAGAGCTATTGAGGTGCTTCCCCAGAAGAAAGTTAACTATATTACATAGAGCTTTCTGTCAGTTCGGGCACCATCTACGTAGGATAATTAAGTTTGCTTTTACACAAACACCTACGGTCTTGGACGGAGACTGGGTCTTAATTCATTTCGAACTAGGAGACAGTTCAAAGAACCAAAGTTCAGCCCCAACCACAAATATTAGGCGCAAAATTATACACTAATTTTGCGCCTAAGCAAATAAATTATGCTTGAGTGTTCAGGCTAGCCTGATCAACAGCAACACCAGCACCCATAGTAGTAGAGATGCTTACTTTCTTCAGGAAAGTACCTTTCGCTGAAGATGGCTTAGCTTTCTTCAGAGCAACTAGAAGTGCTTCTAGGTTCTCTTTGATCTGCTCAGCAGAGAAGTTTGCTTTACCGATAGTAGTGTGGATGATGCCGTTTTTGTCGTTACGGTAACGAACCTGACCAGCTTTAGCGTTTTTAACTGCTTCAGCAACGTTAGGAGTTACAGTACCAACTTTAGGGTTTGGCATAAGACCGCGAGGACCTAGGATAGTACCTAGTTGACCTACAACGCGCATTGCATCTGGAGAAGCAACAACTACGTCAAAGTTCATTTCGCCTTTCTTAACTTGCTCAGCAAGATCTTCCATACCTACGATGTCTGCGCCAGCTTCTTTAGCTGCTTCAGCGTTAGCACCTTGAGTGAACACTGCAACGCGGATTTCGCGGCCAGTACCGTGAGGTAGTACAGTCGCACCACGTACGTTCTGGTCAGATTTACGAGCATCAATGCCTAGGTTAACAGCAACGTCTACAGACTCAACGAATTTAGCAGTCGCTAGTTCTTGAAGAAGAGCAACAGCTTCGTTGATTTCGTATTCTTTAGTTACGTCAACTTTTTCGCGGATTACGCGCATGCGCTTAGTTAGTTTTGCCATCTTATTAACCCTCTACCACTAGGCCCATTGAACGAGCAGTACCAGCGATAGAACGCTTCATCGCTTCGATGTCAGCACCAGTCATATCAGCAGCTTTAGTTTCTGCGATTTCTTGGATTTGAGCGTCAGTTACAGTACCAACTTTTTCAGTGTTTGGACGACCTGAACCAGACTTAACGCCAGCAGCTTTCTTAAGAAGAACAGCAGCAGGTGGAGTCTTAGTTACGAACGTGAAAGAACGGTCGCTGTATACTGTGATAACTACTGGAGTTGGTAGACCTTTCTCAATAGATTCTGTTTTTGCGTTGAACGCTTTACAGAATTCCATGATGTTCACACCGTGTTGACCTAGTGCAGGACCTACTGGTGGACTAGGGTTAGCCATACCAGCAGCAACTTGTAGCTTGATGTAAGCTTCAACTTTCTTAGCCATGATAATTCCTAAGTTTGGGTACAAACGCTAATCGCGGATCAGCTCCCCGTTTGTGTAAGAAACTTTTTACTTCACTTGAAGTAAAAAGGCGCGAAATTATAGTCATAATCCGCGCCTTATACAACCCTAAAAAGGTGATTTTTTATACTCTTTAACGAAGAGTCTTAGTCCAGCTTTTCAACCTGACCAAATTCAAGCTCAACTGGTGTCGCACGACCAAAGATCGATACAGACACTTTCAGGCGGCTCTTCTCGTAATCCACTTCTTCAACAGTACCGTTGAAGTCAGCAAATGGACCTTCGTTAACACGTACCACTTCACCCGCTTCGTACATTGTACGCGGACGAGGCGCTTCACTCGCTTTCTCAAGACGATTAAGAATCGCGTCAGCCTCTTTATCCGTGATAGGTGCCGGACGGTCTGAGGTACCACCAATGAAGCCCATGACACGCGGCACACTGCGTACTAGGTGCCATGATTCATCGTTCATAATCATCTGAACAAGGACGTAACCTGGGAAGAACTTACGCTCAGATTTGCGACGCTGACCCGCGCGCATTTCCACTACTTCTTCAGTAGGAACCAGTACTTCACCGAATAGCTCTTCCATGCCGTGCATTTTGATATGCTCGCGCAGAGATTGAGCTACACGACCTTCAAATCCAGAGAAGGCTTGAACCACATACCAGCGTTTTTTTGGAGCTTCACTCATGAATAAAAACCCTCTATACCCCAGTTGCTAGAGCTACTAGACGAACCATAATTCCGTCAATACCCCATAGCACTAGAGCCATTACAATACTTACAGCTAAAACGATCAGTGTTGTTTGCATGGTTTCTTGGCGAGTAGGCCAAACAACTTTACGTACTTCCATACGAGATTCTTTTGCAAAACTGATCGCTGCTTTACCTTTAGTCGTTGTTGCTGCAACGCCTAAGGCAGCTGCAATAAGAACAACAACGCCTGCAGCACGAACCACTACAGACATTTCACCATACAGGTAATTACCCACAACAGCGGCAGCTGCCAATACGAAAGCGGCTACCCACTTAAACGTATCTGCTGCGTTTGAGCTATCAGGAGTTTCAGCATTATTTGCTTTCATAAAACCAACCTGTTACAAGTCTTAATATAGACGACAACAACCCCGCTGTTGCAGGGCAAACTCCATATCGCTGAAAAAATCAGCGTACTCTTCTTAAGATTAAGCCTCTTTGCTTAATCTTGCTCTGCGCCCAACCCACTTCTGAACAAGAAAACAGCAAAAATAATGTTGAGTGCAGAAAAAGGGCATCAAATGATGCCCTTTTTGCTACTGGTTCGTCAAATCTAATTCAAGATTTTCCGAAAGCATCGCTAATTCGCTATGAATTAGTCGAAGATCTTAGCAACAACACCAGCACCTACTGTACGGCCACCTTCACGGATCGCGAAACGTAGACCTTCGTCCATTGCGATTGGTGCGAT
>NZ_JAWOUO010000025.1:0-22939 GCF_033339435.1 Vibrio sp. 378
CTATGCGTTAGGTTCAGTGGTTGAGGTGTTATGCGGAAGCTTAGGTATTGCGTGCCTCACACCTTAACAAGGCGTTATGTGAATGGCGAAAAATCACAGAATCTAATCTCTAACTTCTTGCTACAACTCATATTTACAGCAGCTCCAATTCGGTAAAATGCTCGAATATATTAGTCGTAGCCTGGTGAGTTATGATCGCAGTAATTTTTGAAGTACAGGTAGCAGAGGGTAAAACTTCTGAATATCTAGATATTGCAAGTGAACTAAAACCGCTGCTATCAGATATTGATGGTTTTATCTCAATCGAACGTTTCCAAAGTCTAACAAATGACAGCAAGGTTCTATCTTTGTCATTTTGGCGTGACGAAAAAGCAATTCAAGAGTGGCGCAATCTAGAATCTCATCGATTTGCTCAATTAAAAGGTCGTAGTGGTGTTTTTGAAAGCTACAGACTCAGAGTTGCGGGTGTCATCAGAGACTATGGCATGGACATACGTTCTGAAGCCCCAAAAGATAGTATCGACGCGCACGGCTAAAATTCACATAACAAACTGTTCAAGAGGGATTCGCAACGCGTGGCATTTTCACTATGCGTTTGTTTAAGTGATTAAGGTGGTATGCAGCGGCTTGGGTATTGCGTTGCTCACCCCTTAACAGGGCGTTAGTTGCCAACGAGAAAATCGCAGCTAAAACAGAGTGTTTAGGTCTAATCGTTCGTGTGCTTTGCTCGATTCTGCACTTCGAACTTCGGGATCTTGGTTCGCGGAAATTGATCTTCGATCTTTTCCTAGTTTGGTTTGCCGTTTCAGAAGCCGATTTACTTGTTGAAAGTCAGCTTTGTGGCATTGTTTCTCCAAAAGGTCTTTTTGGTGTTGTCAGTTCGTTTTCTACGGCGTTGCGTGTTCCAAGTGGTTTCAGTGACAGGCGCTTTGAAACTACGCCTGAACTGAGTTTTTCAAAATACGTAAAGCAAGTGTTGGCAAAACGGCAATCGATTTCAAATCAAAGCTTTAGGTTTGGCAACTAACAAAGCATTCAAGAGGGATTCACAACGCTTGGCAGTTTTGGTTTGAATTAGCTTAAGTGTTTACGGCACAATGGTTTAGTTTGGGTGGAATGCGTTGTTCACCCCTTAATGCGGCGTTATGTTTTTAATCGGAAATTGGTATGAAAGTCAGTAATCCTTTAACAATAGTGGCAATTTTTGCAGGGGTAGCAGAGACCTTTGCTACAGGCGCATTAGTCTTATTGCCAGAAAAAATGCAGGAAAAATTCATTGATTTTGTGATGTTCTTTCCTGTTCTTATTGTAGTGTCTTTTTTCCTAATTTTAGTATTCAAGCCTCAGGTTTTGTATGCACCAAGCGACTTTACCGATGAAGAAAATTTCCTCAGTGCAAATAAGCTAAAAGACGTCGTTGTTGAGCAAACGGAAAAAGCTTTAAATGAAGTTAATGAGAAACATCAGATTAATGGTGACATCAAAGAGATCTCAAGAATAGTTGCAGGGCAAACTCTCAAAGGGTTGGAGCATGACATTGATAGTCGAGTTCTTAGCTACATGAATACTCGACCAAGAGAGGGGTTCACAGTCAGGGGGCTAGGGCACATATTTGCAACAAGCAAAAGTACAATTCTTGGTTCATTAAACAGACTTGAAGCGCTCGATAAAATTGAATCGGGAATGGATGGTGACATTAAAGTGTGGCAGATCAAAACATAACAAAGCATTTAAGAGTGATTCCCAACGCATGGCATTTTTCATTTCATCGTTGAGTTTAGTGGTTACGGTGGTAAGGTTAGGTTTCGTGGGTGCGTTGCTCACACCTTAATGCGGCGTTAGCTTTTTATCGCAATACTATCCAGTAAAATAGCGGCATATAAAGAAAAAATAGAGATTAGATTGAATGAGTGATGACAGTAATTTTCAAGAGTACAAGCGTAATGCTGCTGACGAAATGGATTGGGCTGAAGTTGATCAACTTCATGAAGCAACGTTGAAAATTAGTCAAAACTGTTTCGAATTTAAAAAACTATGTGTTGCGGTAATTGGTATAGCAGCTGTCGCACTTGGTAAACTAACATCTAATACTCTAGACCCTTCATATTTTGTAGTTCCCTTTCTTGTTGCGTTTGGCTTTTGGATTGCTGACTTTACTGCATATTATTATCAACGAGTTACCAGAAAGCGCATGAATATACGGCTTCAGGCAATAGCATCAAGAAACCAACTTTCAACCGATAATATCTCAATAGTAAATGTTAGTTGGGGTAACGCTATGTTTAATTTATCTATGTCGCTTTACTTCGTTCTAATGTCTTTGTCTGTAGTTGGGTTTATCTTGTTTTCTCAAGGTCGCATTGCGTAATGAACATTTTTATTAGCTATACCCTTCGAGATGATGTGATCACAGTTGATCATCTTAAGTCAATATCAGAGGTTGTCTCTGATTATGGCAAGCCATTTGTAGACATCATTGATAATGACGCGAAAGACAAACAAAAATTTGTCATTGAGCAATTAGATAATTCTGATCTGGTCGTGTTACTTAACACTGATTCTGTTTCAAAATCTAAGTGGGTTAGGTTGGAAATCGACCGAGCAAATAAAAACAATACGCCTGTAATTAGTATTCCGTTAAACGGAAATCAGCCAATCAGCTTAATCTATATAAACAAGTACTTACGTGCTGAACTAAAAAAAGCTAACAAACGCTTTAAGACGGATTCGCAACGCTCGGCGGTTTTGGTTTGATTTGGCTTTTGTGTTTACGGTGTAATATTTAATAGTCGTGGTAGTGTTGCTCACCACTTAAGCGGGCGTTATGTTTTTCTCGATATAAGCAGAGTATTGGAATGGATAAAAAAGTAGAGTTAGCTCTAGAAGCTATAAAAGCCTCTCGCGGCACGGAGTCGGGGGAATACGGAATCGATTTGTTTGTATCTCATCATTTAGATGAACTCCCTGCAGCAGTATGGCTAGAAATTTTAGGCAAAGAAAATCCAAGCTTTGACGAGATTTTGTCTGCACTGGTAGTCGCTTACGTGGAAGACGACGTCTGTGATTTTACGTTGCCCAATGATGTCACTAATTACTTAATAAGCGTTTCATTTGATGAAAATGGTCAAGTTATTGATATTTCGATGGAAAGCTGAGAATGCAAACATAACAAACTGTTCAAGAGTGATTCGCAACGCGTGGCATTTTTATTATGCGTTGGTTTTGGTGTTTAAGGTGGCATGCGGGAGCTTCGGTATTGCGTTGCTCACACCTTAACAGGGCGTTAGTCGCCAGAAAAAGCTAGCAATCAAAATCATGTTTCTGAGCTTAAAATTTGGCAGTTGTTTGTTTGGTATAAAGAATCATCGTTGATAATCAAAACTCAGTTTCAACTGTTAAAAGTCCACAGTTTTGCAAGTGTCCTAGCGGTTGTTTAGTTCTTTGGTGCTGACAGAGCAGGGCAATCGAGAATTTGTTTTTGGTTTCAACTCTGCTCGGTGAGTTTGTTGGTACAAAAGCTTATTTACTTGCTGAAAGGACGTTTTCTCTGGTGTTGTTAGTTCAACGTGGTTTCAGTGACTTTGTTGAAAGTCCGCACTGTGAGATTGGTTTTCCAAAAGCGCTTTTTGGTGTTGCCAGTTCGTTTTCTGCGGCGCTGTTTTTTCTAAGTGGTTTCATTGACTAGCCGCTTTGAGACTACGCCTGACTTAAGTGCATCAAAACACATAAAGTTTGTTGTTTGCAAAGTTTAGTTTGGCTTAAAATTGTCGCTCGGTGCCTCGCGACTAACAAACTGCTCAAGAGGGATTCGCAACGCGTGGCATTTTCACTATGCGTTGATTTTAGTGATTAAGGTGGTATGCGGCGGCTTCGGTATTGCGTTGCTCACCCCTTAGCAGGGCGTTAGAAGCCACTCAAACTTAGGTAACTTAAAATGGCAATGGAATTATTTGTAGTTTTGGCATTAGAAACCTTGCCAAACACTTCTCAAATGAATGAACTGGCAGAGAAAGTATCGATTCCGATAGTTTATGAAGCTGGTATCGATCTTCTAGATATTAAGGGGTATCTGCCAGCCAAAGTAGCGGGTAGAAAGTCAGGTTTGGAAATTCATACATCTGCATATGACAAAGCCTCAATCAAATTGTCTTCTTTTGACGCACAGCAATACCAACAATCGGTGGTAGTTACTCTGAGGTGGGGAGGTGATTTCTCTGAAATGACATCAGCTCTTTCAACAGCGTATCTATTATCTGAGGGCTATAGTGCTACGACTTTTGAGCCCCAAACAAATACGTATTTGAGCACTACGGAACTGAAAACAAGTGTTTTTTCAATGCTAGATACTGTGAAGTGATGGCTTCTAACAAATTGTTCAAGAGTGATTCGGCACGCGTGGCATTTTTACCATGCGTTAGGTTTAGTGCTTAAGGTGGTATGCGGAGGCTTAGGTATTGCGTGCCTCACACCTTAACAAGGCGTTATGTAGCAAGGAGGATAGATATGCTTAAGTTCATGAATAAAAAGGCTTATGTTCAGTCAGTGGCTAAAGATGTAGCTCCTAAGCTGTGTGCTAAATTTGGGAAAAAGAACACCTATTCGTTTCATGAGATTAGTTGGGTATTGAACCAGATTAATCGCAGCAATGACGGATTCTATAAGTCAGTTTCTTATGGCATGTTGCTGCCATACAGTAAAGAGTTGGCTTTAGAACTACATGAAGATCTAGGCGACTTGTTGGATTTTCAAAAGTCTGTTGGAAAGATCCTATTTAACGTATCTGAAGTCCCATCATTTGAAAGCTACTTACTATATGCAGAAGTAAATGTAGAACCTAATAGTAAAGTGACGAATACCAGTCTAGATAGTTCTGGTGGTATAAACCTTTTTGATTTGGGTAATGGCGAATAGCTACATAACAATCTGTTTAAGAGTGATTCGCAACGCTTGGCATTTTTACTGTGCGTTGCGTTTAGTGTTTAAGGTTGTATGCGGCGGCATCGGTATTGCGTTGCTCACACCTTAACAGGGCGTTAGGCGCAGTAAGAAATTCCTTGGTCCAAATCTCTTATTTCTCTTTGGGTATTTGTCCCAGTTTATCGGCAATTTAGCTTTATCTTCCCAAGTTCTTGAATGACTCAATCCGTAAAACATGCCAAGTTTCGCGGGTTGCCTCATTCGGTTTTCTGGTCGGTTTGTTGTCAGTTTCTTTGGCTCAAATCGCTTCATGTCTTCATGTGGTCGATACGGGTTTATTGGCTGAAGTTTCGCTCTGAAAGTTAGTCTTTCTAAATTCCATTTCTATGCGCTGAATTGCCAATTTCTTTGGTGTTTTGGTTGCAGTAGGTTTCAGAAACTTACCCGCTTTAGTATCTGGGTTTCAATCAAATTTAGAGAGTTACGTGAATTTCTTTTTCCAAAAGGTTGTTTTCTAAATCCCATTTTAACTATTTGCGTGAAGCGCCTAACAAAGCATTTAAGAGTGACTCACAACGCTTGGCGATCTCAGTTTAAACTTGGTTTCAGTGCTTAAGGTGCAGTGGTTTAGGTTGGGTGGTTTGCGTTGTTCGCACCTTAATGCGGCGTTAGGCGACATGAGACAAACGATAGACTAGTGGATAGTATCTTGGCGTGAATCTAGCTTCAGTTAACAGAAAAGGAGTGGATTAATGAATGCTAAAGCATTTGATAATTGGCAAAAATCGCGAAAGAAAGGATGTTTAAATTGGCTTTTTAGAACAACTTTCGTCACAGCCATTTTGTACATGATTTTTAATGTTATTTTCCTTTACCCATCTTCTGATGCGGCAAGCATTACGATTTTCTTATCGGATAATGCTCTTAATTACTCAATTTACACGAGCGGGATGTTTTTCGCATTTTTGGTTATCTGGCTATACAACGAATCTTCGTATGAGAAAGAAGTTAAACGTAGAAATGTCGCCTAACAAACTGTTCAAGAGGGATTCGCAACGCGTGGCATTTTCACTATGCGTTGGTTTTAGTGTTTAAGGTGGCATGCGGCGGCATTGGTATTGCGTTGCTCACCCCTTAACAGGGCGTTAGAAAATTTGGAGAGTTCTGGTGTTTGAAAAAGTTGTACTTAGACGCTCAGAGAGCGGTATTCCCGTAACCAAAGGGGAGATCGCTGAGGCGTTATTGTTTTATCAAAATATTCACATCATTATTGACTACGCAAGTTTTCATGGTCTTGTAACTCAACTAGGCATGGATCTATTCTTGAGGCTACTTGCTTTACCATGTGTAACTGCGGTGTATACGGAAGAAATCCTGTCAACCTACAATGACAATAATGAGTTTTTGTATGCGGCAATAAAGTTTGTTGGGGATCAAGAGCGAGGGGAGTTACACAGCCGAAAGAAAAGGCTTCAATACCGAATTGAAAAAATGGGTTTTGATAGAAAGAAAGCTTTGAAATACGCAGAACGTTTTTTAAATCTAGTATCAAAACATGATCTATCAAGTGACCATTTTGTGAAAAATGGTATTACACGCAGCGCTAGAATACAACTTCAAGACCAAGAGTATGTTAATCAATGTGCTCAAAAGATTGTTTCCAATCAATTAGGTAAAGAAGAGATTGATAGTCGTTTGTTCTTAAATGTTGATTTCCTTAAGAACACAGAAAAATTTAAGATACACAGCAATATCGATTTTGATTTTATTACTTTTAAATCAAAGCGCCTTAATCCGAATGGTGGTGACTTCAACCAAGCTACCTTATTGAACCAAATTTTGGAATCTCATGCAGATCTATTGCTTTCATCACATTATGGAGGTGACTTTTTTAGCTCATCAGTTTCATCCCAATTGACTAATATAAAATTCTCTCAGGCAACTAAGAGGACTGAGTTAAACAAAAGTGAACTAGCTTCTTTCAAACATGTGGTTTTAAATGACTTTCCTTCAGTGAAGGAAGTAATAGACTCTGATAGACGATCATTTTCAGAATTTCTAAAATTATTAGAAAAATCTGACAGGTTTAAAAAATGGACAGTTGGAGTTAATCCTGATGTTGGCGTGGTTTCTGAATACCTAAGTGAGTTGGGTGGGCAGCACTGGTTGGAAAGAACCCCCGGAAAAACAATAAGGTATGCTTTGGGCTCAATGATATCTGCTTTTGAGCCATTTACTGGCTCGGCTTTGTCAATAGCAGACACACTAATTACTGACAAACTAGCTGTAGGTTGGAAGCCTAACCATTTTGTAAACAAGCACGTAAAACCATTTCTTAACGAGGAATAAATTTTCTAACAAAGCATTTAAGAGTGATTCCTTACGCTTGGCAGTTTCGCTTCGCTCAAGTATAGCCAAGCGTCGTCACACCTTAATGCGGCGTTATGTGTCAATGGGTTTCTAAACAGAGTGAGAAAGATAAAAATGCAGTTTATTTGGGAAGTCTCGGACGTAGAAATAGATACCTTGTTACCTCAGTGGAAATGGTTGCTTAATCCTACAGGGAAACCTTTGTATCTAACCATCATGGGTGACTGGCTATTTGGTGAAGTGGATGGCTCAATTTCATTGTTATCGGTTTTAGATGGTACCTATGAAACAACTGCTTCGGACTTTCATGAGTACAATAAAATGAATAAATCACAAGATTGGTGTGATAATGTCTTTTTAACTAGTTGGTATGACTTGGCGCTCGAACACGGGCTACAACCAAAACAAGACGAATGCTTAGGTTGGAATCTACATCCAATTATTGGTGGTGAGTTTTGTATGGAAAATTTGCAAGTATTTACTATGAAAGTATATCAATCACTAATGTCTCAGTTGCATTTTCAACTTCAGCACGCAAACACATAACAAACTGTTTAAGAGTGATTCGCAACGCGTGGCATTTTTGCTATGCGTTGCGTCTAGTGTTTAAGGTGGCATGCGGGAGCATCGGTATTGCGTTGCTCACACCTTAACAGGGCGTTAAGCACCTTCAACGTGCTCGCATCAAGAAACTTTAAGGATTTATATGTGGATTAAAGAAATAAATATCACAGGTGTCGGCGGGATAGAAGATCTTCATTTAACCTTAGATCCTAAGATGAATTTAATATGTGGACCTAATGGGATTGGAAAGACAACTATCCTTGAATCAATTGCCCACACTTTCTCAAATGGGAGAACAAACGTACTTAAACGAAACGCTAAGTCAGGAAAAAGTCATATTCGCGCGAAAGTAGATTTAGATGGCGGAGAAAGAATATCAAATGTTGAGTTTTCTGAGTTTGTTCCCAGTCAGCAGGCTCAAATAAATGGACTCAATGATCTATCGACAAAATTACTCTCGTTAAAAATTAATAGAACCTTCGAATATCAACCTCTTCAAGCTGTCGGAAAGGATACAGATAAACCTAATAGTAGCGCATGGAGCGAGGCTAGAGCAGGTGTTAGGTTAGATGACGTAAAAAACTGGTTTGTTAATCGCTACCTGTATTCACCTCATGGGACGTTGACTGATACCCAAATAGCTAACTATGAATTGGCTAGAGACAGCTTTTCAGCATTAAATGAAAGTTTCACCTTTAGTCGAGTTGACGCATCATCAAATGAGATTTTAGTGAACACGCCTAGTGGAGAGATTTATTATGAATACCTATCTTCTGGCTTTAAGTCATGTCTTTCAATTATATTTGGTATTATAAAAGAAATAGAGTTTAGATTTGTCGATCCTAAAATTAAAGCTAATGACTTTGATGGTATCGTTTTGATTGATGAAGTTGAACTTCATTTACATCCAGAATGGCAAGCAATAATAACTGCAGTCCTTACTGAAATATTCCCCAATGCCCAGTTTATTTGCACTACTCATAGTCCTCATATTATTCAATCGGCACAGCCTAACCAAATAATTGCAATTGAAAGCGTCGATGGAAAAGCTACACAGCGGTCATTGCCAGTCTCTCAACATGGGTTCAAGGGTTGGACTATAGAAGAAGTACTTATGGACGTTATGGGTATGTATGACTTGAGAACGGATGTTTTTACTGATTCAATTAATAGGTTTGAATCTGCTATAGAACAAGAAAATTATGAAGCTGCTTTACGCGCGTATAACTCTTTAGATTCTATGCTTCATCCGAGTAATCACATGAAGAAAATGCTGAAATTTCAGCTTTCTTCTATCAAGGGGGCTGCAATTGATTAAGCTACAAAAGCCGCTTGCTCCTGATTACCTTGATGATGAGACAGTTACTCGCCTTACAGAAATATTTAAAAAAACTGGGAAAAATGTATGGAACCACGAAAAGATTAAAGAGGCATTACTTTTAAGTAGCTCTAGTAAGTGTGCTTATTGTGAATGCAAGCTAAACTCAGAAAGTAATTATATGGAGGTAGAGCATTTTGAAGATAAAAGCTCAACCCCAGATAAGGTTGTACTTTGGGACAATCTTTTACCTTCTTGTAAACGATGTAATGGGGCTAAGGGAACTCACAATGTGTCCATCGAGCCTATCGTCAATCCTTTTGTAAATGACCCTAAATCTCATTTAGGGTTTAAATTGTACCGATTAACTGACAAGACAGATATTGGAAAAAATACAATAGATGCGCTAAATCTAAATCATTCAGAACGCGCCGTATTTAAACGTTTTGAGATTGGTGAGCAAGTTTTAAGTTCTATAAATGATGCTCACGACAGATATCATACCTGGTTAAATAGCGGAAAAAGCACACGTTCTAAAAATATACTAGTGGGTGGTGTTGAGGGTATTCTTTTAGAGTGCCAGCCAAATTCATCATACTCAGCTACTGCTGCAACGGTGTTACACAGCGAGTCACGTTATGTTCAATTGGTGGACTTACTTAAGACAGACGGTCTTTGGAATGATGAACTAGAAGAATTGCACAACCTGTCATTGAGTCTAGTTCTGGAATGTGCTTAACAAGCTGTTTAAGAGTGATTCGCAACGCGTGGCATTTTTGCTATGCGTTGCGTTTAGGCGATTAAGGTGGTGTGCGGCGGCATCGGTATTGCGTTGCTCACACCTTAACAGGGCGTTATAACTCAGGAGGAAGAGTGGAAAATTTCCCGATAGAAAAGCTCAAATTTACAAGTGCAAAGATTTCTGACGTCGATGGTGACGTTTCACTTGAGATAGGAATAGAGCCGTTTGAACTTAGTCTAGACGACTATTCTGAGAAAATAGAAACTGTAATTAGCCTAAACGGTATAAATTTACCTACCGAACGTAACGAACTTGCTGGTAGAACATTTACTTTCCCTGTAAACCCAGATGACGGGTATATTGATGGGTCAGTTTACTTCTTTGCTGCTCATAGTCCTGTTGATATAACTGAAATTAAATTTGGCGAATCGACAAATGGAAAGTTACCTATGACACTTGAATCATCATGGGTACTGGAATTTGAGCTAACAGGGTTTAAAAACTTACATACAACAATCCACACGTATCTGAAGTTATAACAAACTGTTTAAGAGTGATTCGCAACGCGTGGCATTTTTACTATGCGTTAGGTTTAGTGGTTAAGGTGGTATGCGGGAGCTTCAGTATTGCGTTGCTCACACCTTAACAGGGCGTTATGCTCTTAGGAGAAAATTGTGTATCTCAGGGAAAAAGAGAAAGTTTTGAATAAAGGTGCAATTTTAATCGGCACTATAGGTATTATCGGTATTTCTATTGCTTCAGGAAGCTTATTTGTAGCGCTAGGTTTGAGCTCAATAGCCGCAATTAGCTTATTATTACAGCAAAAGTTTCCGGATAAAAGTGGTCTGTACAGCATCGAAGTCCTAGGTGGGCGTATTACTCTTAAACTGGGCAACAATGTACTTTGGCACTTGAATGTCTGTGATGTTGAATCTTCTGATATAAGTTACTCAAGGGACGGCACAATGCTCAAAGAAATTACTTTAAAAACAGCGAGCGACAGTTATGTATTACCCAAACTTGAGTGCTTTGAAACTACCGAAGTTTCACTGCTTGTAAGTTTTGTGCAAACCCTAAAAGAACGAGCATAACAAATTGTTCAAGAGTGATTCGGCACGCGTGGCATTTTTACTATGCGTTAGTTTTAGTGGTTAAGGTGGTATGCGGAGGCATCGGCATTGCGTGCCTCACACCTTAACAAGGCGTTAGAGCGCAGGAGAAAAAGTATGAACATGACCGATATAGTTGAATACATTTCATATCTTATCGCCGGCATTATTATCGCTCCTTTCGGCTTTATGTTGTTTAAAGAATTCATAGGTAAAGATCGCAAGACAGTTACAGATGAAGTCAAATCGACAGTAGGTGACGAATCGAGAAAGTTTCTGGGTGGTAGGTATGGCGATGCCGTTGTAGGTCAATTTGTCGAGTTTAAACTGATAATAGCGATAGGCTTGCCAGTAGTACTATTTCTAGGAATTTCTTCCTTGGCAAATTCTCTTTTGAAAGTTCTGTTCAACCTGTGAGTTGCGTTCTAACAAACTGTTCAAGAGGGATTCGCAACGCGTGGCATTTTCACTATGCGTTGGTTAAAGTGATTAAGGTGGTTCGCGGCAGCTTCAGTATTGCGTTGCTCACCCCTTAACAGGGCGTTATGAGCCAGCTCTATACGTGACTTGGGCTGAGAAATTTCAAATATCTTATGAAGTAGAGTGCTATGAGGAATAACCTCAAGGTAATCAATTTTAGAGAGCGTGAAGTCATGTTGGAGCGAATAGAAAAAGTACTAGATCTTAATGACATTGCTTATGAAAGCAGTGAAAGTACCATGTATATAAAACTTGGTGGCCTCAGTTCAAGAGCCCAAATTAAGTATGACTATGCGAACAACACCTACAAATTTAGTTGTGGGGAAATAAGAATGTTTGTTTCCAGTGTCATCTTCTTTTGTTTGGCATTTAATATGCTCTCTCAAGGAGCTCTCGGGTTATGGAATGGATATGCAGCAGGTTTAATTTTTGCTGTAGCCATTGGTAATCTGTTTTCGGTGATATCTACGAATGTACAAATGTTAGATTTACGAGCACAACTTCGTCAGGAAGGTGTGTACTTGAAGTCAGGCTCATAACAAGGCGTTTAAGGCAGATTCCCAACGCTTGGCATTTTCAGATTAAGTCAGTTTTTGTGTTTACGGGGCAATGGTTTAGGTTAGGTGGTAGCGTTGCTCACTACTTAACGCGGCGTTATGCAACACATGTAGATACAAGGTCAAAATTAGTGAGGTAAAATGAACAAACAAAAAAAAAGAAAAGCAGAGGCATTAGCATTAATAGCGGTTGGAATGCTCATTGCCTACTTGCTCTTCTTTGCGCTCAACAGTGAGGTTACATTATTATTAATATTAGGTTTTCTGGTTGGACTTCTGTTTGCTGTTTTCCTATTTTTTGCACTAAAAAAATATACTGCTTACACCAATGAGAGCACACAATCTGAGAGTAAAATTCGTACGGCTGTTCAGTCTAAAGTGTTTGGATTTTTAGGTATCGAAAGTAACAATGAAAACTCTAATGAAATTCAGTCTTATATTGATAAGTCAGTAAGCTTTATTAAGTTGTTGTTTTCTAGCATGACGATATTCAGTATTTTTGCTTTGTGTTTATCAATTGCAATTTACTATTCTTCCATGATGCAGTTAGAAAAAATCGCTGAACAGAATAAATTATTATGCGCTCAGAATTCTTTGGCAGAAACTTCAAACAAAGTTGCATTATACTCAATTCAAACTCAAAGGATAGAGCTTTCATTGAAGTTGTTACGTGAGAATTTGAATGTTATTTCTCAATCAAAAAGGAAATTAAACTCTTGTCGAGATTTTACAAAAAGTACCGAAGGGAAGTATCTATTTTCTACAGATCAATTCTATGAGTGTATGGAAAGTAACTTTAACGTATTAGAAATTCCTATACTGCGTTATCAAGAAAATGAAGCGGGTGCATATATGTCTTCAGAATATATGTCCACGACAGCGCATGAACACAGTTTTGAAAATCTTCAAAAATCATATGATAAACTTTGGTCCATACGTCACGATGAGAACTATAAAACGTTTGATAATTTACTGAGACCATTCCTTTCTTATATGAATGAATTGGAAGATCTAGCTAATGTGACCAATAGTCAAATTAATGAATTGACAGACCAACGATTGCATATGGTTAGCGAACTGAATGTTAGTAATACTTACTGTGAATCTTTAGTTGATTAGTGTAGATATTGTTGCATAACAAAGCATTTAAGAGTGATTCCCAACGCTTGGCACTTTTCATTCCATCGTTGGGTTTTGTGTTTACGGTGGTAAGGTCAGGTTTCGTGGTGGCGTTGCTCACACCTTAATGCGGCGTTATGCATCATAGAGGGGAGGAAAATATGAGCCCAGAAGTTATAAATGGAATATTTGTAGTTCTTGGAGCGTTAATTGGTGTCATCGGTACAGCAATTATAATGAAGAAAAATAAATCATTATCTCACTTAACTATCTTTAGTTCTCCTTCTTCACAGCTGTTAGATATCGAAGATATGGTTAAGTCGGATATTGAAATTAAATACAAGGGAAAGTAATATCTGAGTTATTTCATGGCGAAGTTGCTGTTCAGAATACAGGTACTGAGAGCCTAGAGAACTTAGAAGTTAAGTTGCTTCCAGGTGATGATTCTCCATTGTTTGACGTTAAAGTTTCTACCACAAATTATTATCAAGATGATGGCGCGATTTTTATAGAAACAAATGATAGTGGTGAGGTTTCGATTGACATTAGCTATCTCAATCCTAATGATCGTGTCGTTTTCTCTTATAGAAGCTCCGGCAGTACAAAGCCCACCGTTGCAAGCCGAAAAATAGGTGTGGGAGTGGAATTTAAGGATGAAGCTGTAAATTGGGTTCCAGACATCTATGCAAAATTGATGTACGAAATTGTAGAGCAAGTTCCCATTTTACACTGGTATTTGAAACTTGCATTTAAGCCTTACAGACTTTATACAGAGTCAAAGAAGTCAGATGATGCATAACAAAGCATTTAAGAGTGATTCGCAACGCTTGGCAGTTTCGCTTCGCTCAAGTATAGCCAAGCGCCGCTCACACCTTAATGCGGCGTTATGTTTTTTGGGAGAAAATGATGGAATTCAAGCTAGAAATCTATGCACCTGAAACAGAAGTTGTAGCTATCCGTGATGCACTTAACTCAGTTGGTGCAGGTGTTGTGGGTGACTATGACAGTGTTATTTCTATCGTAAAAATTTCAGGGTTCTGGAGACCAACTGAAGGCTCGGAACCTGTTACTGGCAAAAAGGGTGAAATTAACTTTGGTGAAGAGGTCAGAATTGACGTTAGATGCCAAGAGCCTTTAGTTCAAGCTGCACTTGATGCTATTCGAACAATTCACCCTTACGAAGAACCAGTGATCAACATTTTACCTCTATACAACCATAAGTTTGTCTAGCGACGTCAGCACAAACATAACAAACTGTTCAAGATGGATTCGCAACGCGTGGCATTTTCACTATGCGTTGGTTTAAGTGATTAAGGTGGTGTGTGGCGGCTTCAGTATTGCGTTGCTCACCCCTTAACAGGGCGTTAAATTTATTGGAGTTCAACATTAGATGTATAATTTGTTTGTCACAGCTGAAGATGGAGCCTGGGAGCGGAATCATTATCAATACGATCGAAGTCGATTTCTTGAATACACAAACCAGAATCTATCTGAAGCACTTAAAAATCTTAATGAATCAAATATTGATTTACTAAAAAGCTATCCATGCCTCTTTGCCTACGAAGGGACGAGAAGCGACGTTTACATTGGATACTTAACGTCGATCAAAGAGCGAAATAGAACAGTATTAATTGAATTTCAAATTTCTCAAGATATTGATCCTATACCATTCGCTCAAATTGAGCCAATTGCAGATCTTCTAGATATACGCGGTTGGGAAATGAATCGAACTCATTGGGCGGTAAAAGATGAGGATCTTTTTGCAAGATTAAAAAATCAAGGTATCCCTTTAAACAATGTTCAAGACATTTCTAAATCGGGTAAGCCTACAGCGGAAAAGTCACAGTCTCCTACAATTACAAAGCTACAGGGTTTTATAAAAAAAGTGTTGTCTTATCAACATGAAAAAGATCGTGAGATTTTCTATCGCGGTCATTCGAGTAAAGATCAATACAAACTGGAGCCATCACTGTTCAGGAAAGACAAAGAGGGTAACTATCTATATCGTGATGTAGAACACATTATTTGCCGAGAGCTTTTGGTGTCAAATTCAGCTGATTTTTCGTCAGATATCTACACCTTAGATCGACTAGTTAGAATGCAGCATTATTCGTTACCGACAAGGTTGTTAGATATAACATCTAACCCTCTGATTGCACTATATTTCGCATGTAAAGGGTCCTCTGAAGAGTCTGGTGAAGTTATAATATTTTCCCTTAAAAGGGAGAACGTAAAGTATTTTGACTCTGATGTTGCTAGTTGTATATCTAATCTTTCAAGGCTACCCAAGTCTGAGAAGGATAAGATTGATTTCAATTTGGATATTGACGACTTTAATGAGCAGAAATCGGTTAGAAGGCTCTTACACTTTATAAAAGAAGAAAAGCCATTTTTTGAGCCAATTATAGATCCAAAAGATATGAGAAAAGTCATTTGTGTAAAGGGGAAAAAGAGCAATGACAGAATAACCTCTCAATCAGGAGCTTTTTTATTGTTCGGTCACGAAGTGATATTTGATGAAAAAGGTACAGAAGAAATTGAAGTATTAAGGATTACAATAACTAACAAAACTGTACTACTGAAGGAGCTGGATCTACTAAATATTAATGAAAGTACAGTATTTCCATACATTGAAAACTCAGCCCGCTACGTTGCTGATAAGTATAAATTTAACAAGGCGTTTAAGAGTGATTCGTAACGCGTGGCATTTTTCTTTGCATTAATTCCTGTGTTTAAGGTGCAATGCAGAGGCTTCGGTATTGCGTTACTCACACCTTAACGCGGCGTTATGCGACAAGACAAAATTTTTTAGGTTTCTCTAAATTTAATCTCTTTGGCCAACCGTTTTTTGGCCTCGGCAAATCAGCATTTTCGGCTCAAATTCTTGAATCACTCAAACCGCAAAATATGCCAAAGTTCGTGAAGTTGCCTCATTAAAAATCGTATTTGGTTGCGGAAAGTTTCTCGAGTGCAAAGCGTGGAAAGGGCTAGTTTTCGGAAATCCGGTACTTGCTGAAATCCTGGCTCGTTAAGTTTCTCGCAAGTAAAAGCTAATTCATTGCTTTAATATCGCGTTCCGCGCTTGTGGCAGTCTTTTTACGAAATGTTGAATTCGCTGGTTCTTGAATCACAAAAAGTCATATGTGCGTTTGTGGTTTTTTGTGTTTAAGGTAATGTTTTCGTTAGCCAATTTCGCACTGCCGAAAAATCGCATAACAAACAATTTAAGCAGATTCGCAACGCGTGGCAGTTTTGGTTTGCAGTGAGTTTTGTGTTTACGGCGCAATGCGGTGGCTTTTGTATTGCGTTGCTCACTACTTAATTGGGCGTTATGCATTTAGAGGGGGACCTTATGCAAATTTCAATTGGACATGTTTGCAATTTTGTTTTGTTGGCTACTCCTAATAATCTCTTAGAGCAAGAGATTATTGATATGAACGAAAGCCGACCATTCACTCACTATCTAGTCTGTGAAACAAATAGGTTAAGGATTAAGCCTGAATCTATAAAGCATAGAGAAAGTGAAATAGCTTTTACTGTATTCATGCAAATCAATGATTTTGATTGGGAAGCATATGATATTACTATGCCTAGAGTCCGTGATGGCATAACTTTATTTCTTAAAGTTGAAGGAAATTATGTTCAGCTAAATAAGTCTAATGGAGACTCGCATCAATTTGCAAATACATTCTTGTTCTTAGAGCGAGTTGCGAAATTTACAGACAATTCAGAGATGCTAAGTTCTATACTTAAACTGGATGTTCAATATATTGGGAAAACTGAAATATCTAAAAAGTATCTAAGATTTAAAGGCCACGAAAAAATTAGTAAAGTAGCAAATGAAATTATTGATAATAAGCCGCACAAAGAAATTATAGTGAAACTATTGTCGTTTCAAAAACCCTTTACTCAAATGCTTGTTGCTCCAGAACTTCCTTTTGACGACTCGCGTGATGATTGGATGCCCGGTGGGGGATTAATTGAAAATATGCCTCGTCAACATTGGATTTCAGGTGTTGAAGGTGCTCTAATTAAGTATTTTCAACCTTTGTACAATGTACATTACAAAGATAACTATCCGTCTGAAAGGCACAGCTCATATGGGTACTTTTACGACAATAACGTCCGCTCAATTTTCGTTGAATTGCATGAAGAGTATATGTCCTACACAACTGGTAATTCGCACGTGCCATATACAAAGATTCGTCTTATACAGTATGCTCTTAGGGCAGATGATAGTGGCGTATATATCCATGATAATAGTCAAGGGTTTGGCCTGTTTGTGTAAATGCATAACAAAGCATTTAAGAGTGATTCACAACGCTTGGCATTTTCAGTTTAAGGTTGGGTTTAGTGTTTACGGTGCAATGGGTTAGGTCAGGTGGTAACGTTGCTCACACCTTAATGCGGCGTTATAACTCAGGAGGAAGAGTGGAAAATTTCCCGATAGAAAAGCTCAAATTTACAAGTGCAAAGATTTCTGGTGTCGATGGCGACGTCTCACTTGAGATAGGAATAGAGCCGTTTGAGCTTAGTCTAGACGACTATTCTGAGACAATAGAAACTGTAATTAGCCTAAACGGTATTAATTTACCTACAGAGCTTAATGAACTTACTGGTAGAACATTTACTTTCCCTGTAAACCCAGATGACGGGTATATTGATGGGTCAGTTTACTTCTTTGCAGCTCATAGTCCTGTTGATATCACTGAAATTAAATTTGGTGAATCGACAAATGGAAAGTTACCTATGACACTTGAATCCTCATGGGTACTGGAATTTGAGCTAACAGGGTTTAAAAACTTACATACAACAATCCACACGTATCTGAAGTTATAACAAGGCGTTTAAGACGGATTCACAACGCGTGGCATTCTCAGTTCAAATTGAGTTTTGTGCTTACGGTGCAATGGCTTAGGTTCGGTTGTCAGCGTTGTTCACCACTTAACGCGGCGTTATGTTTTATGAGGGAAAATGGAAAGTATTACTAATTTTATTAAAGGGTTGAATGAGTACCAAGCTAGCTTTTTTACTTTGTTCCTAGTTGCTCTTTTTACTCCGGGAACGTTGATTATGTTTATGTTTCAAAGAGATCTATTTATATCGTTAGATACAGTAAAACTCATTTTGGTTTGTGTGAGCATTTCATTTCCTCTAATTATCGTGGGTTCCGTACCTGTTGCATATGAATTTAAATTTGAGGGAGCTGAAACTCTACCATTTATGGAGACAACCTTTGCTGGCGCCTTTGTCTCGCTAATGTCATGCACAGTGTCAATATTTGTAGCTTACTGTTTTTCATTAAATTTCTTATACTTTTGCTATACATTGATTCTTGTATATATATCGGTGTATGTAGCGACAGTGGTTAGTGTTTGGCGTAACCATCGAGAACAAACATAACAAGTTGTTCAAGAGTGATTCGGCACGCGTGGCATTTTTACTATGCATTGGTTTTAGTGGTTAAGGTGGTATGCGGAGGCTTTGGTATTGCGTGCCTCACACCTTAACAAGGCGTTATATTTCAATTTGAGATTAGCAACTATGAATGAAGAAGAAAAGTTGGCAGAGAATTACTTAAAATCAATATCCCATCATAGTTTAATATTTGAGCCAGAAGGTAATGTTCCCTCTGACTTTTTACTTAATGAAAATATTGCGATTGAAGTTACTAGACTCAACGACCACTACGAATATCAGGGAGCTTTGAGGCGCTATGATGATGACAGGATGAGAATTCTATCCTATTTGGAAAATAGCCTTAAAGCTTATGATTGCAACTTATGGGACGTTGGATTTTATGTTCACTTCAAAATTAGAAGACCGTTTGGCAATTTGAAACGAAATGGCAAGTTATTACTGGAACTACTCCATTCATTTGATACAGCTGAGAGCGTACTTAATAAAAAGCTTTATATTATATCAGATGGATTGTCTGTGAGTTTCGATCGCCATGAACTTAAAGACAATCAGCAAGTATTCAAATGCGGGGTATTCGACGAGTATGAAGAGGGTTGTCTTGTTGTGGAAGAAATGCTTAAAAATGCTAAGTATTGCATTGAGAGAAAATCCTCAAAAATAGCACCTTACTATGATAATTATGAGCAATGGTGGCTGATATTAATAGACGCGATCAATTACGGGAACTATGAAGAAAGTATAGATATATTGAAAAACAAAATTGATAAAAGTGTGTTCAATAAAGTGGTTTTTATTGAGGCAGTCAATGGTTCATACATATTTGAAATATAACAAACTGTTTAAGAGTGATTCGCAACGCATGGCATTTTTGCTATGCGTTGGTTTTAGTGTTTAAGGTGGTATGCGGAAGCTTCGGCATTGCGTTGCTCACACCTTAACAGGGCGTTAGCCGTCATGGAGCTTGCTATACTCAAAGTGATAGAATAGTATCACTTTAGTATTCCTTTGGAGCAGCTCTCATGAAAGTAGAACTAGTTACATCACTCAAACGCCAAGCAACTAAGATCCTCGCCGATCTCCACGACACCAAAGAACCCGTGTTAATTACTGAGCATGGTAAGCCATCTGCGTATCTAGTTGATGTTGATGACTACGAATTTATGCAAAATCGTTTAGCTATTCTTGAGGGTATTGCACGAGGTGAGCGTGCACTAGCTGATGGTAAAGTGGCAAGTCATGATGAAGCTAAGGACAAAATGTCAAAATGGCTGAAATAATCTGGACTGAGCCAGCGTTATCTGACCTCAACGATATCGCTGAATACATCGCACTTGAAAATATCGTAGCTGCAAAGCAGTTAGTGCAAACGATCTTCTCCAAAGTCGAACGCCTACAAGCTTTCCCAGAGTCAGGTCGTATTCCACCCGAGCTAGAACATTTAAGTTATCGTGAAGTTGTCGTTAATCCATGTCGTGTTTTCTATAAACAAGACGGTGACAAAGTGTTTATTCTGTTTGTTATGCGTGCAGAGAGAGATTTGCGTAAGTTTTTGTTGAGTAAGCAGTAATCTTTGGTAATGAGCGGCTAACAAACTGTTTAAGAGTGATTCGCAACGCGCGGCATTTTTACTATGCGTTGGTTTTAGTGCTTAAGGTGGTATGCGGTGACTTCGGCATTGTGTTGCTCACACCTTAACAGGGCGTTATACGTTTGGAGGCTTTGATATGCCAGCAAGAATGGATGAATACCTAGATAAGGTTATTAAAAATCGATTTTCAGTGTCACTAATGTCAAATGCTAAATGGCGTAAAGTGTGTACGGTATTGGATGTGCCAGAATTGATGTTGAGCCAGTGTTACTGGAAGTTTGTTGATAACGATTATGAGTTTCTAGGCTGGTTTACCAAATCAGGTGAGTTAATGGAAAAGTATGTGGGTGACTATGGCTCAGGTCCTTTCGCCTACAAGCGAATTGAGTGGTTAGAAATCCCCAAAGTAGGTAAGCCTAGTGGGTATGAAAATGTGCCCTTTAAACATTGGCACCAAGATATAGATGGAGCATTGAGTGTCTTACACTCAGTTGGGCACTTCGATATTGAGCTCACAAATAGAGGGTTGCGTATCTACGGTTTCAGAGAGTAAACGTATAACAATCTGTTCAAGAGTGATTCGCAACGCGTGGCATTTTTACTATGCGTTGGTTTTAGTGTTTAAGGTGGTATGCGGTGGCTTCGGTATTGCTTTGCTCACACCTTAACAGGGCGTTAGGTACAATGCGAAAAGTTTGAAATCGAGCCAGCAATATCTAAGCCTTACTGGCTCTTATTGTTATTAGTTTTGAGCTAATTTAACTCTGATTTTGCTCTTGTCTACCGTTGAAAGGTGTAATTTTTCAATGGCTGTTTTTGCTTCGTTTTCGTCAGGCATTTCAACAAACGCGAAGCCTTTTGATTGACCAGTTTCTTGGTCTAAAACGAGATTGCACTCAGTTACAGTGCCGAAAGTGGAAAATAGAACACGAATTTCATGTTCTGATGTTGTACGCTCTAAATTGCGAACTAAAAGTTTCATAGTGGTTGCCTAATATCAAATGCGAGCTAAGTGTGGCAGGTAACGGTTAACAAACCAAGTTATTGATCACTTACCTTGAAAAATTGTACCTAACAAAGCGTTTAAGGCAGATTCGCAACGCGTGGCATTTTTGGTTTGGTTGAGTTTTGTGTTTACGGTGGCATGGTTTAAGTTGGGTGGTAGGTTGCTCACTACTTAACGCGGCGTTATGTGAATTGGAGAAATTGAGTATATGAAGAAGTTCTTCGCAATATTTATAGCAGCTTTTTGCTTAGTTTCAGTTGGTGCTCTAGCGAATGACTACAAGCTCGGACAGGCGTTTGAAAATCATCAAAGTGACCTTCAAGTTCGAGGTTCAGGAACAGTAACTCGCCTATTGCCAGATGACAACAAAGGAAGTCGACATCAAAAATTCATACTCAAATTAGATAGTAAGCAAACTTTACTTGTTGCTCATAACATCGACTTAGCACCAAGAATTCCCAATCTAAAAGTCGGCGATCGAGTTCAGTTTTACGGTGAATATGAATGGAATAAAAAGGGTGGTGTAATGCACTGGACACACCACGATCCCAACAATAGGCACCCGTATGGTTGGTTAAAGCACAACAGTAAAAAGTACGAGTAAAAATTCACATAACAAAGCATTTAAGAGTGATTCCCAACGCTTGGCATTTTCAGCTCATGGTTTGGTTTCGTGTTTACGGTGGTATGGTTGAGGTTTGGTAGTAGCGTTGCTCACACCTTAATGCGGCGTTATGTGCTCTCTCGATAGGTCAGTTATTAAATGTTAAAGATAGTTCTAGGTTTTGTCATTGGGTTCACATTATCGATGCTTTTTATAGGTACTGATTTAGCATACGACTTCAATAGCAATTTAGTGACAAATATTGCTATAGCTACCGGTACGTGTGTAGGTACCTTAATTGTTATTTTGTCGTTTCATGAAAGCAAAATGAATCGGTCTTGGGAAATCAAAAAGGAACCTTTATTGCGCTTGTTAAAGGTACTTACTGATGCAATGGAAGTAACAAATCGACTTAGTGAAGCCGAGTTTGAAAAAGAAACTGGTATTAATCCAAATGCAGATACAACGATTGAAGGTCAGCCTTATGAAAGTTTAGCAAAAGAATTAAGTTATCTACTAAAAGTTTATGAACCGCTTTTCCCCAATTACGTATCCGATGCCGTGAAAAGTTATATTGAAGCTGACAAAAAAATTGATGAAGCTGTTCATGTTTATTTCAGCGTATTTGAAGCGTACGACCACTTATCGCGAGAGCAGGAGAAACTTCATAGGGTTCTACTTGATTACGTAAAACAAATTGCGAGAATAAAGAACACATAACAAGCAATTTAAGAGGGATTCCCAACGCTTGGCATTTTTTCTTCTACTTCAATTTTAGTGGTTACGGTGCAATGTTTTAGGTTGGGTGGTAGCGTTGCTCACCCCTTAATTGGGCGTTAGTCGCCAGAAAAAGCTAGTAATCAAAATCATGTTTCTTAGCTCAAAATTTGGCAGCTGTTTGTTTGGTATACAGATTCATCGTCGATGGTCAAAACTCAGTTTCTGCTGTTTTAAGCCCAAAGCTTGGCAAGTGTCCTAGCGGTTGTTTTGTCCTTTGGTGCTGACAGAACAGGGCAATCGAGAGTCTGTTTTTGGTTGCAACTCTGCTCGGTGAGTTTGTTGGGTACAAAAGCCGATTTACTCGCTGAAATGACGTTTTCTCTGGTGTTGTAAGTTCCACGTGGTTTCAGTGACTTTGTTGAAA
>NZ_JAWOUO010000026.1:0-18516 GCF_033339435.1 Vibrio sp. 378
GAAGTGCTGTCATTACCGATGTCGCCTTACTTGAGTGAGCAAGAGAGAAGTGTTGTGGTCGATGCAGTGAACTCTTTTGAGGCCTAAGAGTTATGCAAGGGCAGGTGCGAGTATTGGAAGACGTTGTCTACGTCTTCTTCTGCTACAAGCAATCAAGTTATCTCGATAAAACGCTTCCGGCGGCATTACATCAAACTGCATGGCCGAGCCAGTTGTTAGTATTGGACGATTGCTCTCCGGATGATAGCCATGAAAAGATTCTGTCGCTTTTAGAGTTTGCGCCAAAGGGATTGAATATTGAATATCGGCACAATGAACACAATATTGGTTTAGTTAGCCAAATCAACTCCTTGCGGGGACAGTATCAAGATAAGCTTATTATTGTACAAGCTGGCGATGATATAGCGATGCCGAACCGAGTTGAGGAAACTTATGAAGCCTGGTTGAAAAATGGTAAACCAAGCTTAATTATTGGTAGTTACGACAAAATTTCCGAGCAAGGCGATATCATTGAGCCATTTGAATCGATCAAGCAGAATAAAAAGCCTTACACACTCGAAAATATTATTAATAGAAAATGTGCAGTAGATGGCTGTTGCGCCGCTTTTACGTCTGATGTACTGAACGAGTTTGCTCCTTACAACAAAGATATCATCAATGAAGATCGCATCAATGTCCTTCGAGCCTTTTTGTTAAATGGTATTCATCATGAAAACAAAAAATGGATTCAATATCGAGTAGGTGGCATATCAACGTTCGCAAAAGAAACACGTGAAGAAAAATATAACAACACAGTTATCAACGCTCAGCGTGAGCTGCAAGATCTTAAAATGAACTTGCGAGATGCAGAGAGTAAAAACGCCACTAAAGTTGCGAGTGCGATTAAAAAGCGTATGTGTACCGCTGAGTTTATGGCATCTATCCCCTCAAGTAAGTTAGCATTTTATAGTTATGTATTACGTTATTTTTTTTATAGTGGTGATTTTGAAAATGCCTTAAAAGTAATAAGAAGGCTGAAATGATTTAGGTAGCTAGAGAATCTTTATAAAATATAGGGCTAACATGGTAGCCCTATATTGGTTAGCAATTTTTTAACTCTTCTTTTAAGTGATTCATTATACGCATTGTTGGCGTTAATTCTCTAAAGTGTATTGCTAATTCATTATCAAAGAATGTTCGATCTACTGGTGCTTTGTGATGGATTAAATCTATAAGAAAGTTCTCAATGTCCGAAGATGACTTTCCTTTAGTGCAACTATCGTATGCTTTATTACCAAATGGATTTTGGTAATTTCGTATACCATCATTTAATGCTAGATACATTACAGGTTTGTTTAAATACAAATATTCCGCAAGAAAGGAGCCACTATCATGAATCATAGCATCTGAAGTTTTAAATAGATCATAGTAATCTCCTTCTTCTAGTTGACTAAAGCTAGATTGCTCCCAAAACCTATAATATGTGTCCGTTTTTTCTTTTCCCCAATCTTTGTGTTTGTATAGCTTTTCTTTTAGCATCGGATGAGGTTTAAATGCCCACTGAATGTTTTTTTTGTACTTTTCTGAAAGTGATTGTATTTGTTGAGAAAAGCTTAAGAAGGTGCTGTAAGGAAGCTCTGGTGTGTCTATTGTATGATGAGGAGCAAAAATAACTCGTAGCTTATTAGAGTCCTGTTTCTTCCATGGTGAATTCACAACAAGCTCATTATTGATTAGTGGCTCTGTTGCAGGATAGCCGGTCACTAAGATGTTTCTACCTTTTAAGTCGGAATTTTTTTTAAAAATATCCACCTCATCAAAATGTGGGGCGAATATTTTCCACATCATATTATGAAATTGTTGGTTATATTGTTCTTTATAATTGTTGTATTTTGATATTTGATGAGAATATGGGATATAAATAGATAAATACTTACTATAAGCTTTAGAGTAATAATCTTTCTTTGTTATTTTATGTGGGTTTGTGAAAAAAATGATATCAATATCAAGAGTGTCAATGTCAATCCACGTAGATTTATTTTTATTATAAGAGCTGACAGTTGGGTAGCCTTTATTTTGGAAGAAATTAACATTTTTTTGTACATCTTGTATACAAGATACATCATCCTTTCCTGTGTAAGGACAGACAAAAATAAAGGGTTCGAAAAAGTCATCTTCCATCATTGCTCTGAAGACTGCGTCACATTTCCATACACTATGATGAAGAACAAAGAAGGCTACTCTTATTTTATTTTTCTTTTTTAGTTTTTTTAAACGTCGCTCATCGGCGAGTATGTTTAGTTGATACTTTACAGTTTGTCTCAATGTCTTGATCGACTTCTTTAATGGCATGGCCATAAACCTTTTACATACGACTTCAGTTTTGACTCCCCTATAACCAAACATTGTTCTAGTGTAAACTGCTAGGTTGATTATTGGGCTTAAACTAAGATGACAGCTCTTAGGCGATATGATGACATCTTGGTACAGTCAAAGCTACCTCAATTTGAAGTAAGGCAGAGTATGTGCGGTATTTTTATTTCTAATGATCCACGAGTGATCCAAGAGCACAGCAAAATCATTGAAGAATGCTTGCGATTTAGAGGGCCAGATTGTTCTTCTGGGTTAGTCGAGCATGGAGGGTGGAAAGCCTATCACTCTCGGCTTTCTATTATCGAACTAGGCTCGGGTAGTAATCAACCTGTTATTGATGCTCGAGGAGGTATACTAGTATTTAATGGTGAGATCCTTAACTACAAGGAGCTCGGTCAAAAGTACTTTGAAAAAGAGTACACGAGCGATACTACACTCTTAAGCGACCTTATTATCTCTGGGCATCTTATTGAGAACGAGTTGGACGGATTTTTCGCATTCGTTTACGTAAGTGCAGACGGAAAGCTGCAGCATGCGTGTCGGGATAAGTTTGGTGTTAAGCCTCTATTTTATCATCAATCTCCACACGGTATTTCATTTTCTTCTGAGCCTAATGTATTGAAGGCGCTTTTTGACTTACCTGTGAACCCTCTAGCTATTGAAGAGTATCATGCAGCTCGTGCGCCCATTTTTAGTGGCTCATATTTCAAAGAAGTATCAACTGTTGAACCTGGTTCATGCTTTGTCAATGGGTGCTATTTTGAAAGCTTAAACTTCTTTCAACAATATGAAGATGTATCGCAAGAGCAATTAGAAAAAGCAGTTAGAGATGGCATCAATAGTCGATTAGTTTCAGATGCTAAGGTTGGCCTTCTAATGAGTAGAGGCATTGACAGTAATTTGATTCATCAACTAACTGATATTGAGAAACTATACACTATTGGTTTTAAAGGTGATGATGATATCACTTTTCTTCAAGAGCAAAATATTCCTAACCTAACCGTTCATGAATGTGGAGCAAATGAGTACAAACGCTGTTTTGACGAGTTAATTGCTCTAAGAGGTGAACCAATGTCTGTGCCTAATGAGGTTCTTCTGTATCGTATCTCCCAAATTGCTGCTCAGGATGGAGTTAAGGTGCTTCTTTCGGGCGAAGGTGCGGATGAATTCTTTGGTGGGTATGACCGTATATTTAATTGGGCTGCGGAATGTGAGAGTTTTTCACTCGATACATTTTTAGAGTTTTACTGCTATAAGGTCCCAAGACAAGACACTACGACTTATCGAGAGTTCTCTGAATTATTTGCCAGATTGGATCATTTAACTCCTTTTGAAAAAGTACGATACTTTTTTATTAAGTATCATATGCCAGTTTTGTTTAGGCGGTTAGATTTTGCTTTAATGGCTGCTGGAATTGAAGGGCGAGATCCTATTGCCAATTATCATGTATTCGAAGCCGCAATCAAATTCAGTGCTGGTAGACTAATGAATGGTTCACTGGGGAAGCTACCTCTACGTGAGTTAATTGCTCCACTTAAAGGAAAAAGCTTTGCGTATGAGAGAAAAGTTGGCTTTCCTGTTGATCTTACAAAGGTTTTTGACAACCCGAACTTATTATCTTCTTATGAATTGTGGTTTGAAGAAAATTTAAAGGTATTGATGAAATGATTATCGGTTATACAAGTGGCGTATATGATCTATTTCATGTTGGCCACGTGAATTTATTACGTAACGCAAAAGCCATGTGCGACAAGTTAGTGGTAGGAGTTACGATTGATGAGTTGGTCGCATATAAAGGTAAGCAACCAGTAATACCATACCATGAGCGGATAGAGGTTGTACGTTCTTGCAAGTATGTTGATGTAGCTATACCTCAAAAAGATATGGATAAAGCCTCTGCAGCGAGAAAGAATCATGCGAGTTATCTATTCGTAGGAGATGATTGGTATGAAACTTCTAAATGGCAGGAACACGAGAAAGATTTAGCTGCTGTAGGTTGTAAGGTTATTTATTTCCCTTACACTGAAGGAACCTCTAGCACCCTAATCAATGAGACCCTAACTTCGCTTCGTAGTGAACGAAAGTAGTAGTTATTTCTAATTTTTAAAAGCCAAAAATTCAATTTTGGCTTTTAAAGTTCGGATTCATAGTTTATCGGTAGTTCTTTTTAAAGCACCTTGGTTTCTTTTTGCATAGTGACAGGCCTTTATCTCATAGAGTTCACTTAAGGATGGTTGTGAAAGAAGGGATGTTAGATGCTTAGCCAAGTCGGTTGTATCACTGGCTAGTAATATCCCATCTATATCCAATAAGTCAGATACAATCTCCTTAAAGTTGAAATAGCTAGGGCCAGTGATTATGACTTTTTCTAACATGGCAGGCTCTAGCACATTGTGCCCACCAACCTTATCTCCAATTAGGCTACCGCCCATAAAGCAGATATCCGCTGCACCCATCAACGTTAGCATCTCACCCATAGTATCGCCGAGATATACTTGAGTATTCGTCTCTACTGCATGAGTTGAAGTGCGACGCACAGTGTTAAAGCCTTGCTGTTGGCAAAGCGTGAATACATCATCAAATCGTTCTGGATGGCGAGGAACCAAAACGAGTAAAGCATTTGGATGAGATTTTAAAACTTGTCTATGTGCATCTAATACCTGTTCGTCCTCGCCTTTGTGGGTGCTAGCTGCAATCCAAATCGGACGATCGTTTCCAAGTTGGGCTCGAAGCTGCTGTCCTTGCTGTTTCACTTGCTCTGATATTTGAATATCGAACTTAATCGAGCCAGTAACGGATAGTTTCTTTTTCTTAACGCCTAAGCGTTCGAAGCGCTCTGCATCTGAATCCGTTTGGCAGAGTACTTGAGTTAGGCATGGATGAAGCTGGTTAAAAAGCCGCTGTATTTTAGCGTAGTTCTGACACGATTTTTCAGATAGGCGCGCATTCACGACAGTTATAGGGATACCCGCTTTGTGAACATTGTGAAGCGTGTTTGGCCACAGCTCAGTCTCGATGATCAACATTTGTTTTGGTTGTACTGCTTTAAGAAAACCTTTGATAGCAAAACCAAAGTCAATTGGCATATAGCGGTGTTCAATTAAATCACCCAACTTAGCAATCTGTTCAGCTCCGGTACTTGTTGTTGTAGTAACTAGAATAGATTGTTCGGGGTTTTGTTCCTTAAGGGCTTTGATTAAAGGTGTTGCTGCTATGCTTTCACCAACAGATACAGCATGTATCCAAATAGGTTTGTCGTTGCTTTTTAGCTTGGGAGTGATACCAAAGTGCTCTTTCCAGCGAGAGCCGAACTTAGGCTTATTTGGTTTGCTCTTGTACAAACCAAATAAAAGCAGCGGTGACGCTAGGGCGAGTAGTAAGGTATAAACAATACGAACTAACATGAGCTTATCGTAATGGCGTCAAGTTTTTGGATACTATCTAGCACTTGCTTAGGCGAAAGTTCTGTCAAGCACTTAAGGTGTTTGTACTGACATTCACGTTGGAAACAAGGGCGACAATCAATATCGGTATGAACAATCTCCACTTTTTCTGCGAGTGGGGGGGTGTACTTCGGTGAAGTTGAGCCATACACTGCAACAACATTACAACCAACTGCAGCCGCCACATGCATTAAGCCTGAGTCATTCGCGACAACAGTCTTACATGCAGCAAGTAAGTCGACTGCTTCAATTAAGCTGGTTTGGCCTGCCAGAACATGAATGTATTCATGGAATTGCGTCGGAACAAGTGCGCGAATATTGTTACAAGTCTCCAAGTCCTTTTGAGAACCAAACAACCAGATTTGATGCCCAGATCGAGCCATTTGCGTCGCAACTTCAGCGTAGTGTGTTTCGGGCCATTTTTTGGCGGGACCAAACTCTGCTCCTGGGCACAGTCCGATAATTGGTTGATCTTGGGCTAAGTTGAACTTTTTGATCGTGGCTTGTTGCTCTGCCGCGTTGATTGCAAGGCGTGGGCGAGGTAAAGTTTCAAGCCCGCCAAGAGAGTTAGAATCCACCATTTCTGCTTTTGGATAAGCTAACGCTACATAGCGCTCTACCATATACTGAAAAGACTTCATGTTGGGGCGTAAGTCATTCAATAAACCATAGCGCATTTCTCCCTTCCAGCCAGTACGAAGAGGAATGTTGGCAAACCATGGGATCAGTGCTGATTTCGCTGATTTAGGCAAGATATAGGCGTGGTCATATTGCTTTTCACGTAATGATTTGCCAATTTCCCTGCGGCCTAATAAGTTAAACTCACCATGACCGATAGGCATTTCAATCGCTTGATGGATTTCTGGCATACGCTCAAGAATCGGTTTACACCATCCTGGAGCGATAACGTCAATTTGGCTATCTGGATGGCGTTGCTTTAATACGATATATAACGATTGCGACATTACCATATCGCCGACCCATGCAGGGCCAATGACTAAAATCTTCATGCTTTGTTTTTCCAGTATAGGAATTTCAAAATTGACTCATAAGTTCTAAAAAGTTCAGCGTATATTTTATTCGCAAGAGTCATTTTGGATTTATCTTTTCTTTTACCACCAATCGTCGAAGCAATCTCTGCTCTAGTAAAGAGATCTGGAGACACGCTGTAAACTTGAACACCATGTCTCCATGGTTTTTCCATGTAGTCATCGACTGGTTCAATAAACTCTTGAGCATGCATAACAAACTTTGAGGCTGCTTTAGGTGTGACGATATAAGCGGTGGTACCACAAGTGCCTGCTGAGTATCCCCCTAGCATATGATTATCATCAATAGGTACGATTGGGGTGAATACACGCTTCTGAGTGGCAGACAACTTGATGTAGTCATAATTAGAAGTCAATGGAAGGGTATGTTCGAGTACTTGCTTCAGCCCTTCTACGGGGTCGACGTTGTCTTCTAAGATGACGATCGGTTCATCAAGCTCAACACAGCGAACCCACAACTCGTAATGGCTTGCAAAACAGGCGACTTCACTGGTTTTTAATTGATACCCTTTGCGGCGTAGAGTAATGGTAGGACGACTTTTTTCTGAATGAAGAAAACGGTCAACAGAGCCATCTACTGCATCAAAAAATTCAAACGTAATGCCTTGTTGTTTTAACTTTTCTTCAATACGTTCTCGGCGATCTAGCGATCGAGCCAAGCTTACGACAAATACTTTCACTGCACTTTCCAGTCGCTGTTATATCTTGGTTTAAACAAATTGTAATAGTTATTGCCGTCTTCTTGAGAGTGCAGCAACTGTAGTACCCACATATATTGTTCGGGTTTATCACCGACAAAATATTCAATGGCTTCATTACAGGTACGAGCGTCTTGCTCTTCGCCTTTATCCAGCTCAAACGCTGGTAAAATCTCAATATCAAACGTACCATCTTCAGTGTTCATCGACGCAAATAGAGGCAGTACTTTTGAGCGTGATAGTTTCGCAATTTTGCCTAAACCAGGTAGCGTTGCTTTACGTGTTGCAAAAAAATCCACAAACACACTATGCTCTGGGCCGTGATCTTGATCGGGTAGGTAATACCCTACATAGCCATCTCGAATGGATTTCAGGAAAGGCTTAATGCCACCTGAGCGTTCATAAACACGGCCACCGTATTGGACTCTTTGCTTGTGCATTAGCCAGTCAGCAACATCATTCTTTTGTTTCTTCGCCATTGCAGAAACTGGCATTCCCATTGACGCGAGCAAGATAGCAGGCACATCAATTGCCCAAGAGTGGGGAACCATTAAAATCACATTTTCGTTGTTATCAATGTGCTGTCGTAAAATGTCTAGGCCGCGAATTTGGCAACGGTTCTGAAGCCATTTTGGTGAGCGTAAACTTAGTAACCCGAAGCGAAAAAAGAACATGGCTGCTGTGTAGAGTGTTTTTTCTATCAAAGCTTCACGTTCTTGGAACGACTTTTCCGGAAAACACAGCTCAAAGTTAACCCTCGCTCGGTGAGCTGGCCCCTTGTGGGATTTCGACAGTTTTTTGGCTATGGTTTTCGCCAACCACTTTTGTAAACCCAGTGGCATTAATGATAAAGGTAAAAATAAGATAACACCTAACCACGTGCCCCAGTACTTAGGCGACAGAAAGTGGCGCTTAAACTCAGGGTTATATGCTTTAGGGTCGAAGTCATCACGTTTTATGGTCATGGCGTGTCTAGTTACCTATTCGTGTACGGGCGAAGTGGTTTAAATGAGAAAAAAGATAGTTAGGAATGATACAGGCTATTGCATTTGAGTAAAGGTGGCAGGTTATGGTTCTACCACCTTGTGGTGCTTAACTGTTTTGGATAGTCAAGTATTCGGCAACGCCTTCTGCAACTGTCTTGAATTCAACATCACAGCCTGCGGTGCGCAGTTTGGTCAGATCCGCTTGTGTGAATTCTTGGTAAGCGCCTTTTAGGTGCTCAGGGAATGGGATGGTTTCAATTTGGCCTTTGCCATGATGCTTGATAACTGCTTTTGCTACCTCTTCAAAAGATTCAGCACGGCCAGTACCACAGTTAAAAATGCCTGATACGCCGTTTTCTAAGAACCACAGGTTTACTTTACAGACATCACCAACGTAAACAAAGTCGCGTTTGAATGATTCGCTGCCCGCGAACAATTTAGGATTTTCACCTGCGTTAAGTTGGTTGTTTAGGTGGAACGCAACTGATGCCATGCTACCTTTGTGGTCTTCACGTGGGCCATATACGTTGAAGTAGCGGAAGCCAGTGATTTGAGAAAGGGTCTCACCATGTTCTTCAGCGTCTTGCCATAGGCGACGAACGTAGTTATCAAACTGCTGTTTCGAGTAACCGTATACATTCAGTGCGCCTTCGTATTCGCGTTCTTCAACGAAAGTATCTGTATCGCCGTAAGTGGCTGCTGAAGAAGCGTATAGGAATGGAATCTCGCGATCTAAACAGTAATGAAGCAGCTCTTTAGAGTACTCGTAGTTGTTTAGCATCATGTACTTACCATCCCACTCAGTCGTTGCAGAGCAAGCACCTTCGTGGAAAATTGCCTCAATCGGACCAAAATCATCGCCCGCCATAATTTGGGTCAGAAAGTCGTCACGATCCATGTAATCTGTGATGTCCAGATCAACTAAGTTCTTAAACTTTTTGCCATTTTTTAGGTTGTCGACAACCAGGATATCGTTAATACCAGCTTCGTTTAGTGCTTTAACAATGTTGCTGCCGATCATGCCAGCGCCACCAGTTACGATGATCATAGAACTTCCACCATAGATTAAAATTTTCTCAGGAATTCTAGCAAGAAACGAAAAGTAGCGCTATTGGAAGCAGGAAGATAGGTTTGAGTCTTCTATGACTCAGTATCTAGATATGAAAAAGGGAGCCGCAGCTCCCTTGATTACTTTATTATTCCACATCCGAACGGTTAGGTCTTTGATACCAAGGATTTCGCTCATCGGTCAACTCAATCAAGCTGTATTTACGTCCGAGTTTCTGTCCTCCGTCACGAGTAAGAGGCTGCCAACTAAAGTTCGCACGATTGTTGCTTGGCTTAACGGTCATGATGTCAAATGGAATCGACAAGTAGAAACCTTTGGTAAAGCTACCTTCACCAAATTCATCCGCAGACAAGTCTGTAAATGACGCAAAGGCACCAGCAATTACGCCACTCTTGAACTGCTTAGAAACGTTGATTTGTGTACCAACATCACCAGCTAGGAACTGACCAACATCGACTTGGATCATCAAATCTTGTAGGAATTCCCATTGAGGGTAGTAGTAACCAGATACAAAACCAGTGAAGCCTTTATCAATAACTTGGAACGGACGTCCATATTCTGGCACGTTTTGCCATTTCTCATCGTAAACACCGAAGTAACTTTGTGGATCACGTTGAGAAATTACGTTGACGTCAGCGCCAATCGCCCAGTTAGCTCCTTGTGGACGGTAAAGAAACTCGGTACCGACTCCAGCAAACATACTCTCCAGATAGCCCGCGTAGAATTGCTGATCCATCGTATCGGAATACTCTTGGAACCAAGTCAATTGTAAGTTTGACATGGTTACAGCATGTTCATTTTGGTAAGCGCGGAACATGGTGCGAACACGAGGAACAGTAGTGCCATCAGGTGGAGTGACATAAATAAACTTATCGTAGTTGTTATACCAATCCCAGTATAACGAACCGCCAATTTCAAGGTTGTCCGTCAGCCAATATGAGGCATTACCGCTTAGCCCTACACTAAAGAGATAGAAATCTTCAGCGTTTCCGAGAGTTTGAACTAGTTTAGGTGCAAAGCCCCAATCAAAACGTTCAAAACCATCGTAGACAGATTCTCCCATTGGCTTAGTAGTAGCCCTTGAGGTTGCATCTTCTATTTTCGGATTGATGTAATTAACTTGGGCAAAGTCGCGATATTTCTCTTTGGAAATAATCGTTTGTTCGCCGACTAAGCCTCGGCTACGTTCATTGATCGCGTAGGTATCAATATCGTCAGGCATTTCATTATGGAGTACAGCTGCCGCTTTTTCGTGTGCCTCTGTACGGTCACGATATTTTTTCTGCTCACCAACGACAGTTACTGTATTGTTATCAACATAAACACGCGTGTTTCGATAGCCAGCAATTTTGTCTAAATCTTCTGTCACACGTTCCCAATCAACATCAGACAGTTCTTTGGGTTGGTTATCTTCCACTTCTGGGGTTGGTGTGTCTCGCCAGAATGATGGCATGTCATTGAAATTAGTGTTTAGCGTTAAGCCTGCTACTAAAGTATCGCCGCGTTCATAACTTAAACGAAAATCGGCCATGCCTAGACGATAGAGAACACCAAAGTTCCATGGTGTGTGGGGAGACATATCTACACCGGCCTGAACAACTGGGTAGTCTGTGCTGTAATCGTTACCGTCATATTCAAGCTTGAAGCGAAGTGGTTTATGAAGAGTTTGATATTCAATACCACCAAAAAGTGCAGCAGGGCCTTTAAAGGCTCTATCGAAGTTAGTTGTTCCTCCTGTAGATAGAAATTCGGAAGGCCTATCACAGAATTTGTCTGATGCTTTACAAAAAGGATTTGTGACCGTATCTCTAGTTCCCAGGTAGCCCCAGCCCATACCCAAAGTAAAATCAAAAGTACCTAATTTCGAATTAGAATATCGTTTTGTCGCTGCAATAAACTCAGCATCAAAAAGGCCTGTACCAGCAAAGTCTCTCACTCCTAGGGCAATTTCTGGCATGTATTCAGATTCTTCCCATAATCTAAATTTAAAATCTATCCCCTTGTCTGTATATTCATTGTCAACATCGGGGAAGGATGACGAATAAGGAAGATCGTGGACTCGTGTGTACCGGATGGTTGTTTCTAACCACGGCATGAGTTGCAGAGTCACATTGTAAAAAAGGTACTCATCACTACCTGTTACAGAAAAGTTGAATTCCCCTTCAGGAGCCATACGTCCGGTTGGCATCTGCATTAAACCAACACCACCAAAATCAGATTGAGAAGGCTGTAACGAGGGAGCCTCAAAGGGTATATCTTGAGCCCAAACCAATGCAGGGCCCATTAAAGAAAGGGTTAAGCTTTTTCTAATTGGCATCATTGTGGTCTCTTTTTGGAATTTGGTATCAATTGAGTGAGTAGGCGGATAATATCTTGGTCCATTTCGGAGTATTCAAGATCACCAAACGGAATATATACCAATGTCAGAGGCGGTAAGTAATATTGTGCTGTTAACCAAGCTCCATGATGTGGCTTAACTACGTGACCATCTGGGTAGATCAACACTGGTGGTGTTGATAATGCACCAATGCTACTTTTCAAGTTCTCTATTTGTTTCTGCAAAGGGATGCCTGCTTGCTCTTTAATAGAATACACGCTATTTAGGTTTCCCAAGAAATACACTTTCTCTTCGCGCAGAGGGCTTGCGAGCAGGAAATTGCCGCGCAACAGTGGGTTGTCGAATTTATTTAGTCGAATTTTATCAACATCTATCGCAGACAGTAAACGCGGTGCAAAGCTTTGCTGCTGAATGAACTTGTAGAATGGATGTGCGACCAAATTGTGTTGAATCATTTGATTGAGCACTGAGTTCTTTAAAGCGGTAGAAGTTTTCTCGGCGCGTTCCGATTTATCAAACAAAGTGGTACCAAGAGAGTATTGCAGAGAGACGCTTTGCTCCCTAGCAAGTGCTAACACATTTTCTAAACGAGCCGGCCCTTGAAATTGTAGCCGTTTGCCTGCTTCTAGCAATTCAACATTTAATGGTTGCATAGCAGAGGTTTCTGTTTGAGCGAAGCTAGGCATGCTCAAAAGCGGCATGACCAAACCGAATAATGTGAGTAGTTGCTTGCTCATGATTTGCTATATCCCTTCAAAATGGTTAACTCAACCGGAATCATATTTGGCCCTAGGTGTTGTAAGGTTTTAACGACCTGACCCTGTTCATTGACCCAATAGTAGTTTTCGACCGATTGAGAAAGACTGCTAAACTCAACAACTTCTTTATATACGTTGGTCATAGTGCTAGAAATAGGTGTTGTTAACGTTTCTTGGCCTGAGTAAGAACGCGTTATATTTGCAGGAAAGCCATAACGGTATTGTGTTGCCCAATCGTATGAAAGTGTGTAGTTGACAGAGGTTGAGTCTAAAGAAAAATCTGGAACGTCACCGTAAACACCTGCTAAGTCCCCACTCTGTAGACCAATCGTTTTGACGATGTGCCCATTCTCTGTAACGATCATCGCTTTATCGGCGCTTACCCATTTCAGTTGTTTTTTGCCGCTGAGTTGGTTTTGTTCCGCAAAAGCTAAAACAACAAACACCTGTTTTTGATTTCCAAGTTTCAAATAGGCACTGGCATATGGAATAGCATTGATTTCTTCTGGTGTCATCTCGATATCAATGTAGTTACCGTAGGCTTCTTGGACGGTTGCTGAAACATCATTGAATTTCTGTGTGCAGCCAAAGAGTACAAGGAGTAGTGGAAGAATGAGGAGTTGGCGTATCCATTTAGGTATTCGGAAGATATTCATTATTCCCTCTTACAAATAAAATCGCCCTGAGTCATTCAGGGCGATTGGCTTCTGTTCTACAAAACGAAATTAGTTCGAAGTAGAAGTAGAAGTAGATGTTGAAGTAGATGTTGAGTCGCTATCTGACGCTGCAACTGCTACTACAGTTACTGCTGCTGCTGCGCCTACACCTACAGCTGTAGTGCCAGTTGCTGACGCAGAAGCTGTGCCTGTTGAGCCTGCTTCTTCTGCTGCAAATGCAGTTGTTGCGCTTAGAGCCATAAGAATAGCTAGAGCTGTATTCTTCATTATTAATCCTTGTGTATCCGGTATAAAAACATCGATGTTTGGTAGCATAAAAATGCTCCAAATTATATTCTAGATAAAAAAGCCTTAGCATGTAAATAGTTTCTTATTTTGCCATGGCTTTCGATCTCATTTCTAACACCAGCGTGACATTGCGCGGTTATCTTGCTCCCTTGCTTGCTGATAAACTATCAAGAGTGCATAATTTGTCGGCCTATTTCCTCCAGAACTAGAGGTTTGGAGGAAATAGGTCGTTTTTACTTACACCATATAGAAAGCGATACAGTGGCTTACGCTCAACGCCTCAGGGCGGTAGCGTGCCAACTCTTCAGTATTTAATGGCCTGCATAGCACGCTTAACTTTGCTTTGGCAGCCCATATTATTACCAGTACTAGGGACTTTTACGTGATAAGAAAGCAGCATTGTTTGGGAATACTTGGTGCACTGGGCTTGAGCCTGAGTTCTTTTTCAGCGTCAGCCGATTTTTATGCTGGTGCGTTAGTGAGCTACTCAAATGCAGAATTGAAAAGCTCGTCTTCTGAGTCCGTAAAAGAGGGGAGTCCTTTCCTTCTTAGTGCGCAAGCAGGGTACTTCTTTAATGACTACATTGGTCTGGAAGGACGTTATGGGACATCAGTTCAACGTGACAGTGGTCTTGCCGTTGATAGCGCTTTGAGCGGCTTTGTTAAGTTGAATATGCCGGTTTCAGAGCGAGTTGCACTTTATGGTTTAGCTGGGTATTCAAGCGTTCAGCTTGATCTACAAAATGTAGGTTCTCACAAAGAACAAGGATTTAGTTTTGGGTTAGGTATGCACTACGCTTTAAATAACCAAAGCGCGGTGATATTTGAGTTCGTTGATAACGTCTCTGAAGACCAAGTTCGCCTTAACTCGATTACATTGGGTTTTCAGCACCGTTTCTAATTTAAATACCTAGAGCTCAAACTTGGGGCTAGGGTCTTTTATTCAATTATTATAGTGACATACCATGTTTAAAGGATATTTCTCTATTGCCGCTTTTATATTGGCAAGTACGTTTGCGTCTTATTCAATGGCACAAACACCCACTCCAGAACAAATGAAAATGTTTCAAAACCTACCCGCCGACCAACAAAAGGCCTTGGCGAGTAAGTATGGTTTCTCCATTCCTTCTAGTTCATCTTCAAACAAGTCTCCTTACGAAAATCCGCAAGTAATCCAACCTAGAACTGAAGCTAGTAGCGCTGTATCTTCCAATATCGAAGAACAATGGCTCAAAAAAGGTGAGCAGGGAGAGCTTAAACGCTTTGGTTTAGATCTTTTTGCTGGTTCTCCAAGCACCTTTGCTCCGATCAGTGATGTTCCTGTGCCAGCAAATTACACCGTGGGAGCAGGTGATGAAATCATTGTGCAGTTGTTTGGTAAGGAGAATGAAACGCATCGTTTACGCGTAAATCGTGCGGGCACAATCAACTTCCCCTCACTTGGGCCGGTAAATGTTGCTGGCATGCACTTTTCTGATGTTCGAGACTCTCTGACGCAACGTGTAAAAGAACAAATGATTGGTGTGCGCAGTGATATCTCATTGGGTGAATTACGCACCATGCAAGTGTTTGTAATGGGGGATGCATATAAGCCTGGTGCCTACACGGTTAGCGCATTAACGACAATTTCACAAGCTATTTATTACAGTGGCGGTTTTGGTGAAAGTGGGGCGCTGAGAGATATCCAGCTAAAGCGTGATGGTAAAATCATTCGTAAGTTGGATATGTATGACCTTTTACTAAAAGGTGATGCAAGTAATGATGTGCGCTTACTACCGGATGATGTTGTTTTAATTGGCTCTGTTAACGATACAGTGTCTATAGAAGGCGAAATCAACCGCCCTGCAATTTATGAAGTCAAGCAAGGTGAAACATACCAGCAACTTATTCAGATGGCTGGTGGTTTTACTGCGAATGCCCATGTCGAGCAATTGGAGATAAAACGCTACGCTTCACATGGCGCTCGTGAGGCTCTGACGCTTGATTTCAATAAAACGCAAGATCGACAGAGTAAAGTTAAAAATGGCGATGCCATCAAGATCTTGAAAAAAAGCGAAGAGCTTACTCGTTACGTACAGATAGAGGGAGATGTTCGTCATCCTGGCTATGTGGAATGGCGCAATGGTCTTCGTGTTGCTGATCTTTTCAAATCTGTTGACTCAGCTTTTAATTCTACAGCGGATGTTAACTATACGGTTGTGGTTAGAGAGATTAATCCGCAACGTGATATTGAAGTGTTCCAACTAAGCTTAGCCAACGCAATTCTATCACCAGGTAGCCAAGACAACCTCCAGTTACAATCACGAGATCGTATATTGGTTTTCAACCGCTTTAATAACGAAGACTTGGATACATTGGCAACACAAGAGGCTGTTGCAAAAGCAAAAACATTGGAGCAAGCGCAAGAGCAAGCTGAGCTGGAACAACAGAAAGAGCAAGAAGTGATGAGTTCTTCTGTTGCCGTTTCGCATTCAGCAAACGGTACGCTGAACAACCCGAGCACCACAGAGCAGGCGAAACCAGCTAAAATCATTTTCCGTGGTAAAGAGATTACAGAGGAAGACTTTGAAAAGCTGAAGCAAAATACTCGTCGCACTTTACTTGCCCCTGTGTTGTTACAACTTCAGCAACAGTCTCGTTTGGGGCTAGCCCCTCAAATTGCTGAAGTCTTTGGTGAAGTCAAGCACCCAGGGCGTTATCCGATTACTCCAAGAATGACGGTATCAACGCTTATTGAAGCAGCTGGTGGTTTGACTTACAACGCATTTACAATTAATGCAGAACTAGCACGAACTGCGATTAATAGTGCGGATGAACGTGCTTATATTGATGTTGAACGTATTGATCTGCGTAAAGCAATTCAAGGCAGTGCTTCAGACGATGCAGTTATCGTGGGGCGAGATCGTTTGAACATCTTAGAAAAGCCAAATGTGAAGCTACAAAGCACAGTCACTTTACAGGGTGAAGTTCGTTTCCCAGGAACCTATACCGTGCGTCAAGGTGAAACCTTAAGTGAGTTATTGGACCGAGCAGGTGGTCTCACAGAGTTTGCTCATCCTCAAGGAGCGATATTTACGCGTGAAGCATTGCGTTTACAAGAGCAGAAGCTTTTAAACCAATATGCAGCAGATATGCGCAAAGAAACCGCGAAGAAGACGTTCCGAGCCGATAGTAATATGGGCTCTGTAATTTCAGACCCAGAGAAAACGTTAGCGTTTGTAGAGGAAGCAAGTCGAAGCAAAGCACTTGGCCGTATGGTAGTACAGTTAAACCGTATTTTAAAAGGCGAGCGCTCAGCAGACTTTATGCTTGAGGACGGTGATTTCCTCTTCGTTCCAACTTTCCGAAACACAGTATCAATTATGGGAGAAGTTCAGGTTCCAATTACCTACTTGTTAGACAACAAACTTGATGTTGATGATTACTTGAACAAAGCGGGTGGAGCTAAGAAACAAGCGGACGAAGACCGTATTTTTGTAGTGCGTGCAGATGGTTCTGTTTACAAGCCTTCATCAGGTTATTGGTTCGGAAATAATAAAGAAGGGTTAAAAGCTGGCGATACTATCGTTGTACCAATTGACACTGACTATAGAGATGCACTAAGTACCTGGACAGCTGCGACACAGATCCTATATCAAACCGGTGTAGCGATTAACGCTCTTAAGTAATTTAAATAAGAGGGGCTGGTGGCAGCCCTATTTTTTAAAAAGGTGTTATTAAGATTGGAAATTAAAATTAGACTGAATTCAGCACTTTTGTATTCAGATAGAGCAGGCTTATGGATATAGATAGACACTCAAATTTAGCTCCTCACTCTTGTGTTCAATTTGAAAGCGAACGGTTTGATATTAGAGATATAATTAGGGCTTTTTGGCGTGATAAATGGATCGTCGTTATTGTTACGGCACTATTTGCGACTGGGGCCGTTTTGTTTTCGCTCAATTTACCAAACATCTACAGAGCTGATGTGTTACTTACCTCTTCAGAGTCCTCTGATGGTGGGAGTTTATCTAAAATGGCTGGCCAGCTTGGTGGATTAGCTGCACTTGCTGGAGTAAATCTAGGTGCAAATGAAAGTAGCCAAACAGAGCTTGCAATACAGGTTTTAAAGTCAAGAAAGTTTGTAGATTCATTCGTTAAAAAGCATGACCTCATTATCCCTTTGATGGCGACAAAAGGTTGGGATCTAGGTTCTAACACTTTGGTTATTGATGACAGTGTATACGATATGTCATCTAAAAGTTGGCTTAGGGTGCCTAAAGGGCTAGTGAGTAAAGAGCCGACGGCGCAAGAGATCTATAAGTATTTTATAACTGAAGTATTGAGCATTTCAGAAGATGCTGATTCAGGAATGTATAACCTTTCTGTAAAGCACTATTCTCCATATTTAGCCAAGCAATGGGCTGACTGGCTTATTGCTGATATTAATTTGGTGATGAGGGAAAGAAAGATAGATGAAGTCACAAAGAATTTAAGCTATTTACAGTCTCAGCTGAATAAAACTGCAGTGACGGATATGCAAACTACTTTTTACAAGCTGATTGAAGAGCAAACAAAAAGTTTAATGTTGGCCGAGGTACAAGATGAGTTTGTATTTAAGGTTATTGACCCTGCTGTCGTTCCGGAAAAAAAATTCGAGCCTAGGAGGGCCTTAATCTGTGTTTTAGGAACGTTAGTAGGTGGGATTATTAGTATTTTAATCGTATTAATTAGGTTTTCGTGGCAACGAAATTCTAATAATTATGCTTTGAAGACCAATTAACATCGAAAACGAGAATTCATAATGAAAATATTAGTAACCGGTGGAGCAGGCTTCATTGGGTCAGCTGTTGTCCGACATATCATTCGTGACACCCAA
>NZ_JAWOUO010000027.1:0-15454 GCF_033339435.1 Vibrio sp. 378
GCGGTACGCTCTGGTTGAGGGTAGCGAGCGATGAGTTCATCTGGAAGGTCGAAATGGAAATCTGATACTTGCATGTTACTTGTCTTATCTATTGGTCAAATCACGTCTAGGCGACGATAAAATTGCGACGAGTTTTTCGCAGCAGACTAGTATATGTTTACATGCTGCAATAGCAAGCAAATCACCAGAATATAGCAGTAAAAGCCATGGTGAAGAGTGTAATAAAACGTGAAAAGCCTCGATTACTTGGCACTATTTTTAATTTGAGCCCCAAAGAGAGAACATGAAAAAGCAAAGCAGCGTATACCGCTGCTTATTAGTTTGGCATTCCAATCGCCCTATCAAACCTCACGCTTTCGCCACAAGAATAACGGCACGAATAAACCCAATAACCAAAACCCCAGACTGCCACCTTCATCATCTGAGCCTTTGAAATCACAGTTATTGGTCGCAATGCCATCGTGACACTCTTTATTATCACCACTTTCATTGTTAGCGCTTTTGATAAAATTTGGCGCAATGATGTAACGACTAGGTGGCGCATCGGCAGTGATGTAAGACTGCACCCAGTCGTAATAGTGGCTCACTTTGGTATAGAAACTTGGGATCGTCAAAGAGCCACATGTTGGTAGAATAAGGGGGCCGCCACTAACAATACCAATTTGTTTGCCGGTCGCCACATCGACCAACGGGCCACCACTATCACCTTTACATGCTGAGTTGCCATATTGGGTATGGCTATCCGGCTCCAATACATGGTTTTGTGTTGGTAGCGTACAAATTTTGGTTTGGTTGTCTCTTGAATCAATGATCCCCGGAAAACTGCTGCCAATTTCTAAACGCTCATAACATTTGTCGATGGGTAAAAATGTGCTAATGGTGGTTTTGAGCGTATTAGAAGGTTCAGAAGCATCCGGCTGAGTAGCCCCCCATCCAAACACTTGCACATTTTCGACACGTTGATTGGTCAGGTAATTATCGTTCCAATCCGCCGCCAAACGTGCTTCGATACTCTCCATGTCAACTTTACTCGCTAGGTCAGCAAAGCTCGCGTTTGCCACTGGGCGCGTGAGATACAGCAACGCGATGTCTGAATCTAAACCGGTTTGGATAGGTTTCACGTTGCCATTACTGTCGGTCTCAGCTTTTGAAATCCGGGTGTAATCCGGATGAACCACAACGTGAGACACCGGATAGAAGTTATCAAGCCCTGCAGAATTAAGTTCATACACATTCGCATTCACCGACAGCTCACCCGGCGGGGTCACATAGTAGGTTGCTTCATTGGTTCCTTGTCCCATCACCACACAGTGCGCCGCAGTCAGTACCCATTGCTCTGTCAGCATCGTTCCACCACACAGCGGAAACTCTGCCATATTACTTGCTCGCAAAGTAACGCGGTCAACAGGATCGGTTTGTTCATCTCCTAACACAATCGCCTGTGTTGATGGCACACTGAATGCCGCCACTGCCAGCGCAATAAGTTTGTTACACGTTGTTCGTTTCATCTAGGTTGCTGTCTTCAATTTGGTAAGCCTGGACGTATCTTCTTCGAGAGAAGAATCTTGGAAAATCCAGCGAATAAAAATGTGCGATTCAATTCATTGGATTACCTTGGGGACACATTCAATATCAACTAAAAATGCCAACTGACTCGCACACAAACCGACTTATTCAAATTAATAAAAACACCAATAAAACACAGATTACGCAGCCCATCAGCATTGTGCAATTTAATTGATGAAAAACGAGTTAGCTCCCAGATATACAGAAAAATATTCTCTATATTTAAGAGAAGGACAATGCCGCTGGAGGTCTCTATGATCAAGGTTGAAGACATGATGACTCGTAATCCTCATACCTTACTGCGCACGCACACCTTGCGTGATGCAAAAAGCATGATGGATGCGCTTGATATTCGACACATTCCGGTTGTTGATGCCAATAACCACTTACAAGGCTTGGTGACTCAACGCGACATTCTTGCTGCTCAAGAATCGAGCTTGCACCCAGATGAGGCTGAACAATCTTTTACTTTAGACACACCGCTCTACGAAATGATGCACACCAATATCATGACGGCAGAGCCTATCGCGGGGCTCAAAGAGAGCGCTATCTATATGCAAAAGCATAAAGTTGGCTGTCTACCTGTTGTCACCAAAGGTCGATTGGTCGGCATTATTACTGATAGTGACTTCGTGACGATTGCGATTAACTTATTGGAACTACAAGAAGAAGTGGAACCTGAAGAAATCGAGCAGGAAGAGTAGTACGCAAGCGTATTCTCTTTGTTGTAAGTTTCGTTTTTACACCGGTTAAACGAAAAAAGAGCGGCAGGGTTGCCGCTCAAAATGCCATTACTGACGCTGATTAAGGAAGTGTTTCTCTGCCAATTAGAATTGGTCTTCTTCGGTCGAACCTGTCAATGCTGTCACTGAAGAGTTACCACCTTGGATAGTATTGGTCATTCTATCGAAGTAACCTGTACCTACTTCTTGTTGGTGCGCAACAAACGTATAGCCTTTTTCAGCTGCTTGGAATTCAGGACGCTGAACTTTCTCAACATAATGACGCATACCTTCACCTTGAGCGTAAGCGTGCGCCAGTTCAAACATGTTGAACCACATGTTGTGAATGCCTGCTAGCGTGATGAATTGATACTTGTAGCCCATGTCTGCAAGCTCTTGTTGGAACTTAGCAATGGTTTCTGCATCTAGGTTTTTCTCCCAGTTGAATGAAGGCGAGCAGTTGTACGCCAACAATTGATCTGGGTATTCAGCGTGAATTGCTTCTGCAAACTTACGTGCTTCTTCCAAACATGGCGTAGCCGTTTCACACCAAATCAAGTCTGCATATGGTGCGTAAGCCAGGCCGCGAGAGATAGCTTGGTCGATACCCGCGCGAACGCGGTAGAAACCTTCTTGAGTACGCTCACCTTCGATGAAGTCTTTATCATATGGGTCGCAATCTGAAGTAATGAGATCCGCCGCATTCGCATCAGTACGAGCAATAACTAATGTTGTTGTACCCGCTACGTCAGCAGCCAAACGAGCTGCAACGAGCTTTTGTACCGCTTCTTGCGTAGGAACTAATACCTTACCCCCCATATGACCACACTTTTTCACCGATGCTAACTGGTCTTCAAAGTGAACGCCCGCGGCACCGGCTTCGATCATCGATTTCATTAGTTCGTAAGCGTTAAGCACACCACCAAAGCCCGCTTCAGCATCCGCTACGATAGGTAGGAAGTAATCAATACCACCTTCATCTTCAGGCGTCTTACCAGCAGCCCACTGAATTTGGTCTGCACGACGGAATGAGTTGTTGATACGCTTTACTACTGACGGTACAGAATCTACTGGGTAAAGAGATTGGTCTGGATACATCGTCGAAGCGGTGTTGTTATCCGCCGCTACCTGCCAGCCTGACAGATAGATCGCTTCAATACCTGCCTTAGCTTGTTGAACGGCTTGACCACCCGTTAGCGCACCAAGACAGTTTACGTAACCTTTTTTCGCACTACCGTTGACCAGTGACCAAAGTTTGTCTGCACCACGTTGTGCAATTGTGTTTGCAGGCACCATAGAGCCACGCAGTTCCACCACTTCCTCGGCAGTGTAAGTACGCTTCACATTTTTCCAGCGTGGATTAGTTGCCCAGTCTTTTTCCAGAGCTTCAATTTGTTGGCGGCGAGTTAAGTTAGTCATTGGTCTATCCCTCTTTATAATTTGCACTTTATGCGTGTGCGTTGAGTTTCCGTTCTCAGGCAGTACTTCCCTATCTGCCTTGAAAATCCTTCACGTTATTGGTGTTACAGTTATTCTTTATTAATCCAGGTAGTCATAACCAGGAACTGTCAAAAAGTTGGTCAGTTCATCGCTCGTCGTGAGCCTTGCCATTAAGTCTGCTGCTTCTTCAAATCGACCCGCATGGTAGCGCTGCTCGCCAATTTCTTGCTTCACGACTTCAATCTCCTCTTTGAGATAGAGCTCGAACAGCTCTTTAGTGACCTTTAATCCGTTGTCTAGCGACTTGCCGTGTTGAATCCATTGCCAGATAGAGGCGCGTGAGATTTCTGCCGTTGCTGCGTCTTCCATCAGTCCGTAAATCGGCACACAACCATTGCCAGAAATCCAAGCTTCGATATATTGCAGCGCAACGCGAATATTGTGGCGCATTCCGCCTTCAGTGCGCTCGCCTTCACAAGGCTCAAGCAGTTCAGCTGCTGTAATAGCCGCATCCTCTGCACGGCTCACATCCAACTGGTTGGTGCGTTCACCCAGCACAGCACTAAAGACTTCCATAGCAGTGTCAGCCAAACCTGGATGAGCCACCCAAGTACCGTCGTGGCCGTTGTTAGCTTCTAACGATTTGTCAGTCTGGATCTTGTCTAATACTTTTTGATTCTCTTTCGGGTCTTTAGCTGGGATAAATGCGGCCATTCCTCCCATCGCGAAAGCACCTCGTTTATGGCAAGTACGTACCAATAATCGCGAGTAAGCGTTTAAGAATGGCTTGTCCATCGTTACCACTTGGCGATCTGGCAGTACTCGGTCTGAGTGTTTTTTCAATGTTTTGATGTAGCTAAAGATGTAATCCCAGCGACCACAGTTCAAACCAACGATGTGTTCTTTAAGCGAGAACAGAATCTCGTCCATTTCGAATACCGCTGGTAAGGTTTCAATCAGCACAGTCGCTTTGATCGTGCCTGTATCCAAACCGAAGTAGTCTTCCGTGAAATGGAACACTTCGCTCCACCACTTCGCTTCGTGATGCGATTGCAGTTTTGGAAGGTAGAAATAAGGGCCACTGCCTTTTTGAAGTAACGCTTTGTAGTTATTATAGAAATACAGAGCGAAATCGAATAGCGCACCTGGAATGATCTGACCGTGCCACGTAACGTGTTTTTCTTTTAAATGAAGGCCGCGAACACGGCAGATCAACACCGCTGGGTCATCTTCCAGCTGATAATGTTTGCCATTGCCAGGATTGGTGTAACTGATGGTGCCATTAACAGCATCGCGCAAGTTAATTTGACCATCTAGCACTTTACTCCACGCAGGAGACATTGAATCTTCGAAGTCTGCCATGAACACTTTTACATTCGCATTCAGTGCGTTAATCACCATCTTGCGGTCAGTTGGTCCGGTAATCTCCACACGGCGATCTTGCAGATCTTGTGGGATTCCTAGGATCTTCCAACTTCCTTCACGGATGTCTTGTGTCTCTGGTAGAAAATCTGGTAGCTCACCAGCATCAATACGTGCTTGCTTCTCTTCTCTTGCTTCCAGCAACTGTTCAACACGTCCGGCAAATTTTTCACACAGTAGAGATAAAAAGGTTTGGGCTTCAACAGGGAAAATTGCTTGATGTTCTGGAGCAACGACTCCATTCACCTCAAGCATGCCTTGGGTTTGCTTTAGTTGTTGTGTTTTTTGTTCTGTCTGAGCAAGCATAATCATTCATCCTTAACGTGCTTTATCCATCTTGGGCAGTCAGCGTAAAGCTACATTTGTAAGTTATGAACAACAAATTACATCCTTTAACTTTGTGTTCAACTCGTCTAGCTATGTCGATAGATTGCGTAATGCTACGTGTATTTTCAATCTAGACATAAGTCGTATCGCCTTTAAATAAGCTATATCAACAAAGGGTTTAGTGAAACCCCCAATATAAACAAAACAGAAAATTCAAAGTTTTATTCCGCAAGGTAAAAACCATCTATCAAGCACCTTATTTTGTAAGTTATTACGTAATAAAATTACATTAAATTTAAAGTCGTTTTATCATTTCAAACAAGCGTATGAATATAGACTGATAAACAAACACCTTGTATTCACAAGGGCTGAAGAGATGGATTTAAACAGGGGTCAAACAAGATATGCAGGGCTTTGTGTAAAATTAACATTGTGAAATTTCACTATTTTATGAAAGCTTCATCAAAGAAGAGCTGTAAAATTTTACAAGTCAAAGTTTACCAACAGAATAAAATACTAGAAAGCGCACTGTTTCCAGTGCGCTTTTAGATAAATAATGGAGAAGTAAGGGCTAATACTAATAGCTAAAGCAGCTCTGAAACGACTTCTGCAAGTTGATTAAATGTTTTCGTTCTTGACGAGCTCGGACGCCAAACTAAGCCGATTTCGCGATAAGCTTGTTTACCTGGAGGATCGATCACGACTAAATTCTGGTTATGCAGCAAGCCATGGTCGATAGCCATTTGAGGAATGAACGTTGTTCCCAAACCATTCGCAACCATTTGCACCAGTGTATGGAGGCTGGTTGCCGTAAACGGATTGATTTTTTCTTTGTCTGTTAATTTACACGCTGATACCGCATGTTCCGTTAAGCAATGTTCTTTCTCTAGTAGAAAGACGGATTCGTCAGGTAAATCCGCGTAACGAATCGGCACAGGGACCGATTGGGCTTGATTAGCGCTTATAACCATTCGAAACGGATCCTTACCCACTACTCGGCTTTCCATGCCATCAATTTCGACTGGTAACGCTAAAATAAGCACATCCAGCTCACCATGTCTGAGCGCTTGAAGTAAGTTTGTCGTCGTGTCTTCTCTTAATAAAAGATTCAGTTGTGGAAAACGGTAGTTCACCTCTTGTACCAAATCACACAGTAAAAACGGAGCAATTGTTGGTATACATCCTACTTTTAGCTGGCCTTGCATATCGTCGCCTTGGCACATACGTCCAAGCTCGACCAAATCTTGCCCTTTTGCTAACAGCTCTCGCCCCTGCTTTACTACCATTTCTCCTGTTTGGGTAAAAACCAGTGGACTTTTCTTATCTTTCTTTTCATATAAGGGACAACCAATCAATTCCTCTAAGTTTTGAATACCCTTACTTAAAGTCGACTGACTGACAAAACAACGCTCTGCAGCGTCACTAAAATGTCTTGTTTCATGCAGTGTGACTAAATAGTGTAACTGCTTCAAACTGGGCCATTTATTCATAATTGTATTTGTATCTACCGCCGTTCCAGTGATCGAGTTAAGAGTTTTGTTATTATCGTTTTTTTCGATTAACTCAATCTATTTATTTCGCTTTTTTCAATACTACAATCTGTACTATAGTTTGTCTCGTACAAACACGAACCAAACCGACACAACTGAACTCGGTTTGGAGCTAACCATACTTTTTAGGAGCAAAAAAATGGTACTAGTAGGTCGTCAAGCCCCTGATTTTACTGCAGCAGCTGTTCTAGGTAACGGTGAAATCGTTGAAAACTTCAACTTTGCAGAGTTCACTAAAGGTAAGAAAGCAGTAGTATTCTTCTACCCACTAGATTTCACTTTCGTTTGCCCATCTGAGCTAATCGCATTCGACAACCGTCTAGCTGACTTCCAAGCTAAAGGTGTTGAAGTAATCGGTGTTTCTATCGATTCTCAGTTCTCTCACAACGCATGGCGTAACACTGCTATCGAAGATGGCGGTATCGGTCAAGTTAAGTACCCACTAGTTGCTGACGTTAAGCACGAAATCTGTAAAGCTTACGACGTTGAGCACCCAGAAGCAGGCGTTGCTTTCCGTGGTTCTTTCCTAATCGACGAAGAAGGCGTTGTACGTCACCAAGTAGTTAACGACCTACCACTAGGCCGTAACATCGACGAAATGCTACGCATGGTTGACGCTCTTAACTTCCACCAGAAGCACGGCGAAGTATGTCCTGCACAATGGGAAGAAGGTAAAGCAGGTATGGACGCATCTCCAAAAGGTGTTGCAGCGTTCCTATCTGAGCACGCAGCTGACCTAGGCAAAAAATAATAGACCTTCACCCTAGCTCAACGGGTGTGATGGTTGGATGTATATAAAGCAATAAGCTAATGCGGAAAACCGCAAACGCCAATCAGTCTAAGTAAAGTCCTATCAAAGCCCAGAGCCTCAGCTCTGGGCTTTCTTTTTCCTTCAGATAAACCGCAAAAATGAGGTAACGCTTCAGCGTAAACTTTACCTCTATTTATCATCCCCTCCATACAGATTCTGCTTACTTGCCCTGTTAATATCTTAGCCACAACACCTATTTGTAACGTTAGCAGGATGAATGAACGTGGTTACTCACCTAGAAGTCTGTATTGATAATATTGAATCTCTGCACTACGCCATTGCTGGCGGCGCCACTCGGATTGAACTTTGCTCCTCTTTGGCTTTAGGCGGACTAACACCCAGTTATGGTTTTATGCAGCAAGCGGCTAAGCTTTCGAGTGTTCCAGTTTATGCCATGATCCGCCCACGCCAAGGTGACTTCTTCTACAATGAAGAAGAGATCGAAATGATGCGTTGGGATATTGAAGCGGCTCACCAATCAGGCTTGAGCGGTGTCGTGTTCGGCGTGCTCACTCAAGACGGTGATATTCATATGCCTTACGCGGCTGCGCTGTGTGAATTTGCTCAAGCGCTTGGCTTAGGCGTGACCTTCCATCGTGCCTTTGACCAGTGTCGTGACGCTGAAAAAACTTTGGAAGAAGTGATCAGCTTAGGTTGTGAACGTATTTTAACCTCCGGTCTTGCGCCTTCAGCACCACAAGGGATCGATGTGCTTAGAGCTTTGGTTAAGCAAGCCCAAGGACGCATAGCAATCATGGCGGGGGCTGGCGTTAATGCGAGTAACGTACGTGAGCTAGTAGAAGACACTCAAGTTCCTGAAATCCATCTGTCAGGCAAAACCACACGCCCTAGCCAAATGACCTTTGTTGCTGAACAAAGCAAAATGGGCGCATCCGATGTCGATGATTTTTTAATCCCCATCACAAGTACACAAGCCATTACCGATGTCGTAGCAGCTCTCAAATAGACTACCGTAACCTCACGCGCATAGCTTTTGAGTGCTAACATATTGTTTATCAAGGAGTGAGGAAAGGTGTATGTCTAAATTGAAGAAAAAGGAATACGAAAAGGAGCTCAAAAACCTTCAAGTTGAGCTCGTAAAACTTCAAGAGTGGGTCAAACACAAAGGGTTAAAAGTGGTGGTTCTGTTTGAAGGACGTGATGCTGCGGGCAAAGGCGGAGTGATAAAGCGAATTACAGAAAAGCTAAACCCGCGTGTTTGTCGCGTAGTGGCTCTGCCTGCACCGACAGAAAAAGAAAAAACGCAATGGTACTTCCAACGTTACGTCGCTCATTTACCATCTGCTGGTGAAATCGTTTTATTTGACCGAAGTTGGTATAACCGAGCAGGTGTCGAAAAAGTCATGGGGTTCTGTACTCCAGACGAATACGAGGAGTTTTTACGCTCTTGCCCTGAATTCGAGAGAATGTTGCAACGCTCTGGGATTATTCTGATTAAGTATTGGTTTTCGGTTTCAGACGAAGAGCAGGAAAAACGTTTTCTAGGTCGAATTAATACGCCGATCAAACGTTGGAAATTCAGCCCAATGGATTTAGAGTCACGTCATCGCTGGGCGGAGTATTCGGAAGCAAAAGATAAGATGTTTGCCTATACAGACACGAAAAACTGCCCTTGGTGGGTCGTCCCTTCTAATGACAAAAAGAAAGCGCGCTTGAACTGTATCAGTCATTTACTAAGCCAGATTGATTACAAAGCACTTGAGTACTCACCCATCGAATTACCTGAACTCAATAAAGAAGGTTACGTCAGAGCGCCCATTGATGATCAGACCTTCGTTCCTGATAAATATTAACGTGCTTTCCTTCTCTCTAATAAATAGGCCAGCCTAAAAGCTGGTCTATTTGTTGAAGTCAGTTACTTCAGTACGTCATCAATACTTTGATCACCTAGGTGGCGTACATCTTTCCCTTTCACAAAGTAAATAATGTATTCACAGATGTTCTGGCAGCGGTCCCCCACGCGTTCAATCGCGCGTGCCGACCACATCACTTGCAGAATATTAGGGATATTTTTTGGATCTTCCATCATGTAAGTCATCAACTGACGAATCACCGCTTCATACTCGGCGTCTAGTTTGTCATCTTGTTTATGCACCTCTGCTGCCGCTTCTACATCCATGCGGGCAAACGCATCTAAAACCTGATGCAGCATATTAATTGCCTGACGGCAGAGAGGCTCTAACGACACTTGGAATTGTCGTTCTTTTGATGATGGGCTTTCGATAGCAACGTAAGCAATGCGTGTCGCCACATCACCGATACGTTCTAAATCAGTGATCGTTTTGATGATAGCCATGATTAAGCGCAAGTCTTTTGCCGTTGGCTGACGCTTAGCAATAATGCGTGTACAGGCGTCATCGATCGAGACTTCCATCGCATTCACTTTATGATCGTCACGCACAACCTTACGCGCCAGTTCGATGTCTTCTTTATGCAAGGCTTGAATAGCATACGAAAGCTGCTGCTCTACCAAGCCTCCCATGGTTAATACATGAGTACGAATCGATTCTAGCTCTACGTTAAATTGTCCTGAAATATGACGTCCAAAGTGCATGATGTTCCTTATTCCGTATAGAGTCGCGACTTAACCGTAGCGACCCGTAATGTAATCTTCGGTCTGTTTCTTCATTGGCGAGGTGAAGATCGAGTCCGCGTCAGAGTATTCAATTAACTTACCCATATGAATGAATGCAGTATGATCGCTCACTCTCGCCGCTTGTTGCATGTTATGGGTAACGATAACGACAGTATATTGAGTCTTCAGCTCATTGATAAGCTCTTCAATAGTTAAAGTTGAGATTGGATCCAACGCTGATGTTGGCTCGTCCAATAACAGGACTTCCGGCTCAATCGCCACCGCGCGCGCAATGACCAAGCGCTGTTGCTGACCACCAGATAAGCCAAATGCGTTCTCATGCAAGCGGTCTTTTACCTCATCCCACAACGCCGCCGAGCGCAAGGATCGCTCCACTGCGTCATCTAAACTGCGGCTGTTTTTTACACCTTGTAAGCGTAAGCCATAAACTACGTTTTCATAAATAGACTTAGGAAATGGATTGGGTCTTTGAAACACCATCCCCACTCGGCGTCGAAGTGTCGCAACATCGACATTAGGATGATAAACATTCTTGCCATGGAGACGCACTTTACCTGTGACTCGACACCCTTCCACTAAGTCGTTCATACGATTGATGCAACGTAATAACGTCGACTTTCCACACCCTGAAGGACCGATAAAAGCGGTGACTCGCCCTTTGGGAATTCGCATCGAAATATCATGCAGCGCCTGAGTTTGACCATAGAACAGATTAAGGTTCTCGATTGAGATGGCTGTTTGTTCATCCGTTAAATTATGAACATCCAATGGTGGCTCATAACCTAATGTACTATCAAAATTAAACATACTTAATCTTGTCCTAACGTTCTGTATTTTTCTCGTAAATTATTGCGAATACTGATTGCTGTTAAGTTTAGCCCGACAATCACTGTCACGAGTAAGAAAGAGGTAGCATAAACTAATGGTCGCGCCGCTTCGATGTTGGAGGTTTGAAAGCCAACATCGTAAATGTGAAAACCTAAATGCATGAACTTTCTATCCAAATGCACATAAGGGAATTGTCCGTCAACCGGTAAACTGGATGCCAATTTCACGACTCCCACCAGCATCAGTGGCGCTACTTCGCCAGCTGCACGCGCAATCGCAAGGATCAAACCTGTGATAATAGCTGGCGTCGCCATAGGCAAAACCACGCGCCATAGCGTTTCGAACTGAGTTGCACCAAGTGCCAGAGAGCCATGTCGTACGGAGCTCGGAATTCGAGTTAAACCTTCTTCTGTCGTCACAATCACAACTGGAAGCGTCAGCACGGCAAGAGTTAGTGCTGACCATAACAAACCCGGCGTACCAAAGGTTGGTGCCGGTAGCTTCTCCGCATAGAATACGTTGTCGATAGAGGCACCAATCGTATAAACGAAGAAACCTAAACCAAACACGCCATAAACAATCGATGGAACACCCGCTAGGTTTATAACCGCAATACGAATAACTCTGGTTAGAGCGTTATTCTTAGCATATTCATGTAGATAGATAGCGGCGATCACCCCAAGTGGCATCACAATGATCGACATAATGAGTACTAAGAAAACCGTACCAAATATCGCAGGGAACACGCCTCCTTCGGAGTTAGACTCTCTTGGATCTTCAGATAAAAACTTCCAAACCTGTTTTCCCCAATGCATGACTTTATCAGGCAGTGACATTTGGTTTGGATACCAGTAGTCCAAAATATCTTCGAGCGGAATCGATACTTGTGACCCGGTCATATCCTCGACAATCAAGGCATAGTCAGAGAGCTGAAGTCGTAAACCATCAAGTTGCAAATCTAACGTCTCAAGCGCTTTCTCTATCTGCTCTTTTTTCGTCTGATTTTCCTTTAAGAAGCTTTCTGTCAGCGTGTCATTCAATTCATGCTTGCGCTTTTCTAATCGCAACTGCTCTAGCTTCCAACCAAGCTCTTTAAGCTGATCGACCACCAAAGAATCAATCTCATGGCGCAGAGTTTCTGCATCATCAAGCTTTTTATTTAGTATCGATTGAATATCACTGGTGTATATATTATCGCCATCTTGAAACGCCACCAGCTTACCAAAGAAATAACCACCGCTACTGCGCTCTATCACCGCCCACTCTTCTGGCGTCGTGGGCTCATCCAACTGCATTTGCAATACGGAGATAAAATCGGCGGGATACAACTCTCGGTTAGCGATTTTGATGTTGAGTCGCGTGGCAAAATCTTCATCGTCTTCTAACTGTTGTGCTGCGCTTTCAGGCAAATAACTCTTCGGTACAAAGCTGCGCTCATACACTTGACCAATCAGAATAGTATTTTCATGTAGCACTTCACCTTGTACAGGAGTCAGCGCTGCAACATTCCACTGATACAAGGGCGCTGGCCAAAAGTAAGTCAGGCCTTTCCAGCCGATAAGGAGTAACAACCCTAATACCGACAACAAACTGATGCTGACTGCACCGCCTGTTAGCCATATCCACGGTGCGCCAGAACGAATCCAATTTAACACGTTATTACTCGCTCTTTATTCAAACCATTGTTACAACGCACGGTACTTATCTCTCAGTCTCTGACGAACCCACTCCGCAAGCGCGTTTACTGCAAACGTAAACACAAACAAAATCAATGCAGCTAGGAATAGCAGGCGATAATGCGAACTTCCAACTTCCGACTCTGGCAACTCAACGGCGATGGTCGCCGACAGGCTGCGCAATCCTTCCAAAATATTCCAATCCATTAATGGCGTATTGCCCGTTGCCATTAACACAATCATGGTTTCGCCAACGGCGCGTCCCAGGCCCATCATAATGGCAGAAAAAATACCTGGGCTTGCAGTAAGCAAGACAACATAGATTAAAGTTTGCCAAGGCGTGGCCCCTAATGCCAAAGAGCCATCCGATAAATGCTTCGGTACAGAGAAAATGGCATCTTCGGCAATGGTAAAAATCGTCGGGATAACAGCAAACCCCATCGCTAGCCCCACCACCAATGCATTGCGTTGATCGTAACCAATACCATGCTCGGTTAAGAATAAGCGCATATCGCCACCAAAGAACGTCTGCTCAATCGTAGGCGAAATCCACACTCCAAGCCCAATCAGTACCAATATGACAGGCATGAGCACTAAAGCATGCCAACCATTAGGCAGACGATTCCGCAAAGGTTGCGGTATTAATGCCCATAGCCCGCCCATAATCATGGTGCTCAAGGGCAAAACAAACAGCATAACGACGATCGTAATCAGGTGATCTTCGACAATAGGCGCGAACCACAGCCCCGCGAGGAAACCAATGATCACCGTCGGCAGTGCTTCCATTAGCTCAATCGACGGTTTTACGACACGACGCATGCGTGGCGACATAAAGTAAGCCGTATAAATAGCACCTAGCACTGCGAGCGGTACTGAAAACAGCATCGCAAACATCGCCGCTTTTATCGTCCCAAACGCAATAGGTACTAGGCTGAACTTAGCCTCAAAGTTATCGCTCGCCGAAGTCGATTGCCACACAAATTCAGGCTCAGGATACCCTTCGTACCACACTTCTTGCCATAATGAGGACAATGAAATTTCTGGATAGGCATTGTCCACTTCCGCAACATTTAACGCATTATTTTGCCAAGTGATTAAGTAGCGTTCATTGTTAGACATTGCTGCGATTGCGGGCGCTTGATTGTACGCACGCTTAAACAACACCAGTTTTTCACTGGTTGTATAATGGCTTTGCAACGTGCCGTTGGTGTAAAAGCTATAAAATCCTTTTCGATGAGAATCCGGCAACAAATACTTAAGCTCTGATGCCAATTTAAAATCACGAATATGCGTTAACGTGCGTTTTTCTTCTTGCAGCGTATCAAACCATTGCGACACCCGACCATCGTTGTGCGTCACCAAAAGCGAGTAAGCACCAGCCAATAAGTCTATCGTACGAACGGAATGCTTCTTATCACCTTGAGTGAGATCGACCACCTCTCGCACAGCAAATTTACGTGCGGTTTTCTTTAACACGATCAACTCAGAGCCATCGCGCAAATAAAGCGTTTCACCGTCAGGTGTCAACAACATTTGCTGAGGCGTATTAAAGCCTGAAGAGAACGTAAAATCGATCGTTGTAGGAGACGTACCCAAAGACGAAGCCACTTGCCAGCGAGCTTTCACTTCACCACTTTGCGTCTGCCAAACAACCGTTGGTAAGGGCGTCGAAGCTGCAAATACAAACTGAGTCACAGGATCTTGAGGCGTACTTAGTGTCAGATCCATGCTGGTGTCTAGCTCAATCACTTCCGGAGGACGTGTATTTTCTCTCAATGTGGCATTAAATTCTGGCTTGAAAAGGTTCGCTTTACCCTGCCCATCAACAAATCCATACCAACCTAGCCCAGGAGCAGATTGAGAGAAAGCGACGGGTTTCTGGACGATTTGCTGTTTATACACCGCAGGTTTCGTAGGATCGTCCATCGACAAATATTGAATCTCACCACTTTGGGTTAGGACGAACGCAAGCTGAGCGTAATCATCCACTGAAATCGCAAGTGGTGTTTCAATATGAGTGGCTCGAATGGCTTGGTTGGTTTTGATCTCCGCATCAGAAAAAAGCGGAATGATCACCATGGCGAGGTAGACAAAGATCAAAATAAGCGCCGCGAGTACGCCGACACCACCGGATGTCACTGCAAGTCGAACTAAACGATCTTTTATCAGTCGTTTCTTATCTTTTTCCTGCAATGAAAACTCGGCTTGTGCCATTTAAATCTCTACCTTTTTTGACTTAGTACTAGAATATGTCGTTAAGATGACAATTATATTACAGATCACATTAAACACCTGAAAAGAATACAACTCTTATGCAATGCGTGGTATGAAATAAATCTGTAATGAAAATCTCATAATGTTCTCACTCATCCATTTTTCCAAGATGAGTACGTATTACTTCACTTTTGGCTAGGTAAGGTTATGAGCGCAGAAAAACTATATATAGAAAAAGAGCTGAGTTGGTTGTCTTTCAACGAACGAGTATTACAAGAAGC
>NZ_JAWOUO010000028.1:0-12383 GCF_033339435.1 Vibrio sp. 378
TAGATATTTACAAATCGTAGTTAGTTAACAAACTGTTTAAGAGTGATTCGCAACGCGTGGCATTTTTACTATGCGTTGCGTTTGGTGTTTAAGGTGGTTTGCGGCAGCTCTTGTATTGCGTTGCTCACACCTTAACAGGGCGTTAGGTGATAGGTACATTGGAGTATTTAAGTTGGATGATCCAAAAATATATACAGCTATAGTTGGTGTGATTGCTGCGTGGGTAACAGCAGCATTTGCTTTCTTCAATATGCTTAATACAAAGCATGCTAAGACATCCGAGTTTAGGCAGCAATGGATTGATAAGTTACGGGATGAGACTGCGGAACTACTCAGTACAAGTATGCTTGTCAGCCATTTGAATAAAGAAAGAGCTGAATTGATACAAAATGGTTCAGAAAAAAATAAAGCAGAAATCAAAATCAAAGAAAAAGAAATTTTGGACAGCTTTCAAAAAATAATGCGATTGAGAGTTACAATTTCGCTAAGAATTAATAAAAATGATAAAAATGCGAGTTTACGTAACTTAAACAACGAGTTTTTATCATGGCTAAATAACGTTTCGTGTATGGCAGATAGCCAAGATTTTGAAAGTTGCAAAAAATGTGCAATATCAGCACAAAAAATCGCTTCCCAAATCCTTAAAAAGGAATGGGAGCGAGTTAAGACTGGTGAGTTGGCATTCAAGTTAACAGTATTCTTATGTGTGCCATTTTTGATTGTAGGACTAACTGGTATTGTCTATTTGGTTACAAAAATCACCTAACAAACTGTTTAAGAGCGATTCGCAACGCGTGGCATTTTTACTATGCGGTGGTTTTAGTGTTTAAGGTGGTATGCGGCAGCTTCGGTATTGCGTCGCTCACACCTTAACAGAGCGTTAGGTGCTTGAAGGAAAAGGTAAGTATGGAAATTGCTTTTCGACAGATAAACATTGATGATTTCGAATTATGCGTTGCTGCGAGAAAAGATGCGTACTTTTGTAGTTTTGGGCATTACGATGGTTTCGACGACTTCATCAGTGGTTATCGTGAACGCGTCTTAGATCGGCTAGCAACATCAGGATGGTTCTATATCCATATATTTGTGGATGGTCAGTTTGCAGGGCAGTTAGAGTTTCGTAGCTTCTCTCCCGAGCCTGAAACTGGCTATGTGCATCTCATTTACTTGAAGCCTAGTCTTCGTGGTTCAGGACTTGCTCCAAAAGTGCAGGATTATATTGTAAGCACTTTGAGTAAAGCGGGTTGTTTGCGTGCTGTACTTTCAGTAAGTCGAATTAACCATCGAGCTCTCACATTCTATAAGCGCCATGGTTGGGAGTTCGTGTGCAAGAACCCCAAGCACGATGAAACAGACTTTTACCAACTTTGGCTACGCACCTAACAAACTGTTCAAGAGTGATTCGCAACGCGTGGCATTTTCAGTATGCGTTGATTTTAGTGATTAAGGTGGTATGCGGCGGCTTAGGTATTGCGTTGCTCACACCTTAACAGGGCGTTAAATGGTAGAGGTAAATAATGAGAAATATCGATATGTTCAACCTTACAGTTGCAGAAATTGCTGGGCTTTGTTACGAGAACTTCCCTCATCGAATAGACATTTCTACACATAATATTGCTGAGAAGTTAGCGAACTACTACGAAATAGATGCAGGCAACACTGAAGAGGTCGCTAATTTCATTTATGAATCGACAGAAATGGTGGAGTCAACAGCAAATTGGTTAGAACAAGCCGGTTATATTTGGGTTGAGGCTCAATCAGATGGTTCGTTTTACAGTGTTACACTAACTCCGAAAACTCTTGAACTAATGAATATGGTTCCAAACTCGCTTCAGGAGTCGATAGGCTCAAAACTTGTTTCAGCGGCATCCGAAGTGTCTAAGCAAGGGGCAATTTCAACAGTAGTAACGATGTTGGCTGCCGGTGCAAAGTTAGCTGTTGGGGCTGCCATTTAACAAGCTGTTCAAGAGGGATTCGCAACGCGAGGCATTTTTATTATGCGTTGGTTTAAGTGATTAAGGTGGTATGCGGCAGCTTTGGTATTGCGTTGCTCACCCCTTAACAGAGCGTTAACTTACTGCATATAAATCAGCGTTTTAAAGCTAGTTTGAAATCTGATTTTTACATCAATCAACGTGCTTGTGTAAGTTGCTTGCGAAAGCGTCAAAAGTCGTCAAAGTTCTTCTGGTTCTGGTTCTGGTTCTGGTTCTGGTTCTGGTTCTGGTTCTGGTTCTGGGTTCTGGGTCCTGGGTTTTTAGTTGGCGCTATTGGCAATGGTGAGCGGCGAAAATAGCAATTCCAATCCAAGCATCGGTGGATGAATTTCCGTGAGACTCTCAGGATGGCATTAATGGTTCAAATTCAAGCCAGTTCAAAGTTCGGCGTAGTTCCAAGGAAAGTTTCACTTTTCAGTTGTAGAATCACTTAGTAAACAGGCTAAAGTATTGAAAGTAATAAGTTAACAAGGCGTTCAAGAGGGACAGTCAACGCGTGGCGATTTTAGCTCTAGTGTTGGCATTTGTGTTTATGGTGGTAATTTGAAGTTTAGTGGTAGCGCGTTGCTGCCCCTTAACGCGGCGTTATGCGACAAGGCAAAATTTTTAGGTTTCTCTAAATTTTATTTCTTTGGCCAATTGCTTTTGGGTTTCGGCAAATCAGCATTTTCGATCCAAATTCTTGAATCCCTCAAACCGCACAACATGCAAAAGTTCGTGAAGTTGCCTCATTCAAAATTGTATTTGGTCGGGGAAAGTTTTTCGGGCGTAAAGTGTGGAAAGGGCAAGTTTACGGAAAGCTGGTGTTTGTTGATATTTTGGCTCGTTTAGTTTCTTACAAGCAAAAGCCAAATCGTCGCTTTAAAGTCGTGTTCTGTGCTCGTGGGAAGCCTTTCAAGAAATGTTGATTCCGTTGGTTCTTGAATCACAAAAAGTTATCTACGCGTTTGTAGTTTTCCATGTTTAAGGTAATGTTTTCGTTAGCCAATTTAGCGTTTGCGTACAAATCGCATAACAAACAATTTAAGCAGATTCGCAACGCGTGGTAGTTATGGTTTGCAGTGCGTTTTGTGTTTAAGGCGCAATGCGGCAGCTTTTATATTGCGTTGCTCACTACTTAATTGGGCGTTAGCTGTTTGAGGGAAAAATGAGAAAATTCGATAAGCCGCTATTCTGGCTGTATATAAAAACAAGAGACTCATTGTTGTCATCTTTTAAGGGCTTTCTGGGAATGCTTTTAGTGTTGATCGGGGCAGCAGTAGTTTTAGGTAATGAATCCCCTGAGAATGTCTGGATTTCGGTGGGAATCATTTTATTAGTATCTAGTCTTCCAGTCTCAATGGGCTTGATGATGGTAAAGTTCAAATTTAAGAGCTTTGCTGGATCAATACCTACCGCAGAACTAGCGTACTTCTTACAGCACGATGAAGGTGCAAACTCAGATAAAGCTGTGAGAGGTTTATTTTCGTTATCCCTATCTTTTATGATTTACCTTTGGTTTACGATGGTAGCTATCGCAGCTCTTGGTATGTTGGGAGCAAAGCTCGTGTTGTAAAACACAGCTAACAAACTGCTCAAGAGGGATTCGCAACGCGTGGCATTTTTACTATGCGTTGAATTTAGTGATTAAGGTGGTTTGCGGCGGCTTAGGTATTGCGTTGCTCACCCCTTAGCAGGGCGTTAAACGACATATGGAGGCTAATCAGGTGAAATTGAGTTTGATAGCTTTGCTGTTATGTTTTAGTTCATTTTGTATTGGAGGCAATTTGGGTAAAGGGAAAGAAGACACCCAACACTTATTTGACTCGGTGCTGCCTTTTGCGGAAAAAATGTTAGCTGAGTATGGAGAGTTTCATCCATATGGTGCAGCGATGACTTTAACTGGAGAGGTTGTTGATGTATCGGTCTTCGAAGGGAGCGAATACCCACCTTCATCCGAGATCATTGATTTGCTCAATTCTGCCTTTCTTAAAGCAGCTGCAAATCGACAATATAGCACCACCGCGGTAGTTTACGATGTTCGTATTATGCTTCCTTCAGGTAAGGCTTCAGACGCAATAGCCGTTAATCTTGATCATAATTCTGGCTATTCTATTGTCGTGTATTTGCCTTACAAAAAAGTAAACCAAGCTATAGAGTACGGTGAACTATCAGTTCAAGAAGGTCGTGGAGCAATATTTAATTAGGCGCGTGATATGTGCGTTTAACAAACTGTTCAAGAGGGATTCGCAACGCGTGGCACTTTCACTATGCGTTGGTTTAAGTGATTAAGGTGGTGTGCGGTGGCTTTGGTATTGCGTTGCTCACCCCTTAACAAGGCGTTAGTTTTATGGAGGAAATATTGTGGAAATCTGGAAGTTATTGTTCTTTATACCTGCGTGTTTTGCGCTCAATATGACTCCTGGTCCAAACAATCTATTGTCCATGAACAATGCTCGTTGTTACGGTTTCAAGTCTGCTTTTATTGCTGGGCTTGGTCGTATTGCTGCATTCGCTGTAATGATTGCTTTGGCTGCTTCTGGCTTAGCAGTCGTGCTCTATGCTTCTGAGACTCTATTTCTAACGATCAAAATTGTGGGCGCGGCTTACTTGTTGTGGATTGCCTTTAATCTTTGGCGTTCGGAAGCAAGTCCTGTTTCTGAACTAGAAAATACTCGCAACCGATTAGGTTTGGCTAAACAAGAATTTCTGCTAGCCGCCGGTAATCCAAAGGCGATCTTAATCTTTACCGCCTTTCTACCACAGTTCGTCGATGTTTCAGCGAGTGTAAATAAACAGTTCTTCGCTTTAGGGGCTACGTTCTTAATTTTAGAACTGGGTGCAATATCGATTTATGCGATATTTGGAATGTACCTAAGGCAGTGGTTTACGAAGCCGAAAATGGCAAAGCGTTTCAATAGAGGTTGTGCAACTTTTTTGGCTATGTCTGGAGCAAGCTTGTTACTGAGTCGCCAACAATAAAACTAACAAACTGTTTAAGAGTGATTCGCAACGCGTGGCATTTTTACTATGCGTTGGCTTTAGTGTTTAAGGTGGTATGCGGGAGCATCGGTATTGCGTTGCTCACACCTTAACAGGGCGTTATGCGCCAGGAGAAAAAATGCACAAGCAATTAATTCGTTATATGAAGTCTATTACAGATCTAAAGGAGGCTAAAGACTACCTCAATTTATACGTTAATAGCGATGAACCACTAATAAAAAGCGCCGCAGAAATCGCCTTTATAGTTTCTTATTGCAAGCCTTTTTCCGGAAACAAGGAACCAACAAAAGGCGTTCCAAATGAACTGCCTAAGAAATCTCTCAAGACGCTAACGGTTCAAGAAAGAGATATACATAGTATTTTGTTGCAAGAGTATCGAAATAAAATGGTGGCTCACTCTGAGTTGACACACCTTGAACCTGAAATCGAAATTTTTGAACAGGGTACTGCAATAAAAGTAAAGCATAAGCGAACGAACTATTTACTAGATCGCTTATCCATTGATGATACATTTTGTCTAGTAAACAAGCTCATAAGCAACACGGAACACTTTGCACAAGAGTTGACTAAAAAAGTAGGTGATGGGGTATTCTCGCTAGTTGAATCAGACGCATAACAAAGCATTCAAGAGTGATTCCCAACGCTTGGCACTTTTGGTGTAAAGGTTGGGTTTTGTGTATACGGTGATATGGTTAAGGTTGGTGGTCGCGTTGCTCACACCTTAATGCGGCGTTAGGTTTTCGGAGTAACATGAAGCAAGTAATATTTATCTTGTGTACTTTGATGTCAGGAGTAGTAATGTCTGAGGGTTTGTTTTTAAGCTCATATAATAAAGTGTCTGATCGTTATGCAATTCTCGATGAGTTTGACCAATCTGGAGTGCTTTACTTAACTAAGCCAGGGACTCAAAAGCCAGAACGAGACGCTGTCGCATACATTCAGTATGCTCCTGTATCCGAGGACGCTTGGAAACAGAAAATGAGGGCAGGAGAACCGCCGCAATTACATGAAGGTCTAGCTTCTGAAGTAGCAGTTATCGCAAAAACAGCAGAGCAAGATTTTAGCTTCTTATGGTCGGCTGATGGTAACTCAGTAGCCTTACTTTATAAAAATGCTCCTATAGCTTTCGTTAGTCAAAATGAAAAGTATGGCTTTAGTAAAGCGGTAGTATCAGACTCACCAATTGTTTCTATGTGGGATACAGATAAGTTTAACGAACTATTTGAGTAAAAACCTAACAAACTGCTCAAGAGTGATTCGCAACGCGTGGCATTTTTACTATGTGTTGAATTTAGTGATTAAGGTGGTTTGCGGCAGCTTCGGTATTGCGTTGCTCACCCCTTAGCAGGGCGTTAAGCGATAAAGAGGATTTATATGAAACTTATAGTTCCAGAGCTAGAAATTAATGAGGACTCTCCGTTCTCTAGTGATCTTTTTGAAAGAGAGAAATTTGCGGAAAAATTAACCAACCTTATTCGAAATGTTGAAGATAACTTAGTTATATCGCTAGATGCTAATTGGGGAGAAGGAAAAAGTACTTTTATAAGAATGTGGCGTCTCCATCTAAAAAATCAAGGTATAAAAACAGTTTGCTTTGACGCATTCAAGAATGACTATAGCAACGATCCTTTCCTAGATATTGCTGGAGAAGTATTTTCATTTACGGATACAGAGTTTTCGGAAAATGATGAGATAATCAGCTCAAAGGGGCAACTAAAAAGTAAAGCGGTTAATGTAGGTAAAAGACTTGTGGGTTGGACGGCAAAAGTCGCAGTAAAGACTGCAACTTTGGGCGCTATAAAGGACTCTGATATTGAGGAGTTACAAGATGTAGCAAAGGACATCTCAAAAGATAGTGGTGATCTAGTTTCTAATGTTATTTTAGACCGTTTGAATAATCATGAAGTCGATAAAAACTCAATTGAGGTATTCAACAAAAATATCGAAGAACTGGGTACGAAAATTAGAAATGCTCAGGGATTCCCTTTGCTAATTATTGTTGATGAATTAGATCGTTGTCGTCCTAGTTATGCCGTAGAGACCATCGAAAAAATCAAACATTTGTTTTCAGCTAAAAATGTAGTTTTCGTGTTAACAATTAATAAAAAACAGCTTCAAGAGTCAATTCGTAGCGTTTACGGAGAAATAGATGCTGCCACTTACCTGAAAAAATTCATACATTTAGAGGCTAGTTTACCGAGACGTCATGGCTATAATCAAACTAATGATTATCTCCAGTACTCATCTTACTTGTATCGCGCTTTAGACTTTCCTGATTGGTTAACTAAAAATGGAGATGATATATGTCGAATTTTCGCATGCTATGCTGAGTACTATAATCTAACACTGCGTGATATGGAAAGGGCGTATACTAACTTAGCTATATATTATGCATCAGTAAGTGAGAATACCATCAACTACTTGCCTGTAATTTGTTTTCTTTCAATTATAAAAGTTAAGTCAACAGTATCTTTCAAAATGTTGAAAGATGGTAAATATACTTATAATGAGTTTGAAGAGGAATTCTCTATTCAAAACATATCGAAAGATTACTACCGTGATGTTTACCCTGAGTATTTTACTACTTGCTTTAAGTTCTTCCTCTATAATGATGAAGAATACCAAAAAGAAAAACAAAGTACGGACTTGCAATACATGAATTTGGGGGGAGCTTCTATTTCTCGTAAAAAAGTAATTCCATGGTATTGTGAGCAAATTGATGCGTTCAACGTAAATATCGCTTAACAAAGCATTTAAGAGTGATTCGCAACGCTTGGCATTTTCGCTTCGCTCAAGTATAGCCAAGCGTCGCTCACACCTTAATGCGGCGTTATGTGCTCGGAGGGAATATGGAAATTCAGAAGGTCCTAAAATCGGACTTAGAAGCAGTGACAAGGCTTGTTTCAGAGGTCTCAGACAAGGATGTGCTTCCATTGTTTAATGAGCAGGGAAAGCAAGAATATAAGGACAGAGTTTTACCTGACCTAGTGACAACTTTTGACCATGAGAAGTTTTCATCCGTTAAGGCCGTATCAAATGGGGAAGTCCTTGGTTTTGCTGCTTTACGTGATGGGAATTATCTAACACATTTATTTGTTGCTAATTCACAGCAAGGTTCAGGTTTAGGTCGTGCTTTATTGAATCATTTGCTCAATCAGACAGATGCTCGTGAAGTTAGCCTGCGTTCATCGGTGAATGCTGTTGAGTTCTACAATCGTAATGGTTTCGTAGCAACAGGTGAAGAAGCCGAGTTCAACGGAATTAGGTTCGTACCAATGTCTTTAGTACGCACATATCAAAGCATTTAAGAGTGATTCGCAACGCTTGGCGGTTTCGCTTCACTCAAGTATAGCCAAGCGTCGCTCACACCTTAATGCGGCGTTATAGCGAAGATTGAGAGCCCTAACACAAATATATTAGGGCGTCAGAGGTCGGTTAGTCTATCGGGTACGCATCTTCATAATGGTCGTCACAAACAGGGTGATCTTGGACGTAACTAGTAGCTGGATTTTCACAAAACTCGCATTCAGCACCTTTAGGTGGTCTAGTTTCATCACAATATACACAATAGCCATCTTCTTCTGGATATTCGGTACCGCAGTCATCACATGTAATATAGTTATCTTCTGACATATCGCCTCCATCAATAGTGTAAGTCAGAGTTATGGTTTATCATAAATAAACCTAATATAAAATAGGCTTAATCTATTGATAATTAGCTTTATTATAGGTTTGGTATGCCTGTCGGAAAATCGCTATAACAAAGCATTTAAGAGTGATTCGCAACGCTTGGCAGTTTCGCTTCGCTCAAGTATAGCCAAGCGCTGCTCACACCTTAATGCGGCGTTAGTCGCCAGAAAAAGCTAGCAATCAAAATCATGTTTCTAAGCTCAAAACTTGGCTGCTGATCGTTCGGTTCACAGGTTCATCGTTGTTGGTCCAAACTCATTTTCAGCTGTTTTAAGTCCAAAGCTTTGTAAGTGTATTAGCGGTTGTTTTGTTCTTTGGTGCTGACAGAGCAGAGCAATCGAGCGTCTGTTCTTGGTTGCAATTCTGCCCGGTGAGTTTGTTGGTTCAAAAGCAGATCTACTCGCTGAAAAGTCGTCTTCTCTGGTGTTGTAAGTTCCACGTGCTTTCAGTGACTTTGTTGAAAGTCCGCACTGTTAGATTGGTTTTCCAAAAGCGCTTTTTTGTGTTGTCAGTCCGTTTTCTACGGCGTTTTATGTTCCAAGTGGTTTCATTGAGTAGCTGCTTTGAGACTACGCCTGACTTAAATGCATCAAAGCACATAAAGTTTGTTGTTCGCAAAGTTTAGTTCGGCTTAAAATTGTCGCTCGGTGCCTTGCGACTAACAAACTGTTTAAGAGTGATTCGCAACGCGTGGCATTTTTACTATGCGTTCATTTTGGTGTTTAAGGTGGTATGCGGCGGCTTAGGTATTGCGTTGCTCACCCCTTAACAGGGCGTTATAGCGCATAGTAGGAGAATAATTTGTGTCTATAAATGAAAATGTGATTCGAGATAAACTGGCTAGTAACTTAGAAGTTCTTGAATCCGGGTTAACTTTGATTGAAACAGAATTCCGATTATCAAATGATTTTGGAGCAGGCGGTAGAATCGATATTCTAGCAAAAGACGAGTATGGCCAATACGTAGTCATTGAACTGAAAAAAAGTGACCAGGCCGCACGTCAAGGGATACATGAGTTATTCAAGTATCTTTCTATATTAAGTTTTCAGCTTGGTGTTGAGCCTAAGTCAATAAGAGCGATGTTAGTTTCGACAACTTGGCATGAACTAAAAGTTCCATTTTCTGAATACTTAAAAATCACCCCATATCATACTAAAGGTATCCAACTAGAAATTGATGAGCTTGGAAATCCAATTTCGTCACTAGAGGTAGATACTGCTCCAGATCTTAATCCTATTAGTTATTCTCCGATGCAAAAAATTTATTTCTATAGGAGTGAGTTTGAGAGAGAGCGTAATATTACTAAAATCTCTGATGCGTTGAAGAAAGTTGGAGTAATAGATCACTTTTTGCTTACTTGTGATCACGATAAGAGCGACAAAAGGGTTATATACCCATATGCTATATATATAGTGTTCTCATCACCACTGTTAACACTCTGTGAGCTAGAAGCGAGTAAACTGAAAGAGGCAATTGATTGGGACGATGAATTAGATCAACTCGATGAAAACTTTTTAGTAGCAATGCCGCATTCTGGTTTTTCATATGATGACGCCGAAATTGGTTATCCAGAGAAACTCAAAAACATCAGTGATAGTTGGAATATAAAAGTATCTTTGCGGAATGGGCGATTTACTGAAAATCGTGACCTCGTCTCTGATGATGATCTAATAAAAAAAGCGATGTACATTGAGGGCGGTTCATCTTTTTATTTAACTAAGATGATATCCCCACAATTTTCACAGCAATGGTTAGAGCTAATAGCTAATATGGAGCAAGTAGCTTTAGGCAATGTGTTTTGGTCGAAATCTATACCTGCTGTAATGAAGAGCATTGAACTCTCTGATGAAAATGCAAAAGTCTCATGCCATATTTTTAATTCGGCTAACACTCCTATTTCTATATTTGGACTAACGAAAGGTGTCTTATACTATCTACCCACCTTCCAACTTATTAGTAAAGAATCAGAAGGCGTTCGATATGTATTTAGTTTGTTTTCTTGGGGAGGGAGATTAGTTTCATCAAATCCTTTGGATTTCTTTGAGCGTGTTTACGGTTCAGTTGATACTTGGTTAACGTACCAGCATTTTGGTGAGCAATTCACATTTGATGATAAAGCTAGGAATATTTTGAATATTGATTTCCCATTGTTTGAAGTTTGGGCACCTAATCATGGTGAAAAAGTTGTCTCGAAACTGAAAGTTAATAAGAATCAAGAAATGGTTCGTTATGAAATTAGGCAAGTGCCTGAAGGTGACGTCATGCGATTTATTTCCCAAAACAGAGCCTTTCTGTCAAATTACTCTAACTTGATGGAAAGTATAGGTTTAAGGTGACATTGCGCTATAACAATCTGTTTAAGAGTGATTCGCAACGCGTGGCATTTTCACCATGCGTTGCATTCAGTGTTTCAGGTGTTATGCGGGAGCTTCGGTATTGCGTTGCTCACACCTTAACAGGGCGTTATGTAAATGGAGTAAAAAATGGAAGTCGTTGAAGTAAAAGGGTTTGAAGTCCAAGGTCTAATCCTAAGAACCCGCAATGAAATTGAAATGACCCCCGAGACGGCTAACATTCCAAAGCATGTTGAGTATGTCGACTCAAATCTAGTCATTGATTATCAGGCTGGAGCCAGAGCATATAGTGTTTACTGTAATTATGAGTCAGATGTGAATGGATACTTTGACGTATTAATGGGTTCGGACGAAATCTCATCTTCAAATGTTGAACTGTCATCAGTATCTGTACTTTCTGGCTCTTACCTAAAGTTTGAATCCGAAGGTGAGTTTCCTGCTGCCGTTATTTCTGCGTGGCAGTCGGTTTGGTCTTACTTTAGCTCTCAGAGCTGTGAACATGAAAGGGCATATACAACAGATTTTGAGCACTATGAAAGTGCTAGCAAAGTTAGTGTCTACATTGCGCTGAATTAATTTACATAACAAAGCATTTAAGAGTGATTCGCAACGCTTGGCGTTTTCGCTTCGCTCAAGGATAGCCAAGCGCCGCTCACACCTTAATGCGGCGTTAGTCGCCAGAAAAAGCTAGCAATCAAAATCATGTTTATGAGCTTAAAATTTTGCAGCTGTTTGCTTGGTACACCGATTAATCGTAGATCATCAGAGCTTAGTTCTAGCTGTTTTAAGTCCAAAGTTTTGTACCTGTCCTAGCGGTTGTTTTGTTCTTTGGTGCTTATAGAGTAGGGCAATCGAGAGTCTATTTTTGGTTGCAACTCCGCTCGGTGAGTTTGTCGGTACAATAGCCGATTTACTCGCTGAAATGACGTTTTCTCTGGTGTTGTAAATTCCACGTGGTTTCAGTGACTTCGTTGAAAGTCCGCACTGTGAGATTAGCTTTTCAAAAGCGCCTTTTGGTGTTGTCAGTTCGTTTTCTGCGGCGTTGTTTGTTCCAAGTGGTTTCATTGAGTAGTCGCTTTGAGACTACGCCTGACTCAAATGCATCAGAGCACATAAAGTTTGTTGTTCGCAAAGCTTAGTTCGGCTTAAAATTGTCGCTCGGTGCCTCGCGACTAACAAACTGTTTAAGAGTGATTCGCAACGCGTGGCATTTTTACCATGCGTTGGTTTTAGTGGTTAAGGTGGTATGCGGAAGCTTCGGTATTGCGTTGCTCACACCTTAACAGGGCGTTATGTACTTTGGAGAAAATATGGAAGTAGTCGCTACGGAAAAACACGTCTCAGAATATCCCAATCCGTTTTA
>NZ_JAWOUO010000029.1:0-12053 GCF_033339435.1 Vibrio sp. 378
GTTATGAGCGCAGAAAAACTATATATAGAAAAAGAGCTGAGTTGGTTGTCTTTCAACGAACGAGTATTACAAGAAGCTGCCGATAAAACCGTCCCTTTGATCGAACGTATTCGCTTTCTTGGGATCTTTTCCAACAATTTAGATGAATTTTACAAAGTACGCTTTGCGGACGTGAAGCGCAGAATCCTAATCAGCCAAGAGCGCGGTGGCAGTGATAGCCCTAAACGACTGTTAACCAAAATGCAGTCGAAAGCACTGAAGCTTAACGAACAATTTGATGAGCTTTACAGCGAATTGATTCGAGAAATGGCACGACGTCGCATTTTCTTGGTCAACGAACAACAACTGGATGAATCGCAACAAAAGTGGATCGCAAAATACTTCCGTAGAGAGGTAATGCCGCATATCACTCCCCTCCTAATGAAAGACGAGATCGATGTTCTGCAATTTCTCAAAGACGAGTACGCTTACATCGCCGTAGAACTGCGTAAAGAAGAACATTACCAGTACGCTCTGATCGAAATTCCGACCGATCACCTTCCCCGCTTTGTGATGGTACCAGAACAGAAAGGAAAGCGTCGAAAAACCATCATCTTACTTGATAATATTATCCGCCACTGTTTGGACGAGCTGTTCAAAGGCTTTTTTGATTATGATGAGCTTAGCGGCTATGCGATGAAAATGACGCGTGACGCTGAATACGATTTACGCAATGAAATCGAGTACAGCTTGCTTGAACAAATGTCAGAGGGTGTCAATCAGCGACTGACAGCAAAGCCCGTTCGCTTCGTCTACGAACGCGATATGCAGCCTCAAATGTTAGAGTTTCTGTGTAACAAACTTAATATCTCTAACTACGATAACCTTATCCCCGGCGGACGCTATCACAACTTTAAAGACTTCATCGGCTTTCCAAATGTTGGACGAGAATATCTTGAAAATAAACCTCTCCCGCCAATGAAATGTGCCGATTTCGAAGGTTATGCCAACAGCTTTGACGCGATTAAAGCGAAAGATATTCTGCTCTATTATCCCTACCACACTTTTGACCATATTAGTGAGTTAGTGCGCCAAGCCTCCTTCGATCCCAAAGTACTTAGTATCAAGATTAACATTTATCGCGTCGCGAAAGATTCTCGCTTGATGAACTCTTTAATTGATGCGGTGCACAACGGCAAAAATGTCACTGTGGTCGTCGAACTGCAAGCTCGCTTTGATGAAGAAGCCAATATCGAATGGTCAAAAGTATTAACCGAAGCGGGTGTGCACGTCATCTTTGGTGCGCCTGGTCTTAAGATTCACTCAAAGCTACTGATGATTAGCCGCCGCGAAGGTGAAGAAATTATTCGCTACGCACACATCGGCACAGGCAACTTCCATGAGAAGACGGCACGAATTTATACCGACTTCTCCCTGCTTACGGCAGATCAAGAAATCACTAATGAAGTCCGTAATGTCTTCGGTTACATTGAGAATCCATACCGACCAGTGAAGTTCAATCACCTTATGGTATCTCCTCGTAATTCTCGAACCCAAATCTACCGCTTAATTGATAATGAAATTGCGAATGCCAAGCTAGGGAAAAAAGCCGCTCTTACGATCAAGGTCAATAACCTAGTCGATAAAGGCATCGTCAATAAGCTTTATGGAGCAAGTACTTCCGGTGTAAAAATAAACATGATCATTCGAGGTATGTGCTCATTAGTACCGGGCATTGAGGGGATCAGCGACAATATTCGCATCATCAGTATTGTTGACCGCTTTCTTGAGCACCCTCGCGTGGTGATCACCCACAATGATGGCGATCCGCAAGTTTATATCTCCTCCGCAGACTGGATGACAAGAAATATTGATCACCGTATCGAGGTAGCAGTACCAGTCCGTGATCCACGTTTGAAACAGAGAATTATTGATATAACGAATATCCATTTTACCGATACAGTAAAGGCTCGTTTAATAGATAAAGAAATGAGTAACGCTTACGTACCACGAGGTAATCGCAAAAAAGTTCGCTCTCAAATCGCTATCTATGACTATCTTAAAAATATAGAAAAGCAAACTAGAAAACAAAATTCAGATGCCTCAAATACTTGAACAAGATACTCGCTACATTGCCGCGATAGACCTCGGCTCAAACAGTTTCCATATGGTGGTGGCCAAAGTTGTTGGCAGTGACCTACAACTGGTTAGTCGTCATAAACAACGTGTTCGCTTAGCATCAGGACTCGACAGTGAATTGAACTTAAGTCACGCCGCAATGGAGCGTGCGCTAGAATGCTTAGCCATGTTCGCTGAGAGGCTGCAAGGGCTTGATGAGTCAAATGTACGTATCGCCGCCACACACACACTAAGACGCGCTAAAAATGCCCACCTTTTCATCGAGCGTGCGAAAGAAGTGATGCCTTTCCCAATAGAAATTATCCCTGGAGAAGAAGAAGCCCGCCTGATTTACTTAGGCGTCGCGCATACTCAAGTAGAATCCAACTCCAAACTAGTCATCGATATCGGAGGCGGCAGTACCGAGATGATTATTGGACAAGAATTTGAGCCTGAGCTTCTCAACAGTAAACAGATGGGATGCGTCAGTTTTACAGAGCAATACTTTAAAAACGGCAAACTGTCAGGAAAAAACTTCAGCAAGGCGATGTTAGCTGCCGAACAAAAACTCGAGTCCATCGCTTCAACATATCGTAAAAAGGGCTGGGATATTGCTCTCGGCTCATCAGGAACCATCAAAGCGATTCAAGAAGTGCTAATAGGATTAGGTTTTGAAGATGGCCTGATCACAGCGAGTCGACTGGATACACTTATCGAAACTCTGTGTAAATTTGATTCAATTGAAGATATTGAGCTGACGGGTCTAACAGAAGAACGTAAACCCGTATTCGCAGCAGGCGTAGCGATTTTGTCCGCGATTTTCAAAGCGCTTCGCATTGAGCAAATGTTTTTCTCCGATGGTGCTCTACGCGAAGGCCTGTTGTACGAAATGGAAGAACGTTTTGCACGCTCCGATATTCGCATGCGCACCACAGAAAATTTAGCCAACAAGCACCGAGTCGACTTAGAGCATGCCGCTCGTGTGAAGGGTCATGCACGTGAGATGTTATGTCAGGTACGCTCTGAACTAGGCATTAAGAAAAAGAGTGAATTATTTGACTTACTAGAGTGGGCAGCGTTGCTTCATGAAGTCGGATTAAGTATCAACTTGCGTAGTTTCCATCGCCACTCTTTTTATATTCTGTTGCACTCCACCCTACAAGGCTTCAACCGTGAGCAGCAATTAGTGCTTGCAACATTAGCTCGCTTCCAGCGTAAAGCGCTCAAATTGCAAGAACTACCAGATTTCAACCTCTATAAACAGAGTGACGTTATAAGCCTCATCAAAATATTACGACTTTCTATCGTATTAAATGGGCAGCGTAATGAAGATCCATTGCCTGATATCACCTTATCTATCAGAAATGACAAATGGATTCTCACCTGCACAGATGAAGCATGGCTAGAAAACAATAAATTACTTCACGCGGATTTACAGGAAGAACAAGAACGTTGGGACAGCGCGAAGTGGACACTCACTTTCTGATCTCGTACTGTCCATACCTAAATAAAAAGTCGGCTTACAGGCCGACTTTTTTTAACTCTTCTTCTGCAAAATCTGCCGTAATGGGCACATAACCATCTTTCTCAACCAACGCTTGTCCCTGAGCAGAAAAGATAAAGCGAATAAATTCAGCTTCAATTGGTGTTAATGGGTAATCAGGGTGCTTATTCACGTAAACATATAAGTAACGTGATAGTGGGTACTTACCACTAACAATATGTTCTCGCGTTGGAGTCACGTAGTCATTTCCCATTTTAGCCACAGGGACTAAGCGCACGCCTGCCACTCGATAACCGACACCGGAATAACCAATTCCACTGATGGTTGACGCTACAGCTTGCACAACTGACGCGGAGCCTGGCTGCTCGTTAACTCGGGTCTTGAAATCGCCGCCACACAAGGCATTGCTTTTGAAGTAACCATAAGTTCCAGAAACGGAGTTACGACCAAACAACTGTACGTTTCGCTTTGCCCACTGTGATTCAAGACCGAGTTGCTGCCAGTTTGTTACAAATTGACTTTCGCCACAGCGTAGCGTGGCGGAAAACAAAGCATCTAATTGACTAAAGTTAAGACCTTGAATTGGATTATCTTGATGAACAAAAATACCGATTGCATCGATGGCTACCCTAAGCGCCGTTGGCTTGTAGCCATGTTCACGTTCAAACGCTTCTATCTCTCTTAAACGCATAGGGCGACTCATGGGACCAAACTGAGCTGTTTGTTCGGTCAATGCTGGAGGGGCAGTAGAAGAGCCAGACGCTTGGACTTGCGCATTAATATTCGGGTAAATGGATTTAAACTCTTCAACCCAAAGCGTTGTCATACCCGCAAGTGTATCGGAGCCAACAGAGAGCAAGTTCCCGACAATCCCCGTCGTTTTATGATAACTCGGCAATGGTTTATCTTGAGCGGCAGCCATAAAAGAACAAACAAGCGCGAATAAACTGAATGTTTTTGCTAATCGTAAAGCCATTATTTCACCACCAAACGCTCAGGCAATACGAAAGAAAACTTACTACCCACGCCTACTTCACTGTGAATTTCTAAATGAGAGTCATGGTGACTCAGCGCGTGTTTTACAATGGCAAGCCCTAAACCGCTTCCACCAGTATCACGTGATCTTGCTTTATCCACTCGATAAAAACGCTCAGTAAGTCGATGGAGGTGCTGAGGTTCAATACCATCACCACTATCTTCCACCTCTAAGCATGCGCCTTGAGAGGTCTGGAACCAACGAACATTAATGTTCGCACCAGGCGGTGTGTATTTGACGGCATTATAAACGAGGTTAGAGATAGCACTACGTAACTGGTCATCATCGCCCAACACGCGTAGGCTAGCATCAACATCAAATTTCAATTTATGTTGGTTGTCCCCACTAAGGCTAACCGCCTCTTTTTCTAGCACTTCAAGCATCGCAGGCACATTCACGACTTCCTCAAGCTCATGCATAGGTGCCGCTTCAATTTTAGATAGTGTCAGTAGTTGGTTCACCAAACTGTTCATGCGGTTAAGCTGCTCCGTCATGACACCATGAGCTTTGCTCCACATTGGACCCACGACCATATCAGGGTCTTCAGTCATCTCCAAATAACCTTGTAGCACCGTCATTGGTGTACGCAGTTCATGAGATACGTTGGCGAAGAAGTTGCGACGCATTCCCTCAAGTTGTTTTAATTGGCTCACATCACGCACTACCATCAAGTGCTCACCCTCGGTATACGGTACGATACGCAATTCCAGCATGCGTTCGACGTTGAGTGGTGAACGCATTTCTAATGGCTCTGAGAAGTCTTTCTTGTTGAGGTACTTGATAAAATCAGGTGTACGAATGAGATTGGAGATAGGTTGACCTGAATCTTCTGGCCAATGGAAGCCCAGTAAGTGCTGAGCCAGCTTGTTGCACCAAACAATATTGCCTTCAGCACGGAATACCACTACCGCATCGGGTAGCGATTCTGCACCATTTCTGAATCGACGAATAAGATTAGTAAGCTCTTTTCGTTTGCGGCGTTGGCGCTGTTGTAAGCGATACAACCCATTGAACAAAGATTCCCAGTTACCGCTACCAGACGGTGGCGTGAGGCGTTTTTCATCCCATAACCAAGAAGATAAACGTACTTGGTTATGCAAATGCCACACAAGCTGCAATGCCGTAGCTGCCAAAAGCAACCACGGCATATAACCGAATATCCAACCTACTATCACCCATGGGGTGTAAAAAAAAGCCAGCTCCCAGGCCAGCTTTTTCCACGTTAATCTTTCAACCACTCATAACTCCAGAAATGGTACCGATAAGCTGCGTGTTAATTTATGCCTTCGTCGAGAAGCGGTATCCAGCACCACGAACAGTTTGGATCAGCTTATCATGCCCTGCAGCTTCCAATGCTTTACGCAGACGGCGAATATGGACATCGACCGTACGGTCTTCGACATACACGTTAGTGCCCCAAACATTGTTTAATAGCTGCTCACGGCTGTATACGCGTTCTTGATGCGTCATGAAAAAATGAAGCATCTTAAATTCTGTTGGGCCCATGTCTAATGGCGCATCATTAGCCGTAACACGGTGCGATACAGGGTCAAGCTTCAATCCCTGTACATCAATTACATCTTCTAGTGCAGTAGGGGTAACGCGACGAATCACCGCTTTTAGGCGTGCAACCAACTCTTTAGGAGAGAATGGCTTAGTAATGTAGTCATCCGCACCGACTTCTAAACCGCGCACTTTATCTTCTTCTTCACCACGAGCGGTAAGCATCACAACTGGAATGTTGCGCGTTAATTCCTCTCGCTTCATATGTTTGATGAAGTTAATGCCACTACCGCCTGGTAACATCCAATCCAGTAAAACTAAATCAGGGAAGGGTTCAGCCAGTTTGGTTACTGCAGTATCGTAATCTTCCGCTTCTACCGCTTGGTAACCTTTCTGCTCAAGTACGAAGCACAGCATTTCGCGAATAGGAGCTTCGTCTTCAACAACCAGAATCCTTCTAGACATAATTGAGTAACCTTATGTTCGTTGAGCTAATGAATTTAAGAGACAAAGCGCCTCTCTTTGCATAAGCATTATCACTACCAATTATGACACTTTTGTGACCTTTGAAAACAAATTTTCATATAACTTTCTTTTGAGGTTCATTCGGATATTTTTCATTTCTATTAAGACATCAGCACAAAAATTCCCTATGATTAGTCCCTTGTCATCAAGCCTAGAGAAGATTTATGTGGTTTAAAAACTGTCTGGTATACCGCGTTAACCGCGAGGTTACTTTTAACGCCGAACAACTAGAAACTCAGCTGTCTGAATTCCAATTCACCCCGTGTGGCAGTCAAGACAAACAGAAATTTGGCTGGGTCAGTGCAATGGGTAGACATGGCGATATGATGACTCACGTGTCAGAAAACCGCATTCTGATTTGCGCCAAGAAAGAAGAGAAAATGCTACCTGCCTCTGTGATCAAAGAATCATTGAATGCAAAAGTAGAAGCAATGGAAGCGCAAGAAGGTCGTCCTCTGAAGAAGAAAGAGAAAGACAACCTGAAAGATGACATCGTAATGGATTTACTGCCGCGCGCATTCAGCCGCAGCAGCCATACTCACGTGCTCATCATGCCAAAAGAAGGTTTTATCCTTGTTGATGCAAGCAGCTATAAAAAAGCAGAAGATGTATTAGCATTGCTTCGTAAAACCATGGGTAGTTTACCTGTTGTTCCTGCTATTCCAGAAGTGGCGATTGAAACTACGCTAACCGAGTGGGTGAAAAGCGGTGACACACCTCAAGGTATCAGCATGATGGACGAAGCTGAGCTAAAATCCGTACTTGAAGAAGGTGGTGTGATTCGCTGTAAGAAGCAAGAGCTAACCACTGATGAAATCCGCAACCACATCGCTGCGGATAAAGTCGTGACGAAACTTGCGCTTAATTGGCAAGATCGTATTGAGTTCATTATGACGGAAGATGCAGGCATCAAACGTCTAAAATTCTCTGATGAATTGAAAGATCAAAACGATGATATTCCACGTGAAGATCAAGCAGCTCGATTTGATGCAGACTTCTCTCTAATGTGTGGAGAGTTCAGTGCTTTCCTTCCCAACCTATACGATGCGCTAGGCGGCTTACCGAATCCTAACGCTTAATTTTGTATAAAGGTTAACCATAACGCCCTCACTTTTTTTGAGGGCGTTTTTCTATCTGAAGCACAATTACCCTAGTCACAGTTCACATTTTGACGTAAAATTTGCGCCCCATTTCCATTAGGTGGAATTGGCCTGACTTGTGATCAGATAAAAGAGAATTGAGCAATGACAACTGAGAAAGCATTCGTGCCTGAGCTACTATCTCCAGCGGGCAGCCTGAAAAACATGCGTTACGCATTCGCCTACGGGGCAGATGCAGTTTACGCTGGCCAACCTCGCTACAGCCTTCGCGTACGTAACAACGAGTTTAACCACGAGAACCTAAAAATCGGTATCGATGAAGCCCACGCCCTAGGCAAAAAGCTTTATGTGGTATGTAACATTCAACCACACAACTCGAAGCTAAAAACGTTCATCCGTGATCTTAAGCCAATCGTAGAGATGGGTCCTGATGCATTGATCATGTCAGATCCAGGCCTAATTATGATGGTTCGTGAAGCTTTCCCAGAAATGCCAATTCACCTTTCTGTACAAGCGAACGCTGTAAACTGGGCGACCGTTAAGTTCTGGGCAGCGAATGGCGTGGAGCGTGTGATCGTTTCTCGCGAGCTATCTCTAGAAGAAATCGAAGAAATTCGTGAGCATTGCCCTGAAACTGAGCTTGAAGTATTCGTTCACGGTGCATTATGCATGGCTTACTCTGGTCGTTGCCTACTTTCTGGCTATATCAACAAACGTGACCCTAACCAAGGCACTTGCACTAACGCATGCCGCTGGGAATACAAAGTTGAAGAGGGTAAAGAAAACGACGCTGGTGATATCGTAGAGAAATTCGACCCGACTGAAGCACAGCCTGTCGAAGTACAAGACGAGCGCCCTGAAACCACAATTGGTCGCGGCAAACCAACAGATGAAGTCGTTCTGCTTTCTGAAGCGCACCGTCCAGAAGAAAAAATGGCGGCTTACGAAGATGAGCATGGTACTTACATCATGAACTCTAAAGACCTACGAGCGGTTCAGCACGTTGAACGCTTAACTAAGATGGGTGTTCACTCATTGAAAATTGAAGGTCGTACTAAATCGTTCTACTACTGCGCACGTACCGCTCAAGTTTATCGTAAAGCAATTGATGATGCTGTAGCAGGTCGACCATTCGATGAAAGCCTAATGGGTACACTAGAAAGCCTAGCTCACCGTGGCTACACTGAAGGCTTCCTACGCCGTCATACACACGATACTTACCAAAACTACGATTACGGTTACTCAGTCTCTGATGCTCAACAGTTTGTTGGTGAATTCACTGGCAAACGTCGTGGTGACATGGCTGAAGTAGAAGTAAAAAATAAGTTTCTTGTCGGTGATAGCCTTGAACTAATGACGCCAAAAGGCAATATTGTTTTCACGCTAGAGGCAATGGAAAACCGCAAATCAGAGTCTATTGAAGACGCGAAAGGAAACGGTCACTTTGTATTCATTCCAGTACCAGCAGAGCTAGATTTAGAATATGGCCTATTAATGCGTAATCTAAACTCAGGGCAGGACACCCGTAACCCGACTGGTAAGTAACCATGGCCTTGCTCATTACTGATAAATGCATTAACTGCGACATGTGTGATCCCGAATGCCCCAATGGGGCAATCAGTATGGGAGAGAGCATTTTCGAAATTGATCCAGCGCTATGTACAGAGTGTAAGGGGCATTACGAAAAGCCGACCTGTCAGTCAGTGTGTCCAATTACAAAATGCATAATCACTGATCCGAACCATGTCGAAACTGAAGAGCAGTTGCTTGAAAAATTCGTGATTATTCAAGGGTTAGCATAAGAGCAATTAGGTTCAACTTTGGCATCAAAGTTGAACCTTTTCTCAACCTGATTTTTCAATAGGGATAATATTGCAGAACAGCTCTTTTTCAAAATGATACTCTAGTCTCTCACGCCAATTTTCCGCTTGAGAAACAGGTATTAAATAAAAGTTTTCTCGGCTCGTATCAGTAACGAAAGCCATCCCATATTGCATCAGCTCATAATGCACATCATTAACAAAACCCGGATCAAGGCGTTGACGCCCAGTCAGGTGATTCACATCCTCTCGAGTCAAAGAGACTCCTTTAGTATCACTGCTAAATCTGTGTCTTAACCACTCTGCAAATTCTTTTGCACAAATCATAGTCATGGTTTTGTCCTTGATTTACTCTTCTAACAGGAAAAGGGCATATCCCTGCCTTACACACTTGTCTGCGTTGTTATCGCTTTTTAGCCAACTGACAGACATATTGCTAAGAAACCAGAGTATCGTGACGAAAGATCTTTTTCTAAACAAAGAAGTTACAACTTACCCATACTACAACTCTTTGTTTAATTTAGACTTCTATAATATGTCCCCAAAACTAATTGGGTTAGTTTTTGTATTGGTATTATTCAATGTAGACAAAAGTATGATGTTTCTCCAGTTTCATAAAAGAGATCACCAAGTACAGATAAACCTGAAGAGTAACACTAATTAGGATTGATAAGCGGCAAGCATTGAGGTGGAACGACTTTTTTTCGTTTGGGCTTAGAGGTTGTTTTTACCCGTGGAGGGGGATCAATAGGTTTTGCTTTCGGGGCCCAACTTGCAAGCTCAACACCGCAGCCATCGCCTACTGGAGGTGGTGCTTGATCAACACAATAGTCGCTCGAATCAGGACAAGACAACCTGACGTGAAAGTGGTAATGATGCCCCCACCATGGACGTACTTTACGTAACCAAGAACGATCTTTGCCGTTTTCTTGCAAGCAAAGTTGCTCCTTAATAACAGGATGTACAAAAATTCGTGCAACATCCTTACTTTTTGAAGCGTACCGAATTAGCTTAAAGTGCCGTTCTTCCCAGCGATGATTAAGTATGGAATAACCTTTTAAATCCACCACACTCATGGGCTTAGGAAGTTGTAATTCGTTATAAGAAAGCGGTTGGTCAGCAAGCCTTAACCAGATATCGATATCTAACCCGGTTTGATGACTAGAATGACCAGAGGAGAACCTTCCACCTCTAGGTAAAGACAAATCACCAATTAGCAGAGTGGTGTTGAGATTTTGATGAGCTTTAAGCGCCAGATTTTCAATAAACTCTATCGTTTTAGGGTGCCCATAGTAGCGCTTCGTTTTACTACGTAAGACTTGATAACCAACGCCATCGAGAGGCAAGGGTAATGCACCATCTAAACAACCGTTAGCATAACTACCAATAGAGGAGGAAGAGTTTCGGGTAGGATTAACCGCAGACTCCCAAGGAGTAGAACATACTGAAGCTGAGAAACATAAACCCAAAGTTACAATGAAACTCAGCCTCATAGCCTTTAACCTTTAGTAGTGTTCGCCATTATCGTAATAAGCTTTAGGAGATAAGGCGGAAAAGATAACTGCAACATCAATATCGGCACCAGCGATACCGCGCACTTGTTGCGTAATAAGCTTGGCAACTTCATCTTGCACTTCCTGGCCACGGTCGAACCAAAGCACTTCGACAAAAGGATATGCAGCACTCACCTCACCCTCATTGAAAAACGTAGTGTAGATATACTCAAAAGTAAAATCCTCACGCGGACAGTCCATTAGAGGCTGAAGTTCATCCGTAAGGGGTTTTGATAATGCCTGAACAGCTTGTGGCTCTACAGCACGGAATCGAAAATGTGGCATAAACTTACTTCCTAATTATTAGCATTAATGCATGATGATAACAGGAACCAAGTCAGTAATCATCCAAGCCAATGTAACCACTGACCTTTCAATAGATTGTGAATCAGATGTGCTCGATAACGAAGAAAAAGTGTTATGAAATTCGAAGGTAAAACAGAAAGAGCAAAGCGATACATCAACATTTAGTAATTACATTATACATTACTAGAAAATAAAACTATCTGAAGCAAAGATATGCCATATTCGTTAGAAATAAAAGAGTCCCTGACCTAAGCCAGAGCTTATGAGCATGGGGGATAGGTGAAGTGGACCAATACCCCGGAGATATGAGCTTTCAATCCCCCGATACTTTGGTATCAGAGGAATCGACAACTCTTCCAACTAGTCAGCTTCTCTTTTCTTCAAATGCAAAAAAGCCCCAGCATTACTGCTGAGGCTTTAGAGTATGGCAGGGGTGGAGAGATTCGAACTCCCAACACGCGGATTTGGAATCCGCTGCTCTGCCAATTGGAGCTACACCCCTGTAATTCGTGTTTATTGAGACGACGCTCAAATAAGTGGCGGAGTGGACGGGACTCGAACCCGCGACCCCCGGCGTGACAGGCCGGTATTCTAACCAACTGAACTACC
>NZ_JAWOUO010000030.1:0-9742 GCF_033339435.1 Vibrio sp. 378
GTACGTATCCGAAGCCTTTTGCAAAGTACAAATAGAGAAACGGTGACCGTAGTTCGCCGTCGTTTTGGAGGGATCAGTGAGCGAGTTTCTGACCGTTCGGCTGAGTAGCGAACAACAAAGTACCATTCCTTGGGTGGTGTGGTCGACAGATCAACAGGAAGTGATTGCTAGCGGTGAAATCGCCGGATGGGAACACTTAGATGAGTTGGTCTCATATGCTGGTCAGCGCCAAGTTGTGGCGCTGCTGGCGAGTAATGATGTAGTCCTGACGCAAGTGGATATACCACCTGGTGCAACACGCCAATTCGAGGCTATGTTACCGTACTTAGTGGAAGACGAAGTTGCTCAGGACGTTGATGGCCTGCACTTTAGCGTGTTGGGTAAACAAGCGGATAAAGCGCAGATTTGCGCAGTTGAACGTGCTTGGATTCAGACTGTACTGCAACGTTTCTCAAGCCAAGGTATCGCCATTAAACGCATTTTACCCGATGTGCTTGCGTTACCGGTTCGTGGAGATCACAGCAGTGCTGCAATGATTGGCGAGCAATGGCTAATTCGTCACTCTGCGACAGAGGGCGCGGTTGTCGACGCTTCTTGGTTAGACCTTTACCTCTCTTCTTATCTACAAAATCATGAAGGTTGGAAGCTCGATTGCTTTAGCTCGGTCCCGGAATCTGCGTTACCTGAAATATGGGATCCGCAACCAGAAGAAATGACGATGGCTTTACTGGCGAAGGGGGTGACAGAAAGCAAAGTCAATTTGCTGACTGGGATCTTCAAGCCGAAATCTTCTTGGGGTAAATACTGGAAGCTCTGGCAAAAAGCCACCATTGCTGCGGGGGTGCTTATCGTCGTCATGGTTGCGCAGCAGTTGCTCGTGGTCCACAAGTACGAAGCACAAGCTCAAGCGTATCGTGAGGAGAGTGAGCGTATTTTCCGCCAGGTGTTCCCAAATAAACGACGCATTCCTACCGTTAGTTACCTCAAACGACAAATGGATGATGAAGAGCGCCGCTTATCTGGTGGAAGTGGTCAGCAGGCAATGTTGTCATGGTTGGCAGCATTACCCGCGACGCTTGGTCAGGTCAGCGACTTGGAGATCACTAGCTTTAAATACGACGGACAACGTGGCGAAGTACGTATTCAGGCTCGTAGTTCAGACTTCCAACCTTTTGAGCAGGCTCGTGTGAAATTGGCAGAGAAGTTTAATGTTGAGCAAGGTCAGTTGAACCGTAGCGATAACGTTGTGGTTGGCAGCTTTGTTTTGAAGCGTTTGTGAGGTGATGATGAAAAACTTAATTTCTCAAGCTCAGGTTTGGTGGAGCAGCATCTCGCAGCGTGAGCAGCGTTTGGTCATGGGATGTGGCGCTATTGCCGTTATCGGTATTATTTATTGGGGTTTATTACAGCCAATGAGCCAACGTGCGGAGCTAGCTCAGTCACGTATTCAAAGCGAAAAACAGTTGCTAGCTTGGGTACAAGATAAAGCGGATGGCATCACTGCACTGCGAAAAAGCAGCGGTGTGAGCTACTCTAGTCAACCGTTGAATCAGTTGGTTTCTTCTTCAGCTCGTCGTTATAAAGTTGAGTTGATTCGCGTACAACCTCGTAATGAGAGCGTTCAAGTGTGGATCAAACCACTCGCGTTTAATCAACTAGTGGATTGGTTACGTTACTTGAAAGAGCAACAGGGTATTGAAGTCGAATTTTTAGATATCGACCGAACAGAGCAAGCGGGCATGATCGATGTAAACCGCCTTCAGTTTAAGCGAGGTTAAGGTGAAGCGAGCAGTACTTTACGTTGTTATCTTTATCGTCTTTTTTTCAGTCAGTCTTTTAATGGGATTACCAGTCTCTTGGGTGTTACAACAAGCACCAACAGTGAGAGGCCTGGACATTCAAGGAGCCAACGGTTCGGTATGGCAAGGTCAAGCTTCTAGTATTCGTTGGCAGCGCCAGAACCTTGGAGAAGTTAATTGGGATTTCCAATGGTCGAGTCTACTGACAGGTAAAGCGGAGTTTGCTGTGCGCTTTGGTCGTGGTAGTGAAATGGACGTTCGTGGGCGCGGTTTTGTCGGCTATAACTTAAGTGATGGCCCTTATGCCAAAAACTTAGTTGCCTCGATTCCGGCGGTAAAAGTTGTTGAGCAAGCGCGCCTCCCTGTGCCTGTTGGTGTTGATGGGCAGCTTGAGCTGAATATTCGTCATGCGACTTATGCTGCGCCTTGGTGTAAGAACGGTGAAGGCACTTTAGTATGGAATGCCAGTGGTATTCAAAGCCCCGTTGGCAGCTTAGATCTCGGTCCTGTGATTGCCGATATAAACTGTCAGGATAGTGTATTGACGGCAACTGGTGAGCAGAGCAGCAAACAAGTCTCTGCGGCGTTTTCCGCTGAACTGATGCCTAATCAACGGTACTCAACCAAAGCGTGGTTCAAACCTGGTGCAGAGTTCCCATCCAGCATGGGGGAGCAACTGAAATGGTTGGGTAAGCCGAATGCTCAAGGTCAATATGAGTTTAATTACCAAGGGCGCTTCTAACCTATCGTGACAAAATCCAATATCTTAAAAGAGCTGCTATTGTGCAGCTCTTTTTGCTTTTGGATCATCGTAAGCTAAAACCTCTATTCGCTGTACATTCGATCTTGATTGGGAATGAGTGAAAGTTTAAAGCCATGATTTTTAATTGATTTGTTTCTTTTGTTCAGCTTTGCAAGTAATTGGAACATAGTAGGCTAAATACTCCAAGTGCTGTACAGAAGGTCAAAAAGAAAAGGCCACGAAGATATTCGTGGCCTTTCTATTGCTAGAATTTTGTGCTCTAAATTTTACCGATAGGGCGCTTAATCTTTGCGTTGTAAAATCTCATTCCAAGGTAAATCCGCATCACCAAGAACAATAAAATTCGGGTTTTCTAGTGTTTCCCGCTCGTTATATGACAGCGGTTCTAATTGCGTGCTGAGAATACGTCCGCCAGCTTCTTCAACAATGCATTGTGTCGCAGCGGTGTCCCACTCACCTGTTGGACCTAGTCGGAGATAGCAATCTACCGCCCCTTCCGCGACGAGGCATGCTTTCAATGCTGCAGAACCGAGCGGTATTAAGTCGTAATTCCAGGCGCTGCTCATACGGTTAGTAATACGATTGATGTCTTGGCGACGACTAATAGCAATTGCGATGCTTTGCTCTGGCTGTTCGTGTTTGTGTGTATGGATTTTGACGCTGTCCGACATGTCGGGAATTTTCCAGGCGCCTTTGCCATTATAAGCGTAGTAAGTCACGCCAGATACAGGACCGTAAACGACGCCCATGGTTGGTCGATTGTTGTCGACCAACGCGATAATAGTGGCAAAGTCACCACTGCGAGCGATGAATTCTTGAGTACCATCAAGAGGGTCGACTAACCAATAACGTTCCCACTGAGCGCGTTGCTCTAAGCTTATGTCTGCGTCTTCTTCTGACAACACGGGAATGTCAGGCGTCAGATCACTCAAGCGTTCTGTGATGAACTTGTGAGCTGCAATATCTGCACTTGTTACGGGAGTTTCGTCACTTTTGGTGTAGGCCTCGTATTGCTTCTTTTCATATATCTCGAGGATCATTTGCCCAGCACTGCGGGCAATCTCGATGACTTGAGGAAGTAGGTGAGATAGATCTTTTGTCATTGGCATAAGTGATAGTCCTTACTCACAGTGTTATTCGGTTCTAATGACCGTTATTGGTTATGCTTGTGAGTGGTGTTTGGTAAGTGTTTCAGTGCCAACATTAGCGCTGTGATGCTTCGTGCTTCACAGAAATCCATGTGAGTTAATAACTCTTCGGCTTGCGCAAGTGGCCAACGCACAATTTCCAGTGGTTCAGGCTCATCGCCTTCTTGCTTCTCTGGATAAAGCGCCTGTCCTAAAAATAGAGTCATTTTGCTCGAAAAGTAAGATGGCGCGAGGATAACTTGTTTCAACGGGGTTAACTGATTACAGCCAAAGCCGATTTCTTCTTTTAACTCACGATCCGCAGCTTGGTGTGGTGTTTCTCCTGGGTCAATCAGCCCTTTTGGGAAACCTAGCTCGTAACGTTCAGTTCCAGCGGCGTATTCACGCACCAGTAATAAATCGCCTTGTTCTGTTACAGGGACTACCATTACAGCATCTCGTCCACTTGGCTTCATACGCTCATAAGTACGGTGCTCACCATTGGAAAAACGAAGGTCGAGCGCTTCCACAGCAAACAGTTTGGATTTTGCAACCGTCTGGCATGAGAGTATCTCTGGTGGGGTTCGTTTCGGCATGACGCTGGCTCCTTGGTGTCGTTGGCGTTTACGAGATGCGTAAGATTCTTAATATATGAGAACTCCGCCTGAGTTTCTAGCGGATTTTACGAGTCGAGCTAAGCATCTCAGCATCACCTCAGTATCGATACAAAAATGGGAGACCGAAGCCTCCCATTTTCTGACAGTGTTTACTCTTAGTAGTAAGAGTGATCACCACGGTCATGTTCTGTAGCATCACGAACTGCGGTTAGTTCACCAATGAACTGGTTTAGCAGCTCTTTCTCGATGCCTTCTTTTAGTGTTACGTCAACCATAGAACAGCCATTACAACCGCCACCAAATGCAACAATCGCAACACCGTCTTCAGTGATCTCAACCAAGTTTACGTGACCACCGTGGCCAGCAAGTTGTGGGTTCACTTGAGTTTGGATAACGTACTCAACGCGCTCAACCAGTGGTGCGTCGTCCGCAACTTTACGCATTTTAGCGTTAGGTGCTTTTAGCGTTAGCTGAGAGCCCATTTTATCGGTAACAAAATCGATTTCAGCGTCTTCAAGGAATGGCAGGCTTAGCTCATCCACGTAAGCTGAAAAACCGCTGTAAGAGAGTTCAGTGTCGGTCGATTCTACTGCTTCTGGTGGACAGTAAGACACGCCACACTCAGCGTTTTGTGTACCTGGGTTCACAACGAAAATACGAATGTTAGTGCCTTCAGGTTGTTGACCTAAAAGGTTAGCGAAATGCGTTTGCGCAGTTTCTGTAATAGTAATATTTGACACGACGAATACCCGAGTAAATTTGTAGGTTACTGCTGCTATTCTACTCTTGTTGACGTATGGGTCTAGTCTTTTTGATGCTAAGGCATGGCGAAGCGATCTAGAGAGAACGAGGAGCAGGTGTTCTGCAGATGCAGTAAATATCGATGCTTTCTACGCCAACTTCAAGTAGTAAATGACATAATTGTCGGACGGTACTGCCTGTGGTGACTACATCATCGACGATGGCAACATGGGAAGAGTGAGGGCGCTTATTGAGAATAAACGCGCCTTTTAAGTTTTGTTCACGGCTTGTTTTGGTATTACCACGCTGTGATTGGGCGAGCTTTACTCGAAGAAAGACCTTCGCATCAAAATTAGTCTGCAATTGCTTGGCGAGGTGTCGGGCTAAAACATCACTTTGATTAAAACCCCGGCGCAGGTAACGCTGCCAGTGCAATGGCACACTGGTAATGATTGGAGCTGGCGTGGTGATGCGCTGTGCCAGTTGCTCGGTTAATGCTTTTACATGCCAAGACTCTCCGTGATCTTTAAAGCGTTGTACTTCCCGTGAAAGGGGAAAGTCGTAATCGCCTAACGTGTATAGCCTTTGCCATGGCGGTGGCTTTGAAAGACATTCACCACAAATACTATCCGTACTCATTTCTTCTTTCTGTAATGATAAACCGCAGCGTTGACATCTTTTTACCGGAGTTAGGTATTTTAAACAGTGCTCGCACCAGCGCAGAGTATTTGTGTGGCTTGGTGTTTGAATAGGGAACCGACACAGGCCGCATTGACTGCTCAATACGCGATGCATGATGTTTTGCCAGTGATGAGATAACATAGCGTTTATTCATGGTGATATTTTACTCAGCCTAACGTTTGGCTGAAGCCGTAGGGAATAAAATAAGTGGGAGAGATTGAGAGCATGAGCACGAAATTACACTGGCAGTCATTTGGTCAGGGACCAGATTTGGTGTTACTTCATGGGTGGGGCATGAATGGTGCGGTATGGCAGCAGACAGTCGAGTCTCTTCAACCTTATTTCCGAGTTCATGTGGTTGACCTTCCGGGGTACGGACATAGCGCCGAATCTCATGCTGAAGATTTAGACCATATTGCTAACTTGGTGGTGCAAGGTGCGCCAGAGAAAGCGATTTGGCTTGGTTGGTCCCTCGGAGGTTTAGTGGCGACGCATGTGGCATTAAATATGCCCGAGCGCGTGGCTAAGTTGATTACGGTTGCCAGCTCACCTAAATTTGCCGCAGAAAAACCGTGGCGCGGCATTCAACCGAATGTACTGAGTGCGTTTACCTCTCAGTTGCTAGAAGATTTCTCACTGACCATTGAGCGCTTTATGGCGTTGCAAGCGATGGGCAGCCCATCAGCGCGTAAAGACGTTAAACAGCTCAAGCAAGCGGTACTATCGCGCCCTCAGCCAAACCCTGAATCGCTGTTGGTTGGGCTAAACATCCTTGCTGATGTGGATCTGCGCGATGCGTTGACGTCTCTTTCTGTTCCAATGTTGCGTCTTTATGGCCGTTTAGATGGGTTGGTGCCAATTAAAGTAGCTAACGATTTAAGTGAACAGTTACCTCATACCCAGCAGTTTGTTTTTAATCAGTCCTCTCATGCGCCTTTTATCACCGAACATGACGAATTTTGTGTTCAAATCCGAGAGTTTGCTCACGATTGAGCAAGTACGAGCGGAAATACCTCAAGTTGTTTAAAAAGTGGTCGATATAAAGGCTGGTGAGGTTTTATTAGCCAATAAAGCTAAGCCATATTGACGAGTTGGGCGACTCTGAGGAGGGTTCGCAATGATTGTGTCACCGACCAACGTAAGTGTACCACTGATCGCCCCATCCGTGAATGTGCAGACGGAACAAGCAGCTCGCGACAATAAAGTCCGAGAGCCTGTAACGCCAACGGTCGCATTGGCCAAAACCAATGCAGAGCGAAAAGTAAAAGGTGACGACAAGCGCCGACGTCAGTCTTCTTGGGATCCTTCAGAGCATCCTGATTATGATATGGAAACGGAAGTCGACACGCGTTATCAAGAAGAGCCGGAAGATACACTAGAACGGCTTTTTAGTTTGCTTGCGCTCAAATCGTATAGTGAAGACCAGGGGAAAGGCTACGCGATCCGCTTTCGCTTACCAAAGCGCATTTTGGATGCTGCGATCAATGAAGGATTAATGGAAAAGCGCAGGAAGGTGATCAAGTTTCATTATGGTCATGCAGTCGCTCCCCATACCCCGTCAGAAGTGATAGCAGTATTATGACGACTCAATATCCTACTCAAACAAAAACGCTCCAAGCAGGTTGACTGATTGGAGCGTTTTCTTTTTAGTTATGAAAGCTCGTTAGCGGTGAAGCCTAGGTAAGGTTACTTTTTCGCTTTAGCAAACGCTGCAGCAAACGCACCGCCCATCGCGCTGTTCGATGACGAATCATCACGGCGAGGCTGACGACGCTGCGGTTGGTCATTATGACGTGGCGCTGCTGATGAGCGTTGGCTGCGGTTGTCTTGACCCGGTTCGTCGTTCATACGCATCGATAGACCAATACGCTTACGCTGCACGTCAACTTCCATCACTTTCACTTTGACGATGTCGCCCGCTTTCACCACTTCACGTGGGTCAGACACATAACGATCTGTCAGTGCAGAAATATGCACAAGACCATCTTGGTGAACGCCGATATCAACGAAGGCACCGAAGTTGGCTACGTTAGACACCACGCCTTCTAGAATCATGCCCGGTTCCAAGTCAGATACCGAGTTTACACCTTCTGCAAACGTCGCCGTTTTGAATTCTGGACGTGGGTCACGACCCGGCTTATCCAGCTCTTTGATGATGTCTGTAATGGTTGGAACGCCGAAGTTATCGTCGGTGTAATCGACCGCATGCAGACCTTTAAGGAAGCTTGAATCACCAATCAGTGCTTTGATATCTTTGTTGTTCTTCTCAGAAATCGCTTTGACCACTGGGTACGCTTCTGGGTGAACCGCAGACGCATCAAGTGGGTTCTTACCATCCATAATACGCAGGAAGCCCGCACACTGCTCGAACGCCTTAGGACCTAAACGAGGTACTTTCTTCAAGGTTGTACGTGCTTCGAAGCGGCCGTTCTCATCGCGGAAGTCGACAATGTTCTGCGCGATGGTGCTTGATAAGCCTGCTACGCGCGTCAGTAGCGCCGCAGAAGCAGTGTTCACATCAACACCAACCGCGTTTACACAGTCTTCCACAATCGCATCTAGGCGTTTTGCCAACATAGATTGGCTTACATCGTGCTGGTATTGACCCACACCAATAGATTTAGGATCAATTTTCACGAGTTCAGCCAATGGATCTTGCAAACGACGTGCAATCGACACTGCACCACGCAGTGATACGTCCATATTCGGGAACTCTTTTGCTGCAAGCTCAGACGCTGAGTAAACCGATGCACCCGCTTCACTCACGATGATTTTCTGAACTTTCAGGTTGCCACGTTTGATGACGTCTGCGACAAAGCTGTCGGTTTCACGTGAAGCCGTGCCGTTACCAATCGCAATCAAATCCACGTTGTACTTACGCACCAACTGATCAACGATTTGTGCTGACTTGTCGTATTGTTTTTGTGGTGGGTGAGGGTAGATGGTTTCGGTGGCAAGCACTTTACCTGTTGAGTCGACAACCGCGATTTTTGAACCTGTACGCAGACCCGGATCTAGACCAAGTGTTGCACGAGGGCCAGCCGGTGCTGCCATCAACAAGTCTTTTAGGTTAGTGGCGAATACTTCAATCGCTTCGATTTCAGCGCGCTCTTTCATTGCGCCCATTAGCTCGGTTTCCATGTGCATCGATACTTTGATGCGCCATGCCCAGCTGATCACTTGCTTACGCCAGGTATCCGCCGGTGCGCTGCTTAGCGTTACGCCATAATGGTCGGCGATAATCGTTTCGCAGTAAGACTGACGAGCGCCTTCTTCCTGTTCTGGATCAGCGTTCATCGCCAATGTCAGGAAGCCTTCGTTACGGCCGCGTAGCATCGCCAGTGCGCGGTGCGATGGCACTTTGCTTAGGGGCTCGTTGTGGTTGAAGTAATCTTTAAACTTCTCGCCTTCTTGCTCTTTGCCTTCAACGACTCGTGAAACCAGTTCCGCATTGCGATTTAAGTGGTTGCGAATTTTTTCCAGTAAGTTTGCGTCTTCTGCGATGCGCTCCATGATGATCGCGCGAGCGCCATCCAATGCAGCTTTGGTGTCTGCGATGCCTTTGTCTGCATCAAGGTATTTGCTTGCTTCGTTTTCTGGCTCAGTTTGTGGATGATTCCAAAGCTGGTCTGCGAGCGGCTCAAGACCGGCTTCAATCGCGATCTGACCTTTGGTGCGACGCTTTGGTTTGTAAGGTAGGTACAAGTCTTCAAGACGAGTCTTGCTGTCTGCCTGAGTGATCTCTTGTTCTAGCTCAGGCGTAAGTTTGCCTTGCTCTTGGATCGATTTCAGGATGGTCTGACGGCGATCGTCCAGTTCACGAAGGTAAGACAGACGGCTGTCTAGAGTACGCAGTTGGGTGTCATCAAGGCCGCCCGTCACCTCTTTGCGGTAACGTGCAATAAAAGGGACAGTGTTGCCATCATCAATTAGGGTGACAGCGGCGTTGACTTGCTCTGGGCGAACATTCAGTTCTTGAGCAATCATGCGACAGATAGCTTGGCTCATCCGTGT
>NZ_JAWOUO010000031.1:0-8176 GCF_033339435.1 Vibrio sp. 378
TTCATGTAGAACCTCCTGCGTTCAAGATACGAGAAAATTCTACTTATGAGCACCTCAGTTTTTCGGGGGGATTACCCAGCTCCATCAGCAAAAGGGGATGATAAGTTTATCACCACCGACTATTTGCAACAGTGCCGTACATTAAAATCTGGCCGCTCATGGATGGGGCTAGTAAAAAATCGCTGTAAAAATGGCGACCACTATTGGGTAAGTGCTTATGTAACGCCAATAGCTAAGAATGGTTCGATTGTTGAATACCAGTCTGTAAGGACCAAGCCTGAACCTGAGCAGGTTTTGGCTGCGGAAAAATTATATGCTCAATTGAGAAGCGGGAAGGCCGCGAGGCCGAAATTGGCTGCTAGCTTTTCCGTGAAAATACTCTTGCTCATATGGGGTAGTATTATATCAAGCGCAATGGCTGCCGGCATGCTTACTGATACATCAATAAGCAGCTTATTGTTAGCCACTTTAATGTCAGGAAGCTTAAGCTCTGTTAGTGTTTTGGCTATTCTCTCTCCTCTTGGAAGACTGGTTGAAAGAGCCAGGAATATTTCCAATAACCCATTAAGTCAATCCCTCTACACTGGGCGCACCGATGAGTTTGGCCAAATAGAGTTTGCTTTACGAATGATGCAAGCTGAAACAGGCGCCATAGTAGGTCGCATAGGTGATGCATCAAATCGGCTTAGCGAACACACCCGAGGCCTACTAAAGGATATTGAGTCAAGCAATGTACTTACAGTTGAGCAGCAGGCAGAGACAGATCAAATAGCAACGGCAGTAAACCAAATGGTGGCAAGCATTCAAGAGGTTGCGAGCAATGCACAGCATGCTGCAGATGCGGCCGGAAGAGCAGACACTGAGACGGCATCTGGCCAGCGTCTGGTAGCCCACACAAGCCAGTCAATCACTGCCCTTGAAGGTGAAATTAGGCAAGCCACTCAGGTTATTCATGAGCTTGAAGGTCAAAGTAACGAGATATCAAAAGTTCTTGACGTTATACGAGGGATCGCCGAGCAAACGAATTTGTTGGCACTCAACGCAGCAATTGAGGCCGCGCGTGCTGGTGAGCAGGGGCGTGGTTTTGCTGTTGTCGCCGATGAGGTTCGCAGTCTTGCTGCTCGCACACAGCAATCGACAACGGATATTCAAAGCATGATCAGCGCTCTACAAGAGCGAGCGCAATCCGCTGTTACAGTCATGGAGCAAAGTAGTCGGCAAGCGCACACGAGTGTAGCTCACGCAGAGGAAGCAGCTACAGCTCTTGATGGAATTGGCCAACGCGTTAACGAAATTACCGACATGAACGCGCAAATAGCGACTGCGGTCGAGCAGCAGGGAGCAGTAAGTGAAGACATAAACCGCAGTATTATCAATATACGCGATGCTGCTGATACCAATGTACAGACCGGGCAGAATAATTTGCAAAGTGCGAAATCTGTCGCTCAGTTAACTAGCGCTCTGAGCGAACTGGCAAAACAGTTTTGGGAAAAACGAGGATAACGCTTTTCAGTATCTCGACAGGGATAACTTACTTTACCATCGGTTATCCCTTTTAGCCGCACAAATTTTAGCCATGGCTTTTCAGGAAGTCAGGGCTATCAGAATGGCCTTAGAAAGCCTAGTCAAAGAGCTGTCACGAGAACACCGTTAGCTTAGCGTACGATTTTTTCCGAATTCTGCGGTTCCCCCCCGAAGGAGTGATTCTCCTGTTGCACCCCAAAAGGGCAATTACAGCGTTTTACTCTTTTAGGTAGCTGTCATACTCTTTGTTTATTGTCAGCGCTCGCTGGCTATATCGGTAGCTGGCCCAAAACAGCAATAACCTAATCCCTAGGGAGGCAACCCCTCTAGGGTTCTCTCCCATAACCAAAGGAGAGAAGCATGAGCCTCAAGATTAAGGACTATGGCCGCGACCGGAAATTCCGTTCGGTTGATGAGCTTCAAAGCACTTTGTCTGAACAATACAAAGGTAGACATGTCAGTATTGTTTACCCTACAAATCCTAACGGATTACTCCGAACGGTCTTTGTTAGTGTTGATTCTGCTGGTGGCATAAATGAGACTTACGGAAACCAGTCTCCAGTCGATTTTAATGCCATCAAAGATGACCTTAGTGGTGAAGCGCTATGAAAGCATCACTTAAATCCTTATCAGAAGAACAAGTTAATACACTGGCATGTAAGCTAGGGGAAATTCAAAGGCATTTGGCCGAAGAAACTGAATTACTCTCTGGTTTAAGTGAATTAGGTATTGATTTGTCATCAGAGATTGATGGTTACGACTGTGTGATAGCAGCTCTATTTGAGTTGCAACAGTTAGCCAACCAACATTTGTCTTAATAATAAACTCAAATATTTACCCTACGGGGGACATCGGTCCCTGAGGGGATGGTGTCTCCCACTGAAATTAAGGAGATACCAATGATTAAACAGCATTTTCATAACGAACTGGTTAAATGTGGATACCCGGACAATCTGACGATTGAATATAGCCTCGGATATTCGCAGGGGGATGGCGTTGCCTTCTACGGGAATTTGAGCGTTGATAACATCAAAGCTCTCATTAATCGCCTATTTAGCACTGACCCCAGCCAGGTGGATGCTGTCAGTCGTGTGAAGAACCTGATGGCGCAGAAAGACATTGAAGAAATAATTTCTGTTATCCAGGATTTTGGTTCCTATGGTTTGTCCATTACTCGGAATAGTCATGGGTATCACTATAGCCATTGGAACTGTATGAGGATTGAAGACAACGTAGTAAACACTGGGCTTCTCCAAGATAGTTTACTGGAGATCTGGGATCGTTTCGTATTGGAGCTGGAGGACGATGTGAAAAGCATGTCCAAGAAGCTCGAATCGGACGGATACTCACTGCTCGAAGCCTCTCCATACGAAGACGAAGTGGTTTGGGAACGGGCCACTAAAAACTACTTAGTGCGTGTGATTGAACTTCCTGAGCGGGATTTCGATATAGGCCACTGGGATGAGGAAGTAAGAGACCAAACAATTTGTTCGATTCTTGAAGGGAAAGAGCGAGTGCTTGGCCTACGCGTTGAGGTACTCTCGCGTGAAAACGAGATTGTTTTGGGGGAAGATAGTCTATATGGCTTGACTGTTGCCCGTGATGATAAGAGTTACGCTGGCTACAGACGAGAACTTCTCCGAGGCGCTATTCAGCAAACTCGGGACTTTTTTTCTCGCCACCTCAAAGCGGCATGACAAGGCAGGGGGAAACCCCTGCTTTACCTCCTAAGTCTTTTTACTCATGGTAAAGCCATAGGTAAGAAGATTTTGTCCTCTTTGAGGGCGAAAAAGTGCGATAGCTGGTCGCCAAAAATAAACAGCAAATTAAATCCCTGACCCATGCGGGTACACTTCCCCGCATGGGATAGGTGTACCCATTAACTTTGGAGTACACCTTATGAACCAAGTAGCTAAATTGGACCTCGCCCAAATCCGTCAACAAGCCATCAATGATGGACTGCTGGTGGACCAATCTTTCATCGGTAACAACGCCGGTTTCCTGACCAATGTGGCAGTGACCCCGGCAATTGTTGATGGCGTATTTGGTGCCGATGGTAAGCACTCGGTAGAAGACTTCCTTTTCATGTTTTTGCAGCTTTGTGTTGCTCAAACAAAGGTCGCTATTACCGACAACAAGAGCTGGGTAAAGAGTCGCTTCTATTACCCTATGCCAACTGTAGATGGCTTTTTCAAACCAACTGAGGTTGTGATTAAGTCAGATCCTATAACAGCAGATGTCACAATCATGATGGCCTCAGAAGAGGGCACTCATTTGTGCTTGTGATATTCATCGAATTCGTCTTCGTTTCGGGGGCGACCGTTTTAAATCCCTCGCCGGGGAGAACTCCCCGGCTGGGGGAGCCTCCTTGGCACATTCTCCCGGTGTCGGGGTTTCCTTAAACCCTGGTGACGGGAGTTTAAGGAAACCTCGATGCTGGGGTTAACGCTAAGGAGAAAATCAATGTCTTACTACAAAGCTGACACAGTTCGTGAAGTTGCTAGCGGAAAGTGGCTGTTCATCCTAGCGGCCCTAGCGCCAAATCTTGAGCCAGCTCTCCGTAAACCAGGTCGTCATGTTACTTGCCCTATTCATGGAACAAGAAACCGGAATGGTAAAGGTAATGGCTTCCGTCTGTACAAAAATGCCCACCAGACCGGAGGCGGCGTATGTAACACATGCGGTGCCAGACACGATGGTTTTGAGCTGCTAATGTGGCTCAATAATTGGGATTTTAAACAGTGTTTAAGCGAGGTTGGTGATTATCTGGGAGTTGATAAAGTACAACCCCAATATCAACAAGCGCCTACACCGACACGAGCTCCTGCGCAGGCCAAAGCGCCAGTTCAGCAAGAGCCTATGAAGGTGCATAACAAGATTCTCGATTCCAAGAGTCGTAAAAAAACCATAGCAGGTACTCTGATCGCTCACGGTAAAGCTCCTTATGAGCATAGCGAAGACAATGAGCTTAGCTACTTTGCCTTCATCCGTGATAAGAGCGGCTTGGAACGCACCATCTGGGGCGTGGATCTTGAAAGAGCCATTGGTGAAAGCGAAGCCCAGTATGGGGATGAGATTGTCATGACAAACCTCGGGCGAGAGCCTGTAACTGTCGTCGTTGAAGTTAAGGACGAGCAGGGAGATGTTGTGAGAGAACAACCTATGCAAACGCATCGCAACACTTGGTTGGTTGAACGTCGTAGTGCTACGGTAACGCAGTTCCGCGCTCGCGTGAACGGTGGTGTTGAGCCGGTGAGTTACCATGTTGAGTCGGCCCCTGTGGTCAATCGCACGGTAGCTGCTCAGGCACCGAAAGCACAAGCTGCGATCACTCAACCGGAAAAGCAAAGCAGCGAAAATGAGCAGAAAGTTGTTCCAATGTTTCGTGAACAACCTAAGCCTTGGTTGCTTGAGATCCAAGAAGAAATGGAGAAGAGAATGGAGCGCGAACGCGCTTACAGTGCTCGCCTCCGTGAGAAAATAGAGAAGGTATGGAATGAGTGTTTACCGTTCTCTAGTCATGTGACTGAGCCAATGCGTCTGTACTTCAAAAACCGCGAGCTTCTGTTCAAGGTTGATGAAGTAGAAAAAACAGACTGCCTACGGTTCAATCCGGCTATGGCCTACTATGACGAAGATGGCAATGAAGTTGGGAAATTCCCAGCTATCGTCTGCGCAATCCGAGATGTGGAAGGCAACCTGGTAACGCTCCACCGAACCTATCTCACCCCAAACGGTAAAAAAGCCAAGGTCAGCAACGCTAAGAAAATGATGCCCATTCCTGATGGTTTGGATGTCAATGGTGCGGCTATCCGCCTAGGCGAGCCGATGGAGGGTATTCTGGGTGTTGCAGAAGGGCTTGAAACGGCTCTGTCTGCCTATCGAGTCACTCAAATCCCGGTTTGGTCAACGGTCAATGCAAACCTAATGGAGTCCTTCGAGGTTCCAGAAGGTGTTCATACCGTATTGATCTGGGCTGACAAAGATAAATCTATGACCGGAGAGAAGTCTGCGAATGTACTGAAAGCCAAGCTGGAACAACTCGGCATTCGTGTTTACGTTCTGCTGCCTAAACTCCCGATCCCGCCCAGAGCGAAAGGGATTGACTGGAACGATGTCCTGATGAGTCAGGGAAGCCTCGGTTTTCCAAATGCTCGCTACTTGCGTGATTTCATTGCTAGAAGGAGTGCCGAGTATGGCCGTCATTGATGTCTCTAAGGTTGATACAACGCCTGGCAACGACGCGGTATGCTCCTTTTCTCCCCCTGAGGGATGGAAGGGGGAGTCTGCCGCCTACGTTGAGCTAATGCGGTCTCGTTATCGAGATCTGATGCACGGCCAGAGAATGCTTGTGACGGCCTCTTTTGCAAGAAGAGGCTCTATTAAAGCTACAGGTCCATTTGCTGATGAAGCGATGCAGATCATTAACTCAATGAAGATAGACAAGGTGAAATAACTCCCTTGTCTGCTTAGAACTTTAACCCTTAGGGGGCGTTTATGCCCTCTTGGGCATGATGCGCCTCCTCTTTAATTAAAGGAGGTAATTTATGAAAACGTTGTTTAGACTTAAAACGTGGTTGGTGAAAGTCTTCGCCCCAGACAAAAAAACGCTAATAGCGATTGGTGACGACTTACGTAAGGTTGGTGTCACGTCGGTCAGTGTTGGGATTGTCGGGGTGATCGTCACTGGGGACACAATAACCAGTGATGAGGCCTTGTCTGTAGTTCTGCTCGGGGTTATCCTGTGGTTAACAGGGGTAGTCTTGACAGGTGTAGGCAATAGGGAGGACTCATGAGTAGCACCATCATCCTCGGTGTCTTAGGTAGCTTCTTTGTCTTATTTGCTATTGGAAGTGTTTATCTTTTCCACGAGCGTGAAAAGCAAAAAAAGCATCCTCACGGGCACCTCTGAGTGAAGATAAAAAAAAGGGCCAGCAGTAATGCTGGCCTTTTTTTATGGCTATGTCGCCAAAACGTGTTTAAAGGATAGAATTTAAGTAATCACATTCGTAAATTTATTAAAATCTATATTTATTCAATAAAGCCCACCCTTTTATTACAATCCGTCTCTCACTTTACCGTTATTCACAACTCAAGTTTGCAGAATCGCATATTATACCTGTATCTATTGCGTACTATTCTTCGTGCTGAGATAGGCGTTATAATTTTCTTAAATTGAGTTGCGATGTGCAACGCATTGAATACGATGCAATTTTTCTGCGTTATTGCCCTCGACTCAGGAAATATTGTTTATCTATAGGTCGGCGAAAATTATCTCTATCATACTTGCATTTTTAAAAGCTGTGATAACATACACTATGACAATCAACTGTTGGGGAAATTGCGGAGCTTCCGACGATTACCCTGAATATAGAGGGCTTACATATGATGACATTGCATACCGTATCAAAAACGACATCAAATAATTCAGCATTGGTATTTTGGCGCGTAGGGACAAAGAGAAAAGGCATCCTAGATGTTCGCATTGACTTTGACCATAAAGAGGTAGATTTGCTAGCGGAGCTTATAGCAATACGCTATTTGGTGCTGGATAAACAAGTATTTTGCCGCGAGCCTGGGGCTGGTTCTGGCTACAAGCTGGTGGTGTCTAAAGGCGCGATCAAAAAATTGGCTCTGGGCAAATCCAGCAAGACATTTGCTTTCAAGTTTGCCGCTTGTCTCACTGGTCGTTTGAAAGGAGTAGCTATTGAGGTCTCACAAAGCATGGAGTTCATGGATGAGCTAAAGGAGGGGAATATCGAGCTCCTTGATGTGGACAAGCAAACCTATACCCAGACCTATGACGAAATATCTACACCGGCAATTGGTCCAGTCCTGGTGACTCAACATGCCATTGATCAGTATCAGGCCCGGATAACCTCTGGAGACCCCAAAAAGCCGTGGGCTTCACTCGTTGGTCGCCTCCAGCATCCAGAACTACAGGTCCAGCCGTTTGACGAGAAAGTGGCTCGCCATAAAGCCAAAAAGTATGGCCGAGTCGATAACGTGGAGGTTTGGGGCCACCGCGATTCCAAGTTCAAGTACCTTATGGTGATTAACGACGACAACAAGAAGCGTGTTCTTGTGACAGTATTTGAACGCAATGAATGATATGTTGACTTAGAACTGGATGAAAACAGGAGCCTTTAGGCTCCTTTTTTCTAACCTCCAACGGACCCGTTTTATTTAAGGCATAGGTATCCTATCGATTTTTCGGGGTATCATATACCTATATAGTTAAATAAGATCATAGAGTTTTTATCTATCCATTTGAATCAAGGGAATACACGATGGATGCAAATCACATTGACCATTCAGAGGACTGGTCGAAGATTGAGTCTATTTTAGAGCTATCAATGCGAGCCTCATCTATTTCGCAGACATTCTACAGTTTAGAACAGCAGAAAAAAGCTGATGATTTAGCGAGATTTCTAATGCTCTCGTCACTGACTACAGCACCTCTAGATAGAGACTGTGTATCAGCGCTTCTCAATGGAACTAAGTTATGGGAGAAAAATGGTAAACCTGTATCTATTAGCAATGGAATAAGCCTTGAATACTTAGAGGAGTGCTGCGGTAATCCCCCCATTTTTAGGGGCACTCAAAAGTAGAGGTCATGCGGCCTGTGCCAAGCGCTGTTTCGGCGTGTAGC
>NZ_JAWOUO010000032.1:0-7750 GCF_033339435.1 Vibrio sp. 378
TATGCGTTGAATTTAGTGATTAAGGTGGTTTGCGGCGGCTTTTGTATTGCGTTGCTCACCCCTTAGCAGGGCGTTATGTGCTTTTGAGGAAAATTGACATGGAAGTAGTAGAAGCGAGTCCAGATTTAGCTCCAATATTAGCAAGTTACGCGAAAGAATGTTTGGAGTCGGGTATCCCTAAATATTCCGGCGTTGAGCAAGATCCTGAAGCTTATTTATCAGGTTTGGTTGAACGTTCTAAGGCTACTTCTGCGTTACCAAACGGTTATTTACCCAGCACAACTTATTATTGCGTATCTAACTCTGAAATCTTAGGTGCTATTCGAGTTCGTAAAGGTACTAATGCCAACGTAGAAAATGCCATTGGGCATGTTGGCTACGAAACTAGACCGTCAGTTCGTGGTAAAGGTGTAGCCTCATTTCTGCTCGCTTGGGTGCGAGACCATATAGTCACTGACTCAGTTATTGTTACTTGTTCAATTGACAATCCAGCGTCCCAAAAGGTTATTGAAAACTGTGGCGGTGATTATCTTGGCAACTACACAAGTGAAACCGAGGGCACTGTAAGGCGCTACCGTTTAGCACGCACATAACAAAGCGTTCAAGAGGGATTCTCAACGCTTGGCAGTTTTGGTTCAAAGTTTAGCTTTTGTGATTATGGCACAATGGTTTAGGTCAGGTGATGGCGTTGTTCACCCCTTAACGCGGCGTTAGGTTTTAGTGCGAAAAATTTTTAATTAAAGGTGAGGATAAAAGTGGAAGAGCGTTGGAGTAGGCTTGTCAATTGGTGTAAAAGAACTGATATCAATTGGTCTAATTTAAATAAAGTTCATGATGTAAAACTCATTTCATCAATGTATGTTTGGATATTTATTGTTCCTGTAGCTGCCAAAATACTATCAGGAACTAATGAATTAGCGTTAGTAACAATTTTTGATTACACCTTCGAGTTACACTTAAAGCTACCATTTTCTTGGCAACTATTTTATTTTTCTGCTTTGTTTTTTGCCGGTGCGACGCTAATTTATAATTTACTCTGTCCTAAACTAATTCAGCAATATCCTTCTTATAGTTCATTCGAAAGAGAAGGGAAACAAGAATGGCACTTACGCCCTTTTGCTAATGATATTGGACTTTCCTATGACGACTTTAAGTTCGATCTTGAAGAGTCCATGCGAGAGGAAGAAGGGCGAATTTATGAAGGGAAGGAGTATATGCAAAGTGTATTCTGGCACCTTTATTGGAAAGCTGATAGGGCGAGAAAAACTGCATATATCGTATGCTGCGCATGTTATGCGGTTGGATTCATGCTAATTTCAGTTGTTTTTGTACAAAACTTTTGGTGGGTTCTTAAAAACATCTTTGGATTTTAGATCAAACCTAACAAACTGTTTAAGAGTGATTCGCAACGCGTGGCATTTATACTATGCGTTGCATTTTGTGTTTAAGGTGGCTTGCGGGAGCTTTGGTATTGCGTTGCTCACACCTTAACAGGGCGTTATATGCTTAGGGAGAAAAAGTAACATGCTTAGAAAGTTGGGAGAGTTCCCGAATAAGAGCGTTGTAGAGTATGCAACGTTACTTATTCGCGTGAGAAATGATCTTCTACCTCAAAACCTGCGCTCTTATCATTGGGAGCACGATGATAATTCAATGATCACTGTCAGTGTTTCACCTGCCGGACGATTGCGTGGGAAGAGCATTTACCTCGATTCTGTAGATTTAGCAGAACAGTTTGCAGCCTATTTGCATCAACAGTTCGAAAAACGAAAATATAAATCAAACTACACAATCGAAGTGCTTGTTGACACTACTTCACAAGGTAAAACAGTAACTCGTTGGAAAGAGTCTGACTCTCGTGATGTAAGGGATGTGCTCTCGTTAAATGTACGCACATAACAAACAGTTCAAGAGGGATTCAGCACGCGTGGCATTTTTGTTATGCGTTGGTTTCGGTGTTGAAGTGCAATGCGGTAGTTTGGTCATTGCGTGCTTCACCCCTTAACTGGGCGTTAGAATTTTTTGAGATGTTAGAAAATGGAAAGTAATAGATTTATAGGTATTTTATCAAATATTCAGCGTGTATCAGAGGAGCCTTCAGAAGAGACTGAAGCAAGATATGTTTCTACAGTTGATGGCTATAAATATAACTCATTGGTAGAACAAAACTCAGAAAGGTTGGAACTTTTTCGGTTAGAACTATTCAATCCATTTTGTATGTACGATATGTACGATATGTATTACCTTTTAAAATCATTCCGGAGATTTAACCAAATTCCCCTACAGTTTGAAGTGATACCTTGTAATAAGAAGGATGCTGATATTGGTATCTTTAGTTACTTCAAAAACGTATCTGAGGAGTATAGATACTATAAAATAGTTTCTGTTAGATTAGTAAATCTAGATGAAAGAGACCTGCTATTAGATTACTTTAATGTTTTGAGGCAATCTATAAAATCAAAGCTTGAGAGTACGTGGTATGAATACGCAAAAAAACCAGCAAAATATATTGGTTCAAAATCTATAGGTCTTAATGTAGAACCTGTTGGTCAAGGTAGTATGTCCATCATTAGTGACTCGAATGGTATGAGTAAAATTTTACTTGATTCTGGGCATGGTACTCCAATCAATAAAAAAGCAGTGTCAAAGAAAACGTATAAATTTAATGACAACCTTTCAAGCGTAGAAACCGTATTTTTATCACATTGGGATGAAGACCACTATCAACTCGCTCATCATGAGTATTTTAGTTACCTGAAAGATAAGTATTGGTTTGTTCCTTTTTCTAAGTCAGCTATAACAACCGATAGCACAAGAGATGCAATAACCTATGAACCAAGGCTTTTAGTTTGGGAAACTTTAGTAGACATAACAGAGAATTCTAAGTTTTACATTATTGATCATGGTAAAAAAGGGAGCATACCATTAGGTGCAGGTAAGAATATTTATTATGAGTGTGGTAGAAAAGAACACGCTTCTAATGAACGAGGTCTAGTCTTGACTATTGAACAAAAAAGCAAGAAGGCAAACCATAGAGTGCTTGTGCCAGGAGATGCGGATTATGAGTACTTTCCTTCATTATATGATTTTACTTATACAGGCGTTATAGCTACGCATCATGGCTCCAACAATCTGAAATCGAAGGATATTCCTCCGCCAGAAAAATATGATGAATCTATGTTTATTTTAAGTTTCGGGTTCAATGACCGTTATAAGCACCCCTCACAAGCTGAAATTAATAAAGCTAAACGCTGTAGGTACGCTATTTGGTCTACATCATTGATTGATTGGCATCAGAAAAGCATTCACGGTTCGAGTAAGCTACGTATCTTTAATAAACATGCAACCAGTATTAAGGTGATATAAAATTCTAACAAAGCATTTAAGAGTGATTCGCGACGCTTGGCAGTTTCGCTTCGCTCAAGTATAGCCAAGCGTCGCTCACACCTTAATGCGGCGTTATGAGCCACCATAAAAAATGCAGAATAGAGTGGAATAGATGGAACGGAAAAAACAGGTTCAGTGGCTCAAGATTCAAAAGGGAGGCTTTCTCAGGCACTCCCTTAATCATGGAGTAGCTTTTTGTGTACCATTTGTATTTGGTACTGCATTTGTTCATAACGATTTTTACTTGAACTTGTCGCCTTTTATTTCGTACCGGCTTTACTTGGTTACTGTCATTGGCGCGGTATTTATCGCAGGCACTGATTGGTTTATTAAAAGTAGGCAGTATCAAAAACACAGAAAGGATCTACTGCGAAAAAAAGTCTCATAACAAATTGTTCAAGAGGGATTCGCAACGCGTGGCATTTTTACTATGCGTTGGTTTTAGTGTTTAAGGTGGTATGCGGCGGCTTCTGTATTGCGTTGCTCACCCCTTAACAAGGCGTTAGATTTACTCGGAGGATTCATGCAGACATCATATAGGCATCACTATGTTCCTGAATGGTACCAGCGCCGATTTATGCTGGATGGTCAGAAATCCTATTTTAGGTTAGATCTCAGTCCAGAAGAAATAGTTCGACCTGATGGGCAGTCAGTCAAAATTGGTGAAATTCTCAATAAAGGGCCAACAAGGTTTTTTTACGAAGTAGATCTTTATACCACGCAATGGTTTGGTGAAAAAAATGATGAGATTGAACGGCATTTATTCGGCCATATAGACTCCAGTGGTTCTAAAGCTTTATCTGCGTTGGCCTCTGAAGAATGGATGCGAGAAATTCATCCTCATGTTACTAATATATTTGAGTACATGGATGCTCAAAGAATAAGAACACCCAAGGGGTTGGAGTGGTTAACTAGAGTTACTCGCGCTAAAACTCACAATGAGTTATTACTGCGCATGCAGGAACTACGTCGAATGCATTGTACTATGTGGGCGGAGGCTTCATTAGAAGTAGTGAGTGCAAATGAATCTGAAACAAAGTTCATTGTAAGTGATAACCCAGTAACACTTTATAATTCAGTGTTTTATCCAGGAAATGAACAATGCAGATTTCCAAATGACCCCGGAATACACCTAAAAGGCACAAGGACGATCTTTCCAATTGACCTTAACCATTGTGTCATTTTGACGAATAAGGAGTTTGCTCGTTCACCTGGAAAGTTTAAAGCTCCAAAGCCACACACCAATGCACGATACTTTGATCAAACTATCATTAATTACAGCGATTTTATCAGAGAACGAGAGTTTTCAGAGCAGCAAGTCATAGTCGTTAACCACATCCTTAAGTCTAGGGCTCATAAATATATAGCTGCTGCAAAAAAAGAATGGCTATACCCTGAAAAATACTTAAAAAAGAAAGATTGGGGAAAATTAGATAAGGTCTTTGTTTCAAAAAGTACTAAGCTGCTCGGGAGAGACTCCGAAATCTTCATTGGTGGAGAAGGCGGTAAACTGATGGCGACTCAGGATGAGTTCGGTCGCAGACCTCAAAGTTCTGGTGAATGGAAAGCAAAAGAACAGCAAATGCAAAAAATGCATGCTGATCTTATGCGATTGCTTGCGAAAGAAAAATCTAACAAAGCGTTTAAGAGTGATTCGTAACGCGTGGCATTTTTGCTTTGCGGCAACTTCAGTGTTTAAGGCACAATGCAGAAACTTCGGTATTGCGTTACTCACACCTTAACGCGGCGTTATGTTCAAGGAACGTTAATAATGAAAAACGCAATTTTTATTGCATTAATATCAATGTTTATTGCTGGGTGTGTTGGTTTCAATGATTCGCCAGAGGCTAGACTAGTTCACAATGCATCCTTGATGAAAGTTCGAATACAAGATGAATTGAACCAGCAAGATGAGTATCTAGGGTACGATGTCCGTGTAAACTTCAAACTTAATGATAAAGCTGAGGTTACCGAATTCTCGGTGCTAAAAACTAGTGGGCTTCGCTCGTTTGATAACGCGGTCGAAAAAGCAGTAAAGAACAGCTCCCCATTCGAATTTTTATTAAGTCTAAGTCCGCAAGAGTTCGAGCAGTTTAAAGATATTAACCTTACCGTTGATTTAGAGTAGCCGTGAACATAACAAATTGTTCAAGTGTGATTCGGCACGCTTGGCATTTTTACTATGCGTTAGTTTTAGTGGTTAAGATGGTATGCAGAGGCTTTTGTATTGCGTGCCTCACACCTTAACAAGGCGTTATGTGCTTTGGTGGAAATGGATATGGAAATCACAATCAGGCGTATCGAAACAGAAAGCATTGAGGACAAAGGTATATTCGAGACTTTGTTTAGAGAGTACCTATCTGGATTCTCAGTTGAGCTAGATCTCTCAGTAATTGCTCAGTTGTTTGCATTGCCTTATTTCCACGGATTTATCAGTTTTTTCGACGATAAGCCCGCTGGTTTTGCGGTTTGCTTTGAATCGTTTTCAACTTATCGTGCGCAAAGAGTGATGAATATCCATGATTTTATGGTGTCGGACAACTTTCGTGGTAAAGGTGTGGGGAAAGCGCAACTGAATGGTATCGAACAGTATTGTCGTGATAATGATTACCTCAAAATCACACTAGAGGTCGGTGATGACAATGTTGCAGCTAAAAAGCTCTACAGTTCATTGGACTACGAAGATTACAGAGTAGTTTTGACCGGTCAGCAACATTGGCAAAAGTACCTCAATTAGTACGCACATAACAAACTGTTCAAGAGGGATTCGCAACGCGTGGCATTTTCACTATGCGTTGGTTTAAGTGATTAAGGTGGTATGCGGCGGCATCGGTATTGCGTTGCTCACCCCTTAACAGGGCGTTATATGCCTAGTTTAAATTTGGAGAAACAATGGAAAAATTCTATACCTTACTAGCTTCACAGTCTTGGTCAGAGATTTTAGAACTAGTGAAGACCGAACAAGTATCATTGAAGAATAACGGTGTAGAGTGGGCGCGAATTTCAGGATTACTCGAAAATGAGTTTATAAAGTACGCACGAAATGAAAAAAACGTGTTGGTATCAAAGCTATGCTCTGAGTATCTTAAGCTGCAAGTATCAGATTATATTAAAGTTTCAAACGAAGGTTTAAACCAAATAGAGTCTATTGGCTTTGAAGCATCTCTTGCTCTAAGTGATTCTGACGCTAAGATTTTCTCTCAGCTTTGCGCCAACAACGAAGCTGCAATGAGTTATAAAATAGCTTCTGCTAAACCAAAGTCTGCAACTACAAATGAAACCTCGCCGAGAAGAACAAGATTTGCTCGCACTGACTGGTTAGTACCTTTGTTCAAAAGTGAACAAGAGCGATTGTTTAACCAAGCGCTTAAGGAAGTATTCCCTAATTTTTTTATTTACCCAAATGTCGCTGTTAGTAACTTGTTTGATTTCAGCGAGATTAAGGTGCATCTAACATCCGATGAGCGTGACTATTTCTTCAAGGCTATTGTTGACTTTGTAATATACGACCCAGTTGACTATACGCCTAAATATTTCTTTGAAGTTGATAGCGTTTATCATGACACCGCAGAGGCCACCATAAGAGACAATAAGAAAAACACGTTCTTTGAAGTTGCTGGGCTAAATTTGTATCGGGTGAGACTTCAATCTGACTCACTAACTCAAAAACATGAGTTCATTCGAGAAATTAGAGCTCTCACGGCACAAGGCATATAACAAAGCATTTAAGAGTGATTCCCAACGCTTGGCATTTTCAGTTCAAGTTTGGGTTTCGTGTTTACGGTGTAATGGTTTAGGTTAGGTGGTAGCGTTGCTCACACCTTAATGCGGCGTTAACTAACTCCTTCGATCCAGTTTATAAATTAAAGAGAAATGTTTCTATGACATCAAAAGAACACTTTAAACCAATAGCTTGCCATGCAGATTACTTAAAAAAGCTCTCTAATCCATGTAGAATGAAATGCAAGCGGCTGCTAGATGATTTTAATTTTTCTTATAAAAGTGGGAAAATAAATCTACAGAGCATTAGCCTTACTGGCCTTTACCTTAGCGGGAGTTTATACCATAGTGTTGAGGACATAGAATCCAGCCTTAGAGCAATGGATATGCATCAGTACTTTGATATTAAATTAGTACAGTCACAGCTATTGAGTGATGGCGCGGCGATTTCGGTAGTGCTCCCTAAAGCGGAGGTGACTCTAGTAGCAAAGAAAGAGGAATACAATGGTCTTGAAGGTGCGCTATATCTAACCTATTTGAGTTGGCTATCTTTATTCTGTGAGCAGGTGAGTGACATCGAGTACCTTGCCAACTTAGCCGACCACCCAAACACTGAGTGGTATAATGTTCGGTCTCGTACCTT
>NZ_JAWOUO010000033.1:0-7088 GCF_033339435.1 Vibrio sp. 378
CTGCACTCAATATAGTTGTAGCTGATGAAAAAATTAACGCTAATTGTTTCTTCATAGCCCCTCAAAAAATATAACGCTCTGTTAAGGGGTGAGCAACGCAATACCGAAGTAGCCGCATACCGCCTTAAACACTAAAACCAACGCATAGTAAAAATGCCACGCGTTGCGAATCCCTCTTGAACAGTTTGTTAGTACTAAAATTCCTCGCGAGTATCACGCTCTTCATATTCTGGGAAATCAATTTCGATGAAGCCGTCATCATTAAGGACAAACAATACACTTTCATGTTCGATATCAGCTTCATTCATATCAGAGCAACCACGATAGACTTCCCAATCGTATGAATAATCGAGTTGATATTGATTACAGCCCACAAAAGAAATTTTTTCGACTTCTATACCATTAACATTGTGAGCCATATGATCTATATGAGATAGATCTGGGATAAGTTTCTGTTCAAAGTCACTTTTGTTTTCAGATAGAAATCTAGTTAACTCTTCGCACAAGTGAGTGCCGTTAACTAAGGGTTGAGATGAACTAGAAAAGAACATTTCCAAATACTCCGAAACCTAATTTAATTTTGGTACTAACGCCGCATTAAGGTGTGAGCAACGCTAACCACCAAACCTAAACCATTGCACCGTAAACACAAAACCAACCTTGAGCTGAGAATGCCAAGCGTTGGGAATCACTCTTAAATGCCTTGTTAAATTAATTTATACGACGCTGGATGATACATTTTTTGTTCAAAACTAACTTTCTTTAAGATCTCGTATAACTCTTCAACTGATGTAATCGTTGGACGAACAACTGGCTCAAAATACCGTTGATTTTTCGTTGGAATTTCGAGTTTAACTTTAACATAAGCTTTAGAACTAAATTCGGTATCTATCGCATCTTGAAGATCCTTCATTGCTGCCAATAAAGAATATATAGCATCGTCAGTAAAAGTGATAAAGTTTTCAGTCATTGAATAAAGTTGGCACATATTGTTAATACCAAATTTTTCACACGACTTGTGTAAATTAAGTTTTTCAAATATGACCACACCACCACGCTCGATATGATCATAATATGACGTAATTAAATCATTTCGTTTGCTATGTATTGCTTTTTGATTCAAATATCGTCTTTCTGCTAAGTGAATAGCTTCTGCCACACTTGGCTTCTTATATTTGGTTAGCACAGAAAATGCTTTCTCAGGAACTCTTTGTTCCACACTAATGACAGATACAGAAGTTGGTATATCAATCATTCGAGCAGGTTTAGCTTGATAAGGTACAATATTGGACTTTTTAATTGCCACAAGGTCGTTCAACTGACTTTTTAGTACAAAAAAAGCACTGGTCAACAACGCTAACTCATCTTCTTTCGTATCCTTGTGATCTTTCCTCAGGGCCAGCTTATAAGCCCCAATTGCACCTAACAACGCCCCTCCAAACGAACTAGATATCGGAGCAAGAAAGTCTTTTATCACCGACAGTGTTGTAGTTGATGACTCTTCGACCCCAAATAAGTGAGAAATCTCACCTTGAAAAAGTAAAATTGCGACTATCGTAAGAACTGTCGTAATTATTGATATGAGAATTGATGCCACTCAGCCTCCATTAATTTAACGCCCTGTTAAGGGGTGAGCAACGCAATACCAAAGCCGCCGCATACAACCTTAATCACTAAAACCAACGCATAGTGAAAATGCCACGCGTTGCGAATCCCTCTTGAACAGTTTGTTATGCGATAACTGTTGAGTGCGCAGAGATAACCTGCCAGTTACCCTTTTGCTTTGTCCAAACACGAGAAAATGCAAACTCACCGTTTGCTACAGCCCCATTATAACTGCCTTTGATTTCCGCGTTTACGTAAACCAAAACGACATTCTTCTGAGGGACTACGTGAAGATCATGGAATTGGATTGACTTAATAGCTAGTAAGCCTGAGCCATGCAGTGCTATATCATCTTGTTTGGAAGTTCGATGACCAAGGTGATTAACAAATACCAAGTCATCAGACAATAAGTCTTGCAAGACAATCATATCTGAATTGAGCATTGAAGTTTTTAACTTCTCCTCTGCTTCAATTATTTCTTTAACTACATTGCTTTCCATACTATCAACTTCCTCATATCGCATAACGCCTTGCTAAGGTGTGAGTAACGCAATACAAAAGCTACCGCACAGCGCCTTAATCACATAAGCCACCGCAAAGTAAAAATGCCACGCGTTACGAATCACTCTTAAGCAATTTGTTAGTACATGCGCTACTTCTATTTATGCGCTCCAAGATATTGAAAAGTGGCATGATATGAAAGGCTTTGAACACTGAAGTGAGACGGGCAGCTACAAAACTTTACCCCAGATGAAAGACGAAAGTTGGCTAGAAGAAAAACGCACTGAACAGCCCTACTTTCACTGGCTTCAAATTAGAAAAGGATTCTTTCCTCGTACTTCAACAGCCACACCAAAAATAATCAAGGTTCTCTCAAAAGCCACCACGAAAATGAAGAAGCTCCAAAGAAATAGGCTAAGAGTTAGAAACCGTAAACGGTGAAATCAAAGCGAACACTCCGTATATAGTGCCACCGGAAAGAACGTGAAAGGTACTAACTGAAAGGTGTAAAGGCGAGCGCCAAAACAGATACACACCAAAACTTATGACATTTAATGCCAAACCCGTACTAACGCCCAATTAAGGGGTGAACAACGCTACCACCCACACCTAAAGCATTGTGCCATAAACACTAAATTTGAAGTAGAAGCAAAAATGCCAAGCGTTGTGAATCCCTCTTAAATTGCTTGTTAGGGCACTGCCAATCAGTAAACGCTGACCTCGATTAAATTTGAGTCTGGGTCCAGAAAGTAAACAGATTGAATCGGACCATTTGCACCGGATTTCTGAACAGGACCCTCGACTATTTCAATTCCTGCTTCAGACAAGTGACTCAAAACTCTATCTAAAGACCAAGTAGATATTAAGCACAAATCTCCAGAGCCTACTCTTGCTCGATTTCTCGGCTCCTGCCCTAAAAGTTGAAAGTTTATCTTTTGATTACCAAACTTCACGGCTTTGCGCCCATTGGCAAATGTGAGTTCTTCCATATTTAAGACGCGTTTATAAAACTGAACTGAGCGATCTATTTCCGCTACAGTTAGAACGATATGATCAATATGACTAATCAAAAAATACCTCCCTGTGCCCTAACGCCCTGTTAAGGTGTGAGCAACGCAATACTGAAGCTGCCGCATACCACCTTAAACACTAAACGCAACGCATAGTAAAAATGCCACGCGTTGCGAATCACTCTTAAACAGTTTGTTAGCTGTTCCGCTGCACTCGATTGTCCAAGTACGCATATTTAGCAAGCTCTGATATAAAGAACCTTGAAAGAGCATCTACAGACGAAGTCTTCAGGAGCATCGGCACAACAGCGAATTTATATAAGTACATTACTGGTAAGACTAGGATAGCGTAACCAAGAACAATCAGAAATAAAGCTAACACCAAATATCCCCAAACCTCACTAAAAGATAAATTGTGAATTAAATTATAAAACCCAACCTCATTTTCAGAACGGGGAATTGTGATTAAAGCAATTAAACTAATAAGATAGATAACCAAACTTAAAATGCGATTCTTTGAGTCAGGGCTGTAGATAAAATTACAAAACCGAGACCACTCTGATTTACTAGATAATCCATGCTCACTCTTAGCAATCTCCCTAATTTCCTTTAGGTCTTTCATCGCATCAAATAAAGACTTATCAATGTGAGCAACTAAGGTTTTGAGGTACACAGCTTTGTGATGATCTACGTTATCACTATTTAGAAGGGTGTAGTTTGACAAATGACAGATCAGGTTTCTGTCATAACGCCTCCTAGCGTCCGCTAGCAGCATCGCAGCCAATACCATTAGAACTATCGACAATACGTCGATTTTTAGAACCACTTGAATATACGCACTTAACAAAAAAAGAATTAGGGATATGAATAAATACAAAACTCCTCTTGCTCCGAAGTAAGAGAAACTAACTGTATTTTGATAATAGATTCTCGATAAATACCTCAACTCTTCCAATGTTATTTACTCCTTTTAAAATAGGACAGCTAACGCCGCATTAAGGTGTGAGTGACGCTTGGCTATACTTGAGCGAAGCGAAAACGCCAAGCGTTGCGAATCACTCTTAAATGCTTTGTTAGCAGCAACTTACAACGCGAGTTTAAACCCTTCATGTGTTGCTTTGAATCCAAGTTTTTCATAAAACCTGATTGCATCAGGACGCTGCTTATCACTTGTTAACTGAACGATTGTACAGCCTTTATTTTTTGCCAGTTCGATGGCATGTGCGAACATTTGCTCACCGAAACCTTGTCCACGATAGTCAATATGGATTCGAACATCTTCGATAAGACAACGCCAACTACCAATATGCGTTAGGTAAGGAATAAAAGTAATTTGAAGCATCCCGACTAGAGAGTTTTCCAGCTCAACAACAAGTAATTCGTTATTTGGGTCTCTTACAATTGCTTCGAACGCTTCAAGATACCCACTATTCAACGGAACAGCCGCATCTTCTCTTTTACTACCAAGTGGGTCATTTGAAAGCAAAGCAACAAGACTTTCCAAATCTTCAAAATCAGCTGAACGATACTTTAATTCCATTTATGGCTCCTTATTACTTCTGACTGCTAACGCCGCGTTAAGGGGTGAACAACGCCACCACCTAACCTAAAACATTGTGCCATAAACACTAAAGCTAAACTTTGAACCCAAACCGCCAAGCGTTGAGAATCCCTCTTGAACGCCTTGTTAGCAATATGATGCCAACATTAAGCACTGAACTCTTCTAAAGCCGATATTGCCGCTTCGGCTTTGCTAGTTTGAACAAAAACATGGTCGTGATAGTACGCTGCTATGACATTTGCACTTATGCCTTTTGAAGCTAATTTTGTTGCTACTGCTGCCGTAAGACCAACTGCCTCTAAACTAGAATGGACGGTCAATGTGATTTGACTATACGAGCCTTCAAAAGATAAACCCGCTTTTTCTGCCACTGATTTTTCAAGTACAAGAGTCAAACCTTCAAGCTCCATAAAGGTAGCTACTGGATTTAACTTGCAATACTCTTCTAGGCTTCCTGAAACAGTACAAAATACAAACTCAGCTTTAAGTAATTTGGGACGCATTGAACGCAGTAGTTCGTCTAAATCTGTAATTCCTGACATACTTGATATTTCCTTATATTGCTAACGCCGCGTTAAGTGGTGAGCAACGCTACCACCCAACCTAAACCTTTGTGCCATAAACACAAAAGCCGATTCGAACTGAAAGTGCCAAGCGTTGTGAATCCGCCTTGAACGCTTTGTTATGTGCGTTTTTACAACTTGCGACCTAAACGCTTTTCAATCTGACGCCTTTCCCATTTTGCACCAAACAAATTAAATACTTCAAAGGCATTTAGACCATGGTTTATAATTCCTATTCCCCAACCCATTGCTGGCCACCAAGCCCAAATATAGCTTGAGTCGGTTAATAAGTTTATTGCGAATAGTAAACCGATGACCAACACGTATGTCATTAGGTGCGAGTAAAAACCTTTGATTGCCCTTACTTGGTCAATAACTGTTTGCTCTTCGTCGGTGATTCTTACTTCATTTGTCATTTCCTGCTCCTGCTGAAGTTCTGAGACATTTGTTTCAAAGACAGCAGCTAAACATTTTAATGACTCTAGACCAGGCTTATGACCTCGCTCTATTCTCTGAATAGTACGAATGCTCAAGCCACTTAAGTCAGCCAATTGCTCTTGGGACCAACCGTGTTTTAGTCTGAGTTTTCTTACAACCATTACGAAAATCCTTTCTGCTGTACCGACTTAGAAACTAACAACATCCTATCAAAGAAACAACGTCACGAACGCGACACGCATATGACAATCTAAATATTTCAATAAGTTACAGAAGCACATAACGCCCTGTTAAGGTGTGAGCAACGCAATGCCGAAGCCTCCGCATACCACCTTAAACACATAAGCCAACGCATAGTAAAAATGCCACGCGTTGCGAATCACTCTTAAACAGTTTGTTATGTTCGTACAACAATGTTTAACGCAATTACATCAAGTTGCCCTAACTCATTAAAGTTAAGCCGAAAGTGCTTGTAGCCTTCGTCGCAATTGATTATTTCTGATTGGACATGTTGCTTGAGCCAAAGAGATGAGCATATTTCATAACAGCTGTCGTCTCGCTCTCCCTCAAGTAAATCAAATACCATCTGCCACTTGCATGCGACGTAATCGGTAAAATATAGTTTTACCGTTTTTTCCTGCCAATCTTTAAACTCAGCTCTTAAATCGCCTTCTTCTTGATGGATTTCAGGATATTCTGCATCTGCAGTAGAAAACCCCAAATCTAGCATTTTAACTGTTTCCATATCCCTTCCTAGCCCAGAGAACATAACGCCCAATTAAGGGGTGAGCCACGCGACCACTACACTAGATTTGGACGCCGTAATCACTAAACTTGGCCCGAACCAAAAATGCCAAGCGTGGGGAATCCCTCTTAAATTGTTTGTTATATGCACAGAATTTCGACTTGCTTAATGGCGTCAGAGAATACTTTATGACACTTAAAATCGGGCTCACTTCCTACTTTATACCAGAAGAAATTGAACTCATGCCCACCATCATCTTGGGTAAAGAAACTCCAGTTATCCGGTAGTTCTTGGTCTATTTTGCAAAGTACAAAATGCCATAAATGATTTCGAAAACCGCTTTCCCAGCTGCCGAGATAGTGAGTGCTCGATACACTGGATAAACCTGATTCTTCTTCCAATTCTCTCAAGGCCGCACTTTCGATAGATATATCCAACTGTTCTAACGTGCCTTTAACCAGTTGAACGTCAGCCAATGGATGTTCAAACAAGAGTAACTCACGATAGTTTCCTGATTTTCTGAGCACTATAGGGCAGACTTTGACTTCCCTTTTTCGAACTCTTTCTTCCACTGAACTCTCCCGTGTATATAACGCCTTGTTAAGGTGTGAGGCACGCAATACCGAAGGTTCCGCATAACACCTTAACCACTAAAACCAACGCAT
>NZ_JAWOUO010000034.1:0-6368 GCF_033339435.1 Vibrio sp. 378
GGGGTCGCGGGTTCGAGTCCCGTCCACTCCGCCACTTATATTAAGCCTCAGTCGAAAGACTGAGGCTTTTTTCGTTTCTACTGCGGCGTTTCCCTGAAGTGTGTTTACACCTAATTAGACTACTCCCCATAATCCCTACTAAGCGAACTCTGCGTGATTACACACTAGGCTTTAATTAATATAGGCCGTTGATGCTGTGGAAAGACAATATGACCTACAAACAAACCTAAGTAATCTATGGTATTCAAAGGCGTTCAACGGCTTGAATCTTGATGAGAAAGAAAAAACGAACTGTGCGCATAATCCAGAAAAGCGTCATATATACCCCCAATCTCTCCTGGCTCAAAAATCAAACGACTTGAAAAGAATTGGAAGGTGAAAGATTGAAGGAGCTCTTCATTAGCGAGGTGATGGTTTTCGACGCTGAACATTTGATGAGTCTCAGAAAAAATATATCGCCAAGGGGTAAGAAGCGCCAAAACAGAGAGGGGTAGCTTAGCTCGAGGCTGTAAGCTATGCGGAATACTCACAAACGTCAAAGCTCAAATCCATTAAGAGAGTCGCTCTAGATCTAAGTGGTTATGTGCTCACTAGCGGTACTAGAAAATAGTTAAGTATTCCAAATGGATTATATGAAAAAGCCAACTGCTAAAGCGGTTGGCTTAGTATAAAAATCTCGACGTACTTTAGAGCGAGAAATGATGTCTAAAGAATACGTTTTAAAACACCATCTGCCTTTAGGCGGGTGATTTTTCTGACCAGTCGCTGTACCCCTATAGGATAGTCTTCTACTTTCTCTAATTGCTTATAAGTACAGATAAGGTGAGTATGCTCAAGAATACGCGAAACTTCGTCTTCAAACTTCCCAGTGAGCTTCGCATAATTGTCTTGTATGAGTAGCCCATTTTCTAGGTCGAGTGACCAAGCACGTGGATTTAGGTTATTCCCAGTAAGTAGCATATAGCGTTTATCAACCCAAATACCCTTAAGGTGGAAGCTGTTATTGTCATGCTTCCATAGGTGAATTGACAATTTACGTGCGGCGATATTCGCTTCATTGGCTTTCGCAAAGCGACGCAAATTCACTTCGTAAAGATATGGAAGTCCGCCAATGGTTTTAAAGTCTTCCTCAGGTGCAATGTAAAAGTCGTTGGCGGTTTTATCACCCACAACAATCGTTACTTTCACACCACGCTTCATGGCTCGTTTCACTTCACGATGAAGTGCTTTAGGGAAGTTAAAGTAAGGCGTACAAATGAAAATTTCGTCTTGGGCTGCTGCCAATAACTTTACAATCTGTTGATTGAGCAGATTACGGCGTTTGCCTAGCCCAACTAACGGAGTGACTTTTACACTTTCTTCTGTTGCAGCTTGGTCTTCAAACTTATAGTTGGCTTGAGCAAGAGAAGCCCTCAGTTGGCGAATCGCCGACTTTATTTCTTTGGTTTCTGGTTTATCTTTTCCTGCAAGATCATTAACGGCAGGGTGAGCAATCATTTCTTCCTGAATGAATTGCACCATTGAATTCGCTAAAGATTCATGTCGAATCACATGGTAACGATCAAATCGATAACGTTCATGATAATGGAGATAAACGTTATTTAAGCTCGCCCCACTGTAGATAACAGTATCATCGACAATGAAGCCTTTTAAATGCAGTACCCCAAAAACTTCTCTGCCACGCACTGGTATGCCATAGACAGGGATTGGGTGTTGGTACTTACTGGCATATGCTTTGTAAAGCGCTGAATTACCCTCAGATGTCTCCGCACCAATCAGGCCACGCTGCGCTCGATGCCAGTCGACACAGATATTGATGTCCAACCCAGGATTGCGCTGTTTCGCTTCATAAAGCGCAGTGAGAATTTCACGTCCAGCTTCATCATCTTCCAGATATAGAGCGACTAGGTAAATTCGCGACGTTGCTTTGCTGATAGCATCTAAAAGACGGGTTCTGAATGATTCTGCTGAATACAGAACATCAAAGTCTTCCGGATTGACAGCGAGACTTGGCAACTGTTCGAATGGATTCCTACTTACTATCATATCGGTATGAGTACCTTAGTTTAGTGCAATATTGCGAACCTGCCATTTTATCAAAGATATGATTTACCTGGCTACAAAAGCACGCGTTTTGATGTCGTTGAAGAGATGAATTGCATTGGAATGAGATCTTTACCGCTATCTACATAACGTTGAAATGCCATTTTTAGCGGGTGTGGTAGCTCAGAGCAATCAATTGTTGTGAATCCATGCTTGGAATAATAGGATTCGAGATGTGTAAACGCGAAGCAATAATCGCCATCAGTGAAAACATTGTTTTTACAATGAGTTAGTAGTTTTTTTCCAATCCCTGTTCCCCTAACTTTCGGAATGACCAACATTCCTGTCAACAGACGAACTTTATCTACACTTTTTAAACGTAGTAACGCAATGATTTCACCCTTATGGCTTGCTGTAATGATCAATTCATCCTTTTTGGCTCGACCCGCAGGGTAATACGCTTTGTATAGTTTCTTAATGAGGGGGAGCTTGATGGGATTTAACACTTCTATGATTAATGAGTCTGGTATTGTCACTGCGGTTAAAAGATAACTAATGTAGAATGTCGACAGTTTAAGAGAATCTTATCTGGTGTTGCAAACCTACTATGCAAATTAAAACAAATGCGAGCCTAAAGGCTTACCATACTTTTGGAATTGAACAATCGTGTTCCTATTTAGCTATCGTTGAGTCGCTCGAAGATGTTATTGAGCTATTTCAAAACCCAAGATTCACCCATTTACCGAAACTTTTTTTAGGTAAAGGAAGTAATGTTCTTTTTACAGAACATTTTGAGGGATTAGTGATTGTTAATCGAATCATGGGTAAAGAAGTCACGGAAACGGATGAGCACTACCTATTACATATTGCCGGTGGTGAAGATTGGCCTGAATTAGTTTCCTGGTGTGTGAATCAGGGGATCGGTGGGATCGAGAACTTAGCTTTGATTCCAGGTTGTGCTGGCTCGGCTCCTATTCAGAACATTGGTGCGTATGGCCTAGAGCTAAAAGACATCTGTGATTATGTAGATGTTCTTGATCTAACTACGTTTGAAAACAAAAGAATGCACGCCCAAGACTGTGAGTTTGCCTATAGGGATTCCATATTTAAACATGCGTTGCACGGAAAGTGCTTTATCACCGCATTAGGGCTTAAGTTGGCGAAGCAATGGCAGCCGATTAACCAGTACGGTCCTTTACAAAGTATCCCAGAAGAACAACTCAGCCCTGCTTCTATCTTCGAACGAGTATGCCAAGTGCGAAAGGCAAAACTGCCAGATCCAACCAAGATAGGTAACGCAGGTAGTTTCTTTAAAAACCCAGTGATCACGCAAGATCACTATGATCGACTTACAAAAAAATACCCTAACGTAGTGGCCTACCCAGCTTCTGGAGGAATGAAAATTGCTGCTGGTTGGCTTATCGATCAGTGTGGATTAAAAGGGAAGTCTGTACATGGTGCGCAGGTCAACCCTATGCAAGCTTTGGTTTTGACCAACATAGATAATTGTAGTGCTGATGACATTGTCGCGCTTGCTTCTTTAGTGAAGCAGACAGTATGGGACAAATACCAAATCATACTTGAGCATGAAGTACGCTTTCTCAATCGTACCGGGGAGACCAATTTGACTCAGATCGAGGCATCTAGATGAGAAAAGATCACTCTACGAAACTTCATATTTTAAAGTTATTAAGTGATGGAGAGTTTCATTCAGGAGAAGCGTTGGGCGACGATCTTAATGTTTCTAGAGCGGCAATCGCTAAGCACATTAAAGGTCTTAGTGAATGGGGTATTGATATTTATCGAGTGCAAGGGCGCGGTTACCAGTTAGCCTCACCATTGCAGTTGTTAGACGAGACTCTCCTGACCACTAGCTCGGAGTCACTTGTTGAACTCGTCCCTGTGATTGACTCAACGAACCAATATTTGCTCGACAGAGTCGCGGATTCGGAAAAGGGCCGTGTTTGTATTGCTGAATATCAAGCACAAGGGCGTGGTCGCCGCGGTAGACAATGGGTCTCACCGTTTGGCTCTAACTTATATCTCTCTATGTATTGGCGACTGGATGCAGGAATGGCTGCGGCAATGGGCTTGAGCTTGGTGATTGGGATTGCCGCAGTGGAAGCTTTGGAAGAAGTAGGCATGCAAGGTGTTAAACTCAAGTGGCCGAATGACTTGTATTATCAAGATAAAAAACTGGCCGGAATCTTGGTTGAAATGTCGGGTCAGGCCGGTGGGGCTGCTCATCTAGTGATTGGGATGGGCCTGAATATTGGAATGCCTGACGACCAGCCTGAGATTGACCAGCCATGGACCACGTTGAACCAAGTAAATCAGAGTCTCAAGATCGATAGAAATGTTCTAGCAATGACACTTATCAAGCATTGGAATTCCGCACTTGTCGAATATGAAATGAAAGGACTTACTGGCTTTATCGAACGTTGGAATCGGTTAGACAATTTCCTTAATCGTCAGGTCAAACTGCTTATTGGTCCTAGAGAGGTATATGGCGTCGTTCGAGGCATCGATCATCAAGGTGGAATATTAATCGAAACCTCCCAAGGACTAGAGACTTATATTGGTGGTGAAATCTCGTTGCGTAAAAGTGACTAATCTTCGATTACTTTCGCAACGAGACTTTATCAACCAAGTGGTTAACGCCTTTGTGTAGAATCAAGTGGGCTCTCTCACGAGTTGGAAGAATATTCAATTCTAAATTGAGCCCATTAATATCATGCCAAATTTGCTTCGCTTTTTTCTTTGCGTCATCGACAGAGAGTTGTGTGTAGTGGCTAAAATAAGAGCCTGGTTTCGTAAAGGCCCCTTGGCGAAACTTTAAAAAGCGTTCTACATACCAATGTTCAATGGTCTCTGTTTCTGCATCGACATAAATTGAAAAATCTAAAAAGTCAGAGACGAAGACACGATGCGGGTCATGTGGATAGTCCATTCCACTTTGCAGAACGTTTAAACCTTCAATAATAAGAACATCCGGTCTATCCACTTTTCTTAGTTCATCAGTAATGTCATACGTGATGTGAGAGTAGATGGGTACTTCAAGATCGGGCTTTCCTGCCTTTACGTCAGACATGAACTCGACTAAGCGCTTGATATCATAGGATTCTGGGAAGCCTTTACGATGCATGATACCGCGTTCTTCTAGTACTTTTTTCGGATATAGGAAGCCATCTGTTGTAACCAAGGACACTTTGGGATGATTCTCCCAACGAGAAAGCAATGCCGTTAGAATACGAGCAGTCGTACTTTTGCCTACAGCAACACTGCCAGCGATACCAATTACGAAAGGGGGAGCATGTTCCTCTGTATTTAAGAATTGTTGTAATACGGAATTGCGGCTTTGACGAGCTTGGACATACAGATTCAAAAGACGAGACAAAGGAAGGTAGATCTCTACCGCTTCCTCCATGGTTAGGTTTTCATTAATGCCCTGAAGCGCAGTCAAGTCGTCTTCAGAAAGTGTCATCGGTACAGAGTTTCTTAACTCGGCCCAATTTGCACGGTCAAATGACAAAAATGGACTCATGGGTCTCTTTTATCCTTGGTTTAATAGAAGCAAGAACATACATCAAGCGAACTTCAAAGCAAACGACAAAGGTCGAAGTTTGCTTTAAAAAAGCTAAGTTTGTACGAATTTGCAGCAAACGAATCTAAAAAATCGAAATTTATGATTTTTTTTCAAATTACTATTGCAACCTAGAAAATCATTCAATAGAATGCGCACCACTTATGCCGACTTAGCTCAGTAGGTAGAGCAACTGACTTGTAATCAGTAGGTCACCAGTTCGATTCCGGTAGTCGGCACCATTCTTTCCTTTAGTAGTCTGAATGGCTTGAAAATTTGGAGGGGTTCCCGAGTGGCCAAAGGGAGCAGACTGTAAATCTGCCGGCACTGCCTTCGATGGTTCGAATCCGTCCCCCTCCACCATATTCTTTAGGAAATAGCTCTCAGAGTTACGTGTTGCGGGCATCGTATAATGGCTATTACCTCAGCCTTCCAAGCTGATGATGCGGGTTCGATTCCCGCTGCCCGCTCCACTCTAATTTGAGTGCTGATATAGCTCAGGTGGTAGAGCGCATCCTTGGTAAGGATGAGGTCGGCAGTTCGAGTCTGCCTATCAGCACCAGCTCTCAAGTTTATTTCCTTTTGATATTAGATTTACCAATTATCTTTTTTTGGTTGCGTGGTCAATTTGGGCCACCTAAATCCGTACCTAGAGGGACCACTCATGTCTAAAGAAAAATTTGAACGTACGAAACCGCACGTTAACGTTGGTACTATCGGCCACGTTGACCACGGTAAAACA
>NZ_JAWOUO010000035.1:0-6321 GCF_033339435.1 Vibrio sp. 378
AAACTTAACAATACTAATAATATCCTTTTTACGATTTTCATATGTCTGTACTCCTATCTGGTTAAATTACCGCTAACACCTGAATTAAGCCGCGCCGCGAAGCGGCGTCGGCTTGAATGAGTTGTTAGGCAACACCGCGCTTTCTCTCGAAGGCTTGTCGTGTTTGAACCATGTAAACCGCCGGCCCGTCAGGCGTGGTGATGATCTTCTCCCGCACGAATCCTGCCTTCTCATAGCAGCGTATGGCTCGATGGTTGTTCGGAGTCGGGTCGGTCTGAATCTTCGTCACGGTGGGGTCCGAGAACAGTAGTTCAACGAGAGCGCGGACAAGCCTTGTTCCTAGGCCTTTGTTCAACTGTGTCGGGTCAGCCAGAGACTGGTCTATTCCTCGCACTCCTGGATCAGTTTCATCTTCCCACCAGCCATCACCGCTTCCGAGCGCGACGTACGACTGAGCATAGCCGATCGGTTCCTCGCCCAGCATTGCGATGTACGGTGTTACGGACTCTTCCGCCATCGCTCTGGGCAGGTAGTGTTCCAGCACTTCATCAAGAGTCGGTCGCTCTTCGTCACCACCCCACCACTCAACGATGTGCGGCCGGTTGAGCCAATCATGGAGCATCGGCAGGTCGCGCTCGGTCATGAGGCGAAGAGTTATGGGGGGGGTGCTCGCGGCCTTGCGGCCCATGGCTCGCTGCTGTTCGGCAAAGCGGGCCTGTCGTATAGCGTTAGGGGTGGCCAGCAGGTTGCCGGTACGCTTGTCGTGTTGGTCTTTCATCTCAAACCCTCCATTAGAGCTAACAGTATACCACCAGTTAGCGCTAACGCAAGCATTACATACTTAAATCTGGCCCCCGACTGCGCTGCTTCTGGGTCTGCTTCGCCAGCTCGGCGCGGGCCTCCTGCACCTGCGGCAGCTCCATCACTTTCTGTACCGTGCGCTTGATGTAATCGGCCTCATGGCCTGCCTTGCGCTCCATGATCGCGGGGCTGGCCTCGGCCATGGCCTTGGCGATCTCGTCCGGCTCCCGGCCCTTGCTGGCCAGCTTCATAGCCGCAATGAAGTCGCACTTGCTGAGGTCGTCACCGAAGCGTTTGACCAACCCGGCCATTTCGCTGCGGTAGTCGTCCACGGCGCTGCGGCGATACCGGCGCACACTCCGCGGGGCGGTGATCTCGGCCAGTCGTGCCGTCCGTTCCTGTTGGCGCTTAATGCTGTCCAGCACCTGCCCGGCCTGCTGCATCAGCTCCGGCCCTGCGGTGGCGGTCTTGCCCTTGGATTCACGCAGCAGCACCCACGGCTGATAACCGGTGCGGGTGGTGTGCTTGTCCTTGCGGTTGGTGAAGCCCGCCAAGCGACCATAGTGGCGGCTGTCGGCGCTGGCCGGGTCGGCGTCGTACTCGCGGGCCAGCTTCCGGGCGATTACGCCCCTGTGACCTGCTGGGGCGTCCTGAGCCACTTTTACCCATGCCTGATAGTTCTTGGGGCTGGTCTCCACGATCAGCGCCGGCTCCCGGCCCTCGGCTTTCATGTCATCCAAGTCGAACTCACTGAGATCGTCCACCAGCACCAAACCATGCCGCTCCTGCTCGGCGGGCCTGATATACACGTCATTGCCCTGGGCATTCATCCGCTTGAGCCATGGCGTGTTCTGGAGCACTTCGGCGGCTGACCATTCCCGGTTCATCATCTTGCCGCTGGCGGCATCCCGTATGCCGATGTCGTACCGGTCGCAGCCCATGGCCTTGAGCTGCCGGGCGATGGCTTGCGCGGTGCGGTCACCCTTTACTTGAGCTTGAAAACCAGCCATATACCCCCCTGTTGTTCGATGATTTGCGGCTCCAGCCAAAGCCATGATGCGATCAGCAGCGCCAGAATAGGCGTCACGGAAGCGATCAAGACCCCGGCCCACAACTTCCATGTCCAGCCACGGGCGGCGCTCCGGGCGCTCTGCGCGGCGCTGCTCACCTCGGCGGCTACCTCCCGCAACTCCTTGGCCAGCTCCACCCATGCCGCCCCTGTCTGGCGTTGGGCTTTCAGCCACTCCGCTGCCTGCGCCTCGCTGGCCTGCTGAGTCTGGCTCATGACCTGCCGGGCCTCGTCGGCCAGTGTCGCCATGCTCTGGGCCAGCGGTTCGATCTGCTCCGCTAACTCGTTGATGCCTCTGGACTTCTTCACTCTGTCTATCGCGCTCATGCTCGATAACCTCCCGGTATTCTTGTAAGTCGATGATCTGGCCGTTGGCCGTGTCGATGGCTAGGGCGGTGTCGGCCCGCTCGGTGCGGATGCCCCGGCCCTCCATCTCCACCACGTTGGGGCCAAGATGGATGCCCGGCAGGCGCTCGATGCCCTGCGCCTCAAGTGTTCTATGGTCAATGCGGGCGTCGTGACCAGCCCGCTCTAATGCCCGGTTGGCATGGTCGGCCCATGCCTCGCGGGTCTGCTCAAGCCATGCCTTGGGCTTCAGGCTCTCGGACTTCTGCGCCCCGCCCCGCTCTGGCTGTTTGGCGTTGTACCGCTTGAACCACTGGTCAGCCGGGCGCTCGATACCGTCGTTCTTCCGCTCAGAGATCATCAAGTGGCAATGGGGGTTCTCACCTTTACCGGCATGAATGGCCAGCGTATACGGCAGGCGCTCGCCCTCGGTCAGATGCCGGGCGAATTCGTCCACCAGCTCCCGCTGCTGATCTAGGGTCAGTTCGACCGGCAGGGCAAACTCAACCTCTTTGAACAGCCGCCCATTGGCGCGTTCATACAGGTCGGCAGCATCCCAGTAGTCGGCGGGGCGCTCGGCCCACTCGGGCAGGTGGCCGGACTGAGTGTGCAGCACCTCGTCACGGTCGCGGGAGTAACGGCCCTCCCGCTGGATGTAATCGGCTTTCGCCTTGGCCGACTGGCCGCCGTTCCGGCTGCCGGTCTTGGCCGTAAGGTGATAGATGGCCATAGGGGTTTAGCTCCATGCAATGGCCCTCGGAGAGCGCACAGCCCCAAAGGGGTGCCCGCAGGGCAGTTTCTCGAAGAGAAACCGGTAAGTGCGCCCTCCCGTTAGAATGACGGTCGGGGTTTGCGGTGTCTGTGCTCCGATGATAGCATGATGGCAAGCACATAACCAAGGGGAATGTCAACATGGCAAAAGCAGCGGAACGGCTCGCCAAGCTGGAAGAGCAACGGGCACGGATCAACGCCAAGATCCAGCGGGTCAGGGCACGGGAGCAGCAGCAAAAGCGCAAGGAGGACACCCGGCGCAAGGTGCTGGTAGGCGCGTGGATACTCGGCAAAGTCGAAAGCGGCGAGTGGCCAGAACAGCGCTTGCTCGATGGGCTGGACAGCTACCTAGAGCGCGACCATGACCGGGCGCTGTTCGGACTGCCACCCAAGCAGGAATAGCAGCCACAGGAGCATGGCCAGCCGGAGCCGCAAGAGGGGCAAGGGTGAGCTTCTACCGGCTGACACCTGCCGAGATCGAAGCCCTGCAGCAAGAGATGCGAGAGGCGGGCGCGACCATCAAGGCGGAGATAGCCAAGCGCAAGGTGGCCAGCATGGCCCCTGCGGGGCTTCACACGCGCCCCCGCCCTGCGGGCAGGGGTAAAGGCCGCTAAAGCGGCTAAAGGCGTCTGCGGCTTCCTGTGGCGTCTGTGCATGGGGTTTGGGTTTGCGGGCCTTGGCCCGCCTTTTCCCTACCGCGGAGCGGTGGGGGCGGTGTGTAGCCTAGCGCAGCGGATAGATCAGTTATCCGGCCTCTGGCCGGGCATTTTGGGCAAGGGCAAACAGCGCCCCACTAGGGCGCTGTTAACCGCGCCTAGTGGATTATTCTTAGATAATCATGGATGGATTTTTTCAGCACCCCGCCAGCCCCCGCCCCTGCTGGGTTTGCAGGTTTGGGGGCGTGACAGTTAACGGGGGGGTTCGTGACAGTTAACGGGGGGGGGCGTGACAGTTAACGGGGGGGGCGTGACAGTTAACGGGGGGGGCGTGACAGTTATTGCAGGGGTCAGCCTGCCGCCTTGGGCCGTGCGATGTCGTACTTACCCGCCGCATACTCGTTCACCGTCCAGCCCAGCGCGATCAGCTCCGGCAGCGCCTCGCGCACCCGCTGGCGTCTCTTGCGCATGGCGGCCCCACTGGCCTCTGACGGCCAGACGTAGCCGCACAGGGTATCTATGGCCGCCTTGCCGGTCTTGCCGGGGTCGATCCAGCCACACAGCCGCTGGTGCAGCAGGCGGGCGGTTTCGCTGTCCAGCGCCCGCACCTCGTCCATGCTGATGCGCACATGCTGGCCGCCACCCATGACGGCCTGCGCGATCAAGGGGTTCAGGGCCACATACAGGCGCCCGTCTGCCTCGTCGCTGGCGTACTCGGCAAGCAGCCGGAAGCCCTGCCGCTTGCGGCCATTCTGGGCGATGATGGACACCTTCCAAAGCCGTTCAATGCAGTCCCTGATGGGCTTTGAGTCCTCGATATTGGCATAGCCTATTTCACGAGCCAGCGCCCGATAGCTACCCTTGACCACCATGGCGTCAGCGGTAACGGCTTCCCATTTGGGTTCCAGGAACAGCCGGAGCTGCTGCCCGCCGGGGGTCTCCGGTTCTGGCTCTAGCACCAGACCACTAGGCCCGGCCATGGCCACCAGCCCCTGCAGGATGCGCAAATCATCAGCGCCCAGCGGCTCCGGGCCGCTGAACTCGATCCGCTTGCCGTCGCCGTAGTCATACGTCACGTCCAGCTTGCCGCGCTTGCGCTCGCCCCGCTTGAGGGCACGGAACAGGCCGGGGGCCAGACAGTGCGCCGGGTCGTGCCGGACGTGGCTGAGGCTGTGTTTGTTCTTAGGCTTTGCCACGAGGCACCCCCTTGCTCTTGTGCTGCTTTTCCAGCACGGCGGGCTTGAGTACCCCGCCGTCATGCCGCCTGAACCAGCGGTCTTTGAACGGTGCCCCATAGTTGGCCTTGCTGACTCCAAAGCGGACGAAATAGGGCCGCTGCGTGTCGTCTACGCCCCATTCCTCGGCCTCACCGGTGGTCATGCCGGACAGGTACGATTGCCAGCGGATGTTATCCACCAGCACGGACGATCCCCGGCTGGCCTGCTGCTGGTCGCCTGCGCCCATCATGGCCGCGCCCTTGCTGGCATGGTGCAGGAACACGATAGAGCACCCGGTATCGGCGGCGATGGCCTCCATGCGGCCAATCACTTGCGCCATGGGGCCGCTGGCGTTCTCTTCCTCGATGTGGAACCGGCGCAAGGTATCCAGCACCATCAAGCGGCGTCCCTCAGCGGCTCGCTTGAGGCCGTCGAACCACTCCGGGGCCATGATGTTGGGTAGGCTGCCGATCAGCGGCTGGATTAGCAGACCGTCAGCCACGGCTTGCCGTTGCTCGTCGGTCAGGCGTTCCCCCAATGCGTGCAGGCGGTGATGTATGGCGGTGGGCGGGTCTTCGGCGGGCAGGTAGATCACCGGGCCGGTGCGCAACTCGCCCACGTCCAGCAGGTCGGGGCCGCCTGCGATCTGTGCGGCCAGTTGCAGGGCCAGCATGGACTTGCCGGCCCCACCGGGGGACACCAGCGCCCCCACGGTGCCGGCCACCATGTTGGGCAGTACGTAGTCAATCGGTGGCGGTAGCTCTGTGAAGCTCGCCAGAATGTCGATAGGCTTATGGGTAGCCATTGATTTGCCTCCTGTGTAGGCGGTTGGTGGTTAGGCGCTGGCGGGGTCACTACCCCCGCCCTGCGCCGCCCTGAGTTCTTCCAGATACAGCCGCAGCGCCTCGGCCTCTGCGTCTGTGGCCCATATCTTCCGGGCCTTGCGGCCCATGGCTCGCTGCTGCTCGGCAAAGCGGGCCTGTCGTATAGCGTTGGGGGTGGCCAGCAGGTTGCCGGTACGCTTGTCGTGTTGGTCTTTCATATTTCCTCCGCATTAGAGCTAACACCATAACAGGCATTAGCTCTAATGCAAGTGTTTTATCCTAATGTCGGCCCTCGGTACTGCTGTTTCTCGGCCTGCTTCGCCAGCTCGGCGCGGGCCTCCTGCACCTGCGGCAGCTCCATCACCTTCTGCACCGTACGCTTGATGTAATCGGCCTCATGGCCCGTCTTGCGCTCCATGATGGCGGGGCTGGCCTCGGCCATGGCCTTGCCGATCTCGTCCGGCTCCCGGCCCTTGCTGGCCAGCTTCATGGCCGCGATAAAGTCGCACTTGCTGAGGTCGTCACCGTACCGCTTGACCAGCCCGGCCATTTCGCTGCGGTAACACCTGAGTTAAGCCGCGCCGCGAAGCGGCGTCGGCTTGGACGAATTGTTAGGCCGCATATCGCGACCTGAAAGC
>NZ_JAWOUO010000036.1:0-6146 GCF_033339435.1 Vibrio sp. 378
GGTAAGCAGAGTTTTTGAAATGTAAGGCCTTTGAATAAGACAAAAGGCTGCCTCATCGCTAACTTTGCAACAGTGCCCATCAAGGCCCGATCCTTGGAGCCCTTGCCCTCCCGCACGATGATCGTGCCGTGATCGAAATCCAGATCCTTGACCCGCAGTTGCAAACCCTCACTGATCCGCATGCCCGTTCCATACAGAAGCTGGGCGAACAAACGATGCTCGCCTTCCAGAAAACCGAGGATGCGAACCACTTCATCCGGGGTCAGCACCACCGGCAAGCGCCGCGACGGCCGAGGTCTTCCGATCTCCTGAAGCCAGGGCAGATCCGTGCACAGCACCTTGCCGTAGAAGAACAGCAAGGCCGCCAATGCCTGACGATGCGTGGAGACCGAAACCTTGCGCTCGTTCGCCAGCCAGGACAGAAATGCCTCGACTTCGCTGCTGCCCAAGGTTGCCGGGTGACGCACACCGTGGAAACGGATGAAGGCACGAACCCAGTGGACATAAGCCTGTTCGGTTCGTAAACTGTAATGCAAGTAGCGTATGCGCTCACGCAACTGGTCCAGAACCTTGACCGAACGCAGCGGTGGTAACGGCGCAGTGGCGGTTTTCATGGCTTGTTATGACTGTTTTTTTGTACAGTCTATGCCTCGGGCATCCAAGCAGCAAGCGCGTTACGCCGTGGGTCGATGTTTGATGTTATGGAGCAGCAACGATGTTACGCAGCAGGGCAGTCGCCCTAAAACAAAGTTAGGCCGCATGGACACAACGCAGGTCACATTGATACACAAAATTCTAGCTGCGGCAGATGAGCGAAATCTGCCGCTCTGGATCGGTGGGGGCTGGGCGATCGATGCACGGCTAGGGCGTGTAACACGCAAGCACGATGATATTGATCTGACGTTTCCCGGCGAGAGGCGCGGCGAGCTCGAGGCAATAGTTGAAATGCTCGGCGGGCGCGTCATGGAGGAGTTGGACTATGGATTCTTAGCGGAGATCGGGGATGAGTTACTTGACTGCGAACCTGCTTGGTGGGCAGACGAAGCGTATGAAATCGCGGAGGCTCCGCAGGGCTCGTGCCCAGAGGCGGCTGAGGGCGTCATCGCCGGGCGGCCAGTCCGTTGTAACAGCTGGGAGGCGATCATCTGGGATTACTTTTACTATGCCGATGAAGTACCACCAGTGGACTGGCCTACAAAGCACATAGAGTCCTACAGGCTCGCATGCACCTCACTCGGGGCGGAAAAGGTTGAGGTCTTGCGTGCCGCTTTCAGGTCGCGATATGCGGCCTAACAATTCGTCCAAGCCGACGCCGCTTCGCGGCGCGGCTTAACTCAGGTGTTGGGCGCACAATAAGGCTCCTCGCAGAGTTGCTTGAAAGTTGTTACGATTCAAATTCAATCATGAGATAGTCAGCAGATGAGCACTTCCAAGAACGCAGACAAGTAAGCCGCAGCAACCTTCATTTTTCGGTTGTTGCGGCGTTCTCATGAATCCTTTTGCTCTACGGGAGCGCCGCCAAATCCTTTGTTCAAGGAGATGGTTTCGTGCGCTCAAAAAACTTTAGTTGGCGGTACTCCCTTGCCGCCACGGTGTTGTTGTTATCACCGTTCGATTTATTGGCATCACTCGGCATGGACATGTACTTGCCAGCAGTGCCGTTTATGCCAAACGCGCTTGGTACGACAGCGAGCACAATTCAGCTTACGCTGACAACGTACTTGGTCATGATTGGTGCCGGTCAGCTCTTGTTTGGACCGCTATCGGACCGACTGGGGCGCCGCCCCGTTCTACTGGGAGGTGGCCTCGCCTACGTTGTGGCGTCAATGGGCCTCGCTCTTACGTCATCGGCTGAAGTCTTTCTGGGGCTTCGGATTCTTCAGGCTTGTGGTGCCTCGGCGTGCCTTGTTTCCACATTTGCAACAGTACGTGACATTTACGCAGGTCGCGAGGAAAGTAATGTCATTTACGGCATACTCGGATCCATGCTGGCCATGGTCCCGGCGGTAGGCCCATTGCTCGGAGCGCTCGTCGACATGTGGCTTGGGTGGCGGGCTATCTTTGCGTTTCTAGGTTTGGGCATGATCGCTGCATCTGCAGCAGCGTGGCGATTCTGGCCTGAAACCCGGGTGCAACGAGTTGCGGGCTTGCAATGGTCGCAGCTGCTACTCCCCGTTAAGTGCCTGAACTTCTGGTTGTACACGTTGTGTTACGCCGCTGGAATGGGTAGCTTCTTCGTCTTTTTCTCCATTGCGCCCGGACTAATGATGGGCAGGCAAGGTGTGTCTCAGCTTGGCTTCAGCCTGCTGTTCGCCACAGTGGCAATTGCCATGGTGTTTACGGCTCGTTTTATGGGGCGTGTGATACCCAAGTGGGGCAGCCCAAGTGTCTTGCGAATGGGAATGGGATGCCTGATAGCTGGAGCAGTATTGCTTGCCATCACCGAAATATGGGCTTCGCAGTCCGTGTTAGGCTTTATTGCTCCAATGTGGCTAGTGGGTATTGGTGTCGCCACAGCGGTATCTGTGTCGCCCAATGGCGCTCTTCGAGGATTCGACCATGTTGCTGGAACGGTCACGGCAGTCTACTTCTGCTTGGGCGGTGTACTGCTAGGAAGCATCGGAACGTTGATCATTTCGCTGTTGCCGCGCAACACGGCTTGGCCGGTTGTCGTGTACTGTTTGACCCTTGCAACAGTCGTGCTCGGTCTGTCTTGTGTTTCCCGAGTGAAGGGCTCTCGCGGCCAGGGGGAGCATGATGTGGTCGCGCTACAAAGTGCGGAAAGTACATCAAATCCCAATCGTTGAGAGAATGTGGCAAGCTATCGCCCAACAAATCGCTGCAGCCGACCCAAAACCGCTACGCGGTTTCGGTCGGCTGAGCTCAGGCGTTAGGCCTCGCCGAAGCGAAAGATCGCTACTTGAAGTGTTGACGCCTTTGTTTTAAAGTTTCGCGTCTATCTTTCTGATTTTGTTAAAAAATCAGACTTTGATTAATCATGTTAGACGTCAGAGGTATTTTGACTTAAACGCCTCTGAGGTCGAATTAACGTTAGCCACCAAGAAGGTGCCATGAAAACATTTGCCGCATATGTAATTATCGCGTGTCTTTCGAGTACGGCATTAGCTGGTTCAATTACAGAAAATACGTCTTGGAACAAAGAGTTCTCTGCCGAAGCCGTCAATGGTGTCTTCGTGCTTTGTAAAAGTAGCAGTAAATCCTGCGCTACCAATGACTTAGCTCGTGCATCAAAGGAATATCTTCCAGCATCAACATTTAAGATCCCCAACGCAATTATCGGCCTAGAAACTGGTGTCATAAAGAATGAGCATCAGGTTTTCAAATGGGACGGAAAGCCAAGAGCCATGAAGCAATGGGAAAGAGACTTGACCTTAAGAGGGGCAATACAAGTTTCAGCTGTTCCCGTATTTCAACAAATCGCCAGAGAAGTTGGCGAAGTAAGAATGCAGAAATACCTTAAAAAATTTTCCTATGGCAACCAGAATATCAGTGGTGGCATTGACAAATTCTGGTTGGAAGGCCAGCTTAGAATTTCCGCAGTTAATCAAGTGGAGTTTCTAGAGTCTCTATATTTAAATAAATTGTCAGCATCTAAAGAAAACCAGCTAATAGTAAAAGAGGCTTTGGTAACGGAGGCGGCACCTGAATATCTAGTGCATTCAAAAACTGGTTTTTCTGGTGTGGGAACTGAGTCAAATCCTGGTGTCGCATGGTGGGTTGGGTGGGTTGAGAAGGAGACAGAGGTTTACTTTTTCGCCTTTAACATGGATATAGACAACGAAAGTAAGTTGCCGCTAAGAAAATCCATTCCCACCAAAATCATGGAAAGTGAGGGCATCATTGGTGGCTAAAACAAAGTTAAACATCATGAGGGAAGTGGTGATCGCCGAAGTATCGACTCAACTATCAGAGGTAGTTGGCGTCATCGAGCGCCATCTCGAACCGACGTTGCTGGCCGTACATTTGTACGGCTCCGCAGTGGATGGCGGCCTGAAGCCACACAGTGATATTGATTTGCTGGTTACGGTGACCGTAAGGCTTGATGAAACAACGCGGCGAGCTTTGATCAACGACCTTTTGGAAACTTCGGCTTCCCCTGGAGAGAGCGAGATTCTCCGCGCTGTAGAAGTCACCATTGTTGTGCACGACGACATCATTCCGTGGCGTTATCCAGCTAAGCGCGAACTGCAATTTGGAGAATGGCAGCGCAATGACATTCTTGCAGGTATCTTCGAGCCAGCCACGATCGACATTGATCTGGCTATCTTGCTGACAAAAGCAAGAGAACATAGCGTTGCCTTGGTAGGTCCAGCGGCGGAGGAACTCTTTGATCCGGTTCCTGAACAGGATCTATTTGAGGCGCTAAATGAAACCTTAACGCTATGGAACTCGCCGCCCGACTGGGCTGGCGATGAGCGAAATGTAGTGCTTACGTTGTCCCGCATTTGGTACAGCGCAGTAACCGGCAAAATCGCGCCGAAGGATGTCGCTGCCGACTGGGCAATGGAGCGCCTGCCGGCCCAGTATCAGCCCGTCATACTTGAAGCTAGACAGGCTTATCTTGGACAAGAAGAAGATCGCTTGGCCTCCCGCGCAGATCAGTTGGAAGAATTTGTTCACTACGTGAAAGGCGAGATCACCAAGGTAGTCGGCAAATAATGTCTAACAATTCGTTCAAGCCGACGCCGCTTCGCGGCGCGGCTTAACTCAAGCGTTAGCGGTAATTTAACCAGATAGGAGTACAGACATATGAAAATCGTAAAAAGGATATTATTAGTATTGTTAAGTTTATTTTTTACAATTGTGTATTCAAATGCTCAAACTGACAACTTAACTTTGAAAATTGAGAATGTTTTAAAGGCAAAAAATGCCAGAATAGGAGTAGCAATATTCAACAGCAATGAGAAGGATACTTTGAAGATTAATAACGACTTCCATTTCCCGATGCAAAGCGTTATGAAATTTCCGATTGCTTTAGCCGTTTTGTCTGAGATAGATAAAGGGAATCTTTCTTTTGAACAAAAAATAGAGATTACCCCTCAAGACCTTTTGCCTAAAACGTGGAGTCCGATTAAAGAGGAATTCCCTAATGGAACAACTTTGACGATTGAACAAATACTAAATTATACAGTATCAGAGAGCGACAATATTGGTTGTGATATTTTGCTAAAATTAATCGGAGGAACTGATTCTGTTCAAAAATTCTTGAATGCTAATCATTTCACTGATATTTCAATCAAAGCAAACGAAGAACAAATGCACAAGGATTGGAATACCCAATATCAAAATTGGGCAACCCCAACAGCGATGAACAAACTGTTAATAGATACTTATAATAATAAGAACCAATTACTTTCTAAAAAAAGTTATGATTTTATTTGGAAAATTATGAGAGAAACAACAACAGGAAGTAACCGATTAAAAGGACAATTACCAAAGAATACAATTGTTGCTCATAAAACAGGGACTTCCGGAATAAATAATGGAATTGCAGCAGCCACTAATGATGTTGGGGTAATTACTTTACCGAATGGACAATTAATTTTTATAAGCGTATTTGTTGCAGAGTCCAAAGAAACTTCGGAAATTAATGAAAAGATTATTTCAGACATTGCAAAAATAACGTGGAATTACTATTTGAATAAATAAAAAACTACCGCTAACACTGGCTCATAGGCAATGGCGGGTTGAAGTGCAATTTGCAAAGTCGGTAGCCCGCCCGAGCGTTTTCTCGGTTTGACAGGAAAGGCTCACGCAAACCGCCACTGCCCATAGCCCAAACCGTTAGGCCGCATGGACACAACGCAGGTCACATTGATACACAAAATTCTAGCTGCGGCAGATGAGCGAAATCTGCCGCTCTGGATCGGTGGGGGCTGGGCGATCGATGCACGGCTAGGGCGTGTAACACGCAAGCACGATGATATTGATCTGACGTTTCCCGGCGAGAGGCGCGGCGAGCTCGAGGCAATAGTTGAAATGCTCGGCGGGCGCGTCATGGAGGAGTTGGACTATGGATTCTTAGCGGAGATCGGGGATGAGTTACTTGGTAATCCCCCCGAAAAACTGAGGTGCTCATAAGTAGAATTTTCTCGTATCTTGAACGCAGGAGGTTCTACATGAAA
>NZ_JAWOUO010000037.1:0-5952 GCF_033339435.1 Vibrio sp. 378
GCAAACCACCTTAATCACTAAATTCAACGCATAGTGAAAATGCCACGCGTTGCGAATCCCTCTTGAGCAGTTTGTTAGTTTGCAAACCCAAGGAGTTGATTTTACGTTATTTTAAACTTTGCAAACAACAAACTTTATGTGCTTTGATGCATTTAAGTCAGGCGTAGTCTAAAAGCGGCTAGTCAATGAAACCACTTGGAACAAACAACGCCGCAGAAAACGGACTCACAACACCAAAAAGCACTTTTAGAAAACCAATCTCACAATGCGGACTTTCAACAAAGTCACTGAAACCACATGAACTTACCACACCAGAGAAAACGTCCTCGCAGCCAGTAAATCGGCTTTTGTACCATCAAACTCAACGAGCAGAGTTTCAGCAAAAAAGTTCAACTCAGTTAACCCCAAAATCGCCACACCAAAGAACAAATCAACCGTTAAAACGATGCCTGATTTGGATTTTCACCACGCTAATTAACACTGAAATTGAACACCGATACGACAAGTTCAACTTTGAGATCTTACCACTAGATCTTGCGATATAACTGCGTTTTTCCTCTTGCAAACTAACGCCCTGTTAAGGGGTGAGCAACGCAATACTATAGCCGCCGCATACCACCTTAATCACTTAAACCAACGCATAGTAAAAATGCCACGCGTTGCGAATCCCTCTTAAACAGTTTGTTATGTTTACCCTAAAGTGGAAACTAAGGATGCAATCACGAAAAGCCATGAAACAATGAAAAATACTATCGTTGACTTAGTTGTGGGAAATAAAACAATGCCTGCGACCTTTTCACCAGAAAAATCATCCCAAACCCATTTAGGAGCTTTACAGGGATCATCTTTATAGTTTTGACTAATATCACTAAACTTTTCTTCATCATAATTCGAAAAGAGGTAGTCAATATGCTTATCAAAATCTTGTTTGTATCGCTTTTTCCAATTGTAGTAAGAAAGGCTCTCTTTGAGGCCAAGCGTTACGACATATAAAAGAAGACCAAACATAGCCAATTTTAAAATAAAAACAAATGTCGAAGACCATTCGACAATCGGTGTGGGCAAATTAAGTAGTGACTTTCGCTTTACCACAGCTAAAGGATTATCCATAGATAAAATGAAGTTACCGTCTATCAAACTCCTTGAGGCAAGTGAGATCTTTGGAGATTTCAACGAATGATCCATTTGCTCTAAAAATAACTCTATATCAATATGCTCTTCGCTGCGCCATTGCTCAAACCGTATATTAAATGAGTGGTCATCACTAGGCTTAACTTGTGCCCTAACTGAGTCATCAAGTTCATTTAGATCGATAACACGAAATCCTTTCGGAAATGAAAAATCAAGAGAATCTTTGATTAGGTCACTTTTTGATCCGCTACCGATTATGGTTTTATCTCCGGTATTTTGAAATCTGACTTGAATTTTCCAAAGGTCTTGTATCGCTTCTCCGTTAAATGAATACGTAGCAACCAATCCTTTGATATTTGCAAGATCAGTAACCTTATCTTCACTCAAGAGCGACACTGTCACTTCAGGGTATTTATCTCGAACTTGCTCCCACACCCCGTAACTTGTAACTAAAAGCGCAAGTAAAGCTATGAGAAAGCCCATTTTGTTAAGAATATCTTTATTATTAATCATATTTTCCAAAAACTACTGCATATCAGGGTAAACATAACGCCCAATTAAGGGGTGAACAACGCCTCCACCCGAACCTAAAACATTGTGCCATAAACACTAAATTTGAAGTAGAAGCAAAAATGCCGAGCGTTGTGAATCCCTCTTAAATTGATTGTTATACCGCGACTCGCAACGCACCCAGTACCTTGCCAGAGGGTTAGGAAAGACTTTTCTTTGAACGATATTTTCGAGCTGACCACTATTCGCTTCAATGACTTTACGCGACGCATAATTGTCTTCGTCCGCCGTAATTAAAGCTTTCTCAATGCCTAGCCTTTTGGCTTCAGGTAAGGCTAATTTAAGCATTTGCTTACCATAACCCCGACCTCGAAATGATGGTGCAATATCATATCCGATATGGCCTGCTTCCAGCGATAAAAACTCATTACCAATATTATGGCGAACTCTAATGACGCCTAGAATGGCTTTCTGACAGTCGACAAGCCAAAAATGACTGCATGGAACATAGCCCTCTGCAAGTTCACACCTTCTGCTTCATCGTTCAAGCGCTGCACATAAGCGGAAAAACCAGCAATAGATTCACTGTAATATTCTGAATTTTCAGGATCATTGTCAGCGAAATCTTTATACATCACTAGAAAAGCGGACTCGAATTCTGGCGACGGTGAAACTAACTCCATGGTATTTTTCTCCTTGCGGTATAACGCCGCATTAAGGTGTGAGCGACGCTGGGCTATACTTGAGCGAAGCGAAACTGCCAAGCGTTGCGAATCACTCTTAAATGCTTTGTTAGCTTTTGTACACTACGATGTCAGAATTTTCTAGTTGATATCTTTGTAACAACACCATTGCCCTTTCAGAAACTAAGAGTAGCCCATCATTTGTTACGCTAAAATCGTCTTTACCGATAGTTCCGGATACTTGGAGCCACGAAAAACGAGGTAAAGTACACTCTGAATACAGTTCTTCAAATACGTCAGAAGTAGATATTTCAGCCACTTCCAGATTGTATCCTGACAACTGCGATGAACTTAAGGCCGTTGCTAAACGTTCAGTGACTAAAAAGCATGGAAATGAAGTCAATAAATCATCACCTAGCCACCCATCAAACTGAAAATGTAGCTTTTCTATTATCGGTGGATGCAAATCGAAATTTGCCAAAGTATTTTCACCCAAGCACCCAGGAACTTCTGGTTCGATCAAATATTGACTCACTTTATTCTCCCAAAGAAAGCTAACGCCCAATTAAGGGGTGAGTAACGCAACACCAATGCCGCCGCAAACCGCCTTAATCACTAAAATTAACGCATAGTAAAAATGCCACGCGTTACGAATCCCTCTTGAATTGTTTGTTAGTACGCTGCCCCTAAAGCCTTTTTACACACCAAGATATTGAAATATAGCACGAAAATTATGGCTTAAAACACTAAAGCCAAACGGACTGCTGCCAAACTTAAAACTAACTTCAATACTTAAGTTGGCTAGAAGAAAAACATGCTTAACTGCCCTTTTTCGCCGCTTTCCAATTAGCAAAGGATACAGGCTTCGCAATTGAACAGCAGCGTCAGAGAAACCTAGTTTTACCGAAAATTTCTCAGCCCTAAAGAAACCACACCAGAGAAATCACCCAAAAGTTAGAAACCGTAAACGATGAAGTCAAAGCGGAAACTTCGCATCTAGTGCCACCGGAGCGAACGTGAAAGGCACATTTGTTCAGGTGTAAAACTGGGAAAGAAACCAATAAACACCAAGACTTTTGACCTCTGATGTCGCCCCAGTACTAACGCCTTGCTAAGGTGTGAGTAACGCAATACAAAAGCTACCGCACAGCGCCTTAATCACATAAGCCACCGCAAAGTAAAAATGCCACGTGTTACGAATCACTCTTAAGCAATTTGTTAGTACATGCGCTACTTCTATTTGTGCGCTCCAAGATATTGAAAAGTGGCATAATATGAAAGGCTTTGAACACTGAAGTGAGACGGGCAGCTACAAAACTTTACCTCGATTGAAAGACGAAAGTTGGCTAGAAGAAAAACGTACTGAACTCCCCTACTTTTATTTGATTAAAATTAGAAAAGTTCAACAGCCACACCAAAAGTAATCAAGGTTCTCTCAAAAGCCACCACGAAAATGAAGAAGCGCTAAAGAAATAGACTAAGAGTTAGAAGCCGTAAACGGTGAAATCAAAGCAAACACTCCGCATATAGTGCCACGGGAAAGAACGTGAAAGGTACAAACTGAAAGGTGTAAAGACAAGCGCCAAAACAGATAAACACCAAAACTTATGACCTTTGATGTCAAACCCGTACTAACGCCGCATTAAGGTGTGAGCAACGCTACCACGAAACTAAACCTTACCACCGTAAACACAAAACCCAACGATGGAATGAAAAATGCCATGCGTTGGGAATCACTCTTAAATGCTTTGTTAGCTTAATATAGACTCAGGAGTGCTTTTTACTTTCTAGGCTTTTTACTCTTGCTTTGTACGCAAAATAAAAACCAACGAAGAAGAATGCATTCGTAGCCACGAGAGCCAATCCCGCAACCTCGGGTAAATTGTAGCCTGTTATCATTGAAAGAATATAGTACTGGGCACATGCAGCCATAACACACAAAGATAATGGACGAAGAAAAGTAGTACTCGGCGATAACTTTTCTTCAGAGAACATATACTGCATCAATAGCACATGCGAGAAATGAATTGTTGCCAATGACAATATCACTATTAGTATTAAAACTAGCATTACAAATCTTCCGGTTGAAGTAGACCTCTGCGAAGAAGCTCCTTCCGCGCATCTTTTGCATTTAAGTGTGTTTGATAAGCAATTACACTGACCATTACGACCAAGATTGCCGATGCTTTGCCTGCAACTTGTTTGGTCACTCCCAGTCTATTTGCAATCTGCGCAACTGGTGAGCTTGTAACTTGCTTTTTCAACTGAGTCGCAACCTCTTTGGAAGCACTTTTTACCCCTTGTTGCGCTGATGAAAGCAAAAATGCTGATATACCTGCTGCTGTGAGAGGGAGCGAGAAGTCTATGCCAAGACCTTTCAATATATTAGTCACATCCTTATTGGTATCAAAAAATTCTCTGAGCTCCCGATCAGAAAGTGACCATGAGAACCAGTATGGATTTGCAACCACTTGAGAAACTAAACCATATAGTGAAGCTTTCAACTGGCCATCGTTCAAAGCCAATATTAGCTTCAAAACTTCGGACTGTTTGTTCTTAGGTAACTCTCTATAAAGTACAATTCCTGTAATAATTGTAATTGCATTAGGCTCCTGTCTCATACGAGCTTCGTACTTTTCCATACCAATCAAATGCGTGTAGTACTTAACTGGATCTGCGGCAATTTTTGATTTGTGCACTCTCATAAAGCCTCCAATATAGATTTTGATAATGCTTAATACACTTATTGGAACTTGAGCACAAATATGCTTACTACTTTTTTGTTTAGTTTCACACAACATTGCAATTTATAAATAGCATAATTGCCTGACTACCTTGTTCATGAACTTAAATGTTAAGCTAACGCCCAATTAAGGTGTGAAGCACGTACCACGACACTTAATTTGAACACCGTAATCACTGAACTCAACCCAAACCAAAAATGCCAAGCGTGCTGAATCACTCTTAAATTGTTTGTTATGCGTAATTTTTGACGTGCTTTGTCATTGCAGTTTCCGAGACTGACAAACCGTCGATTCTATATTGATCTTTGAACTCTCCAACGACATTAAACCCTGCTTTTAAGTAGAGGCTCTTTGCCGGGAAATTCTCTGATAATACACAAAGATCAAGCCAATCAATTTCAGCTTTTTCTTGGCAGAAATTGATAACGGTATCAATGAGTCTTTGACCAATACCTTGCTTCCGGCAAGAATCATCCACGCCCATGCCAAGTAGAACTCTATGAGAACGGCTTTCATCACTGTGGTGGCGAAGATCAATATGACCTTTGATTCTTCCAGAGGTGTCTTTTACAACCCAGAGCTTTCTCCAACCTAAATCGCCAACCTGATGAGAAAAGCCTTGGATAAACTTATCCTTTGTTGCTTCTGGAACTTCACTTTGCTCTCTGGACATTGGCTGGAAAAGAGGAACTTGGCCATTACCATTTTCAGACAGCTGATTTTCAAGGTACGCAAAGAATGAATCTAAATCTGATTTATCCGCTTCTACTATTTCCATCTAATATTCTGTGCTCCATCGATTACGCATAACGCCGCATTAAGGGGTGAACAACGCCACCACCCAACCTAAGCTATTGTGCCGTAAGCACTAAAGCTGATTCAAA
>NZ_JAWOUO010000038.1:0-5725 GCF_033339435.1 Vibrio sp. 378
CTATGCGTTAGGTTCAGTGGTTGAGGTGTTATGCGGAAGCTTAGGTATTGCGTGCCTCACACCTTAACAAGGCGTTAGCCCTCAAAGGTCAAATATGGATATTTACCCAGAAATAGAGTTATCTAAAGAGCAGCATAACTCAATTGAAGTCCTCAGAAACAAGTCATTTCCTGAACATCAAGTAACTCGTTCTTACTATAAGCAACTCCCGCATATGAGAGCTTTAAAGTACAGAGATGATCAACTGGTTGGTTACATGGGACTGGACTACAGAGTTGTCAGCGTCGGCGATGAAATATATAAAGTACTGGGCGTTAGTGACTTTTGTGTTGAACAATCATCTCAAAGACATGGTATTGGCACTGCCATGTTGTCTCAACTCAGCGAGTATGCCTCAAGCAAGGACGTTGACTTTATTATTTTAATCTCCGATTTAGATGTTTTTTATACGGCTAATGGTTATCTTCGTCTTAGTTCTTTAAGCTCTTGGTTGCGAATACATGAACATAAGAATTACGGCGTTGCGGTTGATCAAGTTGATGATTTATATGTTAAACCGATTAGCGGTAAAACTTGGGCAGTTGGTCATATAGACTGGTTAGGGTATATGTACTAGTCGGGTATCGGGCTAACAAATTGTTCAAGAGGGATTCAGCACGCGTGGCATTTTTACTATGCGTTGGTTTTAGTGTTTAAGGTGGTATGCGGTAGCATCGGTGTTGCGTGCTTCACCCCTTAACAAGGCGTTATGTTTCACTTTGATTTAGAAGAAATAAAAGGTTTTCTGGCGCTTGTTTCTTTGGTCTCTTTGGCTATTCGTTCGAGTCGTTTCAGCAATTCAATATTGTCTGCCCAAGTTCTTGAATTTCTCAACCGGTTTTATGCTCCAAAATTCGTGGGTTGCTTCAATTTAAAATCGCATCTGCGTGTTGATAATCGGTTTGGCTTAAAGTCGCTTCGGTTCTAATTCCCAATTCACAAATCGGCAGCGGGGTTTTCGGCAATTTGAGTTTTGTCTTTCGCTGTTTTGAAAGGGATTGCGTCATTCGCCGAAAATCATCAAAGTTGCCTCAATCAAATTCCTGGGAATTACACGTTTTGTATTTATCGCTTTTGTCGGACTATTCCACAACGTCGTGTGACGCAAGTTAAACAATTCTTTATGCAATTCAGTTCTTTGCCAAGTATGCGAGTCAGTTGTGGTAAAACATAACAAAGTGTTTAAGAGGGATTCGTCAACGCGTGGCGCTTTCACTTCAAATCGGTTTAAGTGATTAAGGCGGTCATATCCGCTTTGGCGGCAGCGTTGTCTCACCCCTTAACACGGCGTTAGCTTTATAGGAGAAATTATGGCTACACAGCAAGAAGTAGATAAGTTTTTAGACCTTGTAAACGAAATTACAGAGTTGACAATAGATGATTTAATCTATGACTCAAAATGGGGCAGTATAAATTTTGAAAAGGCGAAAGCTGATTTAACTCGTCTATATGCGTTATGTAACCATTTCAAAGTTCTTCCACTAGAGCAATTGCCAAGCGATATCGCGCAGCAAATGGTTTCTCAAGGAACGCCTATACGCAATACAGTAAAGAATATTCGAGAATATACAATTGAGCAGGAAAACCCTTCGGGAGTTCGAGATCAATACATTAATCTTGTTCAAACCCAAGTTGATCAGTTTTATAAGTTCTCTCACATTTATGTTCCGTACTTGGCATATCAAAAAGGTGAGATTCAAAATAACATTGAACAGTTAACAACTTCAGTCTCTCAAGCCAAAATACTTTTGGAAAACGCAGAAGTTGAAACGAAAGAAAAGAGTGGCGAAATAGAATCAATAATCCAAGCTGCTAGAGAAGCTTCTGCAAGTGCTGGCGTAGCGCACTTTACCGCTGATTTTGAGCAAGAGTCTTCCACGTTAGAGTCCCAGGCTAAAATTTGGTTAAAGGCAACTGTTGGTTTAGCTGCTATATCGTTAGCTTTTGCACTCTACTTTTTGTTTTCGGACCCAGATATCTCAAGTGTGGCGAAGGCTATTCAATTTATTTCTTCAAAGATCTTGATATTGGTTTTGCTCATAATGGCGACATTGTGGTGTGGCAATATGTATAAAGCAACTAAACATCAGGCCGCAGCAAATAAATTTAAAGGTAACTCACTAAAGACCTTCCAAGCATTTGTTAAAGCAACTGATGATGACTCTGTCAGGGATGCTGTTTTGGTTGAAACAACAAGGGCTATCTTTAATGAAAGTGCCACTGGTTATTTAAATGTGGATAGTAGTACTACTGAGAAAAGTACAAAAGTAGTTGAGGTCATCCGCACAGGTGTGCAAGCAGCAACAGCTGCCAGCAAAAGCTAACAAAGCATTTAAGAGTGATTCCCAACGCTTGGCATTTTTCATTCCATCGTTGGGTTTCGTGTTTTACGGTGTAACGTTTTAGGCTTGGTGGTAGCGTTGCTCACACCTTAATGCGGCGTTAGGCGACGGGCAGGAAAGTTCTTTGTTCTCATCTTCTTAGTTCCCTTTGAACATTCGTTTCTCTAAGTCGGCAATTCAACATTGTCGGCTTGAATTCTTGAATCTCTCTGGCCGTAAAACATGCCACGGTTCGCGGATTGCCTCATTGGTTTTCACAGTCGGTTGGTTGTGAATATAACTGGCTCAAGGTGTGGAAAGATCAAGTTAATCGAGGCTTTCGTTCTCGCTTTAAGATTGCAGCTATGGGTTTTCTGGGTTCAAAACCTACTTTGTTGCTGAAGGTCTGTATTTCGTGGTTGTCGAAATTTCGGCTGAAACATAGTGACATTTTTGGTTATTGAATCACAAAAAGTCAGTGAGTGTTTGGTTGCTTATTTTGTTTCGAGTAATCTGCTTTCAAAATAACTTAAACACAGGTGGAAAACTTCGCCTAACAAGGCGTTTAAGGCGGATTCACAACGCTTGGCGATTTCAGTTCCAGTCAGGTTAAGTGTTTAAGGTGCAATGGTTTAGGTTTGGTGGTAGGCGTTGTTCACCACTTAACGCGGCGTTAGGCGGCTAGGAGGGTAATTTGCCAGGAATACAAAATTTTGAAGCCGGTGAGGGCTTTATTCGAACCTACGATTTAATAGAAGCCTTGAGAGATGATGTACATACTGCTTTCGAAGTTCTTGAGAGTGATAAACAGAATCAATATTTGAGACGTAGTGTTGTCAGAGCAGTCTTCTCGCATATTGAAGCTCTAATTGAAAGTGTCAAGGTTGAAATTCGTTCAAGTTTAAGAATCGAAAAAACTAATTTTGAGTTGAGTAAAAAAGAAAAAGAGTTATTAGGTTCGCTTTCGCCAGTCTCTAAAGATAAAGGTCGTCAACTTCCGTTGGAGCAGAACTTAAAGTCGACATTCAAATTGGCAGCGAAGGTATGGGATTTAGATTTCCAGTTGAACACTGATGGTGAAGACTATAGAGACTTTATTGTAGCTAAGTCTTACCGAAATAAACTTACACACCCCAAAACTTATTACGATGTTCAAGTTACCGATGATGATATGCATTACTATGCGGTTGCTGCTACATGGGTTCAACAAGAGTTTCACCGTTTGTTTAAAGCGCGAGTTGATAATCTGGAAGCCTATATTGATAAGTATCTTGTTGATTAAGGTGAGTTCGCTCGCCTAACAAAGCATTTAAGAGTGATTCGCAACGCTTGGCAGTTTCGCTTCGCTCAAGTATAGCCAAGCGCCGCTCACACCTTAATGCGGCGTTAGGCTATTGAGGAGAATTTGAGCTTGAAAACAGTTTGCGTAGCTCTAAGTATGTTGCTTGTTTCATCGCTTGCATATGCAGCAGTTGTTCCTGATTTTCAGGGGCATTATGAGCGGTATAACAATGATCAATTGGATACTGACACTGCCTTTATTGACTTAACTAAGGTGGGTTCGAACACCTACGAACTATCAGGGACATCAGTTTGGGTAGGTGACTCTTCTTCTGGCCTTGTAAATTTTGGAGAAATCGACGGAGTCGTAACGTTAAAAGGTAATCAAATAGACTATGACGTTGACGGCTGTACTCTCCAAATTTTATTAGAGCAAGATACCCTCGTAGTGAGCAAAGACAACGGTTGTGGGGGGCTAAATGTCACCTTCAATGGGACGTACGTGAGAACCCCAGAGAATCAATAGCCTAACAAACTGTTCAAGAGTGATTCGCAACGCGTGGCATTTTTACTATGCGTTGATTTTAGTGATTAAGGTGGTTTGCAGCGGCTTCGGTATTGCGTTGCTCACACCTTAACAGGGCGTTAAATGACAAGGAGGTAACTTGAACTTCAAACGTGTTGAAATATACTTTTACGCAGTTTTGGGTTTAGCTGTGGCTATGAAACTTGGGGTGGCTTTTGAGTCTCTGACTCTGAATTTTGGCGTCGTAACTATCAATAGCCTTACTATCCCTAAATCTGAGTTGTTTGTTAATGGGCTTGCATTAGTACTAGGACTAGCATGTTTGATTTTCAACTTTAAAGCCGTTGAGGTTGAGCAGAGGTTGTATCTCAATCACACTCAAAACTCATTAGCTATGTGAATAACGAGTTGCAATCAGTTACTGGCAGCACGCGAGACCGAGTATCCCATGCAATCCTATTAGGTGGGTCTAAAGCAACTGTTAATACAGGTAGGTGGACTTTGTATCGTGCTGCTAGAGTTCCGGTAATCGTTGAAATACCTTTTGAACTTTTGCTTGCGGTAAAACTAGAGTCTTGGGCATCAGCAATAGTTAAGTCTGCATTTGCTTGGTTAATCCCTATTTTGGCTACGATTGCACTGATAGCTGTCATTTAACAAACTGCTCAAGAGGGATTCGCAACGCGTGGCATTTTCACTATGCGTTGAATTTAGTGATTAAGGTGGTTTGCGGCGGCTTCGGTATTGCGTTGCTCACCCCTTAGCAGGGCGTTATACCGCAATCAATCATCTAACCTTTTCATGGCTTTACGGTAAACATCGCTACGTTCGCGTTTTCCGACTGCTAAGACGGTTACAATGATGACATCGTCTTCAACTTTGTAGACGAGACGGTAGCCAGATTGACGCAACTTAATTTTATACATGTTGTCAGCTCCAGAAAGCTTTGAAGCCGGAACATGTGGGTTATCTAAGCGTTCTATCAGCTTTTTCTTAAATTGTTGTTGCAGAGTAGAGCCAAGTTTTTTCCACTCTTTGAGTGCGCTCTTTTTAAAGTCGAGTTTATAGGTCATCAATATTTACCGAAATGCTCTCTTCAGATTCACGCTCTTTAGCGATAGCTAGCAGTTCAAGATCTTCGAGTCTGTCCATCATCATTTCGTACGCTTCGGCAGGTACACAATAAAATGCGGGCTCATTTCGGTTTAATACAGCAACAGGTTCGCCGTAAGCACTAGTTGCAACTTTCATAGGGTTAGCTTTCAACTCGGTAATGCTTGCAGCAACATCGGCTAAAATTCTAGTGGTCATATAATCGGTCTCTTAAGTGGTCTTTATGTTGGTCATTTTAGCCTCAACCAAGCGGTATAACAAGTTGCTTAAGAGTGATTCGCAACGCGCGGCATTTTTACTATGCGGCGGTTTATGTGTTTAAGGTATTATGCGGAGGCTAAGGTATTGTGTTGCTCACACCTTAGCAAGGCGTTAGTTGCCAACGGGAAAAAACGCCACTTAAAGCAGAATATTTAGGGTTAATGTCCGTGTGTTTTTGGCTAGA
>NZ_JAWOUO010000039.1:0-3606 GCF_033339435.1 Vibrio sp. 378
TTGAATGGGTTCATGTGCAGCTCCATCAGCAAAAGGGGATGATAAGTTTATCACCACCGACTATTTGCAACAGTGCCGATATACCCAATGCGCTGTCCAGTCATGGAATTCCCTGCAAAATGTCAGGGAAGACTCTATGACCTTCAACGAGATATGTCAATAAATTCAAAATTCAATCCTATCCTGACGCAATTTACACATGGCATCTGACATCAGGTTAGGGTATAGCCCAGACTGACACTTGACTTATTGATACAACATGCAAGTGAGTGATACCGGAACATTTGGCATTTTTTACTATCTGAAGTATGATTTTACTTTCATCAGTAAAGAGTATTTCGCCGATGCGCATTTAACCTGTCCGCACCCCACTTTTGATTCTTCTCCCGCCAGGGAGAGCGGGTGCGTCTCACCGTGACAGGTTGATGCTGATTCCTCTGCTGTTTTCCCACTTGTGGACACGTGTCCCTGTCATTTGGTTTAGCTCTTGGCCTGCGGCTTCCGCATTGGCCTACAGGAGTTCAGATGACCCATATCGCATGTCATATCAACACTTTGCAGCTGCCCTTCGTCGCCTGTACTGTGCCCCTTACCTTCACTTTGCCCGCTGCGGGCTGCACCCTGATCGGCCGTAACGGCATCGGCAAGAGCCTGCTGCTGGAACTGCTGGCGGGCCAGCGCCGCGCGGATTCTGGCAAGATCGAGTGGTTGACCCCCATCAGCTGGTTGTCCCAGTTTGCACCGGCTCAAGATCATGACTGCGCAGCCAGTGTGGCCGACCTTATCGGCTGGGGCGAGCCGCTACGGGCCCTTGAGCGCATCGAGCAGGGGAGCTGCGCCCAGGACGATTTCGAGTTGCTGGCTGATCGCTGGAACCTGCGCAGCGATCTTGCCGACCTGCTGGCAGAAGCAGGCCTCAGACTCGATCCCCATGTCCCGGTCAGCACCCTGAGCGGTGGCCAGCTCACCCGTTTGCGCCTGCTGGCGCTGTTTGCGAGGCCTGCTCACTTTCTGTTGCTTGATGAGCCAGACAACCACCTCGATGCCTCTGGCATCGACTGGCTAAGCCAGCAACTGGCCAGACATCGCGGAGGTTACCTGCTGGTGAGCCACGACCGGCGCCTGCTCAATCAAACCAGTCAGATTCTGGAGCTGAGCGAGCAGGGGTTACAGAGTGCCCGCCTCTCGTTTGACGAGTTTCTGGCACAGCAGGCCGAGGTACAGGCTGCCCGCAGCACCAGTTTGGCGCAAGCGGTGCGAGGCGAAAAGGCGGCGGCGCGCAGCTTGCAAAAAGTGCGTGAACAGGCGGCCAGACGAGCCAGTCAGGGGCGGCGTGAGCGCGGCTCCCAAGCCAAAATCCTGCTTGATTTCAAGGCGGAACAGGCAGGCAAATCCCTTGGCAGAGTGCTGGACCGCCACGAGCGGGGCCACAGTGCGCAAGTGGAGGCCCGCACCGAGGCAGCAGCCGCGCTGGCGGCGGTGCAGCCGCTCATCATGCAGTGGCCGGAGGAGATCGAGCGCAAGGGGGCTGCCCAGCCGCTGGTGATTACGGCTGCGTCTCACGTGCGCTGGCATGGCCAGCGGGTTGATCTGGTGCTGCAACGGGGTGAGCGCTGTTTGCTCGGCGGTCGCAATGGCTGCGGCAAATCGAGTCTGCTGCAGATGTTGCGCGGGGTGCTGGAGCCCGAGACGGGCAGCTTTCGCATCAATGGCAAGATGGCTTGCCTCGATCAGGGGCTCAGCCTGATTGCGCGGGATCTCAGCCCGCTTGCCAACCTGTTGACAGTGGCTCCGACACTGGCCGAGAGTGATGCGAGAACACGGCTGGCGGGCATAGCCCTGCGCGGCGATCGCGCTCTGACGCCTTGTCATGGTCTGAGTGGGGGGGAGAGGTTAAAACTGGGTCTGCTGATGGTACTGGCGCAACTGCCCGACCTGCTGCTGCTCGATGAACCGGACAACCATCTGGATCACCCCTCGCGTCAGTTGCTCACTCAGGTCCTGGCGGACTACCCAGGCACTCTGCTATTGGTTTCTCACGATCCCGACTTCGTTGCAGGGGTTGGGGTTGGTAAAGAATTAAATCTTTCAGAGTGACCGCAAGATGATTGACCTAGATGCCCTTGTGGCAGGGGGTTAGAGGAGTTGACGGAAATTTCGGCGGTTCCGGCTTACAACCCCTAGCCTGAAATCCCTGCAAAAACATCTGGATGAAATGTATACCTACATCCGGAATAATAAGATGATGATCCCAAACTACGGCGAAATGCGTCGGTACGGAGAGCCGGTATCAACCGCGTTTGTGGAATCCACGATCAATGAAGTGATCGCCAGACGAATGGCCAAAAAGCAGCAGATGCAGTGGAGCAGAAAAGGGGCTCATTATTTGTTACAGACCCGGACCGCCGTTTTGAATAACGAACTGCAGGATAAATTTGTCTGCTGGTATCCGGGTTTTCAAAGTGACGGGAAGGGACCAGCGATGGCAGCATAGCTCACGCTGCCCCAATATTTTTTATGCTCTCGTCCGCCCTGCGTCGGATAGTCCGATTTTTTACCGGCGAAGCACGGCTCTCCTAACCCTATCTAAAGCGAATAACTTTTTTCAACAGGGCCGCGTGCCAATGCAAGAGCGATAGGCGCTCTACGCGCCAATTTGACCACTTAAAACAGGTAAATTGAGGGGTTGTAATGTGTTGATGTAACAGGCTTTTATTTTAATGTCTTGGCATATGTATAATGGTAGTCTAGCCCTCCTTTCAACAAGGAGTACTCATGGAAACCTACAATCATACATATCGGCACCACAACTTTTCACATAAAGACTTAAGTGATCTCACCTTCACCGCTTGCACATTCATTCGCAGCGACTTTCGACGTGCTAACTTGCGTGATACGACATTCGTCAACTGCAAGTTCATTGAACAGGGTGATATCGAAGGCTGCCACTTTGATGTCGCAGATCTTCGTGATGCAAGTTTCCAACAATGCCAACTTGCGATGGCAAACTTCAGTAATGCCAATTGCTACGGTATAGAGTTCCGTGCGTGTGATTTAAAAGGTGCCAACTTTTCCCGAACAAACTTTGCCCATCAAGTGAGTAATCGTATGTACTTTTGCTCAGCATTTATTTCTGGATGTAATCTTTCCTATGCCAATATGGAGAGGGTTTGTTTAGAAAAATGTGAGTTGTTTGAAAATCGCTGGATAGGAACGAACCTAGCGGGTGCATCACTGAAAGAGTCAGACTTAAGTCGAGGTGTTTTTTCCGAAGATGTCTGGGGGCAATTTAGCCTACAGGGTGCCAATTTATGCCACGCCGAACTCGACGGTTTAGATCCCCGCAAAGTCGATACATCAGGTATCAAAATTGCAGCCTGGCAGCAAGAACTGATTCTCGAAGCACTGGGTATTGTTGTTTATCCTGACTAATTGCTTTGATGTGTGATTTTAAACGCTCAAATTTATAAAACGAATAATATTGTCAACCTTGCAATAATAGACATAGGGACAACCATGTATAAATTTTGGCACTGTTGCAAAGTTAGCGATGAGGCAGCCTTTTGTCTTATTCAAAGGCCTTACATTTCAAAAACTCTGCTTACC
>NZ_JAWOUO010000040.1:0-3456 GCF_033339435.1 Vibrio sp. 378
TATGCGTTAGGTTTAGTGGTTAAGGTGGTATGCGGCGGCTTCGGTATTGCGTTGCTCACACCTTAACAGGGCGTTAGGCTTTTCGTAGGATAATCAGAATGTGGAATGATGTTGAACAATTAACTAAGTTTGTAAAATTTATCCCTTATGTTTTTATTTCACTAGGTTTTGTTGTGGCACTTTCGGGGCAGTTTGTGAAAGCTAAAGTGGAAGAGCGGGTTGTGTTCTTGAAACAAGATGCTGAAATTGCTCTCAAAAACACGGCGCCTGATTTGGATGTTACATTGGGTAAGTACGCACCAACAGGAGAGCTTGTACTACAGATTACCGCGAAAAATGATATTCCCTTTACATCAAGTTGGCATATCAAAACAACAAACAATGAAATAGTGTCAGGTATTCAGTTAGAAAAGCCAGTAAGTACACCAACTCCAGAACAACGAATATTCTTATTCAAAGCGGTGGTTGACGTAAGTAAGATAAAAAACAATTACCTAGAGTTAGACTACTTTTATGAATCTAAATATTCCTCTGAGCTTAATCAACCGCAAAACTTAAAGGGAACAATCACCAGAAAATACTTTTACGTAAACGGTGAAGTTTTTCCAGTAGAGCAGTTCCAGAACACAATAGGTCCGAAATCACCTGAACCACAAGCCTAACAAACTGTTCAAGAGGGATTCGCAACGCGTGGCATTTTCATTATGCGTTGGTTTTAGTGTTTAAGGTGGTATGTGGCGGCTTCGGTATTGCGTTGCTCACCCCTTAACAGGGCGTTAGAACTTACTACTGAAAAATCATAGAGCGAGAAATGAAAGAGTTACTTTTATTATCAGCTTTGCTATTTGGAGCAAACGTTTTAGCACAAGAAAAAATCGACCTTGATAGCTCCTATTGGGAAATCGTTCCTAATGGTCACACTATAATTGAGGCTATACATGGTGACCTAAATGGAGATGGTAGAGACGATATTGTTTTGATGATACAAGGTACAGACCAAAACAAAATGGTCACTGATGAGTACCGTGGTCAGTTAGATCTCAACCGAAGAGGAATTATTGTTGCTTTAAGAAATAACGACAAGTACGACGTCGTTGTTGAAAATGACAATTGCTTCTTTTCTGTTGATGAAGAAGGAAGGGCTGAAGAAATCTTAATGAGTATTACAAAAGGAAACTTACATATTGATTTTTTAGATGGTCGATTTGAGAACCAGTGGAGTTACAACTTCCGTTACCAAGATTCAGATCTTGAGTTAATCGGTTATGACGCAATGGCTAATCGAGGTCCTAGAGTGGGGGTAGTTACTAGTATTAATTACCTGACAAAAAAGATGCTCACTACAGAAAATGTTAGTGAGCTTGATGATGATGTCCCAATATTTAAAGAGAAGTGGTCAACCTTTGTTCTTGAACACAGATTTAAGTTAAGCCAAATCAGCGACTTTACTGAATTTGGTGATGGTGTACGAAATAGATAGATCCGCAGTGAGACGTAATTCTAACAAACTGTTTAAGAGTGATTCACAACGCGTGGCATTTTTACTATACGTTGATTTTAGTGTTTAAGGTGGTTTGCGGCAGCTTTTGTATTGCGTTGCTCACACCTTAACAGGGCGTTATGGCTTTCGGAATAATTCGAGTTAGGTAGCACAGTTGGTATTACTAAATATAGTGCCATGCCTCTCGCTAATCGAGCGTTATCAACTTATCATATATCAACTGTTAATCGAAAAGTTGAAAGTTTATGTCATTCCCTCCTTGACCAAATTGTCAGTCTGAGTATGTGTATCAAGATCAAGCTAACTTGGTTTGTCCGGAGTGTGCGTTTGAGTGGAACCCTGATGAAGTTGCCCAAGATGAACTTATTAATGTTAAGGATGCAAATGGTACTTTGTTAGCCGAGGGTGACAGAGTTACTTTGGCAAAAGATCTTAAAGTTAAAGGTAGCTCCCTGGTGTTGAAAATCGGTACAAAAGCAGTTGTCAGGCGTATTTTTGATAGTAAAGACCACCAACTCGACTGCAAGGTCGATGGTGCTGGAGAAATGATGGTAACAGCGGCGTTCGTGAAAAAAGCTTAGGCTCGCGAAGTTAAGTATCGCCATAACAAAGCATTTAAGAGTGATTCGCAACGCTTGGCGCTTTCGCTTCGCTCAAGTATAGCCAAGCGCTGCTCACACCTTAATGCGGCGTTATAACCACGGCATAAATGGAGTATGTATGATAGCAAGGGAATGGAAAGCTACTTGCCCTAAAGAATATAAAGAAGGGTTTATTGCATACCTGTACGAGACAGGAATCAAAGATACATCTAATACACAAGGTTTTCTCGGTGCTCAAATTCTAAATCGAGATTTAGGCGATATTGCAGAAATCACGTTGTTGACCTACTGGGAAGATCTTGAATGTATTAAAGCATTTTCTGGTGAAGACATCAGTGTTGCCAAGTTGTATCCAGAGGATGAAAAGTACAAACTGAATCCAGATCGTCATGTTAGCCACTATGAAGTCTGTGAGAACATGTGGTTATAACAAACAATTTAAGAGTGATTCAGCACGCTTGGTATTTTCGGTTTGGGTTAAGTTTAGTGGTTAAGGTGTTCAAATTGAGTGTTGTGGATGCGTGCTTCACACCTTAATTGGGCGTTAGTACTACGAGGTAATGATGAAATCTAAGGAAGCTAAGGTCATTGTATTAGCAGGGCTATTTATAGTAATAGTTTTTGCTCTGTATACGTGGCATTTCCCTGGAGGTCTTTCAACGGATCATACCCGTTGGGCTGAGTTTGGAAGCTATTTCGGTGGAGTACTTGGTCCAGTATTGGTGTTCTTCTCGTTTTTGTTTTTAGCTCGACAAATTGAATTACAGCGTTCAGAGATGAAACTCAGCGCTCAAGAAGCCGAGCTTAGGTACAGAGAAGACTATATTTCTCGAAACCTTCATTTGTTAAAAATGCAGTTGGATGAACCTGTAAACGAAGAGCCTTTTCGAACTCTCATTCTTTCTATTTTTCGACAGCCGGAGGTTAAAGTAGATGATAATCTGTTTAAGTTAGGAATGTTAGCTAAAGCGGAAGCACTTATTACGTGGGTAAATATATCTATAGCTTTAACTCGTATAAAGTACGTCAGTCAGGAAAGGTATAACGAGCAATTAGTCCTCGTGATAGTAACGGTCGGTAATGAGTTAAGTGTTGCGTTGGATTATGTAGTGACTGCTGCCACGGAAATTTCAATGGAACAGCACTTCAAAAACAAGTAGTACTAACAAACTGTTCAAGAGGGATTCGCAACGCGTGGCATTTTTATTATGCGTCGGTATTAGTGTTTAAGGTGGTATGCGGCAACTTGAGTATTGCGTTGCTCACCCCTTAACAGGGCGTTAGTTGCCAACGAGGAAAACGCAGCTAAAGCAGAATGTTTAGAGTTAAAGTCAGTGTGTTTTTGGTTGGGTT
>NZ_JAWOUO010000041.1:0-1835 GCF_033339435.1 Vibrio sp. 378
CGCTATTTCGTTTCACTTCTGAGTTCGGCATGGAAATCAGGTGGGTCCAAAACGCTATGGTCGCCAAGCAAATTCTTTAATCTGGAAAGCTGTTTTTTAATTCTCGTTTTTACACATTCAATGTTCTTTCATTGAGTCCATCAAAACCCCTTGGGTGTTGTATGGTTAAGCCTCACGGGCAATTAGTACAGGTTAGCTCAACGCCTCACAACGCTTACACACCCTGCCTATCAACGTCGTAGTCTACGACAACCCTTTAGGATACTTAAAGTATCAGGGAGAACTCATCTCAAGGCTCGCTTCCCGCTTAGATGCTTTCAGCGGTTATCGATCCCGAACTTAGCTACCGGGCAATGCGTCTGGCGACACAACCCGAACACCAGAGGTTCGTCCACTCCGGTCCTCTCGTACTAGGAGCAGCCCCTTTCAATTCTCCAACGCCCACGGCAGATAGGGACCGAACTGTCTCACGACGTTCTAAACCCAGCTCGCGTACCACTTTAAATGGCGAACAGCCATACCCTTGGGACCGACTTCAGCCCCAGGATGTGATGAGCCGACATCGAGGTGCCAAACACCGCCGTCGATATGAACTCTTGGGCGGTATCAGCCTGTTATCCCCGGAGTACCTTTTATCCGTTGAGCGATGGCCCTTCCATTCAGAACCACCGGATCACTATGACCTGCTTTCGCACCTGCTCGAATTGTCATTCTCGCAGTCAAGCGGGCTTATGCCATTGCACTAACCTCACGATGTCCAACCGTGATTAGCCCACCTTCGTGCTCCTCCGTTACGCTTTGGGAGGAGACCGCCCCAGTCAAACTACCCACCAGGCACTGTCCGCAACCCCGATTAGGGGTCGACGTTAGAACATCAACACTACAAGGGTGGTATTTCAAGGACGGCTCCACGCAATCTAGCGACTGCGCTTCAAAGCCTCCCACCTATCCTACACATGTAGGGTCAATGTTCAGTGCCAAGCTGTAGTAAAGGTTCACGGGGTCTTTCCGTCTAGCCGCGGGTACACTGCATCTTCACAGCGATTTCAATTTCACTGAGTCTCGGGTGGAGACAGCGTGGCCATCATTACGCCATTCGTGCAGGTCGGAACTTACCCGACAAGGAATTTCGCTACCTTAGGACCGTTATAGTTACGGCCGCCGTTTACCGGGGCTTCGATCAAGAGCTTCGACCGAAGTCTAACCCCATCAATTAACCTTCCGGCACCGGGCAGGCGTCACACCGTATACGTCATCTTGCGATTTTGCACAGTGCTGTGTTTTTAATAAACAGTTGCAGCCACCTGGTATCTGCGACTCTCAATAGCTCCATCCGCGAGGGACTTCACCGTCGAGAGCGTACCTTCTCCCGAAGTTACGGTACCATTTTGCCTAGTTCCTTCACCCGAGTTCTCTCAAGCGCCTTGGTATTCTCTACCCGACCACCTGTGTCGGTTTGGGGTACGATTCCTTACAATCTGAAGCTTAGAGGCTTTTCCTGGAAGCATGGCATCAATGACTTCACATCCGTAGATGCTCGACGTCGTGTCTCAGCCTTAAGAGAAACCGGATTTACCTAATTTCTCAGCCTACGCACTTGAACCTGGACAACCGTCGCCAGGCCCACCTAGCCTTCTCCGTCCCCCCATCGCAATTGTAAGAAGTACGGGAATATTAACCCGTTTCCCATCGACTACGCCTTTCGGCCTCGCCTTAGGGGTCGACTTACCCTGCCCCGATTAACGTTGGACAGGAACCCTTGGTCTTCCGGCGAGGAGGTTTTTCACCCCCTTTATCGTTACTCATGTCAGCATTCGCACTTCTGATACGTCCAG
>NZ_JAWOUO010000041.1:1935-3116 GCF_033339435.1 Vibrio sp. 378
ATTGCCGCAGCTTCGGTTTACTACTTAGCCCCGTTACATCTTCCGCGCAGGCCGACTCGACCAGTGAGCTATTACGCTTTCTTTAAATGATGGCTGCTTCTAAGCCAACATCCTGGCTGTCTGAGCCTTCCCACATCGTTTCCCACTTAGTAGTAATTTGGGACCTTAGCTGGCGGTCTGGGTTGTTTCCCTCTCCACGACGGACGTTAGCACCCGCCGTGTGTCTCCCGGATAGTACTTACTGGTATTCGGAGTTTGCAAAGGGTTGGTAAGTCGGGATGACCCCCTAGCCTTAACAGTGCTCTACCCCCAGTAGTATTCGTCCGAGGCGCTACCTAAATAGCTTTCGGGGAGAACCAGCTATCTCCAGGTTTGATTGGCCTTTCACCCCTAGCCACAAGTCATCCGCTAATTTTTCAACATTAGTCGGTTCGGTCCTCCAGTTGATGTTACTCAACCTTCAACCTGCCCATGGCTAGATCACCTGGTTTCGGGTCTATATCCAGAGACTGAACGCCCAGTTAAGACTCGGTTTCCCTACGGCTCCCCTAGATGGTTAACCTTGCCACTGAATATAAGTCGCTGACCCATTATACAAAAGGTACGCAGTCACAGGACAAGCCTGCTCCTACTGCTTGTACGTACACGGTTTCAGGTTCTATTTCACTCCCCTCACAGGGGTTCTTTTCGCCTTTCCCTCACGGTACTGGTTCACTATCGGTCAGTCAGTAGTATTTAGCCTTGGAGGATGGTCCCCCCATATTCAGACAGGATATCACGTGTCCCGCCCTACTCGATTTCACTGAACACACGTCGTCAACTACGGGACTATCACCCTGTATCGTCAGCCTTTCCAGGCTGTTCGTCTAACGCGTGTAAAGCTTAAGGGCTAGTCCAATTTCGCTCGCCGCTACTTTCGGAATCTCGGTTGATTTCTTTTCCTCGGGGTACTTAGATGTTTCAGTTCCCCCGGTTCGCCCTGTTGAGCTATGTATTCACTCAACAGTAATACCTTATGGTATTGGGTTTCCCCATTCGGAAATCCCAGACTCAAATGGTTTTTACTACCTAATCTGGGCTTATCGCAAGTTAATACGTCCTTCATCGCCTCTGACTGCCAAGGCATCCACCGTGTACGCTTAGTCACTTAACCATACAACCCGAAGGAGTTTCGAGTTGAT
>NZ_JAWOUO010000042.1:0-2457 GCF_033339435.1 Vibrio sp. 378
AGCTTCCGCATACCACCTTAACCACTAAAACCAACGCATAGTAAAAATGCCACGCGTTGTGAATCCCTCTTAAACAGTTTGTTAGCCCTTTGCCCAAATTTGGTACGTGTAATCAATATTTGAACTGAAACTTTGCTCAAATGTTTGTTTGAAACTCTGTGGAACTGAAGGGAAAAACACGTCGCCAGAGATGTGCTTATGAATCACTGAAAGATGGATAACATCTGCTTGTTCGATTAATGCTTTGTAAATTTCACCACCACCAGAAACAAAGACATGTGTTGTCGTATTGTCTAAGTAAGATAATGCCGATTCAATGCTGGTGAAATAAATAACATCTGGATCATTCGAGACCATTTCTGAGCGAGTAACCACAGCATATTTCCTATTGGGAAGTTTACCCATTGAGTCGAAAGTTTTACGACCGACTAAAAGCCAATGATTGTAAGTCATAGCTTTGAACAGGAGCTGCTCACCTTGTACATGCCAAGGTATATCCAATCCAGAGCCAATTACTCCATTCTCAGAAACTGCTGCCATAATGGATATTTTCATTTTTCCTCCTGAGGGCTAACGCCCGCCTAAGGGGCTGGCAACGCATAACAACTAAACTCAAACACAACAACTGCAACCACAGCGGCTCATTGGGACTGGAAACGCCACGCGTTGACAGTCCCTCTTGAGGCGTTTGTTATGTGTGTGTTCAAACCATCAAATTTAGTCAGGAACTACTATTAAACCTAATTGCTCTAAAAGTTGTTCTTGCTGCCACGAACAGATTTTTACACCTGTAAGGTCAACTTTCCGAGGGTCTAAACCATACAACTCCGAGTGGCTCAAATCACAACCTTGCAACCTACACTGGCTCCAACACCCTTCAGAAAATACTCCCCGACTTAAATCAGACTCTTTAAATGATGCACCACTCAGATTTGCGCCAATCCATCTATTCTCAAACAAATCACACTTTTCGATACACTGCCTTTCAAAGTTGGCGTATGAAAGATTACAACCTGTTATATAAGCTGAACAAAAATACATTCTGTTCGATACCTGATTCATGAAGCTAGCTTGAGAAAAATTGGCACCCTTTAAATCGCATTCTCTGAACTCGATACCAAAACAATTTGCACCTTTGAAATACGACATTGAAAGACTGCAGTTTTTAAAAGATGCATCTCTAAGATCCGAGTAAGAAAAATCACACCCCTCTAATTCACCTCGTTCAATGAAAGAACAATCTACAAATTGTGTATCGCGGAGGTTCGCTCGTTTAAAGGAACAGCAGAAAAATTTGCAATTTTTAAAATACTGACCACTCATGTCTTGATGTGAAAAGTCTGCTTGTACATATAACTGGTCTGTTTTATCCATTTTCTAGCCCTCTTTCTATTTGAGTCGAAGACTAACATTTACCAACCAGTTCTCAAGAAAAATAAACACCTTAAAAACAGCAACTTACAACCACTTAAAATCGCAAAAATAAGGCGCCAAATTGACGCTCTAAGGCACCGTTTTTTAATTCACCCATGCCGCATGGCTAGAAAAAAGTTTTGATTAATCATGGCGCTTGCAAGAAAAACACATAACGCTTTCTATACGGCGAAAAGCCGTATTTCTACTCAGATCTAAGCTCATTTAATCTTTCATGGTCAACATAAATTCAAAGACTTAAAGATAAATTCGGCATGTTAGGTGGTAACATGTCGCTTAATGTGAAGAGTGGGATTTAACGTAATGTCACTTTGTGCGAAGTGCAGTGTTTCGGTAGAACAATGATTCTCGAAAGGTCGCTATAGCGGCCTTTTTTGTGCCTGAAAGCAAGAAAAGCGAAGGGAAATTGCGAAGTAAGGTATTGAGGAGTAAGATTAACTCTAGATAAAACAAAGCCCCGAAACTCATTCAAACTTGGCGGAATGGAGAGTTATCAGGGCTAAAGCTTAAGGTAATTTTAACACATGGAAAGACAAAGACAATCCACACGTAACCGCCATAAGTGCAGTTATGTGTGAAAGCTAAACAATCAAACGCATTTCAACTCGATCTAATCGAGACGCTTCCTCATAAGCCGTATTGCACCGATGAACTCGGTGTCACTTACATACGCCCAAAAAGTACAGCGATTAAGAAAAAATATCTGCAAGTGAACCAACCGAAGTTGGTCACTTACCTTGTCTTTGATATTGATCGACAAGGCGGTGTGTTGGCTTGGTACGACAACGATCTTCCCACACCATATTGGACTTCAAAGAACCCAGAGAACGCACACGCACACATTGCGTATCGCTTGAAAGTTCCATTCTGTACGTCTGATATCGCGCATAGTGAACCTATTCGCTACGCAGCTGCGATTGAATCCGCGATGATTGAGCGTCTGAAAGCGGATCGTGGATTCGCAGGACTACTGACGAAAAATCCACTGCACCCACATTGGCAAAATGAGTTTTGGACAGAGTA
>NZ_JAWOUO010000043.1:0-2412 GCF_033339435.1 Vibrio sp. 378
TCAAGCGAGCCTTGTGTTCGTAGAACTGAGAACGATTTAAAGTACTGCGTAAGTCGACGCCGTTTTGCCAGAGAGTAAAGTAATTCATTGTAGTATTAGCTTTTCTGACTGTATCGACTGCTCCTGATTGGAGAAGCTGTTGAGCAACACTTAGATGCTCATCATGTGAGATTGTGATCGTATCCATAGCTTCCTCGAAGTGCTTAATGTGCGTGAAGAAGTCTTGTTCCTCAGTCAGCCCATAAAACTGTAAGTTATGTCTTTTCAATAACTTCTGCCTTAAGCTGTACTCTAAGCGAACAACTCCATTGTTCTCGCAATAAGTGATTAGTTTGTCTATGTAACGTTGCGTGTCTTCATCTACGTTGTGAGCTTTCTTTCTATGGCGCTGTAGCTCAACAGCTTTTGTATAGAGTTTGATAAGTAACCATTCAGAACCTTCTCCCCAGTAGCAGCTGTAACCATCGGGATAAAGTTTCGGTTGTAGTGCTCGACCAAGGTTCATCGAAGACATGCCTCTGATAAATGACTGTTCACTACCCTTGCCTACTGCCAGATTTTGAGTCCAGTCGATGCTTGTGATTTCAGCACCATTACCAACGAGAGATGATCCTTTTCCATCAGGAGTTTGACGGTGTTTCAGACGGGTGTTTTTAGTGAATGGCGGTAAGTCATATTTGGCTAGAACATGGTTGTATATCTCTACACATTCATCGATCGTTTCTAGTCCAAAGAGGTTATCTTGTCTTTGCCAGCGAGACGGGTTTCCTTCAACTCTGACTCGGTAGCCATCGCAGCGGATAGTCAACTTAGTACTATGTGATCCCTCTAAGATTTTTTGATTCACCGATGGTGGTAATGACTCTCCTGTTTCTAAATCTACTCGCTCAATGACATGACGCCCCACGAGAGGTAAACCTCCCTCGTGGTAGTCTTGTTGTATGAATAAGCGGTCGATGAAGAACAAGCTAAAACCCTGTCAATAGTCTGCGTGGTACATATTTATATACCATACAGGTAATTTTCCATTACCTCAACGATTTGGTATATAAAAGTGGGTGTATGATTAAAGATATATGTACCATTTGGAGATTATTAATGATTGGTTCTGTACTAAAGGAAGCTAGAACATTAAAGAACTTATCCCAACCAGATATTGCCAAGTTGGTCGGAGTTACCAAGCAGACCTATCTAAAATGGGAAAACGATGTAACCGAGCCTAAAGCCACACAAGTAAATAAGCTGGCTGAAGTGCTTGGTATTTCTGCGAATGAGATTTGCGCAGGGAAGCTAGATAAAAAGATGAGCCTAAACTCGTTTATAATAAACATGTCTAAGATTGGTGCTGACTCTGGACTTACAGCTCTGCGGGTTTGGGAACAAGTGCCTGATCACCATCATTTTCTTAAGAGTTTGATTGAAGCAGAAGATCTTGAAGGTAAAGATACTGAAGTACTCAATATCTTATAGAGGATTCCGGTATTCCGGACTTAGTTCGGGTGTAACAGAACCCGAACCTTTCAACGGCGCACTCTGTGGTGCGCCTGCTCAGGCTTCGCATGTCTCACCCCACAGCTGCGCCTGCCAAAATTCTAATATTTAGACAAGAGTACACTATTAAAGATAATGTACCTTGGCCATCGACATAAATGTCTCACACTGTGAGACTTCTGATTAAGTTGCCCTATAGATAGTAAATGCAAGAAGCTAATAAACATACCCTATAGATAGGTGGAACTGCCGCGCGGTCAACCCAAAGAACATCAATAAACAGGTGGGCGCTTGGCTACTCATTTTCCCTCTACAAGCAAGCTTATAGCAGTGAAAATCGAGCTTAGATAATAATTACGCCAACAAGTTAAATGACTAACTTGTTGATATAGATGGAGAAAATTGTGGGCGTTTGCAAAATAATCGATATTGTGAGATTATTATAGATACGCAAAAAACTCGGCTTGTGGGGGCCGAGTTTCGTATCTATTTTATTAACCTAATGATGCATAGGAGGCAACCATGCATAAAAAGATTAAGGAACTCTTTAAAAGAGTCTTGGCAAATCTAATTGGAAGAGCATTGTGGGATGCTATAAGAGACCATTTAGATTCGCTCTAACACGTAATATATTGACGTATTATTTAACTGTTAGGGCAACTTTAAATCAATTTTGCCCGTTCGTCAACTTTGTAGAGAATTGCTCGTATTATGCGAATTATATTACGGGCTATCTCTTCAAAGCGATTCTCTTTCCTAGCATGTACGCAGCGGAGCTGCGACAATGAGCAAGTCTCTCGCCCACCCTTTGCTCACTCTAGGCTTTCAGCAAACCCTCAACATAATTCATAACCATAATACGAACTTAAGGGTTAGAAGATTAGCATTGGTGAAGTCAGTTTAGTTACACCGTATTTGGCT
>NZ_JAWOUO010000044.1:0-2323 GCF_033339435.1 Vibrio sp. 378
AGTTGGTTAGAATACCGGCCTGTCACGCCGGGGGTCGCGGGTTCGAGTCCCGTCCACTCCGCCACTTATATTAAGCCCCAGTCGAAAGACTGGGGCTTTTTCGTTTGGTCGTGTCCCCTAGAAATGCATTTACACATTGAAGGCGAGACAATACGACTTTCTTTACCCTTTTGGCACATGAGTTTCTCAGGAAGATGGGCCTGCTGCCTGCACTTCCAATTACTCCGAGTTTGTATTATGTCCTCGTTGAAAGATTGGTCATTTGAACAATGAGTCTTTATAACACTCGCCCTCAACCGTAGTAGAATGAATAGTCTTCCTCACTGCGCGTTTTGTTAGCGTCTCTCTTAAACAATAATTTTCTACATCTTATTTCTCAAACATTCATTGCTTCCATGTTTAGAGCGGGACCGTCGTTGCGTGGATTACGCAATTTCCCGAAATATAGTGAGGAAGAGAGCTAAGTCTTCCGAAAATTAATGCCTTTTAGAAAACTTTGTTTTCTTTGCTGAACTTGCTAGTAGCGATTAACCTAAGAGGAGTTCTTGAGGAGTATGTTTGATGATGCAACAAATAAAAAATGAAACGCTGAAATCTGTATTTAAGCAATGGTCTTCCGAAGAGGGAATTGTGGTCATCAACCCTGCAACTGAGCAAGAGTTAATTCGGTTAAAGCCTAGTACTCTTGATGAGTTAGATGATCTCATTGGTCAGTGCAAAACGGAGCAAGTCCGTTGGGCTAAGTTAAGTGCCAAAGAGCGCTCTCGTCGTTTGAGGGGGTGGTATCAACTACTTCTTGATAATGCAGAAGACATAGCCACGATTATTACCTTAGAGCAGGGTAAACCTTTAGCTGAGAGCAAAGGGGAAGTGATGTATGGTGCCTCTTTTGTCGAGTGGTTCTCAGAAGAAGCAAAACGTGCTTATGGCGAAGTTATTCCTGCCCCCACGACAGATAGACGTCTATCTGCAATTCGCCAGCCTGTGGGAGTATGCGCTGCAATTACACCTTGGAACTTCCCTATTGCGATGATTACAAGAAAAGCAGCACCAGCCCTAGCGGCAGGTTGTGGCATGTTGATCAAGCCATCAGAGCTTACCCCTCTCACTGCAATTGCTGTTGTTGAATTAGCTTATCAGGCTGGTATCCCTAAAGAACTGCTTTCTGTCGTGGTATCAGAACAGGCTGCTGAGTTTGGTCAAGTACTAAGTACTGATCCTAGGATTCAGAAGATCTCTTTTACGGGGTCTACGCGCGTTGGGAAAATTTTGATGAAGCAAGCCAGTGATTCAGTCAAGGCGGTGTCGATGGAGTTGGGTGGTAATGCGCCTTTCATCGTGTTTGAAGATGCAGACTTAGATGAGGCTGCGGAAGGGCTTGTCGCGTCGAAGTTCCGTAATGCAGGGCAAACATGTGTTTGTACCAATCGTCTATATGTTCATAAAAATGTAAAACAAGCTTTTATTGATAAAGTATTGTCGAAGTTAAGCAAATTAAAGCTTGGAAATGGTTTAGAGAAAGGTGTCACATTAGGTCCTGTTATTACGATGGCCTCTAAGCATCGACTAGAGGCGGTGATCGATCAAGCTGTACAAGAAGGAGCCTCTATTGCTAACTCTCCACAGAGACGGCCTGGTCGCTTTATGGAGCCCGTTCTTTTGGATAGTGTGACGCAGAATATGTCGATTGTTCAGCAAGAGCTATTCGGGCCTGTGTTGCCTATTATTACCTTTGAAAATGATGATCAAGTTCTCGAAATGGCGAACGATACAGAATATGGTTTGGCTTGCTATTTCTATACGAATAGCTTGAAGCGTATTGTGACTTTTAGTGAAGGTTTAGAGTACGGCATGGTTGGAGTTAATGAAGGGATCATCTCTACTGAAGTGGCTCCATTTGGTGGAGTTAAAGAGTCGGGTGTTGGACGGGAAGGTGCTAAGCAAGGACTCGATGAATATCTGGAGACAAAGTATATTTGTCTTGGTGGTTTAAGCTGATTTCAGAGATGGCCGATTGAATTAAAAAGCTAGGTTTTTGCCTGGCTTTTTTTTAGTTGAAAGGCATACCATTTGCCACGCGCGTTTGTGGTTAATATTTTCTGGTTACTTAGTGAGTCGATAGTTAGCTTGCGGTAAGCGGTTTTTAATAATCAAAGCGCTTATGTTATTTCGTTATGGGGTAGGAGAGAGCTTAGCTTTAAACTAATACAAAAAAGCCGCATCAAGTGATGCGGCTTTTTCTAATATGGCTCCTCCTGCTGGGCTCGAACCAGCGACCTGCGGATTAACAGTCCGTCGCTCTACCAACTGAGCTAAGGAGGAA
>NZ_JAWOUO010000045.1:0-2288 GCF_033339435.1 Vibrio sp. 378
GTGGTGCCCGGAGGCGGAATCGAACCACCGACACGAGGATTTTCAATCCTCTGCTCTACCGACTGAGCTATCCGGGCGACGAGGTGTATTAAAAGGCTTTTCGGCTTTCAGGTCAACAATAAAATTAAAATAAAATATCGTTTGATGAATTTGTGCTCGGAGTGGGCTGTTTTTATGCGTTTTTAGCAGCAATGCGCCATGCTTTAAGCGATGTTTTAACATTGATAGTGTGTTCACTTGCAAAATAAAGGCGATAAAAACAAAAAAGCACGTCTGAAAACGTGCTTTTTATTGAACAATTGACTTTAAACTAGTGCTTTACTGAGAACTTGTTTACCCAACCTTCTAGCTCATTCGCTAGTGAAGCTAAACTTTGAGTACTTGATTGGCTCTCGGTTACGACAGAGTTGAGTTGGCCTCCGCTTTCCTCGATAAGGTTTATGCGTAGCGCAATATCATCGCTAACCTGCGTCTGCTCAGCGGCAGCAGTAGCGATCTGCTGGCTCATTGTGGTGATAGATTCTAACGCCGTTACAATTTGCTGTAGAGCTTCAGAGGCATTCTTAGACTCTGTAACAGTGCTTTCACTGGTTTCTGCACATATTTCCATTGTGTGAATGGCATTGCGAGAGCCTTCTTGCAGATTGGAGATCATATACTGAATCTCTTTTGTGCTGTCTTGTGTGCGTCCTGCTAGGTTGCGTACCTCATCAGCAACGACTGCGAAGCCTCGGCCTTGTTCTCCAGCACGTGCTGCTTCAATGGCTGCATTGAGTGCCAATAGGTTTGTTTGCTCTGCAATATCACCAATCACATCGAGCACTTTTACAATATTATTTACATCCTGATCTAGATCGGCGACCGCTTTACTCGCAGTATTTAATTGAGAAGCTAAACCTTGAATGTTTTCAACCGTGTTATGAATGAGTTTCTGAGTATGTTGGCTTTGTTTGTCAGCCTCGTCCGTATTGTTTGCGGTGTCGCTTGCTGAATTGGCAACATGGTTGGCTGAAGATGCCATTTCAGTCATCGCAGTGGCAATCATCGCCGTTGATTGCTGCTGAGATACGGTAAGATCGGCAATCGTATTTGATCGAGCCTCTACGGCAGACAACTCTGCGCGCAGTGCATGCATAGACTTCTCTAGGTTTGTCACCATAGTAGCTAGTGATTGACTCATATCTTGCACGGCACGATAGATACTTCCTCTCGGTGCCACAGTATCAAAACTGGTCTGAATGTCTCCTTGAGCGACAGCTTGAACTGCTTTGCGCACATCGTTAGGCTCACCACCAAGTAGATTAAGCATTTTGCGAATCGAAATGATCAGGCCACTTAGAATACTTCCCGCGATAATCAGACACAGCACAAGCTGCCATTGTGCTGTCGACCAAAAACGTGCGTTAACTTCATTAAAGCCAATACCTGTACCGACAACCCAGCCCCAGTGTGGTGTTTTTTCTGCTATCGAGTGTTTTTCTTCAATGCTGCCATCTGCTTGTTTTTGGCTCCAGGTATATTCAACGATCTGACCTGTTTTGTGCCCCAATACATCTAGAATGAGTTGGCCTACGCTATTACCACTGCCATCTTTAAAGTCATGGAAGCTGGTTCCGTGCAGTTGAGGATCTAGTGGTGCGGCGATGAACATCATATTTTCATCTGCGACATAAACGTATTCGTTGTCTTTGTAGATATTGTTACGAAGTAGGCGAGTGGCTAATGCTTTCGCTTCGTCTTCCGGCATTTTGCCTTCGATAGCCATCTTTTCTACTTCGGTAAGTATGCTGTACGCACTTTTAAATAGCTCAGTAACTCGAGCTTTGTTATCAAGGTTACTTGCGACGCGAAGAGTCCATAAGCCCGTTGCGGTCAGAGCTAGGAGAGCTAGCAATATGATCGCAGATAATAAATAGGCTTGAGTTTTTAGTTTCATATTTAGCTCACAAATAAAGTGTTATCACTATGCAAGGCATAGCTAAAAGAAGAAATGTAAGAACTCGGGCATCTTAGTGAAGATGAATATGCTCGGATACTAATGCGCATTGAAATTACGATGAGGATTAAATTTTTATCGTGAAATAAGTGTTTTTGAAGAAAGGATTTAATGTTCGCTGATGTTTAGAAATGAAGTGCAGATAAATGGGAAAACGAGAAATGACGTATAAAGCAGATACAAAAAAGCCGCATCAAGTGATGCGGCTTTAAAAGTGGCTCCTCCTGCTGGGCTCGAACCAGCGACCTGCGGATTAACAGTCCGTCGCTCTACCAACTGAGCTAAGGAGGAA
>NZ_JAWOUO010000046.1:0-2272 GCF_033339435.1 Vibrio sp. 378
GCTAGCCTCCTCTTTGCTCTTACTGTCATTGTTTGATACTTCATGATTTCCCTTATTTGCATTTCTTTATCTTACTTTCTATCTTTTGTTAAGCACATAAGCAAGGCTACACAAAGACCCCTCCACTTCGTTACGTTGTCATTGTGCCTTGTAAGGGACGCTACGCTCCCTTAACCCTAGTTAAAAGCACTCAAACTAAAGAATTGCCATGACTGAAAAGAAGAAAGTAATACGAGAAAAGTCCATCAAGATCAGAGTCACTGAGACTGAACTTCAAGCTCTGAAAGATCGGTGTGATGGTGCGGAATTAGCTCCTTGGGTGAGAGAGACTTGTCTTGGGGAACGGACTCTTAAAAGAGCCAATGTTCCTAAAGTAGACCCCGCATTATTGCGCCAGTTATCTGGACTTGGAAATAACTTGAATCAGATCACTAGAGTAGTGAATACCCAGAATTATGATGTCGTGAATGTGGTTCAAGTATTGGCCCAACTTTCAGCAATCGAGCGTCAGCTTGGGCAAATAATGGCAAAGTATGAGATCTCAGTATGATTGTTCAGTTCGCTCGTAGAGGTAAGGGTATTGGGAGTGGCCCTGTTGATTATCTCTTAGGGAAAGATAGAAATCGGGAGAGGGCGACACTCAATCAAGGCGATCCTGATTTAGTTCAATCACTCATTGATTCGAGTCCTTACGCCAAAAAGTACACATCGGGCTTTCTCTGTTTTGCTGAAACGGACTTATCACAAGAGATTAAAGATCGCCTCATGGCTGATTTTGAAAAGGCTTTGTTACCAGGCTTAGACAAAGACCAATACTCCATTCTTTGGGTAGAGCATCTTGATAAAGGGCGGTTAGAGCTGAACTTTGTTATTCCAAATATTGAGCTTCATTCTGGCAAGCGACTTCAACCTTACTACCACTTTGCAGACAATCCTCGTATCGATGCTTGGCGCACCATTCAGAATCTTGAACTAGGGCTTCATGACCCAGATGACCCTGCTAATCAGCAAGGCTTGGTGAGTGCTAAAGACACTCCATCCGATGCAAAAGAGATTCAGCAACTTCTTACCGATGGTCTACTTAATCTTGCTCAATCAGGCGCGATCCGTAGTCGAAAAGGGGTAATTGGTGCGCTTGAAAGCAAAGGATTTGAGATTGCCAGAGTGACAGCTAAAAGCATCAGCATTAAGAATCCCGAAAGTGGGAAACGAAACATAAGATTAAAAGGTTTGTTGTATGAGCAAGATTTTGAATATGGCGAGGGACTTCAATTCGCAATCGAAGAAGCAAGCCAACGCTATCGAGCAAACGCTAAAGAAAGACTTCGAGAGGCACGAACAACGTATTCAAGATGCGTTGAAATCAAGCGAGCAGAAAATCATAAACGACATCCAAGAGCAGCAATCACGTTTGAATCTCTTGGTGATGAAAACATGGATTTGGTTGCCAGTGACCCTGTTATTTTTGGTGATCGTCAGTTACGGGATCGCTTGGTATCAAGGGCAGACGATATTAGACAATCAGAAAAAGATAGCCCGCCAAAAAGCGATCCTAGAGCAGTTCCAGAACAAGACTTGGGGGCTTTCTCTGTACGAGAGCCAGAAAGGGGAACGTTTTATTGTGATACCAGAGGGTTACTCGATTCTGGAGGGGTGGACAATGAACGATGGCAAGAACGAGCTGATCAAGTTGGAGAGGAAATAAATGACCGAGCTAGAGAAACAACTTTTGCACGCCTTCGAGGTTTTAGAGAGGCAGCACAAGGAGCAGCACAGCGAGTTCGTGAAGCTCTACAAGGATTTAGAGAAAAGATTCGAGCAGAGCAGCGAGGAGAACCAACGCTTACAGAGCAGTGTGAGCAGCTTGACCATGCAAGTAAACAACTTGACGCAGCAGCTCCAGTCGTTGGAAAAGCAATACAGCAAGAGCAGTCGTTAGCACGACAAAATCGCAGAGGTCGAGGTTTCGGATTTAATCGTTAATACATTTGAAAATACGCTTGCCAGGAGTACAATGTACTCCTATTCTTTTGGGAGAGGATCGGGTTATTAGCTACGCATTAGAGTTTATTGAAACGCCATTGTTTGAATCTCAGCGAAAAGAGATGCTCACGGATGAAGAGTTTCGAGCGTTGCAGTCAGACATCATCAAAAACCCAGAAATGGGATCGTTGATTGTCGGAACGGGAGGGCTAAGAAAAGTTCGCCTTGCGGGAGAATCGGCAGGGAAGAGTGGTGGTGATCGAACGATTTACTGACGGGTCCAACCTGA
>NZ_JAWOUO010000047.1:0-2184 GCF_033339435.1 Vibrio sp. 378
TTCACCGCATTCACGGTGACGTTGACCGTCGCTTGGTCAGTCAGCGCACCATCGGTGACGGTGTAAGTGATTTCAGCGTCGCCATTGAAGTTCTCAGCTGGTGTGAACACCAGTTTGCCGTCAACAATCTCGACTGTGCCTTGTGCTTCAGGTACAGACGCCGATTGGATAGACAGCGTATCACCATCGATGTCAGTATCGTTTGGCAGGACATCAATCGTCACTGGCGTGTCTTCGTCAGTAACAGCGATGTCATCTTTTGCCACTGGCGCGTCATTGACTGGTGTGACATCGACGTTCACCGTGGTGGACTCCGATACCCCACCGGAGGTAACGATGTAGGTAAAGCTGTCTGCCCCGTGGTAGTTGTCGTTTGGCGTGTAAGTGACGCTGCCGTCCGGGTTGACCGAGACCGTGCCGTTGGCTGGACCGTTATTGGTATCGAGCGACACCACTTTGTCGTCGCCTTCAAACGTGTCGTTACCTAAAACCTTAATGATGGTTGGTGTGTCTTCCACAACCGTCGCGCGGTCAGATTCAATATCTGCCACAGGCGCTACCGTGAAGTTCACCGTTTGGCTAACGCTCTCGCCGCTTGGATCGGCGGCAGTAAAGGTCAGCGCTTCAGAGCCGTTCCAGTCTGCCGTTGGAGTGAACGTAGCAATACCATTGACGATCGCCACTTGAATGTTGCTATTGCCAGAGACACTAAACGTTAACTCACCATCGGCGTTATCCACATCACTGAAGGCAGTATTTAGATCGATGATGTATGGCGTAAAGTCTTCTGCCAAGGTTTGGTCTGCGATGCTGCTTTCAACCACAGGCGTGTCGTTCACCGCATTCACGGTGACGTTGACCGTCGCTTGGTCAGTCAGTGCACCATCCGTAACGGTGTAAGTGATTTGGGCGTCACCATGGAAGTTCTCGGCTGGTGTGAACACCAATTTGCCGTCAACAATTTCGACTTTACCTTGTGCTTCAGGTACAGACGCCGATTGGATAGACAGCGTATCGCCATCGATATCAGTATCGTTTGGTAGGACATCAATCGTGACAGCGGTATCTTCTTGTGTTGTTGCCGCGTCATCTTTTGCCACTGGCGCATCGTTCACTGGTGTGACATCGACGTTCACCGTGGTGGACTCACTGACGCCACCGGAGGTAACGATGTAGGTAAAGCTGTCTGCCCCGTGGAAGTTGTCGTTTGGCGTGTAGGTTACGCTGCCATCCGGGTTGACCGAGACCGTGCCGTTCGCTGGTCCATTGTTGGTATCCAGCGACACCACTTTGCCGTTGCCTTCGAACGTGTCGTTACCTAAAACCTTAATGATGGTTGGTGTGTCTTCCACAACCGTCGCGCGGTCAGATTCAATATCTGCCACAGGCGCCACTGTGAAGTTCACCGTTTGGCTTACGCTTTCGCCGCTTGGATCGGTAGCCGTAAACGTTAACGCTTCTGAGCCGTTCCAGTCTGCGGTTGGAGTGAACGTAGCAATACCATTGACGATCGCCACTTGAATGTTGCTATTACCAGAAACGCTGAAGCTCAGCTCGCCATCAACATTATCCACATCGCTGAAAGCGGTATTCAGATTGATGCTGTATGGCGTAAAGTCTTCTGCCAAGGTTTGATCTGCGATGTTGCTCTCAACCACAGGCGCGTCGTTCACCGCATTCACGGTGACGTTAACCGTCGCTTGGTCAGTCAGCGCACCATCCGTGACGGTGTAAGTGATTTCAGCGTCACCATGGAAGTTCTCAGCTGGCGTGAACACCAGTTTGCCATCAACAATTTCAACTGTCCCTTGGTCACTCGGCACAGATGCCGAGTCAATACGTAATGCATCACCATCGATGTCAGTATCGTTTGGTAGGACATCAATCGTGACAGCGGTATCTTCTTGTGTTGTTGCCGCGTCATCTTTTGCCACTGGCGCATCGTTCACTGGTGTGACATCGACGTTCACCGTGGTGGACTCACTGACGCCACCGGAGGTAACGATGTAGGTAAAGCTGTCTGCCCCGTGGAAGTTGTCATTTGGCGTGTAAGTGACGCTGCCATCAGGATTGACCGAGACCGTGCCGTTCGCTGGACCGTTATTGGTATCCAGCGACACCACTTTATCGTCGCCTTCGAACGTGTCGTTACCTAAGACCTTGATGATGGTCGGCGTGTCTTCC
>NZ_JAWOUO010000048.1:0-2085 GCF_033339435.1 Vibrio sp. 378
CTCGACAAAGTGGCTTACATCCGTTTTGCATCGGTTTATCGTAGCTTTGAAGATATTCGTGAATTCGGCGAAGAAATTGCCCGCCTTGAAGACTGATTAAATCATGCCTCAACACACTTCTGCATCTCCATTTTCTCCTCAAGATTTTTCAATGATGTCGCGTGCGCTCAAGTTAGCTCGACGCGGCATTTATACGACGGCTCCAAACCCGAACGTCGGTTGCGTAATTGTTCGTGATGGCGTGATCATTGGTGAAGGTTATCATCATCGCGCTGGAGAGCCCCATGCTGAAGTGCACGCGATGCGCATGGCTGGTGATAAAGCTGAAGGTGCAACGGCATACGTTACCCTTGAACCGTGCTCCCACTATGGACGCACGCCACCTTGCGCTGAAGGGTTGATAAAAGCCAAAGTGGCGCGAGTAGTGTGTGCGATGGAAGATCCGAATCCAAAAGTGGCTGGACGTGGCATCCAAATGCTACGTGAAGCCGGGGTTGAGGTTCAGGTTGGATTGTTAGAAAACGATGCGATTGAGCTCAATCGTGGCTTCATTAAATTCATGCAAACAGGCATGCCATTTATCCAATTGAAAATGGCAGCAAGCTTGGATGGACAGAGTGCGCTAAGCAATGGCAAGAGCCAATGGATCACCTCCCCACAGGCTCGCCAAGACGTGCAGCGTTATCGAGCGCAAAGCGGTGGCATTCTGTCTACAAGCAAAACAGTGATGGATGATAACGCTTCTCTCAACGTTCGTTGGGATGATTTGCCGCAGAGTGTTCAAGCGCACTATGAGCTGACGGAAGTTCGCCAACCTGCAAGGGTAATACTCGACCGTCAACAGAAACTGAGTGATGACCTTAAACTGTTCAGTACCGAAGGTGAGCGAATTATTGTCAGCAGCGAAGGCGATGTTTGCCCACAACTCGATCAAAACGGAAAAATTGATTTAGCTGCCACCCTAAAAGCGGTCGCGACTCAGCATAATATCAACCATTTATGGGTGGAAGCTGGCGCGACGCTCGCGAGTTCTCTAATCAAAGCTAACCTTGTAGATGAGTTGATTGTCTATCTCGCTCCGAAACTAATGGGAAGCGATGGACGTGGTTTAATTGGCGCGCTGGGATTGACGGAGATGGCGCAGGTCATCGATTTAAATATTACTGATGTGCGAATGGTGGGCAGAGATATCCGTATTACCGCCACCCTTGTACGTAAAGAAATTTAGAAAAGAAGCACTATGTTTACAGGAATTGTAGAAGCAGTTGGTAAATTAACTGCGATTACGCCAAAAGGCGAAGATATTACCGTTACGGTAGAAGTAGGTAAGTTAGACATGTCTGACGTGAAGTTAGGCGACAGCATCGCAACTAACGGTGTGTGCTTAACGGTGATTGACTTTGGAAGCAATTACTACAGCGCGGATTTGTCTCTCGAGACCTTGAAAAAAACCGGTTTTGCAAACTACCAAGTAGGCGAAAAGGTTAACTTAGAAAAAGCCATGCTGCCGACGACACGTTTTGGCGGACACATTGTATCTGGACACGTGGACGGCGTGGGTGAAATTGTGGAGCGCAATCAAGTTGGTCGTGCGATAGAGTTTTGGGTCGCGATGCCTGCTGAGATCAGCAAGTACGTGGCAGAAAAAGGCTCTATCACCGTTGATGGTATCAGCTTAACGGTGAATGATTTACGTAAAAACGCATTCAAACTGACGATTGTGCCTCACACCAGTGAAGAAACCACTATCGACCAGTTCCAAGTGGGCCGCAAAGTGAATTTAGAAGTGGATGTGTTGGCGCGTTATATGGAACGCTTGCTGCAAGGTCAGCAAGAAGAGCAGCCTGAATCTCGCATCACCATGGACTTCTTACAACAAAATGGCTTTGCGTAAGCGCTCAGCCACGTTGCGGTAATTGCCATAACAGACCGGATTCACAGAACATCGTTAGGGCAATTGACTTGCATTGTGCAAGGCTCAAACTGTTGATGTCATTACCATTGCAATAAGATTTCACGCATTGCTGTCGGAAAATAAATTTTAGAATAACGGGAAACAGAATATGCCAATCAGTACACCACAAG
>NZ_JAWOUO010000049.1:0-1943 GCF_033339435.1 Vibrio sp. 378
TCGACTCTGCAAAAATGGTGTTTGCACTGTACGGACAAATGCTGCGCTCTTTGCCTTCCTTCTCAACCCAACAAGCGGCGTGAGGTGAAGCATGATCATTAACAACAGCACCATTCTCCTGACAGGCGCAACGGGCGGAATTGGACAAGCCATCGCGCGAGAGTTAGCAAAACGCGGTGCTAGCCTCATTCTTGTTGGGCGAAACGAAGAGAGCTTGCAAACACTACAGCGTGAACTGTCAAATCCAGAACGTCATGACGTAGTCGTTGCAGACATCACCTCATCAGAAGGATTAACAGCGATTAAAGATCGAGCGCGCCAACATCAAAAAGTGGACGCACTGATTAACAATGCGGGCAGCAACGATTTCTCGTTGTTAAGCCACAAACGACCAACGCAGATTGCAGACGAAATCCAACTCAATCTCGTTGCGCCGATGCTGCTGTGCCAATCGGCGTTGACGTGGTTAAAGCAACCAGGGGTGATTCTCAATATAGGTTCAACATTCGGCTCAATTGGCTACCCAGGCTATACCTCCTATTGCGCGGCAAAAGCGGGGTTGCACCGGTTTACCGAATCGCTCGACAGAGAGCTGTTCGCAACCGGAATCCGTGCGCTGTATTTGGCACCAAGAGCGACAGAAACCTCACTCAATAGCGATGCCGTCAATGAAATGAATCGACAACTGGGTAACAAAACGGACTCGCCGCAAGTTGTAGCCGATCACGTTGTCACCATGTTGGAAAAAGAAATTTCCGCGAAATGGATTGGTTGGCCAGAAAAGCTTTTTGCACGCATCAATCAACTGCTTCCAAGCGTGGTTTCTTCTGCGATTCGTAAGCAACAAGAAACCATTCACCAATACGTAAACCGAGTCAGTCATTGAAGAGGACATGGACGATGAATACCAAACAACTACTTTGCGCTTTAACGGTTTGTTCAACGTTAGCTTCGACCGCTGCGTTGGCAGGTAATGCTCCACTGCAACAGATTCAAAAGAAATGGGCGGAATGTCAGTACAGCACGCCCGATGGTGACGAAAAGGAACAATGCTTCCATCGTGCGATTGCCAAAACCAGTATTTATCTCGACAGAGAACCGGGTAATCCCGAACTCACTGTTTGGCTGGCAATCAATAAAGCATCGCTGGCTGGTGCTCAAGGTGGCTTAGGTGCACTATCACTCGCCAAAGAAGCCAAATCTTTACTCGAAGGGGTAATTGCAACGTCACCGCAAACGCTTGATGGCTCTGCATACACCAGTTTAGGTTCTTTGTATTACAAAGTTCCGGGGTGGCCAATTGGCTTTGGTGATGACGATAAAGCCGAAGAAATGTTGAAAAAAGCGTTAGAGATCAATCCAAAAGGCATCGATCCGAACTATTTTTATGGAGACTTCCTTGCAGAAGAAGGTCGAGACAAAGAAGCGAAAGTGTATTTGACTCGCGCAATGCAGGCGACACCTCGCCCTGACCGACCTTTAGCTGACAAAGGTCGAAAACTGGAAATTGAAGCGACTCTTGGGAGATTGAAATAATCTATGCGCTTATTACTCGTAGAAGATGACAAACTACTCGGTCAATCCATGGTGACTTCATTAAGTCGCCATGGATACACCGTGGATTGGGTGGAAAAAGGGTCTGGCGTGACTAGCGCACTCAAAACAGAAGCGTTCACTGCCGTGATTTTGGATCTCACTCTCCCCGATATCGATGGATTGGAAGTTCTGCGTAATATTCGCAAAGGCGGATTTAAGCTCCCAGTGATGATACTTACCGCACGAGACGACATTCGCGATCGCGTTCAAGGCCTTGATGGCGGCGCAGATGATTACCTCGGAAAACCGTTTGCACTCGAAGAGTTGCTCGCTCGCTTGCGTGTGTTGATTCGCCGTCAATCCGGCAGTGCAGAAGAAATCATTCAAGTTGGGCAGTTATCTTTATC
>NZ_JAWOUO010000050.1:0-1908 GCF_033339435.1 Vibrio sp. 378
AGAGCAAGATTCTAATACCTCACTTTTTTGCACAGGAGGCGTTACAGGAGCTTCTAGGTGTAGTTCTAAATGCTGTAACCACAGAAGGGCAAATTCAGTCCTTTTATCGACTGGATATTTACCCGTTTCAAATCTACTTATCGAATCATTGGAGAGATCCAGCTTATCGCCTAATTCGGACTGACTAAGCTTTAAAACAGACTTTCGAATGCGCTTAAACTCGGACGGATGCATAAGTTACCTTATTTCGACATTTTGTCGAATTGTACATCACAGATTCGACATTTTGCGGAAAAACAAGGTACTTTCACCCCGTATTACTATACGGGGATGACGCTGCACCTCCTATTTCCTCCTCCTCAGTCATCGTCGTCGTCAGTCGTCGTTTGCAGCTAACAACCAGATAGATATGTAAAAAGACGTATTTATACATATTTGTGAAGCTGACGCGCGGATTTGAATTAGGTAACAAAAATCAAGAATGTTTCCGCTTGTCGGCTCAATTGAGAAACAAAAAAAGGGAGCACAAGGCTCCCAAATTTTTATTTCCCAACAGAGCTATTTATAAGACCTGATCTAACAGAAAAAGAGCGTGGCGAAGTTGCCCCTCAGAGTAGGTAGCTCCATCAGGTGTAACAATATGACCAGACTTAAATGCCCACTTAGAAAACCCCGTAACATCAGGAAGATAGCGCCCAGACTCAAGAGCCCAAAGCCTACGAATGGTAGGGGGGATTTCCTCACCGTCATCCCATCGATGGATTTGATCCAAATCGACACAAGCTATTTCAGCAGCTCGACCCTCACTTAATGCTAAGTGTTGAAATCTAAAGATAAAGTTAGGATGTATTCGACTACTCCTAGAAATTGGAGCAAAGAATTTAACAGCGTTCTCCCAATCAGTACTACGCATAACATTCCTCCAAAGCTTGAATAGCCTTTTCGGAGATGGACTGATATACGGCGTAACTTTGAAAGTTGTACCAAGATTCAAAAGTGGCGAGAAATAAAACGCGGTCGACTGGATTTAAATCAGTTGATGCAATTAATTGCGACAGACGGTTGTAAAACACGTCCTTTTCAATAGGATGTGAGTTAGTCATGATTAGCCCCTTGTAAGCTAGTTATGATTAGCCATGCATTCAGATTGCACTCTGAATGCATGGCGTTTATGAATTTAAATTGTTTGCTGTCTAGACTTCCAATAATCAGCAGCACAAGACCACTTAGTCCCATCTTGAGCTATGTATCCCTCTATTGGGACTATTTTAGATTGTGTAGTTAACCCCAAGCGCTCAAGATTCAAATAGTATGTATTAGCTAAACTTTTCGATTTATCCCCTGGCTCGTAAGTTAACCAACCAGACTCAGAGAGCTTCTTGATTGTGTTTGCAATAGATTGTCGAGATAACCCCGTCTCATCCATTAGAGCGCTGTAGCTAGGGAAACAAACTCCATCGCCATCAACAAATCTAAATAGCCCCAAGAGAAGCAGGCGCTGTGTTGATGGTAGATTTTCACGTTTCATTGCGTCAAAAAGTGGATGCATAATATCGAATTGGCTCCGCTTAAGTTTGTGTGTCATAATTTTCCTTATAGAAACTAAGAAAAACGCCAAGGGTTGCCGCCCATTTTGGCGTTTTTTTTTATCCACAGAAAATCATAACACCTAGTCAATATATAGACAACCCTAGTGTATGAGATACACCACCCTAGTCAACGTCATATACTAACCCTAGTAAACTAGGTTGACTCCAACAAACCATAGAACAAACCATAGAACAAATAGCGCTATCGCTTTTTCTTTTTCTTTTTTCGATTAGACCTAGCCTTGGATCTTTTTGATGAGTCAGGGACAGGACCAAATCTATCCCTCTTTTCGTCGTCAGAATGCACAGGAGTGGAAAT
>NZ_JAWOUO010000051.1:0-1849 GCF_033339435.1 Vibrio sp. 378
AGAAAATCTTTCGACCTGCATTGCAGGCCTACCAAAAGAACATGTAAGCGCCTCCGTTCTTGGGGAATTATCAGAGAAACAATACGAACTCATCCAATTTGTTAATGGATATTGCATGATGCTCCAAGCGCTCGAAGTAAATCCAAGTTTGTTGGAAGAATAAAAATTCTGGGGCCTTGTGCCCCTTTTTTATTTTTCCGATAAACCGACAAGCGGAACCCATGCCGAACCCTTGTCTAAATATTTGAATCCGCGCGTCAGCATCCACCGAACCCTTGTGCGAATTTCGCATCAATTCCCCCACTTCCCAAAATATACATATAAATCAGTTGAGAATCTTTCTCATTGATTCGCATCCCTCAACGACGAACGACGTAGCGAGGCTGAGCGAAGGAGAAGGAGGAGAGGGTGCGGAATCCTCACCTTTCGGAGTCGGGTCTTAGTGATACCCGACTTTTGTACCACGGGCGGTACTCACACACACTAAATCCCCTTATTCCAGCACACTTCACACCCTCCGACTTTTGTACCACCAAATGGTACTCGCGTCTTGACATCTAATTGCTTCACTAATAATCTTGGTGCATCACCTTTTTACGTTGGATTACACATGGCTACCGATAAGAGACGCATAACTATCTCATTACCTAAGGAATTGGATGAGGCTTTAGCGGAATTCTCCGAGGTTAGTGGGCAGGCTCAATCTACTTTTGTTGTTCATTGCCTCCTTGAGAACGTTCAGGCTTTAAAACTTATGACTCAGGCAATTAGAGAAGCTAAGAGCGGGAATATTAGCGGTTATGAGAGCTTAATGGCTCAAGCACTTGGAACTACTCTTTTGAAGATGAATGGATCTTCTGATACTGAGGAATAGCAATGGGACACGGAAAGTTTGTCAGGTCTATTGAATCTGTTCCTCTCATTCCTGAGGTTCAGAAACTCTTAGAGGCTCATCGTAAGAATCCTGTTCCTGAGAACTTCGTTTCTCACGAGCCTACAAACCCTAGCCTTATGATTGACTGGCTTTCTGTTAAGTTCCTTTTTTGGTCTGATGAATGCCTCAATGGGGGCAATGTCATTTCAACAACTCCTGACGGTGAAATCGAGTACACACTAGATAAACACTTGAAGGTTGACGGGAGCCATGACACTCGCCTTTTAATTCGAACAGAACCAGCTCGATTACCTGACCTTCCCCAATTGAGAAACATTTGGATTCTTTCCGTTTCTGGTAACCCTGTTAAATGGTTCCAAGGCCATAACATTTTTGGTACTTCCGACCTTTGCAATTTGGTCTATGAACTCTTTGATTCTTTAGCTAAAAAGTTTGGCAAAGAACAACCTGATTTTATTCGTGATGGAATAAGAGAGGGTCAATATACGATTAGTCGAATAGATATAAATGGAATGTTCGAACTCGGTTCACGCCTAGATGTTTTATCGTGGTTGTCTGCCCTTGAGCGAACAGCAAGAACACGGCACGGGACTGCGGTCGCCAAGGGCAACACGGTCTACTTCGGTAAGAATTCAGAAAGATGGAGTATTAAATTTTACTCTAAGGGGCAAGAGATTGAGTCTCATAAACTTCCTGCTCCTCTTCAACTGACTTCGCTTCCTGATTTTGCCAATAACAAACTTAGGGCAGAGCTTACTCTGAGAAGTAAGGAACTGGTTAAGCTTGGGCTGAATGTTGGATCTTCTTGGTTTAATATTGATGTATGGGAAGTTTATAAAGAATACCTTGGGCGTGTGGAAATGAGTGAGCAAAAACCAATTGATGACATTACTTTAAAGTTGCCGCGTCACCTCGGTCTAACTTACCTTTCTTGGAAGGAAGGTTATTGTCTTA
>NZ_JAWOUO010000052.1:0-1843 GCF_033339435.1 Vibrio sp. 378
TTGAATGGGTTCATGTGCAGCTCCATCAGCAAAAGGGGATGATAAGTTTATCACCACCGACTATTTGCAACAGTGCCCTCGGAAGCTCGATATTCAGAGGTTCTGTCACGCTCTTGAACAATTCGAGACTCCACGTCCACGTTTGATGATAGGCTGCACATAGTGCTCTTGGTTCTGCACTGCTTGTGCATGCCAGATAGCGATTATACGAGTCCTCCGAGATATCCTTTTCGAGCGCGCGTGAAGGTGTCGGCCAGTGGTCTGTTGCCCCTTCGTGGAGTCGAACCAGCTTGAGTAGGTTTTCATGTGCTTTGCTGAGCAAAGCCCAGGCGCGAGCGTACTCTCCCCGATTTAAAAGATTGGCCCCAAAGAGCATCAGGCTGATGAGGTTCAACACAAGCCCTTCCACCAGCGGCGCGCCTTCACGTATCGGGGGACCGCCCACGAGAGCGCTTGCGTACCTTGACAACTCTCCTGATCGGTCCAACAAAACAGCCGCCTCAAGCGAGGGAAACCACCCATAGCCTTGCCAAGTGGAAATGACCGGTATGTCCGATTTTCGCATGAAATGGAATTCACCGCGAATGCCGTTTTCAAAAAGTGCGGTGTGGTGGCCGAAGTCGTCCGGAAAGTAAGCAGCAACCGGACTTACGGCATTAAGCCACGAGCGCTGATCGAAATTTTCAAAATGGTCATCCTGGATGAACACTGCGAATTCGATATCAGAGAACTCGTCACCCTCTCCGATAGCAAATGAGCCGAACATCAATGCCGCGATTATTCGTGCATCCTCATGACAACCTTCCTTGAAGAGTTCGATCATTTTCAGTTGAAGCATAGAAATATCCTTTTATTGAAGCCACAGATTATGAGGAAAGGTATACGCAGATTTTTGTTTTTTTTCGTCAGCACAACGCCGGAGTTAAGCCGCCGCGCGTAGCGCGGTCGGCTTGAACGAATTGTTAGACATCATTTACCAACTGACTTGATGATCTCGCCTTTCACAAAGCGAATAAATTCTTCCAAGTGATCTGCGCGTGAGGCCAAGTGATCTTCTTTTTGTCCCAGATAAGCTTGCTTAGCTTCAAGTAAGACGGGCTGATACTGGGCAGGTAGGCGTTTTATTGCCCAGTCGGCAGCGACATCCTTCGGCGCGATTTTGCCGGTTATTGCGCTGTACCAAATGCGGGACAACGTAAGCACTACATTTCGCTCATCGCCGGCCCAGTCGGGCTGCGAGTTCCATAGCTTCAAGGTTTCCCTCAGCGCCTCGAATAGATCCTGTTCAGGAACCGGGTCAAAGAATTCCTCCGCTGCCGGACCTACCAAGGCAACGCTATGTTCTCTTGCTTTTGTAAGCAGGATAGCTAGATCAATGTCGATCATGGCTGGCTCGAAGATACCCGCAAGAATGTCATTGCGCTGCCATTCTCCAAATTGCAGCTCGCGCTTAGCCGGATAACGCCACGGGATGATGTCGTCATGCACGACAAGGGTGACTTCTATAGCGCGGAGCGTCTCGCTCTCGCCAGGGAAAGCCGAAGCCTCCATAAGGTCATTGAGCAATGCTCGCCGCGTCGTTTCATCAAGCTTTACGGCCACAGTAACCAACAAATCAATATCGCTGTATGGCTTCAGGCCGCCATCCACTGCGGAGCCGTACAAATGCACGGCCAGCAACGTTGATTCCAGATGGCGCTCAATGACGCTTAGCACCTCTGATAGTTGGTTCGAAATTTCGATGGTCACCGCTACCCTCATGATGTCTAACTTTGTTTTAGGGCGACTGCCCTGCTGCGTAACATCGTTGCTGCTCCATAACATCAAACATCGACCCACGGCG
>NZ_JAWOUO010000053.1:0-1793 GCF_033339435.1 Vibrio sp. 378
GGATCGCCTACTAACACGCGAAAACTTTCACCTAATGGTATTGGATTTGATGTTGCCAGGCGAAGATGGCTTGTCGATTTGTCGCCGTTTACGCCACGCCAATAACATGTTGCCAATTCTGATGCTGACAGCAAAAGGTGACGAGGTTGACCGTATTGTTGGTTTGGAAGTTGGTTCGGATGATTACCTACCTAAACCGTTCAACCCGCGTGAACTACTCGCTCGTATTAAAGCGGTTTTACGTCGCCAAACGGTTGAGCTACCGGGGGCGCCAAGTACAGAAGAAAAAGTGGTCGAGTTTGGCGAGTTTCGTTTAAATCTCGGCACGCGTGAAATGTTCCGTGGTGATGAGGCGATGCCATTAACATCGGGTGAATTTGCGGTGTTGAAATCACTGGTAACCAACGCGCGTGAGCCAATGTCGCGTGATAAGCTGATGAATATGGCGCGTGGTCGTGAATACTCGGCGATGGAGCGTTCTATCGACGTACAAATTTCTCGTCTACGCCGCATGCTGGAAGACGATCCGAGCAAACCTCGCTACATCCAGACCGTATGGGGTTTAGGTTACGTATTTGTCCCAGACGGCAAAGAGTCGTAACTCTTACTCGCTTAACCGGCAATCGGTTTTTAAAACTTCGGCCATCAAATTTCCTTCTTATTTGGTGGCCGAGGTTTTCGCAATTAGGATCATCAGGAAATTTCCATGCGAATCCGAAGTTCACTGACACAATCTATTCTACTGTTCATCTCCTTGCTTCTCGCTAGCCAAGTCTTTTCTTATTACGCCGTTTTTAACTACGCGTTGATGCCAAGCCTGCAACAGTTCAACAAAATTCTCGCTCACGAACTGAATCTGGTTCTCGATGAAGATGGCCCGCTCAAATCGGATGCACCATTGCGTCGCCAGTTATTAGAAAGGTTGGGCGTGACAGTTCACAGCATCAACAGCGAGAAGGCGGTTGAGTTTAACCATGCGATGTCGATTGATTTGATGTCGGAGGAAATGACTCAAGAGCTAGGCTCACCAACCGAAGTACGCCTGCTGCTGGGTAGTGAAAGCTACATTTTGTGGATGCACATCGAGAAGTTGCCCAATTCCATTATTCGCATCCCGTTGTCTGAGCTGCAAGAAGAGGACTTTGCGCCGCTATTTCGTAACAGCCTGATCATGGCGCTATTAATTATCGCAGGTGGTTGGTTGTTTATTCGCTTGCAAAACCGGCCATTATTGGCGTTGCAACGAGCGGCAGAAGGCGTTGGGAGAGGGGAAATTCCCCCACCGCTACCAGAAAAAGGCGCATCGGAAATTCGTTCGGTAACTCGTGCGTTTAACCAGATGTCGAAAGGGATTCAAGAGCTCGAAGAAGACCGCGCTCTGTTAATGGCAGGCATCAGTCATGATTTACGTACGCCGCTGACGCGAATTCGTCTCGCTACTGAAATGATGTCGCCAGAAGACAGCTATTTGGCGGAAGGGATCATCAGTGACACGGAAGAGTGCAATGAGATCATCAGTCAATTTATGGATTATCTAAAGCCTGTAAACAAAGAATCGTTTGAGTCGGTTGATGTCAGTACCATCGCTAGTGACGTGGCGAGCTCTGAAGGGGGATATGAAGTCGAGATTGAAACGGACTTGAACATGCACCTTCCTCCTGCGAAAGGTAGCCCGATTGCTATTAAGCGAGCGGTGAGTAACTTAGTTGTCAACGCACTGCGTTACGGCAACGGTTGGGTGAAAATCAGCACAGGCGTGACGGCAGACAAACAGTTGGTTTGGATATGCGTAG
>NZ_JAWOUO010000054.1:0-1791 GCF_033339435.1 Vibrio sp. 378
CCGCGGCTTCTTCGCCAAGGCTGTAACGCAGCATCAGTGCTGCAGAAAGGATCTGCGCAACTGGGTTAGCAATGTTTTTGCCTGCGATATCTGGTGCGCTGCCACCGGCAGGCTCGTATAGGCCGAACTTGCTTTCGTTAAGACTTGCTGAAGGCAACATGCCCATGGAGCCCGTGATCATTGCACACTCATCAGAGATGATGTCGCCAAAGATGTTTGAACATAACATGACGTCAAACTGGGCTGGGTCTTTGATTAACTGCATGGTCGCGTTGTCGATGTACATGTGAGACAACTCGACATCTGGGTAGTCTTTGGCAATCTCTTCCACAACTTCACGCCATAAGATAGAACTCTGCAGAACGTTTGCTTTGTCAATTGAGCACACTTTCTTACGACGTAGACGAGCAGATTCAAACGCGATTTTTGCAATACGTTCGATTTCGTAGCGGTGGTACACCTCGGTATCAAACGCTTTTTCGTTAGCGCCTTCACCCTCACGGCCTTTCGGTTGGCCGAAGTAGATGCCACCAGTTAATTCGCGTACGACGACAATATCAAAGCCGCGACCTGAGATGTCTGCACGTAGCGGTGAGAAAGCTTCTAGACCAGCGTGGATTTGCGCTGGACGAAGGTTACAAAACAGTTGGAAGTGCTTACGTAGTGGCAGCAATGCACCGCGCTCTGGCTGGTCGTTTGGTGGCAAATGTTCCCACTTAGGGCCACCAACCGAACCAAATAGAACCGCGTCAGACTCTTCACACGCTGTTACCGTACTTTCTGGAAGTGGGCAACCATGATTATCGATAGCGATACCACCAACATCATGTTCTTCGCGCTCAAATGAGATGCCATGTTTTTGCTCGATAGCATCCAGAACTTTAAGCGCTTGAGCCATCACTTCTGGGCCGATGCCGTCACCAGGAAGTACGGCAATTTTGTATGATTTGTCTGTCATGTTATTCCTTTAATCTTCTAATTTTTGAGCTTAATTATTTGAAATCGTGTTGTGTGTCTCTGAGCGATAAAGCTCAGCATGACTATACCGTAGCAATCTTTTTCTGCTTCATCTCGGCAATGGTGTCTGCGCGATGGATGCTGTTGATAACATGCAATAGTGCTTGACCAGAAGCTTCTACGATATCGGTTGAAACGCCCGTACCGTGGTATTTTCTACCTTTGTAGTTGGCAATGATGTCTGCTTGACCTAGACCATCCTCACCTTCACCTTTTGCGGTTAGATCGAATTTATCTAGTACGATCTCGTAACCTGTCACGCGGTAGATACATTGGTATAGCGCATCAACAGGCCCATTACCGACCGCCGCTTCACACATTTCCGCATCACCACATTGCATCTTGATGCTGGTGGTTGCCCTCACGCTGCCCGATTGCACGCTTAGGTAATTCAACTTGTAGAAGTCATCTTCTTCACGCAAGTTGGAGAAGTGCATTAGCGCTTCCAAATCGTAATCAAACACTTGGCCTTTACGGTCGGCCAGTTTCAAGAAGTCGGCGTACAGTGCGTCTAGGTTGTACTCATCTTCTTTATAACCCATGGAATCCATGTGGCTCTTCACCGCCGCTCGGCCGCTACGACTGGTTAGGTTAAGTGCTTGGTTCTTAAGACCAATCGACTCAGGCGTCATGATCTCGTAAGTGTTCTTGTTCTTTAACATGCCGTCTTGGTGGATACCTGAAGAATGGCTGAATGCATTGGCACCCACGACCGCTTTGTTGCTTTGGATCGGCATGTTGCACAGTTGACTCACCAACTTGCTAGTACGATGG
>NZ_JAWOUO010000055.1:0-1752 GCF_033339435.1 Vibrio sp. 378
GACAGTTATTGCAGGGGTTCGTGACAGTTATTGCAGGGGGGCGTGACAGTTATTGCAGGGGGGCGTGACAGTTATTGCAGCTTTTCAAGAATGCGCCAGGCCGCCTCGACACGGACAGGGTTAGGATAGCTTTTGTTTGCCAGCATCACGATGCCAAGGTTTTTTTCTGGAACGAAGGCTACGTAGCTGCCAAATCCACCAGTGGAGCCCGTTTTATGCACCCATGAGGCTTTCACTGCGGGGGCGGGCGGGTTTACCTCAACGGCGGGAAGCGCTGCCAATGCCACTTTGCTGTCGCTGCCGTTGATGATCGAATCAGCTTTCAGCGGCCAGTTCAGCATCTCCCAGCCTAATCCCTGGTACATATCGCCAATACGCCAGTAGCGAGACTGCGCAAGCGCAATGCCCTGCTGGAGCGTTTTCTCCTGAACGTGGCTGGCATCCATGTTGGCCTGAACCCAGCGGGCCATATCAATAACGCTGGATTTCACGCCATAGGCTTCGGCGTCAAGTTGTCCCGGAGAAACGTGTACGGGCTTCCCTTCGCGATAGCCCCTGGCATAATCTTTTTGTTCGTTCTGCGGAACCGTAATCCAGGTATGCGCCAGTTTTAATGGTTGCAGGACGCGTCTGGTCATTGCCTCTTCGTAACTCATTCCTGAGGGTTTCACCGCCAGCGCGCCAAACAGACCAATGCTGGAGTTAGCGTAAAGTCGCTTAGCGCCCGGAGTCCATTGCGGCTGCCAGTTTTGATAAAAATGCAGTAATGCGGCTTTATCCCTAACGTCATCGGGGATCTGCAGCGGTAGGCCGCCTGCCGTATAGGTGGCTAAGTGCAGCAGGCGGATACCCTGCCACTGTTTGCCTGTCAGTTCTGGCCAGTATTTCGTGACCGGATCGCTGAGCTTAATTTCGCCGCGGGCGATAGCATCGCCGCCCAACACGCCGTTAAACGTCTTACTAACCGATCCTAGCTCAAACAGCGTTTGCTGCGTGACTGGGTGGTTATTGGCGATATCGGCTTTACCCCAGGTGAAATAATAGGGTTTTCCCTGGTAGATAACGGCAACGGCCATACCCGGAATAGCCTGCTCCTGCATCAACGGGGTGATGGTGCGATTAACGATATCGGCAATCTGTTGTTCTGTTTTTGCGGCAGCAAATGTGGAGAAAGAGGCTGTCAGCAGCAGAGCGCAGCATAACGATTTTTTCATCATGAAATCAGTTCCGTAATTAAAAGTAAAAAGGTGTCCGGGCCCGTCAGACGCAATCAGTGTGTTTGATTTGCACCGTGTTGACAAACGGTTAAATTTAGCAGCAGATATAAGTTTTTCCTAAATTCCACGTGTGTTTTTTATTAGCTTCAAAAATCACTATTTCACGAAGAATTTAGACTGCTTCTCACACATTGTAACATTATTTACACGGAGAAACTGTCCGAGGTTATGTTGACGATGCCGAAAATGATGAGCGATTTATTCATGGGGGCTTCTATAATAATAATAATCGAGCATGAGTCTCATACGGATGCTCGGGTCGAAAGGGAATCCCCAGGCGAGTAACCTGTTTGCGGTGATCCATTAGCTGCAGGAGCAGAAGAGCATACATCTGGAAGCAAAGCCAGGAAAGCGGCCTATGGAGCTGTGCGGCAGCGCTCAGTAGGCAATTTTTCAAAATATTGTTAAGCCTTTTCTGAGCATGGTATTTTTCATGGTATTACCAATTAGCAGGAAAATAAGCCATTGAATATAA
>NZ_JAWOUO010000056.1:0-500 GCF_033339435.1 Vibrio sp. 378
CTTTACCCCCGCGTTGCTTGCTGCGTAAAGACGGGTGACGATGCCTTTATCGACGAGGTTGTTGACCTTTATGGTTAATCCGGCCTTTTTGCCCGCCTTTGCATTGGCGATTTCATTGTCAATCAGGCGGTAAATTTGGGTGCGCGAATTACGCGGAGAAACCATCAAGTGATTGAACTTCACTGGGCGATAAGGGTTCTCAATGTATCCAAACACGTTGCGCACTTCATTGGTGATTTCTTGGTCTGCGGTGAGCAGCGAAAAGTCGGTATAGATTCGAGCGGTTTTTTCGTGGAAGTTGCCCGTGCCAATGTGCGCGTAGCGAATAATATCGTCACCTTCACGGCGACTGATCATCAATAACTTTGAGTGAATCTTTAAACCGGGCGCACCAAAGATGACGTGCACGCCAGCTTCAGTCAGAACTTTTGACCATTCAATATTTGCTTCTTCATCAAATCGCGCCTGCAACTCAACGACTACAGTAACGTTTTTGCCGT
>NZ_JAWOUO010000056.1:510-1682 GCF_033339435.1 Vibrio sp. 378
TTATGCACTGCATCAATCAAAGAGTTCATCAAGCGAGAGTCTTTGGCTACGCGGTAGATATTAATTTTGATGCTGAGCACTTTCGGGTCAAAGGATGCCTGGCGAACCAATTCACCAATATGGTCAAAGGTGTGATAAGGGTAGTAGAGCAGAATGTCTTTGGCTTTGATGGCTTCGAAACTGTTGGCGTAACCTTCAAAGTCTGCACACTTCATTGGTGGCATTGGTTTGTTTTCGAGGTATTCTCGCCCGACGTTTGGAAAAGCGATGAAATCTTTGAAGTTGTGGTAGCGCCCACCTGGAATTAGGTTGTCGTAATTGGAAATTCTTAGTTTGCTGCACAAGAAGTCGAGCATCTCTTGCGGCATTTCACGCTCATACACAAAGCGTACTGGCATGGCGGTTAAACGTTGGTTTACACCTGCTGACATTTGCTCTAGCAAGCTGTATTCGATTTCATTACGCAAGTCGTACTCTGCATCACGCGTCATTTTCATCGCGTAGCCTGCGAGCTCATCATAATCGAAAAAGCCTTTAAAAAGCTCGTCTAAACAGTATCGGATGATGTTATCAAGCAGGATGATGGTCTTACGGCGTTTGCCTTTTTGCTCTGGCACCATCACGAAGCGTGGCAGGTGGTCGGTTGGAATTTCGATGAGAGCGTATTGAGAGTGGTCTTCTTTGCGTAGTTCGACGGCGATGTAAGCGTATTCGTCTTTGAGGAATTGCAGCACGTCGATTTCATCTTTCATCAACAAAGGCGTGATATGTGGCATGACTTCTTTGCGGAAGTATTTGGTGATCCACTTTTCCTGCGCTTCATCGAGTTGATGCTCATTGACCAAGAAAATGCGACGCCTTGCCATTTCTCTAATTAATTCACTGTAAAGTTCGTCGAATTGTTCGTTAAGCTTAAGGGCTTTGGCTTGCATCTTACTCAACAGACGCTTGGAGTTGTCACTCCCTCCTCGCTCTTGGTTGATCAAAATACGACGTTTCACATCAGCGAAGCGCACTTTGTAGAATTCGTCGAGGTTGTTGGAAAAGATCCCAAGAAAACGAATACGCTCGATCAACGGAACGGTTTTGTCGGCCGCTTCTTGTAATACTCGTTCGTTGAAAGACAACCAACTCAGCTCTTTTTCTATATATAGTTTTTCTGCGCTCATAAC
>NZ_JAWOUO010000057.1:0-1631 GCF_033339435.1 Vibrio sp. 378
GTGTTCTTCCCGATGGCCGTGCTGTTGATGACGATTCTGTTCCTACCTTCTGCGACACCATTGGTTGGTATGTTCTGTCTCGGTAACCTGATGCGTGAAGCGGGTGTGGTGGATCGTTTATCGAAAACTGCACAAAATGAACTGATCAATATTGTGACTATCTTCTTGGGTTTAGGGGTTGGCTCGAAACTGCAAGCTGACCAGTTCTTAAACTTGGAAACATTAGGCATTCTTGGTCTAGGCGCTGTGGCGTTCAGTATCGGTACAGGTGCAGGTGTTCTCATGGCTAAGCTTCTTAATAAGTTCTCAGAAGAGGACATCAACCCACTCATTGGCGCGGCAGGGGTGTCTGCCGTACCTATGGCTGCGCGTGTGGTGAACAAAGTCGGGCTTGATGCAAACCCTCAAAACTTCTTGTTGATGCATGCGATGGGACCAAACGTAGCTGGTGTACTTGGCTCCGCGGTAGCGGCAGGTATTCTGTTGGCCTTGGTTGGATAAAGACTCTTGTAACACGTAAATACAGTTATCGTGTTGAAGATAAAATTATCAACCAATTTACATGCTTGCCATTAACTTGGTTAAACAAAATGGTTTATAGTCAAAGGGATGCTCCGGCATCCCTTTTTTATTTGTCCCTCAGGGAGTGAGTTATGGAACATAAACAGATTGTTATCACTGAGTTTGGCGACGCCAATGTTCTGGCGATTCAAAGCGCTGAAACTCCGATCCCTAAGTCTGGCGAAGTGTTGGTCAAGGTGCATTATGCTGGCGTGAATCCTATCGATGTCAAAACACGAGCGGGACTTGGCTGGGCTGCTTCCCAGAATAAAGACAAACTGCCTTGGGTGCCAGGTTACGATATTTCTGGGAAAGTCGCCTCTTGTGGTACTAAGACTTCTCGCTTTGCTGTGGGAGATGAAGTGGCCGGTTTTATTGGCTTTCCTCTCCAAGGTGGTGGTTATAGCCAATATGTTTGTGTTCCGGAGTCGGAGCTAAGTCACGTGCCAAGTTCGGTCACGCTAGAAGCGGCGGCGGTTTTACCATTGGCAGGGCAAACCGCTGCCCAAGCATTAAGCAAAGCGAATGTCAGCGAATGCGATAGAGTATTAATTCTCGCAGGAGCGGGTGGCGTAGGGCACTTAGCGGTGCAGATTGCTGTGGCGACAAAAGCCGAAGTGTTTACCACCTGCAGTGAACGAAATTTAGACTACCTCGCCACACTTGGCGCTCATGCAGTGAACTATCAATTTGCACCAGTGTCAGAACGTGTTGAAGGCGTTGATGTTTTAATTGATTTGGTTGGTGGCGATGCGGCTCTAGATGCTCTCAAGTGCCTAAAAGACAATGCCCGCGTGATCACGGTACCAACGATTAGCGCTGAATTAATTTGTGACAAGGCCAAGCTGTTAGGCTTCGAGGCAAGCGGTATGTTGGTTGAGCCAGATCCTTCACAGTTAGACACGTTGTTGTACATGGTAGGTGTGGGATTACTTAAAACAGAAGTGCAACACATTTACCCAATGGCTGAAGTTATCGCCGCACACCAACAAGTGGAATCGGGGCGAACGAGAGGCAAGGTATTACTTGATATGACATGCTAGACGCATTCAATTCAGCTTTTGAACATT
>NZ_JAWOUO010000058.1:0-1615 GCF_033339435.1 Vibrio sp. 378
GTTGGGCCTGTTTGAAGATCTCTATGAGCTAGGCCGTACCTATGCAGCCCATTTATCACAAACCGATGCCCAATGGCTTAATGTCCTTTCTTCTTACGTTGATTTAGTCAGCGACCATTTTAAAACGCTTACTCATATTCATTCCAAGAGGAAAGTGCTTGTTCAACTGAATGAACTCTGTTTACTCACGCAAAAGCAGTTGGGTAAAGAGCAGCAAGTCAATCTATTAGCTTTTAAGCAGCTCATGCAGTGCAAGCTACTTCTCGTCGAGTCTCGCGCGGCAGAAGCGCACCTAAAATTGCTAGAGTCATTGAGTTACTTTTACGATATTCCAACACAAATGCCGATAGCATTATTGAAACAAGCCCTTCCGCTATTAGCTTTTTTTGGTGAGTTTTCTATCAGACGCAGCTTGCTTGGAGTGATCAATCAATCGTGTTCATCAGTCCGACTTCAAGAGTGCAATATCGTACCACACGAATACGACTATCCATTTTCAGTAGAGACAAAACTGAACGCTCTGGCAGCGCCGGACCAACAATACCATTCTAATTCGGAGTCGGTGGTTAACTTCCTAAAACAAAGGGCATTGCCACCAAATTGGTCGCGATGGTTAAGCGATTATCTCTCTGGTTCTTTTTCTAGCCAGATACCCGAACCGTTTAGCTATCACGTAACCGACAGGGAGTGAAAATGATCAACTTCGAATTGCTCAATCAATACATGGACAATGACGTAGACATAATCATTGCTGTCTTTTCAACGTACTTGGAGGATTACTCTGATGCGACAGAACAACTAAATGAAATGTTCGTACAACAAAATTGGCCAGAGCTGTATCTGATGGCACACAGCTTGAAAGGCATTCTAGAAGGCTTTGGAGAAGATATCGCAGTTGTTGCGCTGGAGAAGATAGAAACAAATACAAGAAACAATACTGCACCAGAATGCGAAGATATAACTATAGTTAATAACGAGCTGGTGACAATTAAAAAGCAGATTTTCGCTTACTTAGAAAACTTAAAATAAAACACCTTAAGGCTTAGAACGGGGAAATTATGAACATGGACAACAACCATTTCAAGGAGTTGATTGAGTCGCTCAAGGACTTAACTCCTACTCAAAAGCGATATTTGATCAGCAGAACCAAAATGTCTTTGGACGACGAGAGCGGAATGCTAAATCCGCAAGACTTGTTGACCAGAGAGGAGCTGGAGGCGCTTCTGTCATCGGCTTCCACCACCGATAACAAATAAAGAAAGCTAATTCGTCATGGACGAAAACTAAGAACCAGGTAAAGTGACAGAACTTTGCTTGGTTGTTAGACGCCCCTCTCTTTTAATCAATACAAACGTATTTTTTCGACCACATCTCAGTACCTGAAAACTGTCAACTAGATTACTTATTAACATTAATCCTCTTCCTGACGACATCCAGCTGTCTTCATCAAACAAGCTTGGTGCTTTTATTTCTTTATTCGTGTGCTCTTGGAAAACCGATTTTTTAATAGGACGACCGTAATCAGAAATACGCATTTCGATCTGAGTAGACTTAGAGTCAGATAAGATTGCACACTCGAGCTCAATCGGCTCACCTTCCTGCTCATCGTAGGAGT
>NZ_JAWOUO010000059.1:0-1600 GCF_033339435.1 Vibrio sp. 378
TTATCTGTGAAGCAGACGTTAAAACTAACAGATATTATCGCAGTAGGCTTTATGCTATTTGCGTTCTTTTTAGGTGCAGGCAACATCATCTTTCCACCTCTAGCGGGTCAGCTCGCGGGTGAAAACCTATTGCCAGCGATGTTCGGTTTCTTGCTAACAGCGGTAGGTCTACCTCTTATTACTATCGTTGCTATTGCTGTAGCAGGTGGATCATGGGATCACTTGACTCAAGATCTTCCGAAAAAAGCAGCAGTATTGATGGCAGCACTTATCTTCATCATTATTGGTCCTGCGTTTGCAGCGCCTCGTACAGGTCTAGTGGCTTACGAGATGGCCGTGAAGCCATTCTTTGTTGAAGCTTCTCAAGCGCACCTTACCGCGTTCTCTGTGATCTTTTTTGCGGTTGCAATGCTGTTCTCTTGGTTCCAAGGCCGTCTTATCGACTTGATCGGTAAAGTGCTGACTCCAGCGCTGTTTGTCGGTTTGATCATTCTTGCTGTTGCAGTATTCCTAGATCCTCAAGGCGATATGATTGGTGCACGCGGTGAGTACCTAACTCAGCCACTAACCAAAGGCTTCCTTGAAGGCTACAACACCATGGATACTTTCGCATCGCTGATGTTTGGTATGTTGATGGTGGATGCACTGCGCGGCAAAGGCATCACGGAGCGTTCTGCGACGACTAAGTACCTGATTTTTGCAGGTTGTATCGCGGCGGCTGGTCTAGCATTTGTTTACATTTCGCTATTCTACCTAGGCGCTACCAGTGCAACAGTTGCTGCGGGCGCAGACAACGGTGGTCTGATTCTAAGCCAGTACGTTCAAGCATTGTTTGGCCCTTACGGTCAAATCGTTCTTTCTGTGATTGTATTGCTAGCGTGTCTGACAACGGCTATCGGCCTGATTTCAGCATGTTCTGATTTCTTCAGCTCGAAGACATCACTGTCATACAAGCAGTGGGTTCTAATCAACGGTGCCGTATGTGCGCTAGTTGCTAACGTTGGTCTAGCACAATTGATTTCGCTCTCTGTACCTGTACTGTTTGCCCTTTACCCAGTGGCGATTGCTTTGGTTGCTCTTACCTTTGTTCGTAGCAAGCTGCCAAATCCTCGCTTTGCATACCGTGCGGTACTGCTAGTATCACTATTGTTCGCACTTGTTGATGCAGCGAAAGTTGCTGGTTTGGATGTATCTGCGTTCAACGTACTACCGCTGTTTGAAGTGGGCATGGGTTGGGTTCTTCCTACTCTGTCAGCTATCATCTGCATGTTCTTCATCTCTAAATCTGTTCAACCAGAACTACGAGAAGAAGCGGCGTAAAGACGCTAGAAATTGAATAATGAAAAAGCCCGATGAAGTGATTCATCGGGCTTTTTTGTATCTGGTTCGCATCAACGTAAGCGTCGGTGCTTAAAGCGTATCGTGGAACTCCACAAGTACTTGTTCACACCACTTTTCAATTCGCTCGTCACTCAAATCGTATTGAGAGTCTTCATCTAGTGCTAGGCCAACAAATTGACTGCCATCTTCCGTTAGCGCTTTAGAGGCTTCAAACTCATAGCCTTCGTTTGGCCAATAACCGATAAACTGGGCGCCGGTT
>NZ_JAWOUO010000060.1:0-1565 GCF_033339435.1 Vibrio sp. 378
ATGCGTTGGTTTTAGTGGTTAAGGTGTTATGCGGAACCTTCGGTATTGCGTGCCTCACACCTTAACAAGGCGTTATAAAGCTCGAAGAAAAGGACATTTCGTGGAAATTCGAACAGGTAAACTTGAAGATGTTGCTAGTATTACCGACATCTTTAATTTTTATATTGAACACACCAATGCACGCTTTGAGGAAGTTCCATTTACTCTGGAAAATCGTCAGAAATGGTTTTCTCAGTTCTCTAGCACTACCAAATATCAACTATATGTCGCTATAGAAAACGGCGAATTGTTAGGTTTTGCATGTTCCCAACAGTACAGAGCAAGTTCAGCTTTTGACGACACCGTAGAAGTGACCGTTTATTTGGCACAAGAAGCAAAGGGGAAAGGTTTAGGTTCTAAACTATATACTCAGTTGTTCTCATCAATTCGTGCCTATGGTGTCCATCGTGTATTGTCGGGTGTTGCATTACCAAACGACGCATCAGTTGCATTACATAAACGGTTTGGTTTCAGAGAAGTCGGAGTTTTCAATGAATATGCGAAGAAACATGGGCAGTACATAAGCTCAGTGTGGTTAGAAAAGGCGTTTAACGTAGAGTCCGCTTTATAACAAACAATTTAAGAGTGATTCGGCACGCGTGGCATTTTTGGTATGCGCTGGTTTTAGTGGTTAAGGTGGTATGCGGAAGCATCGGTATTGCGTGCCTCACACCTTAATTGGGCGTTATGTACTTCAAGGGTAATTGAACCTAACTCTAAAGGATTGAGAGTGATAGATCATTTTGAAATTAAGGTAGCTGCATTCGAAGAATGTCGCATATTTTACAAGAATGCACTTAAGCCATTGGGTATTGAGCTAAAGTGGTCAGATGAAAGTGCTGCTGGTTTTGGGCTTTCAATCGAGCCAAATGTAAGATTTCTAATTGAAAAAGGTGCCAGCAATTCTAAGTGCCACATTGCTTTTTCCGCAGCCGACAAACTACAAGTTGTAGCGTTTCATGAAGCGGGCTTATCTGTAGGTGGTAAATGCAACGGTAAACCCAGTTTACGAAGACACTATGCTCCAAACTACTACGCAGCATTTTTGATTGACCCTGATGGTAACAATGTGGAGTCAGTTGTGTATCTTTAGCCCGTACATAACAAAGCGTTAAAGACAGATTCGCAACGCGTGGCGCTCTCAGTTCAAAATAGGTTTTGTGTTTAAGGCGTAATGTTTTAGGTTAGGTCTAAGCGTTGCTCACTACTTAACGCGGCGTTAGTCGCCAGAAAAAGCTAGCAGTCAAAATCACGTTTCTAAGCTTAAAATTTGGCTGAGGATCGTTTGATACGCAGGTGCGTCGGCGATGCTCAAAACTCAGTTTCAACTGTTTCAGTCCAAAGTTTTGTAACTGTCCTAGCGGTTGTTTTGTTCTTTGGTGCTGACAGAGCAGGGCAATCGAGAGTCTGTTTTCGGTTGCAACTCCGCTCGGTGAGCTTGTTGGGTATAAAAGCCGATTTACTCGCTGAAATGACGTTTTCTCTGGTGTTGTAAGTTCCACGTGGTTTCAGTGACTTTGTTGAAA
>NZ_JAWOUO010000061.1:0-1563 GCF_033339435.1 Vibrio sp. 378
TAAGGAGGTGATCCAGCGCCAGGTTCCCCTAGCGCTACCTTGTTACGACTTCACCCCAGTCATGAACCACAAAGTGGTAAGCGTCCCCCCGAAGGTTAAACTACCTACTTCTTTTGCAGCCCACTCCCATGGTGTGACGGGCGGTGTGTACAAGGCCCGGGAACGTATTCACCGTGGCATTCTGATCCACGATTACTAGCGATTCCGACTTCATGGAGTCGAGTTGCAGACTCCAATCCGGACTACGACGCACTTTTTGGGATTCGCTCACTTTCGCAAGTTGGCCGCCCTCTGTATGCGCCATTGTAGCACGTGTGTAGCCCTACTCGTAAGGGCCATGATGACTTGACGTCGTCCCCACCTTCCTCCGGTTTATCACCGGCAGTCTCCCTGGAGTTCCCGACATTACTCGCTGGCAAACAAGGATAAGGGTTGCGCTCGTTGCGGGACTTAACCCAACATTTCACAACACGAGCTGACGACAGCCATGCAGCACCTGTCTCAGAGTTCCCGAAGGCACCAATCCATCTCTGGAAAGTTCTCTGGATGTCAAGAGTAGGTAAGGTTCTTCGCGTTGCATCGAATTAAACCACATGCTCCACCGCTTGTGCGGGCCCCCGTCAATTCATTTGAGTTTTAATCTTGCGACCGTACTCCCCAGGCGGTCTACTTAACGCGTTAGCTCCGAAAGCCACGGCTCAAGGCCACAACCTCCAAGTAGACATCGTTTACGGCGTGGACTACCAGGGTATCTAATCCTGTTTGCTCCCCACGCTTTCGCATCTGAGTGTCAGTATCTGTCCAGGGGGCCGCCTTCGCCACCGGTATTCCTTCAGATCTCTACGCATTTCACCGCTACACCTGAAATTCTACCCCCCTCTACAGTACTCTAGTCTGCCAGTTTCAAATGCTATTCCGAGGTTGAGCCCCGGGCTTTCACATCTGACTTAACAAACCACCTGCATGCGCTTTACGCCCAGTAATTCCGATTAACGCTCGCACCCTCCGTATTACCGCGGCTGCTGGCACGGAGTTAGCCGGTGCTTCTTCTGTCGCTAACGTCAAATAATGCAGCTATTAACTACACTACCTTCCTCACGACTGAAAGTGCTTTACAACCCGAAGGCCTTCTTCACACACGCGGCATGGCTGCATCAGGCTTGCGCCCATTGTGCAATATTCCCCACTGCTGCCTCCCGTAGGAGTCTGGACCGTGTCTCAGTTCCAGTGTGGCTGATCATCCTCTCAGACCAGCTAGGGATCGTCGCCTTGGTGAGCCCTTACCTCACCAACTAGCTAATCCCACCTAGGCATATCCTGACGCGAGAGGCCCGAAGGTCCCCCTCTTTGGCCCGTAGGCATCATGCGGTATTAGCCATCGTTTCCAATGGTTATCCCCCACATCAGGGCAATTTCCTAGGCATTACTCACCCGTCCGCCGCTCGACGCCGTTATCGTTCCCCGAAGGTTCAGATAACTCGTTTCCGCTCGACTTGCATGTGTTAGGCCTGCCGCCAGCGTTCAATCTGAGCCATGATCAAACTCTTCAATTTAAGATTTTGT
>NZ_JAWOUO010000062.1:0-1544 GCF_033339435.1 Vibrio sp. 378
CACCGATTCTATGGCATTACCTTTCCCCTGCATTTCTTTCATGACAGAAGCGGCTTGTTTTTCTGATTTTGCGAAGTGCCCTTTAGCCATTGCGTGTTACTCCGATGGAATGGATATATCGGAGGATGGTACTGCGAGCTGCATATTGCTTGTGTTCAGTTTGGAGGTGCAGAGCAATCAGTTCTAAAGATGCGCCATGCTTGTACATTTTGGCGATTTCAGAACGGAACGGTTCAAGTTTAGAGGTGCGTTTCTTATAGTTTTTGCCTTTGCGTAAAGCACGGGTCTTTTTTGCAGCTTCGGTCGCTGCTACTGGATCAAAGCTCATAAAAATCTCGATGTGGGCGTAAGAACTAGCTAAATATTTTCGTAAAAATATCCAGACGGCATTGCCGTTCGCCAATTTTGCTTTTTTTCGTATAGCAAGGCCGACTGTTCACACCTTTTCACGTTCACTTTCCGCCAGTGAAGTGCGTACTGATTTTTGTGTTTCGCTGCTTTGAGAAGCACCGTTGGTATCAGTAATTAAAACCAACGTGTACGGTGTTAACTAGGCCGTACTCCCCTGAGGCAAAATCATTTTTTAGTTCTCTGACTAAGCGCGGATTTGATTTTCGCAGACCAAACCAAGGAGGTTGTAGAGGTCAGGTTCCTGCATAAGCAGCAGTGGGCTATGGAAATTCCATTGTGACATTTTCACGTTTTATCTGCAATATTGTTTTGTTGCAGGCTTTTTGTTGCGTGAAATTATATAAAAGCTTATTAAAGCTCGCGCTATGTAGAATTTTTAAATTCTACATAGCGCGAGTAGGCTCGCGAAATTTGCGAAAAGTACCGCCTGAATTGCGTAGCAACAGGGCGGTGCTTTGAGTGAATTTGACGGGGTTAGGGGCAGTAGCCCCTCACGAACTGACGCGCTGCGCTTGTCGCATCACTAGCCCAAGATAAACTGCAAGTTTATCCTGGGCCGGTGATGTGCATTTTGAACGCTAGGCGTTTTTGAGCTGCATGATCAAGAGCCAAACTTAGGAAACAAAACGCTGATGGTAAGGTGGATAAAAGAATCTATGAGAAAGAGGCTGTTATGTTTATTCGAGTTATTTTTACAGCATTATCATTTTGCGCTGTTTTCATTGTGGTGAGTGACAACATACCGGGTTGGGGGAATGCTTTGGGGTGGAGTTACATCTTGGGTATGTTGGCTCTGGGGGTAATAACATTGAAAGCCGAACAGCTCATGGCATGGTGTGATAAGCAATTAGCGAAAAAGAGAAAATGAAGAGGTATACTAGGTGTGTTAATAATTAACACATGGTGATTTTATGGCTAGAACAACAAGCGTCACAATCGGAGAATCTCTTGATTGTTTTATCGAAAGAATGATCGCAACAGGTCGTTATGGCTCAACAAGTGAAGTGATGAGAAGTGCATTGCGACTACTCGAACAACAAGAGAATCAACAAGACTTACTGCGAAAAGCGCTCGATGAGGGTGAGGCGAGCGGAGAGTGTTCCTTGTCATTAAAAGAAGTGGCAGCAAGAAGA
>NZ_JAWOUO010000063.1:0-1535 GCF_033339435.1 Vibrio sp. 378
CTAGTCGTTGATGATTCGAGTTTTTTCCGTCGTCGCGTAAGCGAAATCATCAACTCAGAATCGCGCCTAGAAGTGATTGACGTTGCGGTAAATGGCAGAGAAGCGGTCGAAAAAGCCAAAGCTCTCAAGCCGGACGTCATCACCATGGATATTGAAATGCCAGTTATGGATGGCATTACGGCTGTGCGTGAAATCATGGGCGCATCTCCAACGCCAATTCTGATGTTTTCGTCCCTGACTCATGATGGGGCGAAAGCAACTCTTGATGCGTTGGACGCTGGTGCTCTGGACTTCTTACCGAAGAAGTTTGAAGATATTGCACGTAACCGCGATGAAGCGGTTTCGCTGCTTCAGCAACGTGTCATTCAAATTGCCTCCAAGCGTGCTTTCATGCGCCGTCCTGTAGCGCGTCCAGCTGCTGCAACTAGTGCTGCGCGCCCACTGGCTTCAAGAACCGCTACGCCTGCCGCATCGGCTCCGGCTCGGCCGGCAGCAACCAAGTTCCGCGCATCGGGTAAGAAATACCAGTTAACAGCGATTGGCACATCCACTGGTGGCCCAGTTGCTTTACAAAAAATTCTTACTCGTCTGCCGATGAACTACCCACATCCAATTGTGCTGATTCAGCATATGCCTGCGACATTTACGGCGGCATTTGCAAGTCGATTGAACACGTTGTGTAAGATTCAAGTGAAAGAAGCACAAGACGGTGATGTGTTACAAGCTGGTGTGGCTTACCTAGCGCCAGGCGGCAAGCAAATGATGATTGATGGTCGTGCAGGTGCTGCTCGCCTTCGCATCATTGATGGCGGTGATCGCATGAACTACAAACCGTGTGTGGATGTGACCTTTGGCTCTGCGGCGAAAGTTTACGGCGACAAAGTACTTTCTATGGTGCTCACCGGAATGGGTGCAGATGGCCGAGAAGGTGCACGTATGCTGAAATCGGCAGGTTCAACCATTTGGGCACAAGACGAAGAAAGCTGTGTGGTTTACGGTATGCCTCAAGCTGTTGCTAAAGCGGACATTTCTTCTGAAGATTTACCTCTTGACCGAATTGCAGAACGCATGCTGGTGGAAGTGGGTTTAGCGTAGGATAAATCATGATCGTTTGGAGTGTAGCTAACCAAAAAGGTGGGGTAGGTAAAACCACATCAACAGTGACACTAGCAGGTTTGTTGAGCCAGAAAGGTCATCGTGTATTGATGGTCGACACCGATCCTCATGCGTCACTGACGACTTATCTTGGTTACGACTCAGATACCGTGTCATCAAGCTTGTTCGATCTGTTTCAGCTAAAGACGTTCACTCGCGATACGGTTAAGCCGTTGATCTTAGAAACCGAGTTGGAAGGAATGGACATCATTCCTGCGCACATGTCATTGGCTACGCTAGACCGCGTAATGGGTAACCGAAGTGGCATGGGGTTGATTTTGAAGCGCGCACTTCAAGCGGTTTCGCAAGATTACGACTACGTGTTGATCGATTGTCCACCAATCCTTGGTGTGATGATGGTTAATGCACTCGCGGCGAGT
>NZ_JAWOUO010000064.1:0-1522 GCF_033339435.1 Vibrio sp. 378
CATTCCACCACCAGAGCACTTTCTGACCTTGTGTGAAGCTGACCTTGTTGAAAGAAATACGGCCCCGTTCCGGTCATTTGCAGAATGAGGCGTCTCCCAGGCAAGGAAAGGATCATGGAACGGCATACAACCAACGTGGTGGCGAACATATTGTTGATTGAAGACGATGATGACTTGGCCGAACTGGTTCAAATGCGTCTCGAGTTTCAGGGGCATCAAGTCAGTCGAGAATCGAGCGTTGCTGCGGGCAGGAATACTTATCAGCAGCAGTCGTTTGATTTGGTGATCCTCGACAGAGGTTTACCCGATGGTGATGGTTTAGATATCTGCCATCACTTGCGTCAACGGCAAGATTGGACGCCAGTTTTGGTGTTGACTGCAAGAGACGGTGAGATGGATAAAGTGGATGGATTGGAAGCTGATGTCGACGATTACATCACAAAGCCGTTTAGTGTTTTAGAGTTTCAAGCTCGGGTGAGAAATGTACTTCGGCGCGTTAATCAAGTCGCTGAAAAGCCGACTCCAGAAAAAGCAGAAGATGGGGCACTTAACTTTGGTGACTTGAAGATCATTCCCCAATTGCATCAGGTTTCGCTCAACGATAAAGACGTCGCTCTGACGGCAACCGAATTTACCTTGCTACAGTTTCTCGCCACTCGTCCCGGTCGAGTCTACAGTAAGGACGAGCTGTTGGATCATGTCTGGAACACCAATCATACTGGGTATCATCACACGGTTTGTAGCACCATTAATCGCTTGCGCAGCAAGCTGTCGTTGTCGGACTCAGAGCATCATTTTATTCAAACGGTTTGGGGTGTTGGGTACAAATTTCAGCCGCGCCCATAATAGGCGGTGTGAGGAGGCGATAGGATGAGCTTCAAATCTCGTTTGGTGGTATTCACCACGGTTTGGTTTTGTTTGGCGATGGCGGCCATTGCGCTGACTTACAATTGGCAAAAAGAAACCATTGAGCTTCGTACCAAGCAAAGCTTGCATCAAGATCTAGCCAGTCACATGCGGGATGACAATCCGCTCATGATTGGTACGGACTACAATCCCAAAGCGCTTAAGTCGATTTTCCACACCCTCATGTTGATAGGACCGGATTTCGAAATCTATTTTCTTGATGGCCAAGGCAACATTACTACGCACGCTGCGCCAGAAGGGACGGAATTGATGGGAGCGGTGAATCTGGCTCCTATTCGTCAGTTTCTCAGTGGTGAACCTTTCCCGGTTCTAGGCGATGACCCGCGTAATCGTGATGAACACAAAGTCTTTTCTGTCGCAGCGATAGAGGAGCTTGGCTCAACCATTGGTTATTTGTACGTGGTGATCGGGAGTTCTCGTCATACGGCCATTGCCAATGCTCAAGTGGATTCGCCGTACTTGGCGCTTGCGGGTTTAGTGCTTATTTCGATTTTAGGTTTCGCTTTTGGCTCATATGTCTTGGTTAAGCGCAGCTTGTTAAACCCGATTGAACGTGTGACCGATCAACTGCAAAAACAAGCCGAACACGACTTTC
>NZ_JAWOUO010000065.1:0-1521 GCF_033339435.1 Vibrio sp. 378
AGCAGCTGGAGGCTCAAGGAATCGTGAGTGCGCCGGGTCACAATGGTAACCGTGAAGTCTTGGCTCCAGCGCCACCAAAAGATTAATGAACTTGTTTTACTCACCTTAGTCCAACTGAGGTGAGTAACTTTAGGTCTTTCACCCTCTGATAGGTATCTGAATGAAAAAACGATTTTCAGCGAAACTTTTCTCAGCGCTAGTTTTAAGCATTTCTTTCTTCTCTGTTGCAAATGCAGCCTCTCCAAAAGATGAACTGAACAAACGCCTCGCGATGAATGAGGGCTTCAGTGCCGATTTCTCTCAGCAAGTGATCAGCCCAGAAGGGGAAACGGTCATGGAAGGGGAAGGCACGGTTGAAATCGCTCGTCCAAGCCTTTTCCGTTGGAGCACGACATTCCCAGATGAGAACTTGTTGGTTTCAGACGGTAAAACTTTGTGGTACTACAGCCCGTTTATTGAGCAAGTCAGCATTTACTGGCAAGAGCAAGCGACCGAGCAAACACCATTTGTACTCTTAACTCGCAACAGAGCAAGTGATTGGGATAATTATAAGATCTCCCAGAAAGGGAATGAATTTACGCTTATCCCAACCGCAGTAGACTCTACTCAAGGTCAGTTTCAGATCAATATTGACGCGAAAGGCGTAGTGAAAGGCTTTAACGTCATCGAGCAAGATGGTCAGAAAGGGCTCTTTACATTCAGTAATGTTAAGCTTGGCAAACCAAAAGCAGACAGATTTACGTTCACAGTTCCAAAAGGCGTGGAAGTGGACGATCAAAGGAATTAATAGGTAGTGAGTAATTACACATTAGATTTCTCGGGGGACGAAGATTTTCGTCCCCTTGCTGCTCGTATGAGACCGCAAACTATTGAGCAGTACATCGGTCAGCAACACATTCTTGGCCCGGGTAAACCCCTGCGTCGCGCGTTAGAGGCTGGCCATGTCCACTCAATGATCCTTTGGGGGCCTCCTGGTACAGGTAAAACCACGTTAGCGGAAGTCGCTGCTAATTACGCCAATGCGGAAGTTGAACGCGTGTCTGCGGTGACGTCCGGTGTGAAAGAGATTCGTGCTGCAATCGAAAAAGCGCGCGAGAACAAAATGGCGGGTCGCCGCACCATCTTGTTTGTGGATGAGGTCCATCGCTTCAACAAATCGCAACAAGATGCTTTCTTACCACATATTGAAGATGGAACCGTCACGTTTATTGGCGCAACGACAGAGAACCCATCTTTCGAACTGAATAACGCATTGTTGTCTCGTGCTCGAGTCTACAAGCTGACTTCACTGGATAAAGAAGAGATCTCACTCGCACTAAATCAAGCGATTAACGACAAAGAACGAGGCCTGGGCGATACGCCAGCGAACTTTGCTGATAATGTGTTAGACCGTCTAGCCGAGTTGGTGGACGGTGATGCTCGCATGTCTCTTAACTACCTTGAGCTTCTCTACGATATGGCAGAAGAGAATGATCAAGGTGAAAAAGAGATAACACTCAAACTGCTTGCTGAAGTAGCCGG
>NZ_JAWOUO010000066.1:0-1491 GCF_033339435.1 Vibrio sp. 378
GCCAAGAAAACGCTCGGCCCCCGTGGGCGAGAAGTCTTAATCGCTTGATGCCAAAAGTGTTTGACGCGGTGTTTGCCCACCCAGACGCTCAATTTGGTTTACCGCGAGTGTTGCACTTACTGCACAATATTTGCACGCGCACGACGTACTTAGAATTGTTGGATGAACACCCTGCCGCATTGGTGCAGTTGGTGCGCTTGTGTACCGCAAGTCCAATGATTTCCGAACAGTTGTCTCGTTATCCAATCCTTCTGGATGAGTTGATAGATCCTCAACAACTGTACAACCCAATTCCACTCGATAGCTATCGCACTGAATTGCGCGATTTCCTTGCCCGTATTCCCGAAGATGATATGGAGCAGCAAATGGAAGCGTTGCGTCAGTTTAAGCAAATTTGTATTTTGCGTATCGCGGCGGCGGATATCGCTGGCGTGCTGCCAGTCATGAAAGTAAGTGACCACTTAACTTATCTAGCAGAAGCCATTGTTGAAGCGGTGGTCAGCCAAGCGTGGCTTCAAGTGTCTGAAAAATACGGCGAGCCAACACACGTGAAGGACCGTGAAGGCAAAGGCTTTGCCGTGATCGGTTATGGTAAAGTCGGTGGATGGGAGTTGGGCTACAACTCAGACTTAGATATCGTCTTTATGCACGACTGCCCAGTTAATGTATACACCGATGGGAAGAAGGAAATTGACGGCCGCCAGTTCTACCTTCGTTTAGCACAGCGCATCATCCATATTTTCTCAACCCGCACCGCATCAGGCATTCTATACGAAGTGGACACTCGCTTACGTCCTTCTGGGGCGTCCGGCCTGTTGGTGAGTCCAACCGATGCGTTTGATGATTATCAACATCAAGATGCGTGGACTTGGGAGCATCAAGCTTTAGTGCGCGCTCGCATGATTTATGGTGATGAACCATTGGCGATTGCTTTCCATAACACTCGTCATGATGTGTTGTGTAAACCGCGTGATGAGCAAACGTTGAAAAAAGAAGTCGTCGAGATGCGCGAAAAAATGCGCGATCATTTAGGTGGTAAGAAATCTGGTCGCTTCATGATCAAGCAAGACGTCGGTGGTATTACCGATATCGAATTTCTGGCTCAATATTTGGTGCTTAACTATAGTCACGAGAAACCTAAGCTTACGCGTTGGTGTGACAATGTCCGAATATATGAAACGCTAATTGCTCAAGGTGTCATGGAAGAAGACCAAGCGATGCAACTGATACGCGCGTACACGACGATGCGTAACGAAATACACCACAGAAACCTGCTTAATTTGGATGCAGATGTGGTTGAAGATAAGTTTGTTGCAGAAAGAGAATGGGTGAAGCAAGCATGGAACCAGTGGTTCGCCTAAGTAGAAGTAGTGCTCAAGGTTCAGCCTAGAAAAAGGCTGTGCTAAACTCACCACGATTTAATTTTTGGAGACCAACAATGAAACCAATTCTACCTGATTACAACAGCGCTGGTGTGCTCATCATCGGTGA
>NZ_JAWOUO010000067.1:0-1480 GCF_033339435.1 Vibrio sp. 378
CGCTTTCTTCCGCTTGTCGCTGTTTCTCGACTGAAGAAGCCACTTCCGTTTCCATTATATCTTGCGAGTAATGTTGGTAACCGTGAGCCAGATTTTCTTCACGGAACTTCATGCCAAGAGCACAACCTACTTTGCCAAGTCCACCAAGTTCTTTGGTTAGCTCAAGCAATTGGCCAGAAATCGTCAGTTCAGGGTTATCAATCCATGCTTCTAGCTTGTCACATACAGCTTGGTAAGCATCGCCACCAGCCGCAGAATCCATCTCTACTGCAATTTGGCGCAACTCAACGAATACTCGCTTCGCCCAATCTTGCAAAGATAAGCGTTCACCTTGGCAACCGATCTGCAGCATCAAACCTTTTTCACGACCAGAGATGATCACTTTGTTCCAGTTGTCACGCCAGCATTCTAGTTCGCAGTTATCCATTGGGTCAGAATCTGACAACGCCGCCCACGTTAGGAAAAGATCTAAGAAACGAACTTGCTCTTCGCTAACACCAACGGCACTGAATGGGTTCACATCTAATGAGCGCACTTCAATGTATTCCACGCCCGCGCGACTCAATGCATCTGATGGCTTCTCACCACTTTTCGCTACGCGTTTCGGACGAATTGGTGCGTACAATTCATTTTCAATCTGGAGAATGTTGGTATTGAGCTGACGGTACTCACCATCCACTTTTACTCCAATTTTTGCGAATTCTTCAGATGGTCGACGAATCGCATCACCTAAACCTTCAAGATATTGGTCAATACTGTTGAAACCAATTTTCAATACGCTTTGAGCACTGTTGGTATAACCAAGATCACTCAAGCGAAGAGACGTCGCTTTAGGGAGATACAGTGTCCCACCGATGCTTTCAAACGGGAGTTTAGTCTCACGGCCTTGAATGAACGAACCACATAACGCTGGCGATGCACCAAAGAAGTAAGGGATCATCCAACCAAAACGGTAATAGTTACGAATCAAAGCAAAGTAAGCAGCTGATTTGGTGTCTTGGCGAGCTTGCTCATCCTGCTCACCATAAAGCGCATCCCAAAATGACTCAGGGAATGAAAAGTTGAAGTGAACACCAGAAATAATCTGCATCAAGCTGCCGTAACGGCGTTTTAGCCCCTCACGGTACAATGTTTTCATTTTCGCCGAGTTCGATGAACCGTACTGAGCAAGCTGAATATCATCTTCACTGCCGACATAACATGGCATAGAAAGCGGCCACATCTTTTCTTCGCCCATTTTGGTTTGAGTGAAATGGTGAATGTCTTTCAGTTGCGCCATCAATTCTGGAATGTCATGAGAAACCGGAGTGATGAACTCCAGCAACGATTCAGAAAAGTCGGTGGTGATCCATTTGTTTGTGAACGCTGAGCCCAAACCCTCTGGATGAGGTGTTGTTGCTAGGTGTCCATCCTGACGATAGCGCAAAGTTTCTCGCTCAACACCGCGTCCAAACTGCTTAAATACTTCGGGGTTTGATGC
>NZ_JAWOUO010000068.1:0-1460 GCF_033339435.1 Vibrio sp. 378
CTGATCCCTCCAAAACGACGGCGAACTACGGTCACCGTTTCTCTATTTGTACTTTGCAAAAGGCTTCGGATACGTACTCGTGAATCATCCACCAACACTTGTGCATCCAATTCGAAGAAGGAGCTATCCACTCCTAAATAGCCTTTGGCGTTTTTCTTTACATCATCGCTCAAGCCAGTTAATTCTGACTCCGCTAGAAATTCATCTACGCTGTCCCAACCATCGAAGGGACGCTTTTCTATCAGTTGAACCGCATCGCTGCTGCTCAAGTTCGGTGAAAACATAGCGACTAAAATCGGCGCTTGTTCCACCTCTATCGTGTTGACGTTTAAACGCCAATCATCACTTGGGATCGCACATACCAAGGGCTCAATCTTTTGATAAATTTCACCACTCACTTGATATACTGCGCGCAGTTCAGTTTTGTCTGCCATCCAACCATTAGCCGCTAAATACGAAGGTTTCATCGATTCGTAGGTGCTGTCTTCCACGCCGGTGGTTGAACGTACTGTGCTGTCTGAATCAATGTATTCCCAAGTGGAATCGGCAATCACTTCCGCTTGATACGGCTCTACATCCGATTCTTCCAACAAACGCTGCAGCACTTGAACCAAATATGGTCGAGTGGTTTGTTGTCCGGTCGGCTGCACTCGACTTAACACATTGAGGTTAAAGCACGCTTGCTTATCCATAATACGTCCTGCAGCTTGACCATAGTCCAATGGGTACACTTGTTCTTTAATCGCCCAAGGTTGGCTGAGGTTGATGGTATCGCTGTCTTTGTAGCTCTGCTCGATACCCACTTCAGCCAAGGCTTCAACACCAACACTGTACCAATATGCTTGCTGGTAATGGATTTGGTTTGAACCGCGCTGAAACTGCAAAAACAAACGTTCAGACATGGTGGCAGCAATGGTCGCCATAATCGCCAACAACATCAGTACAATAATCAAAGCAACACCACGCTGACGATTAGCCATTGTTGTTGCCCTCCGATGCTTTGTTTCTTTCACTTTCTGCAAGCTTGCCATCTGGCGTTAGATACGTGCGCGCAATTTCACCGTAATCCTGCAACTTCAAGACAACTGAGACAGCTTTCGGCAACTCTTTATTGCTGTCCCACTCTTTCTTCCACTGTTTACCGTCATAAAAACGCATGTCGAAAGATTCCACCTGCGTCAGCAACGGAGTGACAATGCCTTCCTGCCCAACTGGGGTATCTGGATAACGCCACCAAACACGCTGCAAGGTTTCTTCTTTAACGCGATAGCCCACTTTAGTCACTTCACCACGCGGGAACTGTTGCTGCGGGTTATGCCAACCCACACGTGCAAACATTAGGCCTTTCGCGTCGGAATCGAGTAAATAATCCGACCAAAAGATCAGTTGCCCGGCAGGGTCTTCGCCGTTGGTACGCGTTTGACGCAATGCCATTTGGCGGAAGTCGTTATCCATCATCA
>NZ_JAWOUO010000069.1:0-1455 GCF_033339435.1 Vibrio sp. 378
ATAACCACGCGCAACTCTGCCTTTCGGAAAAGGCGCTTTCACTTCGAAAATGGAGCCGAAGGAGTGTACGATCGTCGTCACTGGGCCAAAGCCAACTAGGCTTTCAAGGATTGTTTGCGCTTGTTCACCCGGAGCAATCGCAACCATCTCTTGCGGCAGTGCAGCGACAACATCAAATTCTGTCACACCTAAACGCTCTGCCATTGCGGCAGGCAGAAGTTGAGGTTCTTGTTCCAATAGAGCTTCTACCTGTTGCTTGATTGATTCCATTTTGTTTTCCATCTTTTCTTCAATTTGTCTTCATTAATTATTGGATACTTTTGGCACGCTTTCGTTCATCTCTGATGCCAGTACCTGAATACAGGCTTGCGCTAACGAAACGGCCCAAAAACTGCCCGCTAAAGTAAGCACTAAGCTTCGCTCTTGAAGCTCAACTAAGCCTTTGTCTTGCCATACTTTAAACAGCGGCATGAGAAAATCGAACGTATCGCTACCCATAAACATCGGCAGTTTACTTGCCTGAACAATGCCGCGGTCAAATCCGGATTTTAGCGCTGCAAATAATGGCTCTAATGGGCTGTGCTTCATCATCATCGCAATCGTACTTTGCCCTTCATTCACCGCTTTGATGTAGGTGTCTAAAGTGCGGTGCAGCATCATCCCGTAGCCGCCAATGTTGCCACCAGCACCGCATCCAATCGGTAACACTTCTGCGTACGTCTTGGCTAAGCTGTTGTATAGGCTACGCTCACGGTTATCGACGGCCCAGTGGTTCACGCTCAACTGCTTCATGTGGTGCTTCGCCATAAAGTTCACACCCAGCTCATACATGCCCGCTTTCTCTGGCGTCGTCGCTGGTGGTGGGATCTTGCCTTTTTCAACGAGATTGAGCATTGGCGCGGTTCCACCCACGACCAACTGATACAAATCCAAGCCATGCGCGCCTGTCGACATAAAATCGTTAAGATCTTGTTCAAGTATTTCTTTGGTTTGATAAGGCAAGCCGTACAACAAGTCGATGATGACTGGGATTTTGTCTTCCTTCGCCAGTTCCGAAACGCGTTTAAGTACGTCTTCTCTATCATCAAGACGCTTTGCACTGCGACGAACTTGAGTGTTGAAGCTCTGCACACCAAAAGAGAAGCGATTAAAGCCGCCATCTAACGCACCTTGATACAACTCATCGGAAAAACGATTGATGCACCCTTCTAAAGTAATTTCGCAATCAGACGCGAGAGGGAAATAATCATGAATGGCCTGCCCCAGCACGCGAACTTGCTCGGGAGAAAGATCGGTCGGCGTTCCACCACCAATGTAAACCGCATGGAAGATACCGCTTTGCGTCCAAGGAAGTGCAGCTTTCTCCTTCAACTCCTGCATTAAGGCAGCGAAGTACTCATCGACAAGTTTGCGACTGGCCGCATTCTGAAAGAAGTTACAAAAAGTGCAGCGAAC
>NZ_JAWOUO010000070.1:0-1454 GCF_033339435.1 Vibrio sp. 378
GCTTTGTAATGGCCGGCGAATAAGATGATCAAACACGTGACCAAAACGATGATGCTCAACGATGCCATCGACAGTGAAAACGGTATGAAGTAACCCAGTAAGCTCGCACTAAACATCAACAATGCTGCGGTGTTGATCACCGCCGACACCACACTTAAGAACAGAAACAGCCAAAGGTAAGGGCGACCCAGTCTCGCGTAGCCTTCGACTAACGTAAGCCCTGTGCCCATCGTGTATTGCACGCCAGCTCGGAAAAATGGGTATTTAAACAGGTTTACGAGCAGGATGAGTGCGGCAAGTTGCCAGCCATAGATGGCACCCGCTTTGGTTGAGGCTACAAGGTGAGAGCCACCCACCGCCGCAGAAGCCATTAGGATGCCTGGGCCAAGTGAGCGGAAAAATAGCGATATTCTGGATTGGGGTTGATCTGGTACGGCGGATTCCATTTCTTATTGTCCTTTGATGTTGTGTATAGCGGCATAACCTTCCCCCGCGAGAACGGTTCGCGGGAATCCAAACGGCGTGAAACCTTATTTAATGTTATGGGGTGCTTTTCCGAACGGAATAAAGTTATTTGGGTAACCACTCTATAAATATCACTCCCGCAGTACTTGTCAAACTATATTTACAAATCAGTTTTTATTTTATTTTTCGAATTTATTGACTTGATTGACCCTGTTGGTTTTGGTGTTTTCATTGGTCGCGAAATTAAAATGCGTTTTGACTGAGCCCTCGTTATAATCGCGGCGTTTTTATTTTCTAGAGATCCCACCCATGGCAATGCTTGAGTACAACCCACCGACTGATCCTTGGATCGACATCGTTTTTGAGGACGACCATATCTTGGCTGTGAATAAGCCATCTGGTTTGTTGTCAGTTCCGGGACGTCTTGCAGAGCACCATGACAGCATGTGGAGTCGTTTACAGGAAGAGTACCCAGATATCCAAGTCGTGCATCGCTTAGATATGTCGACGTCGGGATTGATGGTACTGGCTAAAAACAAGCGAGCAGAAAGTGCGTTGAAAAAGCAGTTCCAGTTCCGCTTAACGCATAAAATTTACTACGCACGCGTTTGGGGTCATGTCGAGCAGGAAGAGGGCGAAATCGATCTGCCATTGATCTGTGACTGGCCAAACCGTCCGCTGCAAAAAGTGTGTTTTGAAGATGGTAAGCCATCAAAAACTCTCTTCCAAGTCGCGAAGCGAGAAGAACATGAAGACGGCACAAAGACGAGCATCGTACGTTTACTGCCTATTACTGGCCGCTCACATCAATTGCGTGTGCACATGCAAGCGTTGGGTCACCCTATTGTTGGTGACGAGTTCTACGCGACCGAAGAAGCCAAAGCCTTCTCTGAACGTTTGGAACTGCACGCTTCTGAACTGAGCTTCTATCACCCGAAAAGTCACTGGCTCCGCAGTATTTTTGTTCCGTGTGACTTTTACCCGGAAGC
>NZ_JAWOUO010000071.1:0-1447 GCF_033339435.1 Vibrio sp. 378
TTAGTGCTACGTCTAGAACGGTTTCACCCGTCTTCGCTTCCAACACTGCACCTTCTGGGCACAAATCGTCGTGTGGTAATACAATAATCTTAGGCATAACTACTTTCTCTTATATATCGTCTACTGATTGACCTGACAACGCAGCTCGAATCGATTTATCCATACGGCGTGACGCAAAGTCTTGGCTAGCTTTGTCTGTATCTTTGATGCCTTGCTCAATGGCATTTGCATCATCACCATTACGCAGCTCAATCAGTGCTTCAATGGCTTTTAATAGATCTTGTTTTTCTTGCTCTGATAGTAGTTCATCACCATCAGCTTGCATTGCAGCGATCAAACCTTCAATCACCCGGTCGGCTTCAACGCGTTGTTCAGCTAACGCACGAGCTTGCATGTCTTCTTTGGCGTGAGTCATCGAATCACGCAGCATGTTCGCAACTTCGTTATCGCTTAAACCGTAAGAAGGTTTCACTTGAATTTCGGACTGAACACCAGTGCTCTTTTCCATTGCAGTCACAGATAGTAAACCGTCAGCATCAACTTGGTACGTCACTCGGATGTGCGCTGCACCTGCCGCCATACGAGGAATACCTTTTATTGAGAAACGCGCAAGTGAACGACAATCATCCACCATCTCGCGCTCACCTTGCACAACGTGCACGCTCATCGCCGTTTGACCATCTTTGAAGGTGGTAAACTCTTGCGCGCGAGCAACAGGAATCGTGGTGTTGCGCGGAATGATTTTCTCAACCAACCCACCCATGGTTTCAATACCCAATGATAATGGAATCACGTCAAGCAGCAGCATTTCAGAGTCAGGCTTGTTACCAGCAAGAATATCTGCTTGGATACCCGCACCAATAGCCACCACTTCATCAGGGTTGATGCTAGTGAGTGGTGTGCGACCAAAGAATTCGCCCACCATTTCACGGACAAGCAAGGTACGAGTTGAGCCACCAACCATCACAACTTCAAGTACTTCCTCCGCTTCTACGTCAGCATCTTTCAGTGCACGACGACAAGACATCAGAGTTTTCTTCACGAGTGGGCGAATCAGGTCTTCGAACTGCTCGCGTGTTACAGTGCCTTTCCAGCCAAACACGTCAACTTCTACGCTGTCTTGCTCAGAGAAAGCAATTTTGGTAGCCGTTGCAATGTTCAGTAATGCACGGTTTTTCTCAGCAGAAAGCGGCGCTTCTAGGCCAGCTTGCTCCATTAGGTAATCCGCTAATAGGTGGTCAAAGTCATCACCGCCAAGTGCAGAGTCGCCGCCTGTTGCTAATACTTCAAATACGCCTTTCGATAAACGTAGGATAGAGATATCGAACGTACCGCCACCTAAATCGTAAACTGCAATCACGCCCTCTTGACCTGAATCCAGACCGTAGGCAATCGCCGCTGCGGTTGGCTCATTGAGAAGACGCAATACATGTAAACCCGCTAGCTT
>NZ_JAWOUO010000072.1:0-1441 GCF_033339435.1 Vibrio sp. 378
TTGTTAGTGGGTACCTTACAGCGTTTGCCGTTTGATCCACAAACATTGATTGCTATTCATATGTGGGTATTGCTACCAGCATTGGTGATTCTATTTTCAAAGGCCGGTAAGAGCTGGCACGCACGCTTCGCTAATGCGTAAATCAGTGTAATTTAGTATTTTCCAATGTATGTAACGCGTGTATATTTGTCGTTCACACTTTTCCTGACACCATAATGGAATTCAAAAAGTAATGTCGTTAACCACGTATGAAATGGCTCGTATTCTAGAGCAAATGGAAGAATCACCAGAAAAGGTGATGTTTGGTAAGTTGCTTCCTGAGCTGGGCAATCAAAGCTCCGCGCGCATTCGTAGTGCGGCAAAACAAGTACCTCTACCAATCTTGCGTGACATTGTGTACCAATTTCAACAAGTGATTGAGTCACGCAAGGGCGAGCAAGTTGAGCTATTAGCAAAAGACCTCGCACAACAAGGTATCTCAGCGGATGAACTGCTGGCTTATCGAAACAAGCAATAAAAGAAATCCCCGCAATCGCGGGGATTTTTCTATCTGACGAATTTGTCTTTTAGCAATCGGTCGAGCGAAAACGGACCGGCTCCCCACAGCGTCACAATCAAAATCATTAACCCCCAGAGTTGGTGGTCATGGAAACCTTTCTCCCAAAGTAGTGGGTAGGACAGGACAGCGATAATGTTGAATACAAACAACATGGCAGCCATAGGGCGAGTAAATAATCCAAGCGCTAAAAAGACCGGAAGAACTAACTCTGCGAATGTGCCTGAATAGGCGGCAAATTCCCAAGGTAGCAACGGAACTTGATACTCAAATTCGAACAAGTACAAGGTGCTATCCCATGAGGCAATTTTGATAAGGCCAGAATTAAAAAACACCCAAGCGACCCATAAACGGCAAAACAGCAGCAACAACGGCATTGCGTGAGTTTGTAAGCTGTTGGTGTATTCGTCGTAGCGGCTAATCAGGCTTTTAACAGAATCTGTCATCGTATCCTCCTTACGCGGTTTGCAGCGTAAAACCTTCAATCAGGTCAAGCGTCATGATGTGATTAAGATGAGCGAGCAACGGCTCAGGGATATCGCTCAAACATTGCTTTTGTTCCAAGCTGGCAAGCAATTGATAGGCTTCGGCAGCTAGCGCGAAACACTGCGCTTCACCATTGGGCTCGATGCGGATCACCCCTTGTTGTAATTGGTTGATGTTGAGCTGATCGAATTGCTGAGTACGAACAGCTGCGAATAAATCAAACACCGCGTAATGAGCATCAAAGCACTTACACCCAGGGCGAAGGTGGAAAGCTAAATGGGGATGTTGCGACTCTGGTACGTGTGGTAACTCAGTCAGTGGTTGCACGGCAGTGTCTGCTTGATGCTCATAACGAGCTTGGCGAGCAAGGTCGATGTTCCATTCAAAGAGAGCAACTTC
>NZ_JAWOUO010000073.1:0-1440 GCF_033339435.1 Vibrio sp. 378
GCTGATCCATAACCAAGTTACCAATCATTTGGCTCGGTACTTCACGCTCACCAGTTGCGCGGAGTTGCGACTTAATCATACTGATTGCAAGCTCGATAGAGTCGGCACTTACCGGACGTTTCTCTAATGCGCGCTGAATGCCACCGACCATTTTATCTTCATCGAATGGTTCACGATTGCCATTCGACTTAATGACTTTAGGCATGACCAATTCTGCCGTTTCAAACGTAGTAAAACGTTCACTACAGGCTAAACATTGGCGGCGGCGACGGACTTGATGACCATCCGCAACCAATCGGGAATCAATTACTTTTGTATCGTTCTCTGAACAAAAAGGACAATGCATATCACCTCCAAATAACGTGCCTTTGGGGCCGTCCCAAAAGCCAGACTAGTGTAGCGGAATTGATATGTGAGAGAAAACAAAAAGGGGCACTAGTGCCCCTTTTTCAATCAATATCGAGTCGAATCTGTTAACTGCGTGCTAAGTAGTTCGCTTTGCCGACCCATTTGTAGCTCGTTAATTCTTCCAAACCCATCGGGCCACGTGCATGTAGCTTTTGAGTTGAGACAGCCACTTCAGCCCCCAAGCCAAACTGAGCACCGTCAGTAAAGCGCGTTGCCGCATTCACATAAACTGCAGCCGAGCCCACCGAATTGATGAACAACTCTGAGTTAATCAAGCTGTTGGTCATGATTGCATCTGAGTGACTCGCATTGTGAACTCGCATGTGATCAATCGCATCTTTCACGTCAGCGACAACTTTTACACCTAACGTGTAGCTTAGCCATTCGGTATCAAAATCACCTTCTACGGCATCGCGAATTTGCGTAGCTTGAGCCATTAGCGCTTTCGCTTTTGGTTCTGCTACAAACGTCACTTTGTCACTCATTCGCTCGACAATCATTGGCAAGAATTTCGCCGCTACTTTCTCGTGAACAAGCAGTGTGTCTAGCGAGTTACATGCCGAAGGACGTTGAACTTTCGAGTTTTCAACCACGTTTAGCGATTTCTCTAGGTCCGCGGATTCATCAACAAAAATGTGACTGATACCAAAACCGCCGATGATCACTGGAATTGTGCTGTTCTCTTTACACATTTTGTGCAGACCAGCTCCACCACGTGGGATGATCATATCAACGTAGTCATCCAGTTCAAGCAGTTGAGAAACCAGCTCGCGATCTGGCTTTTCAATGTACTGTACTGAAGCGGCTGGCAAGTTTGCTTTTGCAAGGGCTGATTGGATAACTTTCACAAGTTCCATGTTAGAGAAAAACGTCTCTTTACCACCGCGTAGGATGCTGGCATTACCCGTTTTCAGGCACAGTGCGGCAATGTCGATGGTCACATTTGGACGCGCTTCATAAATCACACCCACAACACCAAGTGGTACACGGCGGCGAGAGAGAGACATGCCGTTTTCTAGCACTTTACTGTCG
>NZ_JAWOUO010000074.1:0-1438 GCF_033339435.1 Vibrio sp. 378
TTTTGCGTAATCTGCTGTGCGAGATTGTTTGAGTATGTGTCGTAGCCATGCATGTAAAGTACAAGGTTGACCACAACCACCAAAACAACGACGGAGATGGTCGCGAAAATGTATTTGGTTTCTAGCGAAAGTTTGTTCAGCATCAGTTTGCCTTTGGTAGCAAGTTAACAGACTTTCGAACCGTGTCGAGAGACGTTGCCATATCTGGCGTGAGTGCTGATATGCGCTTGGTATTTTGGAATACATCCAAGGCATGCAAACCTTCTGGTGAGGCATCCATTTTCAATAAAATCGATGTAATTTCATTTTTGGTCGATTGGCTCAAAGTAGGCGACGCTAAAACCAAATCACGCGGGATCTCCACCGAGTTATGGAAAATGGTCAGTTTTTCTTTCATGTTTTCTGGCAAATCTTTTGGGTTGTTCCAGTTGAAATTACTGAACGCCCCTGCGGTAACGCGCTGTTTATACACCCAAACGGATAGGTTGATTTCGTTGGATTGTTCCAAATGTTCATCCAAAAACAAATAGCCGATACGGCCTTTCGTTGGGTGATCATCTATAGAGCGAAGGTATTCTAATTTTTCGCCTTGGTTGAGCAATGTAATGGCAGGTAAGTAAAAGCTACTGGTGGAGTTGCGACTCTCGAAAATGAGCGTTTTGCCGCGCAGATCGGCCAAGGAATGAATGCCACTGTCTTGATGGGTGAAAAATACAGAGTGGTATTTTTCGAGTCCCTTTTTCCACCTTACGGCGAGCACTTGGCTGTTAGATTCTCGTTCTAGGGTTACGGCGTTAAACGGTGTAGCTGTTGCAATTTGAACGCTGCCATTTTTGAGAGCAACTGCAAGTTGTCCATAGTTGTTGAAGACTTGTACCGACCCAGAGGTATAACCGAGGTGATTCAGCCTTCCGGACACATATTGAGCAAAGGGTGTCGCCTTTTTGATTTTACTTTTTGCTTTGTCGGAAACGATACCTACGGTAAATACGAGGTCATTGACGGGTTGAGCGCTAGCAAGAAAGGGGGAGCTTAAAGAAGCAAGCAGTAAGAGTGTGCAGGCAGGTTTCATCCGGCGTCAACATCCTTGGGTATGTGTTCTTGAACGACAAGATTCATAATAAAAGCAAATTGCACTTCAACGAAGCACACAATCATTCAGTAATTATTGAGTTAGAACTCAAAAAGTGACTCGGTCACGTATCTTTCAAATAGTACCGATTTTGAATGTTAAGTACAGGAGTAATGTCGCTCTTTCAGTGACTGAAACACAAGTGAAACAGGGGATTTGTCGGCGTTCTGAGAAACAACGCTCACTTAACTAGAACCGTGTAAGTGAGCCTTAAAATAAAATGAGAGGTTAAGCAAAGACCTATGCTGTTTGCGTTATGAGCGTTGCTCGCTAACACATGCCTTCTAACTGCTTCAAGCACTTTTG
>NZ_JAWOUO010000075.1:0-1430 GCF_033339435.1 Vibrio sp. 378
TTCAAATTCAGTGCTTCTTTCAGTTTCTTATCTGGGTCGACCAATGTTGCATCACATTCATGGCATATACGAGCGGCAATATCATTATCTGCGCCACATTCGCCGCAATATTTGGCACGAAAACGGTAGCCACAATGTTCGCGTTCGCCCGTGTCTTCATCTTCAAAGTAACCTTGGCATCGTCGGCCAAAGTGTTCGAGTAAAAAGCCATTGCTGTCCAATTTACCCCAGAAATTGTTGTTAAATCCGCAAGCGGGGCAAGGAATAGTAATGATCTCGCTGGTGGAGTCGGGTTTTGGATCTCCCACTTCTGGCTGATACAAATCGTAGCTGTTACCCGCGTAATCGAGTACCAGACATTCATTTTTACCTTCCGATAAACGCAAACCTCGTCCAACAATTTGTTGATATAAGCTGACCGACTCAGTGGGGCGCAAGATGGCAATCAAATCCACATGAGGCGCGTCAAATCCGGTGGTTAACACAGAGACATTCACCAAGTATTTGATTTCACGATTTTTGAAAGCTTGAATGATCGCATCGCGCTCTGGCGTTGGAGTGTCACCAATGACGATGGCGGTTTCGCCTTCTGGCAGCAGGCCGTGAATTTCTTGAGCATGTCGAACTGTTGCAGCAAAGATCATCACGCCTTTACGCTCTCTCGCGTATTGAATGATTTGTTCCACAATCTGAGGAGTGGCGCGTTTGGCTTTGTCGATAACCATGTCCATTTCCGCTTCTTTGTAGCGTCCGGTATTAGCGGGTTTCAGCTGCGAGAAGTCGTAAGACAAAACGGGCGCATCCATCATGCGTGCGGGGGTGAGGAAGTTTTCGTCCAGCAAGTAACGGATAGGCAGCTCGAAAATGCAGTCGCGGAAAAAGCGCGACTCTTCGGTGCGTACTTGACCTCGGGTGTGGTATTGATAAATCCATCCCATACCTAAACGATACGGTGTTGCCGTTAAGCCCAAAACTTTGATGCCAGGGTTGAGCTCTCGAAGGTGCGTAATCACTTTTTGATAGCTGCTGTTTTTATCGTCTGGCACACGGTGACATTCATCGATAACCAGAAGTGAGAACTGGTTTTTGAATGAGTCCAAATTGCGCACTACCGATTGCACCGAGGCAAACACCACTTGTTGGTCGGTTTCCTTTCTTCCTAATCCTGCCGAAAATATGGCGCCTTTCAAACCGTAGCCTTCATATTTCGCGTGGTTTTGTTCCACCAGCTCTTTTACGTGGGCCAAAACCAACACACGCCCTTTGGCAAGGCGTGCCAGTTCTGCAATAACTAAGCTTTTCCCTGCACCAGTTGGTAGTACGATCACTGCGGGGGTGGAATGTTTGCGAAAGTAATGAATAACGGCTTTAACAGAGTCAGCTTGATATGGGCGAAGTGTGTACATGAAAATATGTGAAATTGCTCAACT
>NZ_JAWOUO010000076.1:0-1428 GCF_033339435.1 Vibrio sp. 378
CGTTTTTGCTTGGTTTACGTTAACAACGTCTAACCCTTTTGAGTTCGCAAAAACATTGGCGGTAGAAGGACGTGATTTGAATCCAATGCTGCAGGACATCGGATTGATCATTCATCCGCCACTTTTATATTTAGGTTACGTTGGTTATTCCGCCATTTTGGCGTTTGCACTTGCGGCGTTATTAAGCAAACGGCCTGTCAATGAATGGTACTGTTGTACGCGAAAAGCCGCGTATTTTGCCTGGGGAACTCTGACTGTTGGTATCCTTGTCGGCTCTTGGTGGGCATACAATGAACTTGGCTGGGGAGGTTGGTGGTTTTGGGACCCAGTAGAAAATGCCTCTCTATTGCCGTGGTTAACCGGCACTGCACTCCTGCACAGCGGAGTATTAGCAAAGAAAAATCAGGGAGCGTTGTGGAGCACATACGCGTTGGCGTTTGCGACCTTTAGTTTAAGCATTCTCGGGACATTTATCGTACGTTCTGGCGTATTAACGTCGGTGCATGCTTTTGCTGTGGATCCTACCAAAGGTTTAGCCTTGCTTGCTGTGCTTAGTGCGTTAGTATTGATGACGTTTGGTGTACTGATTGTGCGTGGAGATGCCATCAAACCATTTAGGTTACGTTCCTTGATCAGTCGAGCTTATATGGTGTATGTGGCCATTGGGCTTTTGGTCATATCCACGGCGATCGTCTTTTTAGGTACGTTCTACCCGATGATTTATCAATTGCTAGGGTTGGGAAACATCTCTGTTGGTGCGCCGTATTTTAATACCTTAATATTTCCTCTTAGTATTTTCGCTTTGTTGGCGTTAGCCATGACGCCAATTTTGCGGTGGACAAAAGGAGGGCGCGCGAACTGGAAAGGGCAATTCGCCTTCGCAAGTACTATCGCTTTAGGTGTCGTAGCCGTCTTTATCTTGTCGGTTGATACCGTGCGTATTGGGACAATCACGAGTGTATTTTTAGCAGCTTGGGTTATTACTACGCACACTATGTTATGGCTGAATGCCGAAAACAAAGGGCCACTAATCAAGATGGTATTAGCACACGTCGGTTTTTCTTTAGCCGTTGTAGGAGCTGTCTTCAACAGTGAATACTCGTACCAATACAACTTGCGAGTAGAGCCTGGTGTTTCACATCAAAGAGCAAACATTGGTATCGATTATCAAGGTATGGATTGGGTAATAGGGCCAAATTACACCGCAGAACAAGCAAGGATCATTTTGCGCCTTGATGATCAGACTCGCTATGTATTACAACCTGAAAAACGCCATTATCCCGTGCGAGTAATGAACATGACTGAACCCGCGATTCTGAGTTTATGGCACGGAGACTATTATCTGACGTTGGGGGATAAAGTTGGCACAAACGCTTATGCGATAAAAGTTCAGTACCGGGCGGGGATTTGGTGGATATGGTCAGGCGG
>NZ_JAWOUO010000077.1:0-1416 GCF_033339435.1 Vibrio sp. 378
TGTAATAACTATTATTAGAAGAGCTTATGTCAAACCAACATCAATATTTCGGTCACCCTCGTGGCTTGTTCTTATTGTTCGGCACTGAACTCTGGGAACGCTTTTCCTACTACGCAATGCGTGCCATTCTAGTACTCTACTTAACTGATACCACAATGAATGGTGGTTTGGGCTGGTCAACGAAAGACGCGCTCGACCTTTATGGCATTTACACCGGCCTTGTTTACATTACCCCATTGATTGGTGGTTACCTTGCCGATAACTACCTTGGCCAACGCCGCTCAATTTTGCTTGGTGGTGCATTAATGGCTATCGGCCAGTTCACACTGGCACTTCCGGCTGACGCACTAGGCTTCGGAGCACTTCACACTTTCTATTTAGGTCTTGCTCTGCTTATTTGTGGTAACGGTCTATTCAAGCCAAATATCTCTACCATGGTTGGTGACCTTTACAATGAAGGTGATAACCGTCGTGATGGCGCTTTCACTATCTTCTACATGGGTATCAACCTTGGTGCTCTGCTAGCCGGCGTGGTTTCTGGATCTGTAACGAACTCATTTGGTTGGAAAGCAGGTTTCGTAGCAGCGGGCGTGGGTATGATAATCAGCCTTGTCATGCAAATGTCGCTTTCACAGTCTTGGCTTGGTGATATTGGCCGTGAGCCAGCCGCGAAACGCGACCTAAACAATAAGAACGCCAAAACAAAACAGCCTCTTACCAAAGAAGAAGTAGATCGCATTAAAGTTATCTTGGTGATGAGCCTGTTTACTATCGTATTCTGGGCTGGTTTCGAGCAAGCTGGCGGTCTGATGAACATTTACACTCAGCAGTACACCGATCGTATGATTGGCGGTTTTGAAGTACCTGCAGCTTGGTTCCAGTCACTAAACCCATTCTTTATCATTACGCTTGCGCCTGTCCTTGCGGTTCTATGGGTGAAACTAGGTAAACGTGAACCAAACTCACCAGCGAAATTTGCTTTAGCCATGTTCTTCTTGGCACTAGGCTTCCTATGCATGGTTGGTGCAGTAATGGAGCAAGGTGGTGATACTAACGTGAAAACATCCATGCTATGGCTAGTTGGCGCGTTCTTCTTCCATACTTTGGGCGAACTGTGTCTATCCCCTATTGGCCTGTCTCTTGTAACCAAACTGGCTCCGCTACGTCTTGCATCGTTGATGATGGGTGCATGGTTTGGTTGTAACGCTATTGCGAACTATGTCGCTGGTTACGTGGGTTCTCATGTGGGTGAACTTGGTGCAATGGCTATCTTTAGTGGCATCGCAGTAACTGCATTGATCAGTGGTGTGATTCTAATGTTATTCTCGAACACGCTTGTTCGTTGGATGCACGGTGCAGAAAACACTCATAGCACTGCAGAACAAATTGAAGAGCAACAAACACAAGTTGCTTAAC
>NZ_JAWOUO010000078.1:0-1390 GCF_033339435.1 Vibrio sp. 378
GCCAATTGTTGAGTGAGCATGATAAGCTAAAAAAATGTTATCTTTTGAGATCTTAGAGATAAGAACCCATACTTTGTAAGATTAGGGAAAGACTATCTCGTTATGGAGACAAGATGAAAAAACTCTTCAAATTTATTGGTTTGATATTTAAGGGGATATGGAAAAGCATCACCTTTATCAGACTCGCGTTGGCAAACCTGATCTTCCTTTTGATGATCGCCGTGTTTTACTTTGCGTTTACCTACACTGGCGAAGGACGACCTGTTATCGAGAAAGAATCTGCTTTGGTTATGAACCTTTCTGGTCCCATCGTGGAACAGCGTCGTTATGTCAAACCAATGGACTCATTCGCATGTTCTCTTTTAGGTAACGAGATGCAAAAAGAGAACGTTTTGTTCGATATCGTGGACACCATTCGCTACGCAAAAGACGATACCAAAGTCTCTGGCTTGGTATTGGCACTGCGCGATCTGCCAGAAACGAACTTAACGAAACTTCGTTACATTGCTAAAGCGTTAAACGAGTTTAAGGCATCAGGTAAGCCAGTTTACGCGGTGGGTGACTTTTACAATCAGAGCCAATATTACTTAGCAAGCTACGCCGATAAAGTGTACATGGCGCCTGATGGTGGCGTACTGATTAAGGGCTACAGCGCTTACTCTATGTACTACAAAACTCTGCTAGAGAAGTTAGACGTATCCACTCACGTTTTCCGAGTCGGTACTTACAAATCGGCTATCGAGCCGTTTATTCGTGACGACATGTCGGATGCGGCAAAAGAGTCTGCCACTCGCTGGGTCACTCAGTTGTGGAGCGCGTTTGTCGATGACGTGACGACTAACCGCAACATCAACGCCAAAGTGCTAAACCCAACTATGGAAGAACTGCTTACCGAGATGAAATCTGTGGATGGTGATTTGGCGCAATTGGCAGTCAAAATGGGGTTAGTTGATGAATTGGCGACACGCCAAGATATTCGTACCCTATTCGCCAAAGAATTTGGTAGCGATGGTAAAGATAGCTACAACGCCATTAGTTATTACGACTACCTAGCAACGATTCGCCCTGACTACACACTCGCAAACCATGATATTGCCGTTGTTGTTGCAAGTGGCGCCATCATGGATGGTCAACAACCTCGTGGAACAGTAGGCGGTGACACGGTTGCAAGTCTACTGCGTCAAGCGCGTAACGATGAGAAGGTGAAAGCAGTCGTGCTTCGCGTAGACAGCCCTGGTGGCAGTGCGTTTGCGTCAGAAGTGATTCGCAACGAAGTGGAAGCGCTAAAAAAAGCAGGCAAACCTGTTGTAGTTTCGATGTCGAGCTTAGCGGCCTCTGGCGGTTACTGGATTTCAATGAGCGCAGATAAAATCGTCGCACAACCAACCAC
>NZ_JAWOUO010000079.1:0-1384 GCF_033339435.1 Vibrio sp. 378
GCGGTTCTATTAGCCAACATGTGCGTTCCGCTTATCGACTACTACACCAAACCTAGAACTTACGGTCACTGAGGTAAACATGTTAACCGCTATTAGAAAAAATGGTCTGACACTGGCGATCTTTGCTTGCGCCACAACAGGTTTGGTCGCGTTGACTCAGTACTTAACCGAAGATCAAATCAAGCTTCAGGAACAAAAGCAGCTACTTTCAGTGCTTAATCAAGTGATTCCTGAAACGATGCACGACAACGCATTAACTCAATCATGCACGTTGGTGACGTCTCCAGAGCTTGGCACGATGCACGCAATGCCTACCTACATTGCCACCAAAAATGGCGAGCCAACAGCCATCGCCATTGAGTCGATTGCACCAGATGGCTATAACGGTGAAATCAAAGTCATCACAGGTATCGATAATCAAGGTAAGATTTTAGGTACGCGCGTACTTAGCCATCAAGAAACACCGGGGCTAGGCGATAAAATAGATCTTCGCGTTCCCAGTTGGATTCTTGGTTTCACGGGTAAGCAAGTCACCGAAGATAATTGGAATTCTTGGAAAGTTCGTAAAGATGGTGGAGACTTTGATCAGTTTACTGGCGCTACCATTACGCCTCGAGCTGTCGTCAAAGCAGTCAGAAACACCGTAAACTACGTAAATCAATCTCGTGATGAGATTCTCAGCCAGCCACTAAACTGCGCAGGAGACAATCAATGAGCGAAAACAAACAATTGATGAAGAACGGCATGTGGAGCAACAACCCAGCATTGGTTCAGCTGCTCGGTTTATGTCCTCTACTCGCCGTTTCATCGACGATCACCAACGCGCTGGGTCTTGGTATTGCCACATTACTGGTACTAGTGGGGTCTAACGTAACGGTTTCACTGATCCGTAACTATGTTCCTAAAGAGATCCGAATTCCGGTTTTCGTTATGATCATTGCGTCACTCGTAACCTGCGTCCAGCTACTAATGAATGCTTACGCTTACGGATTGTACCTATCACTGGGTATCTTTATCCCGTTGATCGTAACCAACTGTATCATCATCGGTCGCGCCGAAGCTTACGCTTCAAAAAATGATGTGCTTCCTGCCGCATTGGACGGCTTATGGATGGGACTGGGCATGACCAGTGTGCTAGTTGTGTTGGGCTCAATGCGCGAGCTTATCGGCAACGGCACATTGTTTGACGGCGCAGACTTGCTATTGGGTGACTGGGCTGCAGCGCTGCGCATTCAAGTATTCCAATTTGATAGCAGCTTCTTATTAGCACTATTACCACCAGGTGCTTTCATCGGTGTAGGACTTTTGATTGCGTTGAAAAATGTTATCGACAGCTCAATTCAGGCTCGTCAGCCGAAAGAAGAAAAACCGGCCATTGAGCGTG
>NZ_JAWOUO010000080.1:0-1368 GCF_033339435.1 Vibrio sp. 378
GCCAAAGAAACCTACCAAGCTGAAATCGCGGGCATGGGCTACAACATGTATGCACACCAAGGTGGGGTAACTTTGACGTTGTCGGGCTTCAGCCAAAAACTGCCGCAACTGCTTGAGATGATTTTACGCCGTTTCGCCGCGAGAGAGTTCAACCCGACTCGGTTCGAAACCATCAAACAACAATTATTACGTAATTGGCGAAATTCATCTCAAGATCGCCCAATTTCTCAACTGTTCAACGCATTAACAGGATTGTTGCAGCCCAACAATCCTCCTTTCGCGACGCTTGCAGAAGCGCTGGAAGAGATTGAAGTCGATGAACTGTCGACATTCGTCGAGTCGATTTTGGCGGAACTCCACGTAGAAATGTTCGTTTATGGCGACTGGCAACGTCAACAAGCGCATGATATGGCAACAACCTTGAAAGATGCCTTGCGCGTAAAAGAACAGCGCTACGAAGAAGCACTGCGTCCGTTAATTATGCTCGGTCAAAATGGCAGTTTTCAGCGCGAAGTGCATTGTAATCAACAAGACTCAGCTGTGGTAATTTACCACCAGTGTGAAGACATCGAACCGCGCAGCATAGCACTTTATTCTTTGGCCAATCACCTCATGTCGGCAACCTTCTTTCATGAGATTCGCACCAAGCAGCAACTCGGCTACATGGTCGGCACTGGTAACATGCCACTGAACCGTCATCCGGGGATTGTGCTTTATGTGCAATCACCAAACGCAGCTCCTGCGGAATTGGTCACCTCTATCGATGAATTTTTAAATGCATTTTACATGGTGCTTTTGGAGCTCAACGACTACCAATGGCACAGCAGTAAGCGTGGCCTTTGGAACCAAATCGCAACCCCAGACACGACTTTACGTGGACGAGCGCAACGCTTATGGGTAGCAATAGGCAACAAAGATACCGAGTTTAATCAACGCGAAAAAGTACTAGCCGAGCTCAAAAAGCTAACAAGAGCAGACATGATTCGCTTTGTCGTTAACGAACTGAAACCGAGAACAGCAAACCGGTTAGTCATGCACTCGCAAGGCCAAGCACATGTCGACGCACCTCGAATTCACTTAGGGCAAGAAATTGGTTCTATCGAAGAATTTCAGTTACGACCAAAAGATTGCGGTCTGGGCTAAGACCATCACCGTAATGGATAAAATGGGCGGAAGTCGAGCTGTAAAATATGTGAGAAACCCATCAATTTACTAATACGACTTGGATAGTCTTAACAGAAAATTGAAATTACGCGATTGCCGCTTATGCTCTAATTATCGCACAAAAAACATGTAGATGAGGCACTCAGAAGAAACTATTACTACTTGCTGCAGTATTATTACCATTCGCATCCGCTCATGCAGAAA
>NZ_JAWOUO010000081.1:0-1362 GCF_033339435.1 Vibrio sp. 378
AAGCTGTGAGATATTTGCCATACTTTTTTTATGGCAAGTAGCGCAAGGATCGTTTCAGTGTTTGCTAGGGTTTTAATCATGACGGCACTTCTGGTGCCGTTTTGCAGCTTTTCTACCGTGGTTTCTCTCGATGCTTCTGCCCAAACGGAGCAAGAAGGGGCCGTAGAGCAGTTGTCTGTCGAAAAAATGATCCATTATCCAACGGTGATTGATCAACTTTATCAAAGTACGAATTACCGTTTGAATTGGGAAAATGAGAGCGATGTTGAACAGTTCATTTTTCAGATGAAGCTGGTCGCGCTTGCTGACGTTTCTAAAGAGTTTGACAACCAACTGCATCGTATTAACCAAGTAAGATGGAAAGGAGACAACCTTGACTTCGATTTGGTGATGACCGATTCCCTCCTTATGTACCTCAGCTATCTTGAGCAGGTTCCTCAAGAAGGCGTTAACTGGTTGTTTGCAAATAAAGCCCATGTGAGCTTTCCTGCGCCTAGTGTGGATACGCTATCGGTACTGAGCAATGAGATCACGGTAGGGAAGTTGGACCAGTTTTTAGCCAGCTTGCGCTCGCCTTTGCAAATGGATGCCTCGTTTAATACGGTATTTGCTTCGCTTTCTGAATTCTCGCAATATCAATATCCTTTCTATGAGCAAAAAGGTCTGTTGCGCGTCGGTGATCCGATAGAAAACAAATCAACCCTTGTTGAACGCATGGCGATCGTCGGAGTGGATGTCAGTTACATCGATTCAGAAATACCGCAATACGATGAAAATTTGGAGCTGGCGGTGAAAGAGTTCCAGCGTATTCATGGCTTGAACCAAGATGGCGTAATTGGTCCGAACACCATTCGTTGGATCAACTTCTCTCCTCAACAACGTTTACACTTGCTGGCATTGAATGCGGAGCGTTCTCGTATTTGGGCGAAAGAACGAGACAATGTCGTGTTTGTGAACGTGCCGGGTTATGAAGTTACGTACTGGCATGATGGTCAGCCACTGTTTGAATCAAAAGTTGTGGTTGGTCGAGCTTCAAGAAAAACCCCAATCATGACTGGAACGCTAGATTCGGTGATCTTAAATCCTACTTGGAATGTGCCTTGGAAAATCATGGTGAAAGACATTATTCCAAAAGTGAAACGCAATCCGATGTATTTAATGGAACATAACATTCAAATCATCCGTTCTTGGACGTCGCGCGAAATCATCGATCCAACCACGATCAACTGGGCAACAGTTAATCCAAGAACCTTCCCGTACCGCATGCGTCAGGCTTCTGGTTCGCACAATGCGTTGGGTTTGTACAAATTCAACATGCCGAACCCACAAGCCATATATCTACACGACACGCCGAGTAAAAAC
>NZ_JAWOUO010000082.1:0-1337 GCF_033339435.1 Vibrio sp. 378
AAGTTCGTACCAATAAACATACCAGCGTCACCAGAGCATAACCCTGTGATATGGAATAGCTTGTCGACATTATCTGCTTTACAAACACCCCCTTTTAATTTCTTAACGTTGTTAAAACTATAAGAGTGATGCTGTCCGTGGGGCGAGCCTGGTTGAGGATTCTGTTCAATGTTTTTAGCATCTAAATCATCGTAATCTAGAGATTCAACATTTAAGAAAATCCAAGCACCACGATAATTTTCAACATTTTCTGTTTGTATGTTTTTCGCCTCTCCGTGCTTCGCAATCACTCGATTGCAATTGGTATACTGGACGATGCTTTCTGCTAAAAAATTACCATCAAAGCTGATCCCTATCGTGCCAGTAAATCCCATATTGTTTTGGGTGTGGAAAACATAATCAGAGTGGTTAGCAACAAAGGTGACGGTCCATTCTTTGATGGCCTTCCAAATAGTATTGCCTTGCAGATTAATGGTTTTTGTCGTGAAAATCCTAGCAAGTGAACCATGTGCATCTCGCCACAAGACTGTACAACCACATGACATCAGAAAATCCAGTTCTGAATCGGTGGGGTTGAAATAATCTTTAATATATTTATCGGCATGGATTTCATAATCATCCTGCAATAGTTTTGATTTAAATCCACTTTCGAAGGCCACTTCAAAGTCATTAATTGAAGCGATCACTTCACCTGGTGATGGGGGTGGGAACATGCGCAATCGACGCTGCTTTTCGGTCAGCCTTAGTGCGTTTTCATTAGAGATAACCTTGCCAATTAAGCTTAACGACGTTCCAACCATTTGCTTTGTTCCAGTGTCGATTTCTGAGTTTTTCTTTATCTCTTCATCAACATGGAAAGTGCTCGGCACGCCATTTTCTAGCCAGTATTCTTTTGCAAAATCTTCTTCTATCGACGCAGAAGTATCAAAAGGCAACTTGGATGGATTAGGCAAAAACTCCTTGTATGAAGCATCGCCAACGACCCCGACAAAATATCGCTGAAACTTATCACTAATAGTGGTCGAAGGCGTCCATGAGATCGGCTGCTGTGATAAAGAAAAACGACCTATGAAATCAATTTCGCGATGACTTTGAGCCGCTTCATGTTCTGCCGCGTTTTTTGATTGAAAGGATGCAAAGTCAACATCTTTCTTGATGTTGGCTTCCCTTAACTCTCTGGAAAGCTTTGGAAATGAATCTCTCAATCCAGATGGAGTGTCGACCGTTTTATCTTTAGTTCCTAGCTCATTAACAAGAGAACTTGCCCCCTCATACCTTGTCACCGCGACTTCGGTACGTTGCTCGATGTTTTGAGTCATGGTTTAACCTCATAAAAA
>NZ_JAWOUO010000083.1:0-1334 GCF_033339435.1 Vibrio sp. 378
AACTCGCCAACGGTAGCTGGTGATTGCTTCAGCTTGTCACTTCGAATTACGAGCAGAGAAAAGTTGCCTTGTTGGTAGGTTTGGCAACCAGCTTCATGATCGAACGGTTTATTGAACACGTCGATCCCTGTTAGCATTTTGATTTCATTATCAAACCACTCCAAAGGGTAGTGGTGATTCATGTGCTCTTCGAAAGCTTCTTGCAACAATTGCGGACGCTCAGAGCGAATTGCACTGTCGTCATTTAGGTTTTTTTCTGCCATCCAGAAAGGTAAAGATTGAAAGAACATCGAGATATTTCTACCAATCGGCTCTCTCACCAATGAGATGATGCGCACGTCTTGTTTACGTTTGAGCATGTGGCTCATAACGCTTCGCTTGAGCAGACGTTTTACATAATGCTTGTTTGGTTGATGAAGCTTTGCTCTCACTGGAGAGATCTGCTTGTTAGCATCAATCGCCATAAGGTCATGCAAATGAATCGAGTTAGGAATCGACTTTTCTAACGCACTCGAGCCGACTTTACCCATTTGATATATCAGCACCGGGCGTTCTTGGCTTTTTAATATCTGATACCAAGACGCATGTTGATTAGTAGGCGTATTTCTGGACATATAAAGTCTCTCCTTCCTTAGCTTTTGCTTGAGTGATAAGCACGCCAAGAGACGGTATCGAGTGTTGTATTTGTTTAGATAGCGCGACATTAACCAGTGATGCTTTGGTGGACTCGGAACGAATCACTGTGATGAGTCCGTTCGCATATTGGCCTAAGATGAGCGCATCACTGACCGACAACAGTGGTGGTGTATCGATGATGATGCGATCGTATTTATCTTGAAAATGGTCCAGTAGTTTTTTGAAGCGATTGGATGCCAGCAGCTCTTGTGGGTTGGGTGGAATCAGCCCAGCAGGTAGTACATCTAAATTGGCGTCATCGATGCGAACGATACAATCTTTTATTGCGGTATCCATCGTCAATATGTTGGTTAAACCTGGCTGGGACTCAGGAATATTGAATCGTTTGGCTAAAGATGGACGACGCAAGTCGCAGTCGATAATCAACACTTTCTCCATAGTCGAGAAGGACACCGCCATATTGATGCTGGTGGAGGTTTTGCCTTCCTCTGGAATCGCTGAAGTAAAAGGTAAGATCTTTTGCTTAGTGTTGGTCAGCCTTAATAGCAACGACGTTCGAACAGAGCGACAAGCTTCGCTAAAGAGTTTTTCATCTTTATCTAAGTAGGCGGTATAACTTACCCCATTTTTTCGCAGGGTACGTTTTTTCACCATTGGGATAACCCCCAAGCATGTCACGCCTAGCTTATCTTGAACAT
>NZ_JAWOUO010000084.1:0-1333 GCF_033339435.1 Vibrio sp. 378
AAGCCCAGAACCAATCTGGGCTTTGTTTTTTTATCCACCGTGTTTTTGTTGATACATCCGTTCGTCGGCGATTTTCATCATTTGTTCTGGAGAAGTCATTTGCGGATCGAAGATGGCGTAACCAATGCTCACGCGTAGGTAAATAAGCTCTTCGTCATAGATAACGGGCGTCGAACACAACGCCAACCTGAGCTTTTGCAGTAACTTCTGCACGTGCTCTTCCATTCCCAAATTGTGTACAACCACTAAAAACTCGTCACCGCCCATTCGCGCGACCATGTCTGAACGTCGTAAGCTGCTTTTGATGCGCTCTGCGGTGGCAATCAACACCTTGTCACCCGCGTCATGGCCGAAGGTATCATGGATGTGTTTGAATCGGTCTAGATCTATATTGATCAACGCAAAGCTGTAACGTTTTTTATAGCGCTTAGCGATTTCAAACTGCTGCTTGTATGACTGCATAAAGTAGCGGCGATTAGGCAAATGCGTCAGTTCATCATGCAGCGCACGGTCGTCAGCGATGATGTACAAACGGTAAATCACGATCAACGCAATACTCAGTGCAATAAGAATGGGATAGCCAATGATTCTGACGATGTTCAGCTCAAACCACGAAATTTGTTGCTCAAGCTGACCACCCGCGTAGGCCGCCATGCTCCAGCCACCGTAAGGGAAGTGCACATGCTCTTTGGCGTACAATTTGCCCGTTTGGTTAGGATCACCAAAGAACATATCCCCATATTCGCCGCCGCTGTCATAACCGCGTATCGTCAAAGGATAATGGTATGAGAAGTCGAATACGCCGGTCTCTCGCATTAAACCATCAAAATCCACCACAGCGCTGATCACACCCCAATACTCTTTGTTGATTGGTGGGTCTCGAAATACTGGCACGCGTACAATAAGCCCTCGCCCACCTTGAACAAGCGACACAGGCCCCGCGATGAAAATCTCTTGAATATCTTTGGCTTTTTGAACTTGTACCCATTGTGCTGGTACTTTACGGTAATCCAGACCAAGGACGCGCTCGTTGCCTTTAGTTGGGAATATATGGCTAATTACATCATTTTCCGCAATACCGATGACCGTGATGTGCTTACTTTTGTTAAGAATACGATCGGCGGCAATGCTTAGCTCCTCTTCTTCGCTATTTGGCAGCAAAGTGATTAGCGTCGCTAATGTGCTGGCTTTGTAAATATCAGCCATGAGTACCGCTTCCAAATTGGAGCGGAGGATAGACAGTTGTTCTTTGGCTTCAACTTGCACGCGCTCTTGCTGAAGGTCTTGCTGATTCTGATGCAACAGCTCAATAACACCAACACACAAGGCAACA
>NZ_JAWOUO010000085.1:0-1324 GCF_033339435.1 Vibrio sp. 378
AGCGCCACCTTGGGCACGGTTGTGAGCACTCAAGCTGCCGTTCATGCCAGCCAATATTTGCTGAGATATAGAAAGCCCTAATCCCAATCCATTCTTTTTAGTTGTTAAAAACGGTTCGCAAAGTTCGGACAGTGTGTGCGAACCAAGCCCAGGGCCATTGTCATCGACATGAATCATCACTTTGTTTTCATCCGTATCCGTTTCAACGAGCAACCACACTTGTTTATCTTGTTGTTCTTTTACGGCTTCAATTGCGTTTGTCAGCAAGTTAACCAGAACTTGCTCCAATTGAATGGTATTGATTTGAACCTCGATGTCGTCAGTAGGAAGTTCGGTAGCAAGTGGAACACGAGCAGATTTGAAAGCGGGTTTCATGAGCTCTTTTGAGGAGGCTATCACTGGCAACAGACGTGTTTGGGTAAGCTCATTGCCGCTGGCCTTTTTGGCAAACGAACGCAATTGCTGGCTGATGTTTGCCATTCTGTCTGTGAGGGCTGAAATGCGAGTGAGATTATCTTCCACTCGATCATACTTTTCTTTCTGAAGGAACAATTTTCCATTCTCAGCAAAGCTACGAATGGCTGCCAACGGATTATTCAGCTCATGGCTGATGCTCGCTGACATTTGACCGAGAACTGCCAGCTTAGCCGCTTGAATCAACTCATCTTGGGTTAAACGCAATGTTTGCTCCGTTTCGGTTCGCTGCGCAATTTCAGCCTGTAACTCTGCTGTTCGTGCCATGACTTGAAATTCTAACTTCTGATTCGCTTCTTGTTGGATTCGTTCTAACTGCAAATGACGTTGTTGGCGGTGATAAATCAACTGGCCAATCAAGAACAAAACCGTAAAGGCCAACGTAAGCACAACGATATAGCCCATCGTAACCCAAACGATGGATTGTTTTGGCGAAAGCACACGAATCGTTAGCTTTAACTCAGGTAAAGGCAGTGAAGAGACAACCAGTGTCCCTTTATTGTAGGGGTAGCCTTGTTTCAGTTCAGAATTTGGTGCATTCAAGTTGCCGACAAAGCCCAATGTCGGAATCGGTGTGTCGAGATATTGTCTACTCGTCCAAACTTGCTTTTTATCTGCATCACTTAACGGTTGTAGGCTTTTGAATAGCCAATCCTGCCGGCTGCTCATAAAGACAATATTGTGAGGGTCGCTGGCGACGAACACGCTGTCAGGTTGTTGCCAGTTATCTTCAATTTTACTCAAATCCATTTTTACGACCACGATGCCCAACACGCCGCCAGCATAAATTATTGGATATGAGTAGTAATAGCCACGTTGGCTGGATGTTGAGCCCAGAGCGTAATATTGG
>NZ_JAWOUO010000086.1:0-1317 GCF_033339435.1 Vibrio sp. 378
CTCACAAGAATGTGTCTGAAGATAATAATGGGCAAGGAGGAAATCCTCCAATCACAAGCCCTCTGAATGACCAACAATTTAATTCACTCCAACAAACTGTCTCTGAGTTGTCTTCGCAGCAACTTGCTTGGGTCAGTGGGTACTTTTGGGGTTTAGCTCAACATCAACCAAGTGCGGCGGCAACACCAATCGCCCAAGCAGCTGCCGCAGTATCAGCAAAGCCTGCCGGTAAGTTGACCATCATTTTTGCTTCTCAAACCGGTAACGCAAAAGGTGTTGCTGAAGCGTTGGAACAAGAAGCAAAGGCAGAAGGAATTGCAGTAGAGTTGTTTGATGCAAGCGACTACAAAGGCAAAAACTTAGCCAAAGAAACGCACGTCATCATTGTTGCTTCTACCAACGGTGAGGGTGAAGCGCCAGACAATGCCATTGAGCTGCACGAGTTCTTACAATCTAAGAAAGCGCCTAAGCTATCAAACCTTCAATATGGTGTGATTGCATTGGGTGACTCTAGTTATGAGTTCTTCTGCCAAACTGGTAAAGACTTTGACACGTATTTAGCAAAACTGGGCGCGACGTCTTTTATTGACCGTATTGACTGCGATGTTGATTACGAAGCGGCAGCGGAAGAATGGCGCAAGAATGCGCTAGGTAAAGTTAAAGAGACACTATCTTCTGGCAATGAAGCGGAAATTGTTCAACTTCCTGTAGGACAAGCGGCAGCTTCACATTCTCAGTACAACAAACAAAATCCATACACAGCGACGTTACTCACCAGCCAAAAGATCACGGGTCGAGACTCGGGTAAAGATGTTCGCCATATTGAAATCGATCTAGATGGTTCGGGTCTGACATACCAACCAGGTGATGCTTTGGGTGTGTGGTACGAAAACAGCTCTGAGCTTGCCAATCAAATTCTAGGCAAAGTTGGTTTGTCTGGTGTTGAAACAGTTGACGTTGATGGCGAAAGCTTATCTATTCACAGTGCTTTAGTGAGTAAGTTCGAGATCACGACATCTAACCCACAGCTAGTGGCTAAGTTTGCCGAGTTATCTGGCAGCAAGAAACTACAAAAGCTGGTGGAAGATAAAGACAAGCTTCGTGAGTATTCAGCCAACACTCAAATTGTTGATGTATTCGCAGAGAAGAAAACCAAACTGACCGCAGATGAGTTGGTTGGTTTATTGCGCCGTTTGACGCCTCGTCTTTACTCTATTGCTTCTAGCCAAGCTGAAGTGGATGAAGAAGTACACCTTACCGTCGGATTGGTTGAATATGACCACAATGATGAAAAACGTTACGGTGGCGCATCGAGCT
>NZ_JAWOUO010000087.1:0-1317 GCF_033339435.1 Vibrio sp. 378
CGCGCCAAAGTGAGCAAAAATAGCGCCCCATTCTTTCTCTGCGTTCGGCATTTTTGTTTTTTCAGTGCAGTGCGCAAACAAGTACCACGGTTCCTGATTTTCCCGTTGCTTTGCTACTTCAAACGCTTCCAACCTTGGGTACAGCCATTCGTGTGCCGTTAGCACATCGAAATCGCCTCGCTTGCTACCGAGTACTTCCGCGTACTCATCTCGATAGCACAGCACCAATGCCGGATCAACGCCGACCAACGGAATGTCTAAGTCCGCCACCATCGCCAAGAACTTCGCCGTATCAGCCGCGGTCTCTTTAAACTGGCGTAGGAAACCTTTGATGTGTTGCGCTTTACCATTTGGCTTAAATGGCAAAAGCACTGGATGCATACCTAGCTTTTTAACCAACTTGACGAAGTCTTCAACAACGTCCGCATCGTAATAACTGGTAAATGGGTCTTGAACGATTAATACGTGCTTGCTCTTTTCAGTCGAAGACAAACCACTGAGCGCTTGCAGATCATAAGGCGTTGTCAGCGACTCTACGCGCTGTTTCAACGTAGGAACAGACAACAACGGCGCATCCACATACCCTACAGTTGAAGCCGTTAAACTCTTCACCCACGACTGTTTCAATACGCCGTTCACGACTGCTGGTGCCTTTGCCATCATTGGCAGCATGGTTTCAATGTTGGCAACCAAATAATCTTTTGCCGGACGATGATAGCGCGAGTGATAAATGTTTAAAAAGCGGGAACGGAAACTTGGAACATCCACTTTGATCGGACATTGGCTCGCACACGCTTTACACGCTAAGCAGCCGTTCATTGCTTCATAAACTTCATGAGAGAAATCGTATTCGTGACGACGATTAATGGAATGACGCACACGATCAATCATGGTTTTGATCGATGTTTTGTTTTCTAACGTTTGCTTTTCTAGGTCAAGAATATCAATACCTTGCTCAGTAAGCTGACGCAACCATTCACGAACCAATCCAGCGCGCCCTTTTGGCGAATGACGACGATCAGCCGTCACTTTCATCGATGGACACATCGGCGAACTGGTATCGTAGTTAAAGCACAAACCGTTCCCGTTACATTCCATCGCTTGCTTAAAGCTGTCACGTACTTGTACGTCAATTTGGCGATCATAGTAACCACGTTTGGTGTCGGTTACTTTTACCAACTCTGCATCGCTATCAAGTGGCGTACAGATTTTGCCTGGGTTCATTTTATTATGTGGGTCGAATGCAGCTTTTACGCGTCGAAGCTCAGTAAACAACTCTTTGCCAAAGAACTCCGGACCATATTCCGAACGGAAACC
>NZ_JAWOUO010000088.1:0-1316 GCF_033339435.1 Vibrio sp. 378
ATCCGAGGGTTCAATGACGTGTTTGGGTCTTGAAAAATCATGCGAATCAACTTACATCGCGTTGCGTAATCTTTGTGTTCTAAACGCTCACCATTGACTCGGATCTCACCAGAGCTCGGTTCAACAACGCCTGCGAGCATACGTGCAAGTGTTGATTTACCGGATCCATTCTGGCCAATAAAGCCAATAGTTTGCCCCGGTTCTAGCGTAAAGCTCACGGGCTTAACTGCTTCATTAACTTGACGTCTGAACAGTCGAGAACGCGTGACAAACTGCTTCGATAAGCTATCGACTTCGAGTAACGCACTCATGACTTCTTCTCCGTGTTCAATGGAAAGTGACAGTTAAACTTATGGTTTTTAATGCGTCGCGTGTGTGGAATTTCAACACACTGTTTTTGCGCGTACGGACAACGCGGCCCTAATCGACAACCAATTGGCAGATGCTGCAAAGGAGGGATAGACCCAGGTAGCGATTGCAGTTTCTGCTTGTGCGGCACCCAATCATTAAAATCTGGCATCGCTTTTAGCAGCGCGTCAGTGTAAGGGTGTTTAGGTGCTTCGATGATTTTGTCGGTGTCGGCAGATTCAACCGACTGACCACAGTACATGACGGTAATTCGGCTTGCCCATTGCGTGATGGTAGCCAAGTCGTGACCGATCAGCAAAATCGTGGTGTTGTTGAGCTGGTTCATTCGGCTCAACAAACGCAGAATCTGCGATTGAGTGATGGGGTCCAAGTCGTTAGTTGGTTCGTCAGCAATCAACAATTTAGGTTTGGTTGCGATGGCCATGGCGATCATGACTTTTTGACATTCACCATCTGTTAGCTCGTACGGGTAGCTGCCCATCAAGCGTTTGTGATCTTTGATACCAACTTTGTGCAGTAGCGCAATGGCCTGTTTTTTACGCCATTTGAATCGCTCCCACCACTTGCCTTCAAAGGCGCGAGAGGGGATAGACTCAATTAACTGACGACCTACTTCTTCGGAAGGGTCCAAACAGGTTGAGGGTTCTTGGAAGATCATCGCGATATCGCGGGCAATGACGCGTCGACGCTCTTTCGGCGTAAGCTGTAAAAGGTCGATGTTACCCAAGCGCATTCGGTCCGCGGTGATTCGCCAGTTGTCCTTACAAACCCCCACGATCGCTTTCGCAACTAAGCTTTTACCTGAGCCAGACTCTCCTACCAAGCCTCGGATTTCACCTTCGTTGAGCGTTAGGCTCATTCGGTCGACGGCTTTCACCATCCCTTGTGGTGTTTCGATCTCGATAGTCAGATGTCGAATATCTAATAACGGCATTATTCGATCCCCA
>NZ_JAWOUO010000089.1:0-1271 GCF_033339435.1 Vibrio sp. 378
TTTTTTTATGCGTTTTTAGACAGAATTTAGACAAAAATTAAGAAAATACATCGGAGGAAGGGATGCGAGTATTGAAGTTTGGCGGATCATCACTAGCTGATGCAGATCGCTTTTTGAGAGCGGCAGATATCATTGCCAATAACGCTCAACAAGAAGAAGTGGCCGTTGTACTTTCGGCGCCGGGTAAAACGACGAACAAGTTAGTAGCAGTCATTGAAGGTGCACTTCGCAATGGTGAAGCTGAGCTGCAAATCAATGAGTTGGAAGAGTCGTTTAAAACGCTTTTTGCTGATATCCAAGCGGTATTGCCTAACCTAGAAGGTGCGGCGTTCGATAACCAAGTTAAAACCTCTCTTTCTCAACTGCGTCAGTTTGTGCACGGCATTAACTTACTTGGTATGTGTCCAAACAACGTCAATGCTCGCATCATCAGTAAAGGTGAGCGAGTTTCGATTCAATTGATGAAGGCGGTACTGGAAGCTAAAGGGCAAAAAGCGAACCTCATTGATCCTGTTGAATATCTGTATGCGAAAGGCGATCACCTAGAAGCCATGGTGGATGTTGATGTATCGACACAGAACTTCCGTCAAAATCCTCTTCCTAAAGATCATGTGAACATCATGCCGGGCTTTACTGCGGGTAATGAAAAAGGCGAATTGGTGACGCTGGGTCGTAACGGTTCTGACTATTCAGCGGCAGTATTAGCGGCTTGTTTACGTGCTGATTGTTGTGAAATCTGGACGGACGTGGATGGCGTTTACAACTGCGATCCTCGATTGGTTGAAGATGCACGACTGCTTAAGTCACTCAGCTATCAAGAAGCAATGGAGCTTTCTTACTTCGGTGCATCCGTTCTGCATCCGAAGACCATTGCTCCTATCGCGCAATTCCACATTCCATGTCTGATCAAAAACAGCTTTAACCCTCAAGGCGCGGGTACGCTTATCGGCCAAGATACTGGTGAAGATAATCTTGCGATCAAAGGTATTACAACGCTTAACGACCTAACCATGGTTAACGTATCAGGCCCAGGTATGAAGGGGATGGTAGGCATGGCGAGCCGAGTATTTGGTGCGATGTCTTCTGCTGGTGTCTCTATTGTATTGATTACTCAATCATCGTCTGAGTACAGCATCAGCTTCTGTATCGAGGCTGATGATAAGCTGAAAGCTCAACAAGTTCTGGCGGATGCGTTTGAGCTTGAACTAAAAGACGGTCTATTGGAACCGGTTGATTTTATCGATGATGTTTCTATCGTTACCTTGGTTGGT
>NZ_JAWOUO010000090.1:0-1269 GCF_033339435.1 Vibrio sp. 378
GTTTGTGTACGGCGTTAATTTGCTCATATTCCGTCAAACTGATTTGGCTAAGGGCGCAATTTTTCACATCGGTTACACGGTATTCGTAAACAATGTCTTTAAAGCTCAAATAGATGCTTTTGCTTTGTGAAGCTTTGACCCGTTTGTATTCGCTGGAGGTGTATTGATACTGCTTGCCGATGTAGTGAGCGAAAGCAAGCCGCTTGAGCAAACTGGGCGTTACTTTACCGCTTTCCCACTGGCTTAATGTGGGTTGATTTAAGCTTTCAAAAGCGCTGTAACTTCGGGCTAGCTCATCCGCTAATTGGCCTTGAGTTAACCCCCTTTCCTTTCGAATAGCAGCCACTGCATGCGAAAATTCTAACTTACTAACCATATATCTACGTCCTGAAATTATTATATTTTTGAGTGCTTCTCAGCGGCTCGGACCGAGCCAAAACTTTATGTTCTTGATCTTTTAGTGAGGTACATCATTTGGTCAGCATGTTGAATTAAGGAATCGCTACAGCTTCCTTCATGAGGAAAGCGAGCCATACCAACACTTAAACCGATGTGAACGTTTTGAAAATGGATAAAAATGGGTGCACTGCATGCGTGATGCAGCAAAGACTGAAACTGTTCTAACTCCTTGGTGTCTTCGATGTTTGGCAGGCACAGAATAAACTCATCGCCTCCGATGCGTGTCGCGAACTGGCCGTCGTCTAACAGATGCAAAATACGTTGGGCGGTGATCTGCAACACCTTATCTCCGGCGTCGTGACCAAATTCATCATTCACGGCTTTAAAGCCATCAAGATCGATGTACAACAGAGTAAACGGTTGGGCACGTTGAATCTGTTGTTCGATCAGTTGATTGCCTTTAAAGCGGGAATAGCACCCAGTGAGCTCGTCGATTTCGAGTAATCGTTCAAGCTTTTCCACCTGTTCATATTGTGTTTGCCAAATGCCATGCCAATAACACTCGATAGAGCGTAGCCCTTTGTAAATAAACAGGTTGAACAAAAATAAAAACGTACTTTGAATGAAAAATTCTTTTAAAGCGTGGAGTTTAAAAGGGTCATTCCCTGCCGTTATCAAATCAATGTAAAAGCAAAAAGTCATTGATAAGGCGTAGGTAAAGAACGACCAAAAAACACCGAACTCAACCATGGTCAAGAGTAGGTTGATCGTCACCAACGACGAAAAAAGAAAATGTCCGCCTAAGAAAAAGTACAGGTAAAAAGTGAGGGTGTAACCGAGGATTAGGGCAATGACGACAGATTGATGTTT
>NZ_JAWOUO010000091.1:0-1261 GCF_033339435.1 Vibrio sp. 378
ATCGCGCTTTACAGGGATTGCCGCTCCAACAAATAACTCTCCGGTTGCCACTTCAATGGCACCAACTTGACAATCAATCAATTCAAATTGTTGATCATTAAATACTAAGATGCCTTTATCCGCGGGATGATCAGGCCAGATATGGCTAACGGGATGAAACGGAGTCACGTCGGTGACTACGTAGGTCACTTCATTGTGGTTTTGAACGAGTTGAATCTGAGCGTCCAACTGCCAAGTTTGATGGCAGAAACGGGTTTGTGTCGCGGTAATCGTCATGCTTTGCTTATCTTTGTGAATGTAAGAAGTTAAGGTTTTGTGCTGAGCATTTGAAGATACAGGAATCTGCACGTCATCACTAATATCACTAGAGGAAAACCGCGCAGAAGAACATTGTGATAATGATGAAAGTAAGGTTTAGAAAAGGACACATCTCACATCACTTTTAGAGGTTGCAAAAAACAGATAAAAAAATACCCAAGTAAAAACTTGGGTATCTTCAAATGCTTAAATTATTTTTTGCGGTTTTTAACCACAGACATCATACGTTTACGCTTACGCTCTTGAGACAAGGTTAGCTTGTTCGCACGATTCTCAAACGGGTTTTCGCTATTCTGGAAGTTGATACGAATTGGCGTACCCATAATTTCCAGTGACTTGCGGAAGTAGTTCATCAAGTAACGCTTGTATGAATCCGGAAGTTCACGAACCATGTTACCGTGAATCACGACGATTGGTGGGTTGTAACCACCTGCGTGCGCGTATTTTAGCTTGATACGACGGCCACGAACCATTGGCGGTTGGTGATCATCAGTCGCCATCTTCATGATACGAGTCAAAACAGAGGTACCAACACGTGTCGTTGCCGACTTGTACGCTTCTTGGATAGACTCAAACAAGTGACCAACACCAGTACCGTGCAGTGCAGAAATAAAGTGAATACGAGCAAAGTCAACGAAACCTAGGCGGCGGTCTAGCTCTTTCTTCACGTTCTCTTTTACTTCGTTATCTAGACCATCCCACTTGTTTACCGCTAGTACGATTGAACGACCGGCGTTCAATGCAAAACCTAGCAGGCTCAAGTCTTGGTCAGAGATGTTTTCACGTGCGTCGATAACCAATAGCACTACGTTTGCATCTTCGACGGCTTTCAACGTTTTAACAACGGAGAATTTCTCAACCGTTTCGTTAATACGACCACGACGACGTACACCCGCAGTATCAATGATTACATACTCACGGCCATCACGTTCCATAGGAATGT
>NZ_JAWOUO010000092.1:0-1256 GCF_033339435.1 Vibrio sp. 378
CGCCTTATCGAAACGAGCTGGGCGTGATCCCAATGGACCAATGGCTCACCGCCGTTGGAGTGAACAGCGTGACCCGATGGGCGGTGCCGGTATTTATTTTGATTACGGGCGCTCTGATGCTCAGTGATACACGTCCTTTTGATGGCAAGTATTACGTGAAGCGGCGTTTGGGGAAGGTGTTGGTGCCTTTTCTAATTTGGTCGACGTTCTACGCGTATCTATCGGGTTGGACGGCACAAGGGTTCGATTTTGAAACCGTCAAAGAAGTGCTGAGTAATAGTCCGTTTCATGCCACCTATTACCATTTAGGCTTCTTCTATTACTTTATTCCACTGTATTTCGTGATTCCTCTATTCCAATGGATGGCACGTAATGTCGATGACAATGTCCTCTATACCTATCTGGCTTTTTGGATGTTCACTAGCACGTTATTCCTGTTCAAGATTGATGGGCCATGGAGTAACCAAATGTGGCTCAATAGGGGCTATCTGCCTTTGGGCTATGTACTATTTCAAAAAGTGCCACTAAATCGTTCTATGGTGACGTTGTTCACTGGGTTTGGATTGGTGGCGTTAGCCGTGACATTCACCATGGTGGTGACCAACAGTTTGGAAGCGGAGAAATACACCGTGGGGCGTTGGTTGTCATACAAAACATTGAACGTGATTTTGGCGGCATCGATGATTTTTATGCTGTGTCGGTATTTTGGGGAAGGGTTGCCGAAGAACGTGCAGAAAGTGGTGAGTTTTATCAGCCAGCACAGCTTGGGCATTTACTTACTTCACCCAATCTTCTTATGGCCAATGAAAGAGTTTGGTTGGTATACCGGTCATCCGGCATGGGTGATCCCTGTGTGGATTGTGTTAAGTGGGGCGGGAGCCTTGGCGATGAGTTATTTGTTCTCGAAATCAGCCAAGACTCGTTGGTTACTGCCGTAAGTTAGCGTTTGATTGCGAAATGTAGGAATTTGTCGCCGCAGTAGGTCAGGGTGCCTTTATCACCTGGATTAAGCGCGTGGTAATAGTGCACACCAATTTGGAATTCTCGTTTCGGGCCGATTGGGCCACGTTGCACATAAATCCAATATTCTTGGTCGTCCTGTCCCGGCTGCGCATCCGGCACATCGATCGCTTGTTTGTCTAAAATAGTGACTTGAACACTTTGTTCTGGCGCATCTTCACCAACGTAATGTTTGCTGTAGAAACGAAAGAACACCCATGCGCCAAGGGCGATGAGGGCAAAAATGGCCAAGATAA
>NZ_JAWOUO010000093.1:0-1255 GCF_033339435.1 Vibrio sp. 378
GGGTCATCACTTCATCCAGGCTCACAGCACCTTGCAGCGCAAGCTCCATTGCTGAGGCAAGAAGCGGTTTGTAGTTTTCTGAACGTCGAGCCGCTTGTGCAAAGCCAACCGCATCATTCGCGCGCAGCTTGTCCATCATCTCATGTTCCAGCTCAAGCATTTCAAACACACCGATTCGACCTCGATACCCCGTCAAGTTACAGTTTTGACAACCTGCTCCTTTGTGAAAAGTCACCCCAACTTGATTTGGAAAACGCCCCGCTAACCATTGTTGACGCGACTCATCGAGATGATCTTGGGTTTTACAATCTGGACAAACACGGCGAACCAATCGCTGAGCTACAACGGCACGCACGGCACTGGCAACGAGATAGCCTGGCGCCCCCATGTCGATCATACGCAGTGCGCTGTCGACCGCATCGTTGGTATGCAACGTACTCAATACTAAGTGGCCGGTTAGTGCTGCTCGCAAGCCAATCTCTACCGTCTCTTGATCACGCATCTCACCAATCAAAATGATGTCTGGGTCTTGGCGTAAGAAGGTGCGTAGCACGCGTGAAAACGTTAAGTCGATCTTGCTGTTGATCTGTACTTGCGTGATACGTGGTAAACGGTATTCCACCGGATCTTCTGCGGTGATGATCTTTTTACCCGGTTCATTGAGCTCACTCAACGCGCCGTAAAGTGTCGTGGTTTTACCCGATCCCGTAGGGCCGGTTACCAAAATCATGCCATGAGGACGAGATAACTGACGACGCAAGCGCGCCAGTAGCTCAGGCGGTAAACCCGATTCTTCTAATGGACGTAAGCCTGACGACTGGTTAAGCAGACGCATTACAACCGATTCACCGTACTGAGTCGGTAACGTCGACATACGAATATCAATCGATTGACCACGAACTTTGATGTTGAAGCGACCATCTTGCGGCAGACGCTTCTCAGAAATATCCAAGTGCGCCATCAACTTAAGGCGTAATACCAATGCAGAAGCGATGTTCACTTCGTTCAGAATGGTTTCATGCAGCACACCATCGACACGCTGGCGTAAACGCAGGACTTTATCGTCTGGTTCGATATGGATATCCGATGCACCAACTTGCACCGCGTCTTCAAACATCGAATTAACCAGTTTTACAACGGTGACTTCTTCACTGTCGGCTTCATCGATGCCATAGTCAAAGCTTGGTACGTCTTGGTGCTCGGCTTGTAGCTGCTCAGCAAAGGACGCGATCTCTTTGGTACGGCGGTAGTAACG
>NZ_JAWOUO010000094.1:0-1248 GCF_033339435.1 Vibrio sp. 378
TTTGGGCGCTGTATCCGCAAAGTCGCAATTTGTCGCCAAAAGTGCGGTTATTGATCGACTTTTTGGCGCAAGAGTTGGCGTGATCAGCGCATCAACTGACGCAACGTGACATCCGGAAGCGCGGTCAGTTTTTTACTTTGCACCAAGAACACCTCCGCGCACGCCAAGGCATCACTGGCGGCTGAGTGCGATAAGTACCCCGGCAGGTGATAGTAGCGGCGCAAATCGTCTAACTGATAACTGCTGTGCGCGCCGCTTTTCCCTGCATAGCTAAACTGCTTTTCGATTTGCAGCGTGTCGATAAAATACGCGGGGAAATCCTCTACTTGGTAGCGAGAGGAAAAATAAGCGTGAATGAAGGCTTTTTCAATGCAGCATCCGTGGGCGAGCACTACTTTTCCTGTGATGCGTTCCAACAACCGATTCATCCCTTCATCCAATGGCAGTCCTTTGGCGAGATCTTGCGGAGTTAAGCCATTAATTTTCGCTGTTTCTGGTTTGATGAATTGTCCATGACAAATGTACCACTCTTTGGAGCTGGCGATATCAATGCCGTCCAGCGTTAGGTCAACCACGCCAATCGATAAGATTTTATCGCCTTGCGCGTCCACGCCTGTGGTTTCAAAGTCCAACGCAACAAAACTCAAATCCTTCAAGGTCGTTGAGTCATCCACCAAAGGCTGTTGAAGATAGTCTTTCAGCACCATTGGCCAATCGTCGATAACGTGAATGGCTTGGCGTTTTTGCTCAGGAGAGAGCGGCGTTTCCCACCGCTTAAACCAACGTTTAATCATGGTTACGCCCCTTTCACAAACTTCAGTTTCGCGACATCTTGCAGCTCACTGATGATCTTAAATGCATCTTTTAAGTGCTTGCGTTCAAAGCTACTGAAATCATCGGGTGCGATGTGGTTGTCAGGTGTGGTGCCTGCCAGAATCGCATTGAGTTGATGACGGAAACGTACCTGAGTAATAAAGCGATACGCGCCAATGATGTTTTCAACACTGTCTTTCGACAATGTGCCGTGCTGGGCTGCGTAGCGAAAACGCTCTTCTGTGCCAGTTAACGAGCCGCCAGCGGCAAGACTGAAAATACGCGCCAGATCGATGATCAGATTCAAGGCGTACTTTTTGATGTTTAACGTGTTGCTGTTTTCCCCACCTTTTTCCAACACCAAATTGTTGAAAATGCCAAGTGGCGGCTGAGTGTCAATCGCATCGCGCACCAAAGCCGGAATAAAGCTCGGGC
>NZ_JAWOUO010000095.1:0-1245 GCF_033339435.1 Vibrio sp. 378
ATTGAGTCGGGCTTACGCCCAACTCAATCTCATCAATACTAAAACCCTGTTCTTTCGCCAACAATAAACTCTGCTGAACAGCTCCTGTCAGCGGAATTAACGACGATGGGATAAGGATTTTAGCCATTACTCATCCGCCTCGGCGTGCACGGCTGGGTGATAAAGCTCCGAGCCTGTCGCACGAAACTCTTCAGACTTCTTACGCATGCCTTCCAGCGGGTCATCTAACATCTTGATAGAAATCGCCTGATCCGCGGCAACTTGCTCTGTATCTTTGGCATACTCCCTGACTTCTTGAGAAATCTTCATTGAGCAGAATTTAGGGCCGCACATTGAGCAGAAGTGCGCTACTTTTCCAGACTCTTGCGGCAGCGTTTCATCATGAAATGCACGTGCCGTATCGGGGTCTAAAGCGAGGTTAAATTGGTCTTCCCAGCGGAATTCAAAACGCGCCTTTGATAAGGCATTGTCACGAACTTGTGCTCCCGGATGCCCTTTTGCTAAATCCGCAGCATGCGCAGCTAGCTTGTAGGTGATCATACCGGTTTTAACGTCTTCTTTATTTGGAAGCCCCAAGTGCTCCTTAGGGGTCACGTAACACAACATAGCGCAGCCATACCAACCAATCATCGCCGCGCCAATACCGGATGTAATGTGGTCATAACCCGGAGCGATATCTGTCGTTAGAGGACCCAAGGTGTAGAACGGCGCTTCATGACAGTGTTCCAACTGTTGGTCCATATTTTCTTTAATCATATGCATTGGAATATGGCCAGGGCCTTCAATGATGACCTGCACATCATATTCCCATGCGATTTTAGTCAACTCGCCGAGCGTACGCAGCTCTGCGAATTGCGCTTCATCGTTCGCGTCTGCAACCGAGCCAGGACGCAAGCCATCACCAAGAGACAGAGCTACATCGTACTTCGCACAAATTTCACAGATCTCGCGGAAATGGGTGTATAAGAAGCTTTCTTGGTGATGCGCTAGACACCACTTAGCGATAATCGAGCCACCACGCGAAACAATCCCCGTCACTCGTTTCGCCGTCATTGGAACATAGCGAAGTAGTAAACCAGCATGGATAGTAAAGTAATCAACCCCCTGCTCTGCTTGTTCGATTAACGTATCGCGCATGACTTCCCAATTCAGGTTCTCAGCAATGCCATTTACTTTCTCCAAAGCCTGATACATAGGAACCGTACCAATTGGCACCGGGCTATTGCGTAAAATCCATTCGCGAGT
>NZ_JAWOUO010000096.1:0-1245 GCF_033339435.1 Vibrio sp. 378
CAAGGTAATGCTGAACACCGACAGCAAAGGCGTGTTGATCAACATATCCAGTGTTGCGCGTGCCGGGAATATTGGTCAAACCAACTACTCCGCATCCAAAGCGGCAGTGGCTACTATGGCTACAGTGTGGGCGAAAGAGTTAGGGCGTTTTGGCATTCGTTCAGTGGCGATTGCGCCGGGCGTCATCAAAACTGCGATGACAGACCAAATAAAGCCTGAAGCGATGGAACGCTTGGTTAATATGATTCCTGTGGGACGCTTAGGGCTTGCGGACGAAATTTCATCGACCATAAAATATGTGTTAACCAACGAGTTCGTCACCGGGAGGGTACTAGAAGTCGATGGTGGAATGCGAATGTAATCTTAAAAAGAGAACCAGCAATAACAGTGTTGCTGGTTCTTCCGTATTATTCTAGTGATCGTTAAAGCGCCACTTTAGTTTCACGTAATGCCCTCTTCCAACAGCGTTTATACGCTAGTTTTCATAACACACCATGCTCAGTGACACGACGCAATTATCTCTTTTATCCAAAATTGTGATGTTTTCGAGCAAAATAACCACAAAATCTATTGTTGCGTCAAAACTGAAATTATTCATTTGTCTCTTAAATGAGAAAATTCCTTTTATGGTTGAAAATTATTCTCTTTGTCTTTTTTGTGGGACGAAATCGTTTCTACATCGAAAGTTGGTGATTTATTATTCACTACAGAATGCATGGGAAAGCATGCGCGGTGTGACCATTGTCATTCACGTGCAAAATAATAATCAAAACTTCCCACCACACTGAAGTAACTACCCATCAGGGAATAATAATAATGTCGCAATTTTATAAGCTCAGAGCGTTGTCGCTTGTGTTTTGGTTCGTGTTTTTGACGACCAAAGTCTATGCGCAAAGCCCTGAGCCAAAAGATAAGTTTCTGCAATCTCTTGAAGGGATTGAGAGCCAAATTTACGCGCTGCCACAAAGTTCACTAGCACAAATCGAATCATTAGAAGAAGACTCTCTACTGCAAAACCAGCCCAAGGATCTGTTGATTCGTTATTGGCTGGCGAAGTCGACCGTTCTTGAGTTGTTAGGGCGCGATAAAGAGAGCTTAGCAGTGGTAGACAAAGGGCTGAGTTTGACACCAGAACAAAGCCAAGAGCACTTGCTGTTCAAGCTGATCCAAATTCGAGCCATGATGGGCAATCGAGATATCGATACCGCGCTCTCGTCGTTGGATGCTTTGCTTGAAACGTCACGA
>NZ_JAWOUO010000097.1:0-1244 GCF_033339435.1 Vibrio sp. 378
TTGCTAACATCATCAAGAACAAGTTCTCGAACTGGGAAAGTACCTCAGATATCGCCATCGAAAAGCGTCGTGACATTCGACTCAATACTCAAGACGAAATTCTGCCAAGCAACTCGATGGAGTCACCAAGCTTGCATTTGGTGATTGAACGCGGCGATCTTCGTCGCGAAACGGTCGAGCAGCAACACGCAGAATGGCGAGACGAAGTGGCCATTCAACTGATTCAACAGCGTTTGATCAGTCTTCTCAATGATGCCGCCGAGCCTTACCAATACGTTTATGCGCAGCCTTACTACTCGAACTACCAACGGCTAATGTCGGCGGGTATCTCATTTTCGCCTGACCGCCGTGAACAAATGCACCAAATTTTCATCAGTGCTTTGACGTCACTTCGCGATTACGGCGTGACACAAGCTGAGCTAGAGAGCATCACATCTAACTGGTATGGCGAACTGGCAAATCTTGATTCTGATTGGAGCAAACGCAAGCCAAATAGTTACGCGGAAGCGCGTATTTTCCAATTGGAGCAAGACAGCGTAAGCCAATCGAAAGAGAGCTATGCGCAAAGCCTGGCAGCTTTTTTGGATAAAACGACGCTAGAGAGCGTAAACTCGCAGTTAAAAGAGCTGCTGTCTAATCAACCAAGCTTTGTGATTGGCATGGGCAAAAGTGAAACGCAAGCGCAATTTGCTGATGTATTCACTGCGCTTAACAGCGCCTACCTACAAGCTGGTGAAAAGCCTTCTGACATGAACGCCAAAGCAGAAGGCTTCCTGCAACCAGCAGAGGAAGGCAGCATCGTTAGTATGCGTCAAGCTCCGGGTGGTTTTCAGGTTTACACCTTATCAAACGGTGTGGATGTTTGGTTCCAAAAAGACGCAAAAGCCGGTGGCCGCGCTTACATCTACTTCACTAGCCAAGGGGGTAAAGCCGCTCTAGATAAATCGCTTTATCCAGCCTACGAACTGGCTGCCATGACCGCTGTTCGCAGTGGATTAGGAGAGTTTTCTGGCTCAGAGCTGGATGCCTATTTACGTACGAACAACATCGCTTTTGGTCCAATACTCGAGCCAACAGTGCATGGCGTTCAGGTTACGACGCAAAAAAATCGTCTAGTTGAAGCTTTGAATGGCTTGTACAACCTTTCGACCGAAATCAAGGTTGATGAGCGTCAGCTTGCCGCGGTGAAACAAGAGTTTAAGCAAGAGCGCAGCGCTTTCTTGGAATCGCCTATGGGTACGCTT
>NZ_JAWOUO010000098.1:0-1242 GCF_033339435.1 Vibrio sp. 378
GTTCAGTTGGTTAGAATACCGGCCTGTCACGCCGGGGGTCGCGGGTTCGAGTCCCGTCCACTCCGCCACTTATTTGAAAGCCCTGCTAGAAATAGCAGGGCTTTTGTCGTTTTAGGGGCTGTCTTTTCCCTTCCAAGAAAGACCATTCTCGATGATCTGCAGTTCCACGACTTCGCCATTTATACCAATCTGGAAAATTAACTGGTCAGGTCTATCCATCTTCTCGAGCACATATTGGTGACTCTTTGGGAGCAACAAAGCCGATTCCATGCATCGCAGACTTTGGAGATGATGTCGTCGTAATACGTAAAAGATTGGTTGCCTCAACCAACGCCATACTTGTTCGATAAGGTTTAGCTCTGGAGAATAGGGTGAAAGTTTGATGACACTGACATTTTAAAGTCATTGGCAATTTCTTCTGTATGCCATTCTGCACCATCCATTACAACGACAGCGTGACGTCCCTCCTCCGTGACTGCCAAGTGCTCTATCATGATGTCTTTATGAACCCAAGGGACAACGATAGCCTCACCAATTCCTTTTCTGGGACAAACTGAACCGAACGATAAGCATACTCAAATTGTTATTGCTTCACGGCTCTTGGGCGAGTTGCTTTTCTGCCCATAAGCGTGTTGTCGTGTTTTGAACGAGAAGTTATCCATGAAAAGCCCATGTAGTCGAGCAGGTAATAGATAGAATTAGAGTGGTAGTACTGACCAAATTCTTTCACGATATAAGCCTGGATGTCGGCACAAGTCAGTCGTCCGCCCTGTGTATCATTGGCTTTATCTTTTATATATTGGCTCAATTGTTCTCTTTGCTCGGAAGTTAAGAGTGGTGGTCTTCCTCTTCTTGGCTTTTCTTTGCCGTCCTTTCGTCCCTTCTTAAAGAAAGGTCTGAACCCACTTATTGACACTGGTTCGGCTTACCTTGAGAAACTTGACGATTTGTGTGCGTGAGTCCCGTCATTTGAAATGAGCAAGGGCTAGCAGTTTCATTTTCATCTGAATGGATTTTTGCTGACTTGCGAGCTTTTTAAAGTCGATATTAAGGATGGAATGATGGTGGTTTAGGTCGATAAATAGCGAACACATATAGAGCACTTTTTACTAATAGTTATAAGGTTTTTAGATAAGCGAGTTTTTAGCGATGTTATTGTGGGGACTGCGTAGGACGGAGGTTTCTTAGTAAAGAGGCTATCGTGGTAAGAAATGAGTTATTTATTTTTAGGAAACCCTTTGT
>NZ_JAWOUO010000099.1:0-1241 GCF_033339435.1 Vibrio sp. 378
CATTTACATAGAGCAAGTGTTAAGCCGACCGTAAAAGGGGCAAAATAGAAAATCGGAGTAAAAAAGTCGCATCACAATGAGGCTTTTTACTTTTTCTTCTGAGCTTTCTTCGCCATACTTAACGTTCTATTGCACCATTATTGTGCATTGCACAATCTCAACGCAAACAAGGACGTAATGTGGATACCAGTCTCCCTAGTGCCATACTCAACAACATGGTCACAGCAACGCTGATTCTTGATGATGGATTGGCCATCCGCTATGCCAATCCAGCCGCTGAGCTGTTGTTTTCGCAAAGCGCCAAACGCATTGTCGAACAATCGCTTTCTCAACTGATTCAGCATGCATCGTTGGACTTGGCCTTACTGACTCAGCCATTGCAAAGTGGCCAAAGCATTACCGATAGTGACGTGACGTTTGTCGTCGATGGGCGTCCGCTAATGCTGGAAGTCACGGTAAGTCCAATCACTTGGCAACGACAGCTCATGCTGTTGGTTGAAATGCGCAAAATAGATCAACAACGACGCCTCACTCAAGAGCTCAACCAACACGCACAGCAACAAGCCGCCAAACTGCTCGTGCGCGGTTTAGCTCATGAGATCAAAAATCCAGTTGGCGGATTACGCGGTGCGGCGCAGCTGCTGGAAAAAATGTTGCCCGATCCATCGTTAACCGAATACACCCACATCATTATCGAACAAGAAGGTCGATTAAGAGCGTTAGTCGACCGCCTACTTGGCCCACAGAAACCAGGCAAAAAGACACAAGAAAATCTGCACCAAATTCTGGAGAAAGTACGCCAATTGGTCGAGTTAGAATCTCAAAACTCGATCATCATCGAACGCGACTACGACCCGAGCTTGCCCGAGATTTTGATGGATGCAGATCAAATAGAACAAGCGATGCTGAACATCGTCAGCAACGCGGCACAAATTCTTGCTCATCAAGAGCACGGCAACATCACCATTCGCACCAGAACGGTGCATCAAGCCAACATTCATGGCAAACGCTGCAAATTAGCGGCGCGCGTCGAGATCACCGATAACGGACCGGGCATTCCACCAGAATTACAGGACACCTTGTTTTATCCCATGGTCAGCGGGCGCGAAGGCGGCACCGGACTTGGGTTGTCCATCTCACAAAATTTGATCGACCAGCACAACGGAAAAATCGACGTTGAAAGCTGGCCTGGCCACACCACTTTTACAATATATTTGCCGATTTGACCTCACGAATGGATT
>NZ_JAWOUO010000100.1:0-1238 GCF_033339435.1 Vibrio sp. 378
CTAAGAAGAAGTAATCTTGTTGAGGCTTACAAAGCCCAAATAGAAATAACAAAGGGTTGGCAATGCCAACCCTTTTTCGTTTGTGTAGCTTTCAATTAATAACGCGTATTGCGCTTCAATCAGTTTTGCTCTTCACGTTTAAATACCAAGTCTGTTGGTGTCGACTCTTCCTCAACGAAGTAGTAGCCAGCGGTATCAAACTTCGTTAAATCCGCCACGCTCTCAATGCGATTTTCGATGATGTAACGCGCCATCATGCCACGCGCTTTCTTCGCATAAAAACTGATCACCTTGTATTGGCCATTCTTACAGTCTTTGAAAATTGGCGTAATCACTTGTGCATCCAAGTTCTTTGGCTTCACCGCTTTAAAATACTCATTCGACGCAAGATTGATCAAAACATTGTCGCCTTGCTCAGCAATCGCTTCATTGAGCTTGTCGGTAATCACATTGCCCCAGAACTGGTACAGGTTGCTACCTTTCTCGTTCGCCAGTTTTGTTCCCATCTCCAGACGGTATGGTTGCATTAAGTCGAGCGGTTTGAGCAGACCGTACAGACCAGATAGCATGCGTAAGTGTTTTTGCGCGTATTCGAAGTCCGCATCTGATAGTGTTTCAGCTTCCAAGCCCGTGTACACATCACCTTTAAACGCCAAAATGGCCTGACGCGAGTTTTCCGTTGTGAACGTTTCGCTCCACTCTTGGAATCGCCCGACGTTCAGATCGGCTATTTTGTCACTCACTTTCATTAAAGAGGCAACATCAGCAGGCGTCAGTTTGCGGCAAACGTCGATCAATTCTTTTGAATATTCAATTAACTCTGGTTGAGTAAATTTTTCTGTCGCTAACGGAGACTCGTAATCGAGGGTCTTCGCTGGAGAAACTACGATAAGCATGACTTTCACTTCCCTAATTTTGTTTTTTATTAGGGTACAAAAAAAGCCATGCATTGTCTGCATGGCTTTACGAATCGTCTTAATAGCTTTTAACGATAGGAGAACACTTAGTCTTTCTTAGTGTTGTCCCAAATACCGTCTTCTAGCTGAGACTTAAGCTCAGGGAAATCGTTCGCATCGAACGTTGGTACTTTACCTTCACCTAGCTGGCGGTTGTAGTCTTTCGCCAGTTTGATCACGATGCCCGATAGCAACAGAATCGCTACCAAGTTAACAATCGCCATCAGACCCATCGAAACGTCAGCCAACGACCAAACCACAGGAAGAGACGCTAGTGCACCA
>NZ_JAWOUO010000101.1:0-1235 GCF_033339435.1 Vibrio sp. 378
TCGTCAGCTAGATGGCCAAGGAATTCATTCAGTTCTACTTTCTGGTGAACATTGGGATTTGGAAAGCATCTGGGCTTTCCATCAAGGTTACCGCAATCCGAAAAAACACGGTTTACTAGAATGGATTGCGCTTTCTGAAGAAGACCAAACTGAACTTCAAGCTCGCATTAAAGCGACCGATTTTACGCGCGATATCATCAACAAAACGGCGGAAGAAGTTGCACCTCGTCAACTTGCTACGATGGCGGCTGAGTTCATCAAATCTGTCGCACCAGAAGGCACAGTAACGGCTCGTATTGTTAAAGATAAAGATCTACTAGCGGAAGGTTGGGAAGGTATCTATGCGGTTGGTCGCGGTTCGGATCGCACATCAGCAATGCTGCAATTGGATTACAACCCGACTGGCGATGAAAACGCACCAGTATTCGCGTGTCTAGTAGGTAAAGGCATTACGTTTGATTCAGGCGGTTACAGCCTTAAGCCTTCAAACTTTATGAGTGCAATGAAAGCCGATATGGGCGGTTCAGGTACGATTACTGGCGGTTTGGGGTTAGCTATTTTGCGTGGTTTGAACAAGCGCGTAAAACTGATCTTATGTTGTGCTGAGAATATGGTTTCTGGTCGTGCGCTCAAGCTTGGCGACATCATCACCTACAAAAATGGTAAGACTGTTGAGATCATGAACACCGACGCAGAAGGTCGTTTGGTACTTGCCGATGGTCTTATCTATGCAAGCGAGCATAACCCTGAGTTGATCATCGACTGCGCAACGTTAACCGGCGCGGCGAAAAACGCATTGGGTAACGACTACCACGCGTTAATGAGCTTGGATGTTGTAGTGTCTCATCAAGCGCTAACAGCAGCAAACAACGAGAAAGAAGGCCTGTGGCCACTGCCTCTGGCTGATTTCCACCGTGGTATGTTGCCGTCAAACTTCGCTGATTTATCGAACATCAGCTCTGGAGACTACAGTCCAGGCGCAAGTACCGCTGCTGCATTTTTGTCTTACTTTGTTGAAGACTACAAGAAAGGCTGGTTGCACTTCGATTGTGCTGGTACTTACCGTAAGTCTGCATCAGACAAGTGGGCGGCTGGCGCTACTGGTATGGGTGTCCGCACTCTTGCTCGCCTTCTTAATGAGCAAGCAGAAAAATAATATTTATGGTGGCGTCAGTTAGGCGCTGCCGTAGTCAAGCAAGTCACTTTTAAACACTATTATTACAAGTACAAAAAGG
>NZ_JAWOUO010000102.1:0-1233 GCF_033339435.1 Vibrio sp. 378
ATAGAAGTGCCGATGAACCAAGTTAAACCGTTTGGATCGTAGTAGGGCGTGATGCGGCTAAAAATACGTTGGCCGCTGTGATCAAACTCAAACGTGTACGGTTGGTCTGTATGGTACAAGTCAAAACCACGCACGTGGGAGGCGCTGATTTTGATGATCGGGTCTGCGCTTTCAGAGGCGAACAAGCGTTGGCCTTTATCCGAAAACTTTGTGCCCCAAGACACTACGCTGCCTGGGCCAGAATGTGCCACTAATCGGTGTTCCTGGTCCATGATAAAGACCGATGCTTTGGTGTTCTTCTTGATGACGCGTAGAAACTCATTGAAGGTATTGATACGAATGTCTGTCACCAATACGCCCGCAAATTCTTGGTGTTCGTACACCGGTGTCATAGCAGATAAGGTGATGTCTTGGCGCTCATCCGCATTGGTATAGATTTTTGACCACATCGGTTTTTCGTCTTTGGCGACCGGTTGATACCAAGGACGAGTTCTTGGGTCGTAAGGCGTGATGACAGTACGAATATCGTTACTGACATGATCTGTGCCGTAGATGATTAACTTACCATCGGTGTATTTATCTTGAACCATCAAGGTGTAATCGTCGGAGATCTCGCGACGAAAACCCGCGAAATCGCCAGTTTCCGAACCAAAAGCGATCACATCCAGCTGCGGAATAGAACGGTATAGGTTTTGAAACGCGCTCAATAAGTAGGCTTGGACATCTCGCGTATCATGGGGATGGTACAGGTTGTGATAACTCACGTTATGAGCAAGCGTCATCACCGCCGTAAACGGCTTTCGCAGATAACTATTGAGGTGGTCGTAGACACTTTCGGTCAACACCGACAGCTGTTTATCGCTGATGTCGGTCACCACCTCTTCATAGCTTTGTTTTTGGACGTAGACAATCACACCGATAGCCAGTAAGAAAATCATCACAAAAGGGATGAGTACAGCGGTACGTAGTGTAATTTGAGTCTTTGCAGTAGACATTGCCTAGTCACATTAGGGATGGTTCACCTTAATTGTACTGACATTTCTGTTAATATCGAGCGATAAGCACTCTCATTGTTAACTCACTGCTTAAGTGACGGTCAGTACAACTCTTTTAACTTTCTGGTTAGCGTATTGCGTCCCCAGCCTAATACTTTAGCGGCATCTTGCTTATGACCTTTAGTGTGCTCCAATGCAGCTTCTAATAAAATGCGCTCAAATTCTGGTAATGCGAAAG
>NZ_JAWOUO010000103.1:0-1229 GCF_033339435.1 Vibrio sp. 378
GACTGGAGTTCAGATGAATCGTCAGTCGCATCTGATAAATCGCCATCATTTGGCAAGCCGTCAGTCACTGAGGTTAAATTAGATTCTGATGGCGAAAGAGTCGGCTCAGTGAGTGTCGGAATGGCAGTTTGCTCGATGCTTCCCGTGATCTGCTGCGCTTTGTCATCTGGGCTTGGCTGATTAAACATCCACCAATAGCCTCCAGCGGCCAGCAACAGTAGCACCAAAACCACTAATGCGATGTTGAGTGGCGATCCGACAATTGAACGGATAATGATCCTTTTTTCCACTTTCATCTCTCCTAATGCCATGATGTCACCCGGAATCGGGTCGACTTTCTTAAATGCATCTCGAACACGTTTCTCCGCATCGTCATCGACATACCTAACCACTAGTGATTCGAAGAAACGACGCGCTTCCACTTCGGATAGCATATCGATATCAAGTTCAACTGGCTTAAGTTCTTGCCCATAACTCAACCGAGACAAGACCGACTCCAAACGCCCAGACTTAGTAAAAAGCAACACGTTGATCGTCCAGTTCGGCTTTTCATGCGCCTCTAAGACTAACGTCCATAACTCCGAAACGAGCGTTTCACTAAGTAAATGAGCGTCATCAATAACAATCGCAATATCGCAAGGCTCACCTTCGAGAATACGCTCTAGACTGTCGAGTAAAGGCTCTTGTTGATTAAACAATGCATCGGAAACCAGCTGACTCAAGATGAGGACGCGACGCTGCACGTCATCTTGGGTCGCATGGCAAAGTAACAAACATTGATTTTTGTTACTCGCACCCAGCTCAAGGTATCGTTGCGCCAGCCAAGATTTTCCATACCCATCAGGGCCATTGATCGCAATAAGGTTGGATCCAAAGTTGGTCAACAACTCCAATCTATCCAATAACTCGGTTTGAGAATCTAATTCCAGAACGTGAGCAAAACTCATCTAATAACCTTCTTAAACAACAAGAATGACGCCAGATGGCGTCATTACAAGGTTAAATATTGCGACCGAAATCAATAGCCTGCTGAATCACTTCTTGTGAAGTATCGGCTATCACTTCCGCACTGCCAATTCCGGTTGGTAGAACTAAGCGCAATTGACCTGACAGCACTTTTTTATCACGCATCATATGCTTGATAAAGTCATCAAAACTCATGCTGACGGGTGTATGGACTGGCAATTTCGCTCTGCGCAACAATGCCACAATACGTTCAAACTGCTCTT
>NZ_JAWOUO010000104.1:0-1229 GCF_033339435.1 Vibrio sp. 378
GCAATAAGCAGATAAATAGCGCAATGGTCGAAGGTTTTCAGCCAGCGTTTCGCTTTAGGATGAGGGATCGCGTGGTACAGCGTTGAGGCTAAAAACAGCACAATAATACTGGAGCCGTAGATCGCCATGCTTGTCACGGTCAATGTGTCAGCTTGGTGGTTTGTCGCTTTGATTAACAACAGGATTAACCCGACAATGCCGAAAATCATCCCAATACCGTGCGTGATGGTGTTGGCGAGCTCTTCACTTTGACTGTATTGAGGTTTCTGCGGTGAGGACATCAATGCGCCTATACTAGAGTTTTGAATATTCGCTCTAGTATGGCACATTAAGCTTACACGTGTAAGCTTAAATTAAGACTCGTGAATCGCGGTCGTTTGGTCGAGGTAATTGAGGACAAGCTCACCCACGTCTTCCAGGTTTGTTGTCACCGGAATACACAGTTCGCGCTTGAGTTTTCCACTGCCAAGCAAGCTGGCAAGCATACCGCGAGAGCCACTGCGAGTGCGGTCAATCTCAAACCAAAGCTTGAGGTTTTGCTCATCACGATGCGCGACAAACTCTAACTCGCGCCATACGCCATGATATGGGCCATCAGTGGGCACCATTTCAAACTCTTGTACAAATGGCAGTTCGAATGTGGAGAGGTAAAAGGTTTCGAACTGCCATTTCAAACTCTTGTACAAATGGCAGTTCGAAACCTTTTACCTCTTCACATTCGACTTGGCGAATACGCAAGCCTTGGGCTTCAAACGCTGACAATATGGCATCCATAAGTGGGTCGGGTCTAACGGTGAGAATGTCTTTGTCGGTAGGGTCAAGCGCCATCGCCACATCTAAGCCGGTTTCTAGCCAGACTTTTGCATCGCCGATGGTCACTGGTGTGTTCCAAGGCACGTCGAGTTTGACGTCGAAGGTGCGCTCTTCACCAGGATGAATCGTAAAGGCGTACGGGAGATTCCATTTCGCCAAGACATGCGTTTGCGGTACTCGACGCATGCTGTGCCCTTCTCGCGCACCACGGTCGTCCGGAGCCTCTGCGATGTAGCGGCAACAAAGCTTCATATCGATATTATCGATCGCTTGTTCTGTCGCGCCACCATAAACGTGAATAGAAACATCCACACTTTGACCGGGATAAAGCACATCCTGATTTAGAATCGAATCTACCTTAGCGCTGCCGATCCCAAAGCTCGCAAGTGTCTTCTTCAAAAATGACATATGCACCT
>NZ_JAWOUO010000105.1:0-1222 GCF_033339435.1 Vibrio sp. 378
GTTCGCCCACCTCCAGCAGATCCGGCCCGCCTGCAATCTGTGCGGCCAGTTGCAGGGCCAGCATGGATTTACCGGCACCACCGGGCGACACCAGCGCCCCGACCGTACCGGCCACCATGTTGGGCAAAACGTAGTCCAGCGGTGGCGGCGCTGCTGCGAACGCCTCCAGAATATTGATAGGCTTATGGGTAGCCATTGATTGCCTCCTTTGCAGGCAGTTGGTGGTTAGGCGCTGGCGGGGTCACTACCCCCGCCCTGCGCCGCTCTGAGTTCTTCCAGGCACTCGCGCAGCGCCTCGTATTCGTCGTCGGTCAGCCAGAACTTGCGCTGACGCATCCCTTTGGCCTTCATGCGCTCGGCATATCGCGCTTGGCGTACAGCGTCAGGGCTGGCCAGCAGGTCGCCGGTCTGCTTGTCCTTTTGGTCTTTCATATCAGTCACCGAGAAACTTGCCGGGGCCGAAAGGCTTGTCTTCGCGGAACAAGGACAAGGTGCAGCCGTCAAGGTTAAGGCTGGCCATATCAGCGACTGAAAAGCGGCCAGCCTCGGCCTTGTTTGACGTATAACCAAAGCCACCGGGCAACCAATAGCCCTTGTCACTTTTGATCAGGTAGACCGACCCTGAAGCGCTTTTTTCGTATTCCATAAAACCCCCTTCTGTGCGTGAGTACTCATAGTATAACAGGCGTGAGTACCAACGCAAGCACTACATGCTGAAATCTGGCCCGCCCCTGTCCATGCCTCGCTGGCGGGGTGCCGGTGCCCGTGCCAGCTCGGCCCGCGCAAGCTGGACGCTGGGCAGACCCATGACCTTGCTGACGGTGCGCTCGATGTAATCCGCTTCGTGGCCGGGCTTGCGCTCTGCCAGCGCTGGGCTGGCCTCGGCCATGGCCTTGCCGATTTCCTCGGCACTGCGGCCCCGGCTGGCCAGCTTCTGCGCGGCGATAAAGTCGCACTTGCTGAGGTCATCACCGAAGCGCTTGACCAGCCCGGCCATCTCGCTGCGGTACTCGTCCAGCGCCGTGCGCCGGTGGCGGCTAAGCTGCCGCTCGGGCAGTTCGAGGCTGGCCAGCCTGCGGGCCTTCTCCTGCTGCCGCTGGGCCTGCTCGATCTGCTGGCCAGCCTGCTGCACCAGCGCCGGGCCAGCGGTGGCGGTCTTGCCCTTGGATTCACGCAGCAGCACCCACGGCTGATAACCGGTGCGGGTGGTGTGCTTGTCCTT
>NZ_JAWOUO010000106.1:0-1222 GCF_033339435.1 Vibrio sp. 378
GATGGTTGGAGTACTTTTGTTGGTGATCACCCACTCTTCGATGCCGGATAAGATTGGGGTACTGAAGTCGACTTTTTGTTTGCGGGCCTCTGTGATCGTCAAGTTTGCCACCACTAAATCACCAGAGCCGTTCTCGAGAGAAGGGAGCAATTGGTCTCGCGCTAGAGGGATGATTTGTACGTTCAGTTTGGGTTTGCTTTTGCGTAAATCTTTTTCAAAGTGAGCCAGCAGCTCTGCGCCAATCCCTTTTGGTGTTCCTCCTTCGATATAGTAGAAGCCTAAATCGGCAGAGACTAAAACGCGCAATACGTTTTTCTCTTTGATGACATCTAAGTCACCCGTGTACGGAGGCTGTTTTAATGGTGAGATTTCCAAAGCGTAAACGGACGCCGACAACAGAAAGAACAGCATTGCCCAAAACTTAGATATGGTCACGTTCACGTCCAGTTTAATGGTGGAGTAGAACTCTAAGCATAAGTTGTGCTCAAAAAATCATCAAGATTGTTCAAAGAGAAGGAATTGGTGGTAGAAAACAAAACCGCCACAGTTTGAGCTGTGGCGGTAGGCGTTTATTTGACAGGATTTAGCTTAATGAGCGCTTCTGTTCTTGCAACGGCATCTTCTAGTTGCAGCTGCTTGTAGGCTTCCAGCTGAATTTCTAACGATTTGCGAGCTGCTTCTGTATCAGGGAATGATTTTTGAAGCTCTTGGCTACGGTTAATGGCAGCAATCCATGCTTCACGGCGAAGGTAAAAATCAGCGGTAGCTAAATCGTAATTCGCTAAGCGGTTTTTCAAGGCCACCATGCGTTTTTGTGCATCTTCCGCATATGGGCTGTTTGGATAACGTTGAAGCAGCTTCTTAAAGTCATCAAATGCTTTTTTCACGGGCTCTGGGTCGCGGTCGCTACGATCGATGTTAAACAGGTCGTGCATAAAGTTACGATCTTGAGCCATGTGGCTCAGGCCACGCATGTAAAGCACCCAGTCCATTTTTTCATGGGTAGGGTTTAGGCGCATAAAGCGAGAGATGGTTGCTAAGCCTAACGCTAGGTCGTCGTTTTTGTAGTATGCGTAAATAAGGTCAAGTTGCACCTGTTCAGAGTAGGCACCAAATGGGTAACGTGAGTCTAACGCTTCCAGTTCCTCAATCGCAGAAAGCCAGTTGCCACTTGGAAGTGAGACTTGTGCGTCTGCATACAGTTCCGAAGGTGGCACATCAG
>NZ_JAWOUO010000107.1:0-1210 GCF_033339435.1 Vibrio sp. 378
AAGCGCGATGTCAAAATCTTGTTTATCAATGATTCGTTCAGCTTGTAGACCATCTTCCGCCATCACAACTTGATGCCCCATGCTCTGAAGGAAACCTTCCGCCACTACGCGGTTTACTTCATTGTCTTCGACCAACAGCACTTTCGCTTTCACCTTGCAGCGAGCGCTCGCCACGACACCGATTTCAACAGGTTCGCTTTCTTCAAGTGGGATGGAGAACCAGAAACGGCTGCCTGCGCCCTCTTCTGAGTCCACTTCGAGCACGCCGCCCATGGCTTCTATGATGCGTTTGCGGATCGCCAAACCAAGCCCTGTACCACCGATTTGGTTCAGACCACCTTCTGCTTGCGTGAAAGCATCAAACAGAGTTTTCTGATCTTTTTTCGAAATGCCGATACCTGTATCTGAGACTTCAAATAGCACTTGCGATTCGTCTTCTGGATTCAGGCTGACGTAAATATCAATTTCACCGTCTTCAGTGAATTTGATCGCGTTACCCACTAGATTGTTCAGCACTTGGCTAATGCGCGTTACATCCCCTTTCCAGTATCGGCTGACGTCACTTTCAATGTGGTAAGAGAACAGCAGTTGCTTCTCTTGCGCTCGGCTGTTCATCAGTTGGAACGTGTCTTCAACCATTTGATGTAGGTCGAAGCCCAATCGGCGAATCTCAAGATGGCCTGCTTCAATTTTCGAGTAATCCAGAACGTCATTTAAGATGGCAAGCAAGGTTTTACCACTGCGGTTGATGATCTCCGCGTAACGCTTTTGAATTGGATTTAAACCAGAATCCATTAACAAACGAGCGGTACCGAGCACGCCGTTCATTGGCGTTCGAATTTCATGGCTCATTGTCGCTAAGAAGGCCGATTTCGCGCGGCTCGCCTGCTCGGCTTCATTACGCGCCTGAGCGTGGTTCACGACCTCTTCATTCAAGCGCAGGTTTGCTTGTCTCAACTGCGAAGTGCGCTGCTCAATCAATTCTTCAAGGTGTTCTTTGTGCTCTTCCAGCTCTCGTTTGGCTTTTGCCTCCCCTTCTGCCACCACTTTGAGCGCTTGGGCGGTATTGCGAGCGGTGATGATTGCTTGCCCCATGTGCGCGAGTTCGTCTTTGCCTTTAACTTCTAGTTCAACAGCCAAGTTACCTTGGGCAACAGAAAGTAGCGCAGCAGAGTATTCCGCCAAACGTTTCACTACCGACACGTACACC
>NZ_JAWOUO010000108.1:0-1202 GCF_033339435.1 Vibrio sp. 378
AAAAATACCCAAATTACACCACGGCGGAACAGGAAAACGGTAGGCAGTAGCAGTAGAGGCAATAGCCAAAATCCGCCATTCAAACGAGAATCGGTTTTGACCTCTTGATTCTGTTTTGCTGCCAAGTTGTTCCCAGTATTATTCGTGTACGCTGCGATGCTATCCACGTCTCGGTTGTTGTGCTGAATAGGAACAAACATACCGCCCGTCTTGTTGGCTAGCGTTTGTAGGTTTTTCAGGTGTGTTTTGGCAACAACGGTCGAGCCTTGCGTGGTCTTAAGAAGCGAGCCGTCGGGTAGGGCAATCGGTGCGCCGTTTGCCGTGCCGATTGCAAGAACCGAGACTCGTATGTTTTTACCTTTAACTAAATTCAGAGAGCGTGCCAATTCTGAATCATCAAGATCATCGGCAAGAACCACAATGTCTCCTTGGTTTGCACCTGCTTGTGAAAATTGACTTAACGCCAATTCGATCGCAGCAGGGAGGTTCGAGCCTTGGAATGGCATCAGCTCTGGCGACAAGTTCTCGATGATACCTGCTAGTGTACTAGCATCCGTCGTTAGCGGACTCAAGCTGTAAGCATCGCCTGCATAGGCGATCAATCCAGTCGCCCCCTCTTTCCACTTCGGCAACAAGTCCAACGCTTTGTAACGTGTTTGAGTAAGGCGATTGGGTTTGATGTCGCTGGCGTACATCGAGCGAGACATATCTAGCACTAGCATACGATTTTGGCTTAGCTCGAAGCTTGGACGTGTATTTGATTGCCAGCTCGGCCCAGCGAGCGCTACGCAGGCAATCGCCCAAGCCAAGCCCCAAATCGTAAAATAGGGTTTGGACTGGGTGGTCTGCCCAAGCATTTTGGCGAGGTGCGGGGCAATCAGCGCGGATTTTTTCGCTCTAAATTTTTGATTAATCAGGAGTACGAAGGGGATTGCTATCAGTCCCAGTAACCAATATGGGTTAAGGAAAGTAAACTCAGCCATGTTTTCTCCTTAGCAGGAACAACAACATAGAAAGCACTAAAGCTGCACTCAATGGATATGGGAACCATTCGGACTGAGGCCGCCAAGTTTGGGGGTCGCTTGATACAGGTTCCAGTTTGTTGATTGTGTAGTAGATCTTTTCAAGTTGTTCGGCATCTCGCGCACGGAAGTACTGCCCGCCAGTCATTTCTGCAATCTTCGTGAGCGTTTGTTCATCAA
>NZ_JAWOUO010000109.1:0-1198 GCF_033339435.1 Vibrio sp. 378
GGTAATCCCCCCGAAAAACTGAGGTGCTCATAAGTAGAATTTTCTCGTATCTTGAACGCAGGAGGTTCTACATGAAAACATCACGCTTTAGCGATGCACAGATCATCGCCATCCTCAAGCAGGCCGAGTCTGGTTCACCCGTCCCTGAGCTCTGCCGTGAGCATGGCATCAGCTCCGCCACCTTCTACAAGTGGCGCTCCAAATTCGGTGGCATGGATGCCTCTCTCATGGCGCGCCTCAAAGAGCTGGAAGAGGAAAATCGTCGCCTTAAGAAGATGTATGCCGAGGAGCGCCTAAAGGCTGAGATCATCTCCGAGGCGATGGCAAAAAAGTGGTGACGCCATCTGCCCGCAGGGAGATGGCGACCAAGGCTGTGGCTCATTACGCCATTTCTATCCGTCTGGCTTGCCAGGTGTTCAAGGTGAGCGAGGGTTGCTACCGTTATCAGCCCGTGCTGGCTGATGAAAACCAGGAGATTGCCGACTGGCTGCTGCGCCTCACCGCCAACCAGCGCAACTGGGGTTTCGGACTGTGCTTCCTGTACCTGCGTAACGTCAAAGGCTTTGGCTGGAACCACAAGCGGGTCTACCGGATCTATCGGGCGCTAGAGCTCAATCTGCGGATAAAACCCAAGAAGCGGCTAGTGCGGGCCAAGCCGGAGCCGTTGGCAGTCCCTGACCAACCGAATCACTGTTGGTCGATGGACTTTATGCATGACCAGCTCAGCGATGGTCGTTCGGTGCGGTTGTTTAATGTGATCGATGACTTCAATCGCGAAGCACTGTGCATCGAGGTGGATTTTTCCTTGCCTGCCTCGCGAGTCAAACGGGTGCTGGAGCAGGTCATCGAGTGGCGGGGCAAACCAGCCGCTATCCGCTGTGATAATGGTCCGGAATACATCAGCGAAGAGCTCAAGCAATGGGCGCAGCAGAAGAGGATTGCGCTGAGGTATATCCAGCCAGGCAACCCGCAGCAGAATGCCTACATAGAGCGATTTAACCGCACTGTGCGTTACGACTGGTTGGGCCATTACCTGTTTGAGTCACTGAATGAGTTACAGGAATTTGCCACGAACTGGCTGTGGGTTTATAACCATGAGCGGCCCAATATGGCGCTGGGCGGCTACACGCCGAAACAGCGCTTGGCACAGGCCGCATGACCTCTACTTTTGAGTGCCCCTAAAAATGGGGGGATTACC
>NZ_JAWOUO010000110.1:0-1194 GCF_033339435.1 Vibrio sp. 378
TGAGGATGGAACTGAAATTCTCACTGGGATTACGCAAGATTTGGATAACTCAGATGTTTATAACGCAAAGTTAGAAGCCTCTAGCAGAATATCGAACCATCTGAAGTGGCAAGTTGATGCGTGGTTATTTAAAAATAATACGCCGACAGACTTACTTTATTTTGCTCGAGACGACGATTTTATTGAACTCTCTATACAGTATTATTTTTAGATTTGCTGAATTGCTTAGCGAAAATAGTCCATCATGGAGATCTTTGTCATTATTTTGACTACTCAGTGGGGTGTTAGAAAACTTTTATCGTTACTATTCCCTATATTTATTGTGGCATTTCAGGTTGCTCATAGTGACTTGATATAGACTCGTCGATATTGGGAGTAGTAACGTTGAATTCATTTCGTTGGGACATCTATTTTGAAACAGGAATCGAAGATGTTGACGATCAACACCAGTATCGCGTTGAGTTTATTAATAAGTACGGCAAACTTTTGACGCGAAACACGATTTCGATAGCGGATATTCAGAGCGCGTTATTTGAACTCTCTCGTTACGCCGAATTTCACTTCAAAGAAGAGGAAAATTTAATGAGAGAAGTGGGGATTCATCACGAGCATCTCCAAAAGCATATTCAAGTACATCGCACTTTTATGGGCGATTTTGTCAGCATGCAAAGTTTTATTAACGAAGATAATCGGCAATCAGCGGAGCAGTTGTTGGATTTTCTCATTCATTGGTTGGCGTACCACATTCTTGGCATCGATCAAAATATGGCGAAACAGATCAAAGCCATCGAACGAGGCGTTTCTCCTTTAGAAGCTTATCGCGAACAAGAGCAACAAGCTAACGCGTCTACCGAGCCATTACTAGAAGCACTCAATGCGCTGTTTTCTCAAGTGTCCGAACGTAATCGTGATCTCTTAAAACTCAATTTGGAATTAGAAGAAAAAGTAGAAGCAAGAACGAACCAGTTGTTAACGGCAAATAAGCAGCTGGAAGCGCTGTCATTAACGGACTCATTAACTCAACTTCCTAATCGACGCAGTGCAATCAAAACGTTGAAAAAGCTTTGGGATGACACGGAGCACAAAACACTGCCTTTGGTTTGTATCATGATTGATGCGGATTATTTTAAACAAGTCAATGACACGTGTGGGCATGAGGCCGGGGACTTGGTGTTAATCGAGCTTGCACAAGCA
>NZ_JAWOUO010000111.1:0-1192 GCF_033339435.1 Vibrio sp. 378
TATTAAAGGGAGTGTGGAGTTTACAGGTCATCAGCAACCGCGAAATGGCTTTCAACGTATCCAGAATGCAAAGTGTCGAAATGGTGACTATGAGCCTAAGTTGCATGTCGTTTCGCTAGACTTGGAGTGTTCAGAAAAAGGCATTCTTTACTCCATCGGTTTGGATAGCCCTCATGACTCTCGAGTCATTATGATTGGAGAACCAGAACCAGCTGAAACAAATATTCAATGGGTTCAAAATGAAAAAGCACTACTCGAAGCATTGATTGCTTGGTTTAAGTCGTTCGATCCTGATGTTATTGTTGGTTGGAACGTTATCGACTTCGATTTTCGTCTCCTTCATAAACGTGCGGAATGGCACAACATGAAGTTGATGTTGGGTCGCGCCGATCAGCCAAGCTTCTTTCGTAGCTCATCCCAAAGCCAACAGGGGTTTATCTCAATTCCCGGACGTGTAGTACTCGATGGCATCGATACACTAAAAACCGCGACTTATCACTTTCGGTCTTGGTCATTAGAATCGGTTTCACAAGAATTACTCGGTGAAGGCAAAGAGATCCATAACGTGCATGACCGTATGGACGAAATCAATCGCATGTATCGCTCCGATAAGCCTTCACTTGCCAAATACAACCTGCAAGACTGCGTGCTGGTAAACAAAATCTTCGAACACACTCATCTCCTCGCGTTTGCTATTGAACGGTCGAGGTTGACGGGAGTTGAGTTGGATCGCGTCGGAGGCTCAGTCGCGGCGTTCACCAATCTTTATTTGCCACAAATTCATCGAGCAGGTTACGTCGCACCCAATTTGCACCCTGAAAACTGGATTGCGAGTCCCGGCGGTTACGTAATGGACTCTATCCCTAACCTTTATGACTCAGTTTTAGTGCTGGATTTTAAGAGTCTATATCCCTCTATTATTCGCTCTTTCTTGATCGACCCAATGGGTTTGGTCGAAGGTTTATTACTGGACATTGGTAAGGATGACGATCAAGCCGTGCCTGGTTTTCGTGGTGGTCAGTTTCATCGTTCTAAACACTTTTTGCCAGAGATGATCGAAAAGCTTTGGGCGGCACGAGATGTTGCGAAGAAAAACAACGAGAAAGCCTTTTCTCAAGCAATCAAAATCATCATGAACTCGTTTTATGGCGTATTGGGCTCATCGGGATGTCGTTTCTTTGATACTCGATTA
>NZ_JAWOUO010000112.1:0-1185 GCF_033339435.1 Vibrio sp. 378
CACTTGCTCGTGGTTTCTGCGTTGGCGGTACGGTTCGTATTGTTGTAAACAACCAGGTTGGCTTTACAACGTCTAACCCGCGTGACACTCGATCAACCATGTATTGTACTGACATCGCTAAGATGGTTCAGGCGCCGATTTTCCACGTTAACGCCGATGATCCAGAAGCGGTTGCTTTTGTTACTCGCATTGCACTGGATTACCGCAACGAGTTCAAGCGTGACGTCGTGATTGATTTGGTCTGTTACCGTCGTCATGGTCACAACGAAGCGGATGAACCGAACGCGACTCAGCCGTTGATGTACCAAAAAATCAAAAAGCACCCAACTCCTCGTAAACTGTACGCCGATGTTCTGATTGATAAGAATGAGTCGGATATTGAAACTGCAACGCAGTTGGTGAACGAGTATCGTGATGCACTTGACCGCGGTGAAGTCGTGGTGAAAGAGTGGCGTCCGATGGCATTGCATTCTGTAGACTGGTCTCCTTACTTGGGACACGAGTGGGATATGCAATGGGAGGCGACCTACGATAAGCAACGCCTTGTCGAACTAGGTAATCGTTTATGTCAGTACCCGGAAAGCCACAAGCTGCAAAGCCGAGTAAACAAGCTGTACAACGATCGCTTAGCAATGATGACAGGTGAGAAGGCTATTGACTGGGGTATGGCTGAAACATTGGCTTACGCGACATTGGTAGACGATGGTAAGCGTATCCGTATTTCTGGTCAGGACTCAGGTCGTGGTACTTTCTTCCATCGTCACTCAGTTCTTCACAACCAATCAGATGCAAGCACTTACATCCCGCTAGCGAATATCCATGACAAGCAGGGGCCTTTCCAAGTTTTTGACTCTGTGTTGTCGGAAGAAGCTGTTCTTGCATTTGAGTACGGTTATGCAACAGCTGAACCTGGCGGTTTGACCATTTGGGAAGCGCAGTTTGGTGACTTCGCTAACGGCGCACAAGTGGTTATTGATCAATTCATTTCGTCTGGTGAGCAAAAGTGGGGACGTTTGTGCGGCCTGACGATGCTTCTGCCTCATGGTTACGAAGGCCAAGGTCCGGAGCACTCATCTGCTCGTCTAGAGCGTTACCTTCAATTGTGTGCTGAGCAAAACATGCAGGTCGTTGTACCATCAACGCCAGCTCAGGGGTACCACATGATTCGTCGTCAAGGAGTACGCC
>NZ_JAWOUO010000113.1:0-1183 GCF_033339435.1 Vibrio sp. 378
ACTGTTCTTTCTGCCCGATCCGCAAGACCTCAACCCGCAACAAAGCCGATTAAAAGTTGGTCAACACTATCCTGTGCCGATCTCACTTGAATTGACGACATTAAATGGCGCTTCTCAGATGTCTTCGGTTTTGCGCTGGGAAACTTACAAAGTAAAAAATGGCGAGAGCGCCGCCATTCTATTTAATCGAGTGGGGCTCTCTGCTCGTCTACTGCACGAGTTAGTGTCCTCCGATAAAGAAATTGAACAGCAGTTAACTCGTCTTCGTCCGGGCGATAAATTGCAATTTGGTTTTGATGAGAAAAACGACTTGGTTCAACTGCGCCGTACGCTAAGCGCATTTGAAACCTTTCGCATCAAACTGCAAGACGGCAAATACGTTTCTGAGGTCGATAAAAAAGAGGTCGATTACCAATTCAACTACGCCGAGGCAACCATCAAATCCAACTTCTGGAACGCAGGAATTTCGTCTGGCTTGAATGGCAACCAAATCATGGAGCTAGCAGGAATTTTTGGCTGGGATATCGACTTCGCACTCGATATTCGCAAAAACGACTCTTTCCGAGTGCTGTATCAAGAAGAAGTTGTAGAAGGTGAAGTCATTGGTCGCGGAAAAATCATCGCTGCGATATTCAAAAACCAGGGCGATACGTTTACGGCTATTTTAGATGAAAAAACGGGCAAATATTACGACGAAAATGGCCGAGCGATGAAAAAAGCCTTCTTGCGCGCTCCACTGGATTTCCGTCGCGTGACTTCAAACTTTAACCCACGTCGTCTTCACCCAGTTACGGGTCGAGTACGTCCTCACCGAGGCACTGACTACGCAGCACCTGTTGGTACGCCAATTTGGGCCGCTGGTGATGGTGTGGTGCAAAAATCGGCTTACAACAAGTTCAACGGGAACTACGTGTTCATCAAGCACAGCAATACTTACATTACCAAGTATCTGCACTTAACGAAGCGCACAGTCAAAACGGGTCAACGTGTTAAACAAGGTCAAACTATCGGTACGCTTGGCGGGACAGGTCGTGTGACAGGACCTCACTTACATTATGAGTTCCTAGTAAATGGCGTGCACAAAAACCCAAGAACGGTGAATTTACCGCAATCCAAATCGTTAACAGGTAAAGCAAGACAAACCTTCATGGCAAATGCAAAAGTCAGTATGGACAAGCTGGAT
>NZ_JAWOUO010000114.1:0-1179 GCF_033339435.1 Vibrio sp. 378
AATTGGTCGTACTGATTTACTTGAAGCCGTCGAGGGATTCACTGCGAAGCAAACCAAGTTGGATCTATCAAACATCTTAGAAGCTCCTATTTCTGCCGAAGGTCATCCACTATTTTGGACGGAGCCAAACAAACCGTTTGATAAAGCCGAACTCAACCAAAAAATCGTTGATGATGCCTTGAATGCTGTCGAAAACAGCCAATCAGCAAGTTTCTTCTACAACGTCATCAACACCGACCGTTCTGTTGGCGCGCGTTTATCTGGTGAGATAGCAAAACGCTATGGCAACCAAGGTTTGGCAGCTTCGCCAATCAAAATCTATCTTGATGGTACGGCTGGCCAGTCGTTTGGTGTTTGGAATGCGGGCGGCGTAGAGCTTTACCTCACTGGTGATGCGAACGACTACGTAGGCAAAGGCATGGCAGGCGGTAAAATCGCGATTAAACCTCACCTAGGCACTGCATTTAAATGTAACGAAGCCACCATTATCGGTAACACATGTTTGTACGGCGCGACAGGAGGCAAACTGTTTGCTGCGGGTAAAGCGGGAGAGCGTTTTGGTGTTCGTAACTCTGGCACCATCGCAGTAATCGAAGGCGCGGGTGATAACGCTTGTGAATACATGACTGGCGGCATTGTGGCTATTCTTGGCGCCACAGGAGTGAACTTCGGCGCTGGTATGACGGGGGGGTTTGCGTACGTGTTGGATGAAAATCAAGACTTCCAAGGCCGTGTAAACAACGAATCGGTGGAAGCCATTTCACTGTCGGATCTATACATCCACCAAGAGCACTTGCGCGGCCTAATTGCGGAGCATCTCGAAGAGACTGGCTCTAGCCATGCAGAACATATTTTGGCGAACTTTGACGAATGGATTCCGAAGTTCTACTTGGTGAAACCTCAAGCGGCTGACTTAAACACGCTACTTGGTCACCAAAGCCGCAGCGCTGCTGAACTGCGCGTTCAAGCGCAATAACTCATGGAGGATGTTTGAATCATGAGTCAGAACGTTTACCAATTTATCGATGTTCAACGCGTAGATCCGGCGAAAAAACCAATTAAGATTCGTAAGATTGAGTTTGTTGAAATCTACGAGCCGTTCACGAAACAACAAGCAACGGCGCAAGCCGATCGCTGTTTGGATTGCGGTAACCCATATTGTGAATGGAAGTGCCCCGT
>NZ_JAWOUO010000115.1:0-1171 GCF_033339435.1 Vibrio sp. 378
TCTAAATAAAAACAATATTGACAATCATAGTTGCATTTTGAGCCAACAACTTTCACTGTAGTATGTAAACCAGCCATAAGGGATTCTTCTACTCCAACCAAGATGGAACTAGTTTAATTAATATGTTCTTGTCCACAATTGATAATAGTGATACTTGATACTTATCAAAATTGATATTATGTTTTTAGGGAGCGTTGTGAGAGAGTTTAGACATGATATTTAACTATAACTTACTGAAACCGTAGGCGTTGATGTTGGAAACAAAAAGTATCACAGCAACAGCAAACCAAATGTCGACAAGTGCTTCTGCGGTGAGCCGAACTCTAAGAAGCTTAAGGGAAATATTTCAGGATGAATTACTTACCAGAAAAAACGGCAGGATGGAGCTAACGCCAAAAGCAATCTCCATACGTGCCAAGCTCAATAATATTATTCATGATATTGATGAATTAACTGAGGATATGTCTTTTGATCCATCGACCTCAGATATAAAAATCAATATAGCGATGAATAGCTACATCGCATATTGGCTAGCCCCAGAAATAATTCAATATTTTTCAGAGAACGCGCCGAATATAGAATTAACCATTGAAGATTGGAATGAGTTAACGCCAGATCGAATTAATAATCAGCTCGTTCATTTTGGAATTCATTATTTTCCATTAAATTTAAATAAAAACTTGGTCCAAAGAAAAGTCGGAAAAGATATGTCGGTTATGGTCTGTAGAAAAGATCATCCAATTAATAACGAGTCAATATCCTTGGAGACAATCGCGTCTTATCCTCTGGCTATCCACTTGCAAAAGCATTGGAATGAGCGGCAAGATAAACTCTCAAGATTGCTGTTAAGTCACGGTATTGACTTCAAAGTAAAACTTAAAACGACGCATATCAGTGTCATTATTAATGCCGTTGAGACGACAGACTTATTGTTTCCTTGTTCAATATATATAGCAGAACAGTTGGATGAAAAATTTAGCTACGTTACTTCAAGCGATGAGGTGTTTCTGCCGGTGCTAGAGAAAGAGTTTGGCTTTATATACGACAAGGCCTACAAAAACGATCCTATGATTGTGTGGTTACACAGTACCATTTCTAAGCTGATGAACGACTTTCTAGATGTGTATAACAAGAAGTTTGACAGTAGATACGAAAAAAGCCGTTGATTATC
>NZ_JAWOUO010000116.1:0-1169 GCF_033339435.1 Vibrio sp. 378
ACTTTTGCGGCGAGAAGAGTATAAATCGGCCCCTAATTCCCTTGGTGAGACCTGAAGTATGAGCACTCCATTTTGGCAAAGTAAATCGTTAGAACACATGAGCGAAGAGGAATGGGAATCTCTTTGTGATGGGTGTGGCAAGTGTTGTCTGCACAAGCTAATGGATGAAGATACCGATGAAATCTACTACACCAATGTGGCGTGTAGCTGGCTGAACAGCAAAACATGTTCATGTAAGGACTACCCAAATCGCTTTACCTCTGGCGAAGAGTGCACCAAGCTGACACGCGAAGACATCGACGATTTCACTTGGTTACCGCACACGTGTGCTTACCGTCTGTTAGCCGAAAATCAGCCATTACCAGAATGGCACCCGTTGATTACGGGCTCGAAATCCGCAATGCACGCGGCGGGCGAAAGTGTCCGCAACAAAGTGGTGTACGAAATTGATGTGGTGGATTGGGAAGACCACATTCTGAACCACCCAAATCGCCCATAGCCAAATTGAAACAAGCCTTTTACCAACAGTGAAAGGCTTGTTTGCTTTTAGGGTCAATAAAAGACCGGATTCTCATAAGTGATGACAAAACGACGGTCATTGTTGAACTCTGACGCTTAATTAACTAAATGCTGCTCGGTTTGCAATTTAGTGATGTAAACTTAGGGCATATCATTTCAAGGCTTTACATTCCGATTCTTGATCGCTCCGATCGGGATTCGTTTCCTACGAGGTAAAAATGACGTTTCATTTCCCCCTGAAAAATCGCCAGACACCTTGGGTAGCGATATTCGCTTTATTCATCACGATGATGACCCCTATTTTTGTGCAAGCCACAGAAAGCACAGAGCCTCCTATTATCTCTGAAGCAGAAGCTTCTATAGATAGCTTGAACATCGACATTGTCGATTTATCGCAAAGCCTATCTCAAACGGCAGGTGACGAGCGTGATGCGCTTCAGCTACAACTTTTCCAAAAAAATGAAGAGTTGAGAAATCAATTAGCGTCCGCGATTGAGCGTGAGTCCATCCCTCGTGACAAGCTGATTAAGCTCGTCAAAACGCAAGAAAAGTACTCAAAAGACGCGACCGACTATCTGACGACCAAAACCAAAGAAGTCATTGAAGAGTTAAACAAAGCGAAAGACGAAGAAAAGCTCGCGCTTATTAAC
>NZ_JAWOUO010000117.1:0-1165 GCF_033339435.1 Vibrio sp. 378
ACAACACCAGCACCTACTGTACGGCCACCTTCACGGATCGCGAAACGTAGACCTTCGTCCATTGCGATTGGTGCGATTAGCTCTACAGTCATCTGTACGTTGTCGCCTGGCATTACCATTTCTACGCCGTCTGGTAGCTGGATGTCACCAGTTACGTCAGTTGTACGGAAGTAGAATTGTGGACGGTAGCCTTTGAAGAATGGAGTGTGACGACCACCTTCATCTTTAGACAGTACGTATACTTCTGATTCGAACTTAGTGTGTGGAGTGATTGAACCAGGCTTAGCTAGTACTTGACCACGCTCAACTTCGTCACGCTTAGTACCACGTAGAAGTGCACCAACGTTCTCACCTGCACGGCCTTCGTCTAGAAGCTTACGGAACATCTCAACACCAGTACATGTAGTTGTAGTAGTGTCTTTGATACCTACGATAGCAACTTCGTCACCTACAGTTAGGATACCACGCTCGATACGGCCAGTTACTACTGTACCACGACCTTGGATTGAGAATACGTCTTCGATAGGCATTAGGAATGGCTGATCTACCGCACGCTCTGGCTCAGGGATGTAAGTATCTAGAGCTTCTGCTAGTTCAACGATTTTCGCTTCCCACTGCTCTTCGCCGTTTAGTGCGCCTAGTGCAGAACCTTGGATAACTGGTAGGTCATCACCTGGGAAATCGTATTCAGATAGAAGTTCACGAACTTCCATTTCTACTAGTTCTAGTAGCTCTTCATCGTCAACCATGTCACATTTGTTCATGAATACGATGATGTATGGGATACCAACCTGACGGCCTAGTAGGATGTGCTCACGAGTTTGTGGCATTGGGCCATCTGTCGCAGCAACAACTAGGATACCACCGTCCATCTGTGCAGCACCAGTGATCATGTTTTTAACATAGTCAGCGTGTCCTGGACAGTCAACGTGTGCGTAGTGGCGTGATGGAGTGTCGTACTCAACGTGAGAAGTTGCGATTGTGATACCGCGCTCACGCTCTTCTGGAGCGTTATCGATAGATGCGAAGTCTTTAGCTACACCGCCGTAAACTTTAGCAAGAGTAGTACAGATAGCTGCAGTTAGAGTTGTTTTACCGTGGTCAACGTGGCCGATAGTACCAACGTTAACGTGCGGTTTCGTACGTTCAAATTTTTCTTTAGACA
>NZ_JAWOUO010000118.1:0-1161 GCF_033339435.1 Vibrio sp. 378
AAAATTCATAATTACAAGGTTGACATTAAATCGTATTCAATACATTCTGTAGACATATAGACGTCTAAACGTCGATTCAAGGATTTTGATTTCGTGGCGGAGTGCCACAGGGAGAGTAAGATGGGATACACGCACGCAGGCCATATCGACGCCTTAAACCAGAATATCGCTGAGTTGTCAGATAACATTAATGTCTCGTTTGAGTTTTTTCCGCCAAGCAGTGAAAAGATGGAAGAAACGCTGTGGAACTCTGTGCATCGTCTCAAAACGCTCAAGCCTAAATTTGTTTCGGTAACATACGGAGCAAACTCTGGTGAGCGTGATAGAACTCATTCCATTATCAAGGAAATCAAAGCAGAGACCGGCTTAGTTGCTGCGCCTCACCTCACTTGTATCGATGCAACACGTTCAGAGTTGATTGAGATTGCTGATGATTACTGGAATAACGGCATCGAAAATATCGTTGCGCTGCGTGGTGACATCCCACATGGTGGCGGTGCTCCAGATATGTATGCTTCTGACTTGGTTGAGCTACTAAAATCTCGTCACGATTTTGATATTTCTGTGGCGGCTTTTCCAGAAGTGCATCCAGAAGCAAAAAGTGCTCAATCGGATCTGCTAAACCTAAAACGTAAAGTGGATGCTGGTGCAAACCGTGCCATTACTCCGTTCTTCTTTGATGTGGCATCTTATCTGCGTTTTCGTGACCGCTGTGTTGCGGCGGGAATCGATGTAGAAATCGTACCGGGTATTTTGCCAGTTTCGAACTTTAAGCAAGCCGCACGCTTTGCAGCGCAGAATAACGTTAAAGTGCCAGGATGGATGAGCAAACAGTTTGAAGGTTTGGATGATGATCCTGTGACTCGCCAACTTGTAGGTGCAAGCCAAGCTATTGATATGGTTCGTGTACTAAGTCGCGAAGGTGTGAAAGATTTCCACTTCTATACGCTGAATCGTGCGGAGATGACTTATGCGCTATGCCATACTTTGGGTGTTCGCCCTCGTGTAGCCGTAGAAGCGTAAATCCGGTTTCAAAAAGACAAAAGGCTTGCCAAGTGGCAAGCCTTTTTCGTTGTCTCTAAGTAAAAGGAAATTAACCAATTACTTCAAGTTCTGTTAGGACTTCTTCTGCCCAAGTGATCCACGTTTCACGTAACAGTA
>NZ_JAWOUO010000119.1:0-1158 GCF_033339435.1 Vibrio sp. 378
CATTTTGTCACAGATTGACGACCTTTCGACGTCACTGCGAACGTGGTCGGGCTCGACGTTGGATTTGTTTCTGCTAGAGATGAAAGTCAACGTGGCGGCTGCGCGCCAAATCGTGATGTTCAGCATCATTTTTACGCTGCTGTCGGTGCTGTTTATCTTCAGTGTGTGTTTGGCTGCGGGTGTAGTGACGTACCACTTTACCGCTCAACTACTGCTAAGTGTTGGCGTGTTTATTGTGTCGTTAGGTCTAGCGTTAGTTGGGTTAGCGTGGTGGCAGAAGCGGCTGACGCACTTCCTTGGTTTCAAAAATACAACCGACCAATTGCAGGAGGGCTGGCATGCGTTCTCTAACCAAACTCGACCGAGCCATGCAGATAAAACGCATCGAGGGTAAAGCGGCTTTGGAGCAATGCTTGCTGGATAAGCAAACCCTCAAATTTACCTCGAACCGATTCGTGCAAGAAAACCCGTGGACTGCGCTTGGGTTGAGCGCTTTTGCCGCGATTGCTGTTGCGAAAGCTGGGCGACTGTCTCGCGTCACGTCATCTTTCTCCTCCATCAGTTTGCTGCTCAATGGCGCGATGGATTTGAGTGGTCAGCTAGCCAAATCTTCGTCGTCTGCTGCATCCTCAAAAGAAGCAGGTGAAGAAGCGGCTCAACCTTCCGATTTACCACCTCATCAGTAGAGGACGCGCATGAATGGAAAATTAAACCTTCCCATCAATACCGTGATTGGTGTGTCTCTGCTGGTGTTATTGCTTGTTCCTGCGCTCTACTTCGCCAAACCGGTGCTGTTACCTATGGTGATAAGTACGTTCGTGGCACTGCTGTTTAGCCCGCTGATCAATTATTTTGAAGATAAAGGTCTGCCACGCACGATAACCGTGGTGGTGACGTTGACGTTACTGGTGAGTGTTTCAATACTCGGTTTAGCGGCGATATCAGAACCCGCGAAACAATGGTGGGCTGAGTTGCCAAGCATCGTCCAAAACGTTTCGCAGGAAGTGAATGAAGTGACCAAAGCGTCGTCAGAGCACATGAACGCGCCGCTTGAGATCGCCAGTGACATGAACATTGACGAGATGGGTAACAACACGGTGTTTTCTCTGCTGAAAGCGCTCGCGACCACCACACCAACGCTGTTAACTCAGGCGATGA
>NZ_JAWOUO010000120.1:0-1156 GCF_033339435.1 Vibrio sp. 378
TTAGTGTTGCCATGTACATTTCCCGTTGGCATTGCTCACAGTCCAAGTGAGAACTCAATAATCTGGCTATTGTAAACAGCTACTTAGGGATGCACAAACTTTTAGTAAAATCGTGCGATCCATGAAAGAGAGCGGTATCTGCTCGACTCATCTTCACTGCTCATCATCTTCCCGGTTTAATTTAACTAAAGTCGGCATCTAAAATAAGGCTTTTGTGTAATTTTGTGGAAACGTTTACACAATTTGAATTCGATCACGGATCTGGATCGAGATTGGTTGCTAGACTTTTAGCCAGTTAAGAAATGGGCGTACCGATTCGATGCAATGGCGATTGGCTTTTAGCGCATCAGAGTGAGGTGTGAACAGAAAGCAGCAAACGTGGAGAAGCAAAAAGTGAAAGTTCTTGTCACAGGCGGTATGGGATACATCGGTAGTCACACTTGCGTTCAGATGATTGAAGCGGGAATGGAACCTATCATCGTTGATAACTTGTGTAACGCCAAACTGGAAGTGTTAAACCGTATTGAAGCGCTGACTGGCAAACAGCCTGAGTTCCACCAAGGTGACATCCGTGACGAAGCCTTTTTGGATACGGTATTCGCGCAGCACGACATCCAAGCCGTGATCCACTTTGCTGGCCTAAAAGCAGTCGGAGAATCAGTAGAAAAACCGCTTGAGTATTACGATAACAACGTAAATGGCACACTTGTTCTTGTGGATGCAATGCGCGAAGCAGGCGTGAAATCACTGGTATTTAGCTCATCTGCGACAGTTTATGGTGATCCTGCATCAGTGCCAATTACTGAGGACTTCCCAACTAGTGCGACTAACCCATACGGTCGTAGCAAGTTAATGGTAGAAGAGTGCTTAACTGACTTCCAAAAAGCGAACCCAGACTGGAGCATCACACTTCTTCGTTACTTCAACCCTGTTGGTTCGCACCCAACTGGTGAGTTAGGTGAAGACCCGCAAGGTATTCCGAACAACCTAATGCCATTTATTTCTCAAGTAGCGGTTGGTCGTCGCGAGTTTCTATCTGTATTCGGTAGTGATTACCCAACCAAAGATGGTACTGGTGTTCGTGATTACATTCACGTAATGGATCTATCAGATGGCCACGTTGCTGCGCTAGAAAAAGTCGGCAGTAAAGCTGGTT
>NZ_JAWOUO010000121.1:0-1153 GCF_033339435.1 Vibrio sp. 378
AGGCATTAATGCCGTAGTCGTCAATAGCAAGTTTAAAGCCTCCGTCACTCAGTTCTTTCGTCGCTTTGTACAGAAAGGACTCATCGCCTGCGCTTAATTCAACTAACTCCATCACGATTTGTTCGCGACACAAATCCGCCTCACAAATCACTTGCTTTAGTAAATGGCTGTATGAAAGGTCCTTCGCCAGCATTTCTGCAGCTCTGGGAAGCACATTAAGAAAGAGCTTTTTGTTGCGGTAACGAGATTGCCCAAAGTTTTTGATGTGAATAAGGCGACTAAGTCGCTCGACATTAAGTTGAACATGTTCAGAGATGGAAGGAGATTGGAAAAAGAGATCCGGACGTATCATAGAACCATCCGCAGTGCTGATTCGGACTAAGGCTTCCAAGCCGATGATGGAAAGATCCTTTTTATAAATGGGTTGGAAGACACTGCGAAGTGTCAAGTCCTCATATTGCGCGATGTACTGCCCATCTACTTGTTTAGAAATGCAGCCAAGAAGCTGCGAGATGCTCATCATTATTACGACAACCTAGATCAATGGTTTTTGATTGGTGTTACATGGACACCAACTTTGATTTCAGTAGTCAGAATCTAATTGGGCTAGGCCATATGAGGCAAGAGGGTTAATACGAGATGATTAGATTTATCGAGCCGTATCAAACAAATGTATGAATAGACTGATAATCTACCTGTTGCAATTTGATACTACCACTGTAATACGGCGTACAACTGCAAGTACTTTCGAACCAGTTGCTGTTTGTTAGAACGACGCAAAGGGTGGCCAAATTTGATGTAACAAGGGCTGATACCAAAGCGTGTATCAAGGGATTGAGTGAGCTGAGATTCACTGGTGTAAAGAGTGATGCCTTGCTCAGTATATTCGTTGATTTGATCCGGCAATTCACCCATCCACCAATGGAGCAGTTCTCGGCTGGTTTTACTGCGACTGATCCAATGATCGCAAACAAGGAAGAGTAGGTCGTTAGGTTGCAGCGCGTAGCCATACTCGCTTTGCCATTCGGTAATTGAAGACAACAAGTTTTCGCGACACGATTTACCGGCACTGACCATGTGATGGCTTAACACCCAAACCGTACCAATCTCAGAAGAAATGCGATAGTGGTGAGGTAGGTCTGGAGCGTCGAGT
>NZ_JAWOUO010000122.1:0-1148 GCF_033339435.1 Vibrio sp. 378
TGCGTTATCATTATTTACGTTTATTTAACCTCATTCAGCTAAAAAAGCATGATAAAAAAAGCTCTCCCCACCATTGTTGGCTTGTTGGTTGTTTCTCAGAGCGCGTATGCCGATGTTTCTTTAAAGCTTAAAGGCATCGATGGCGCACTGGAAGATAACGTGAAAGCGTACCTGTCTTCGATTCCAGAGAAGGATTACTCCACTTCGCTGCGCTTTCAGGCGCGATTGGATCAAAGTATCACCGAAGCGCTGAATGCGCTTGGCTATTATCATGCAAAAATTTCATACTCTATTTCCGAAGGGAATGACGAGCTGATCGTTAACATCCACAAAGGTTTACCAGTTAAGATCAAAGTAATGGATGTCGTGATCAGCGGTGAAGCGAAAGAGGATGAAGAATTCGCGAATCTCATCGCCAAATCGCCTTTAAAAGTTGGGCGGATTTTAAATCAGGGTGAGTATGACAGCCTTAAATCAGGGATCCGTAACCTGGCTTTGCAACGTGGCTACTTCAATGGTGACTTTAAGCTCAACAAGCTGGAAGTGATCCCTGAATTGAATGAAGCCAATGTGCGTTTGCACTACGACAGCGGTATTCGCTATCACTTTGGTCCGGTAGAAATTACGGGAAGCCAGATCTGGGAAAACCGTGTTGAGTCGATGCGACCTTTTGAAATTGGCGAACCTTACCTTGTCTCTGATGTGGGTGAATACAACCAAAACCTGTCTAACACCGATTGGTTCTCCTCCGTGTTTGTTGAGCCTGACTTAAGCAAGCTTGAAGATGGGCGCGAGTTGCCGATTAAAGTCTCGTTAGCGCCTGCTGCGAAAAACCAAATTGAAACCGGTATTGGTTACTCCACCGATACGGGTGTGCGCGGCACTTTAAAATGGAAAAAACCATGGGTAAGTGCACGCGGTCATAGCTTTAATACGGCGCTTTCTCTCTCCAAACCAGAACAAACCATCACCGCCGGCTACAAAATTCCATTAGACGACGTCTTACGTGAATACTATCAATTGCAATTTGGTCTGAAGCATTTGGACAACCGTGATACTGAGAGTTTGGAATCAAACCTTGCGGTAGAAAGACACTGGTTAACCGACGGTGGTTGGCACAAAACCGTGTACGTTCGTCACTTGTACGA
>NZ_JAWOUO010000123.1:0-1148 GCF_033339435.1 Vibrio sp. 378
TAATCGACAAACCTAGCCCTGCACCTACGCTACCGACATGTTGGCGAGATTTATCTGCGCGATAAAACCGGTCGAAAAGGTACGGTAAGTTTTGCTCGGCAATGGTATCACCTTGGTTGCTGACCGATATCGTCACCTGTTCATCAACCGCTTGAACGTCAATCACAATGGTTGAATCAGCATACGCATGACGAATCGCGTTGGAGAGCAAATTGCCCACCGCACGCTCAAACATGTTTTTGTCCATATAGAGCTGACCGTCGCCTGAACTCACGATTCGCACCTCGGCATCTTCGGCCAATATTTCAAAATACGCGACCAAGCGGTCAATTTCCTCCTGCACCGCAAACACTTCGTCATGGCGATGAATGAGCTTGTTTTCAGCCTTGGCAATGTAGAGCAAATCGTTGATGGTTTTCGTGATGCGGTTGAGTTCTTCCAACGTTGAGGCAATCGCATCCTGATACTCTTCAGACGTTCGACACGCACCTAAAATGACCTGATTTTGTGTAGTAATGTTGGTGAGTGGCGTTTTTAACTCATGTGCTATATCAGAAGAAAACTCGCTCAAGCGGCGAAAACCAGTTTGCAACCTATCGAGCATCGCGTTGTGTTTGTTGGCTAACTCGCGCAGTTCTATTGGCAACGAATCGGGGTCGAGACGAATGCCCATTTGCTCTGGTGATATCTGTTGAATGTGCTGATTCAATCCCACAATCGGCTTCAACCCACGTTTTACCATCCAACCGCTCAACGCGGAAGAAATCACAAACGCCAAACCGAGCGCCCAAAACAAAATCCAGTCGAGTTTATCCAAAAACAAAATATGGTGATTGATACTCATACCGAGCACCACCTGATACTCCCCAGCTTGAAACGCAAACGCGCGAACATTCAGCGAGTCCTCACTCCATTCGATGGCGCGCTCGTGATTTAAAACTTGAGGTGAGCTAATGCTGTAGGCTCGGTTCTGAGGAATCGTCAGGCTCGAATTCTGATACACGTTCTGCTTACCTTCAAACACCCATATGTAGAGCGTGCTGTTATTCGCTTGCTTGAACACGTCCTCTGGCGAACGTATTAATTCTTTCTCAATGGCATTGAACTTACTGGAAATATAGCTGAAATCTTGCGAATAAAAGTGGCGC
>NZ_JAWOUO010000124.1:0-1146 GCF_033339435.1 Vibrio sp. 378
GGTCCTGCGGTAAATTTGTCAGTGAAATCAAAGTGGGTGTAGACCCCATTACGACGGAACGCCGCACCATCTTTGAATTGGAAGCCATGCTGCTTCACCGCCTCTGTCATTCCGGCAAGTTCAACCACCTCCATACAAGCTGGAAGTAAGCTTTCGCCAATTGAGAAACGAGGGAACGTCGCTTTTTCGATCACGACAACATCAATACCACGAGATTTTAGCAACGCAGAAACGGTGGAACCCGAAGGACCTGCGCCAACGACGACAACTTGCTTGTGCTCTGTTTTCATTCTTTATACTAGCTTGCTTGGAGTTTTAATAAGGTATGTCCGAGGCCAATGTTGTCCGTTCTTTCCACAACAGAGAGACCTGCTGCTTCAACAATTTCTAGAAAATCATCACTACGGTAGAAACGGCTATTACCATTGGCTAGGCAGGTAAAGTAAAGCGAGGTAGCATTTAAGCTGTATGACGCGCCCGCGTATTTCTGCGCATCCCAAAACAGTTCGAGAACGTAAACGGTATCGCCCGCGCTCAACTGCGCCTTTACTTTCTTCAAAATATTTAAAATTTCAATTGGAGAGAAACAATCTAAGAACTGGCTCATCCACCAAATATCGGCATGATCAGGCAATGTTTGGGCTTTATCAAGCATATTGGCAGGATACGGATGCACGCGCTCGCTGAGCTGATTCTCTGCCACGTTCGACATCGCGACTTCCAATTGCTGCGGCAAATCAACAATGGTCACATGCACATCTTTATCGTAGTTGCAGCACTGCATTGCCCATTTACCCGTATTGCCACCGATATCGACAATATGTTTTGGCTCATTGGCAAACACTTCTTTAAGCAGCAATGGGAAAGAACGATCCGAATAGAAGTGATCAAACTTAAACCAGCTCTGCTTAGCTTGCTCAGGTAATGTCGACAACCCTTGATAGATGGTTTCCCAATCGCCCAGCTCTTTCAATCCAGCAGGTTTGCCGTCTTTGATTGCTTCAGTCAGGTGCATCATCGCGGCATAACAAACGTCGGCCGTGAAATCCATGTTTGCTTGGGTCATGCCATCGTACAACAAGTAGAACCCGAGGTTGGCCAGTGAGTAGTTAGGTTTTTCCCACAAAACAATGTGCGCACTTATCG
>NZ_JAWOUO010000125.1:0-1146 GCF_033339435.1 Vibrio sp. 378
AAAGTGAACAAAGCCGATCGGTAAACATATTGGGCTTTCCATGTTTTGCGTCGACAAGTCATTTGGGTCAAAAGTTCTTTCAAGTCTCAATAGCCATCTCCCTAGACATTCCTCTAAATGTAAACAATAAGTAACACGCAGCTATTTTAAAGAAAAATACGTCCCTGTAACAGAGTATGGTTTATTTCTCGCCACTTGTGAGTGTCAGGTTGCTTAATGTGAGCTTGAACTCATGTCTAAACCGATAATTTTTATGCCTAATTAGCAAGAGGTGACCATTCGGTAAAGCGTAGTGAAGACAGCAAGAATAAGAGAGATTTGTTAAGAATTTGAGAGAGCAGGTAAGAAAAAGCCCCTCTGAATGAGAAGGGCTTGGTTGCTCGAGTTCGAGCTTAACTTTCTTTGTAGTGCTCTAAAATCAGTTGGCTGATTTGCGCGATCAGTTGATCGCGAGCTTGAAGCGAAAGGTCAGTGTCTGTGACGTAAATACTGATGTAAACCGGCTTGTAGTTGTCTTTCCAAATCACCGCGCTAATGCCGCGTGAACCGTAGTTACCTGCGCCAGAGCGGTCTGCAATCGACCAGCCTTTTGGCAGAACAGAGCGCATGAGCGAATCCGATACTTTGTTGTCTTGCATCCAGATTTTCAGCTGTGTGCGTGACTCGTAAGATAGGGCGTTATCTTCCATCAAGGTGTGTAGGGTGTTTACCATGGCGTTAGGCGTTGTGGTGTCTCGCTTATCGCCCGGTTTTGCTTCATTCAAACGGGGTTCCAATCGGTCAAGTCGCGTTGCTTTGTCGCCAATAGAGCGCAAAAACAGTGTGACCGCTTTAGGACCACCAATTTCATTTAGCACTAAGTTCGCGGCGGTGTTGTCGCTCATCAACAGGGCGGCTTCACAAGCGTGTTCGATGCGTGTGCTTTGTCCAGCCAGTTTATCCATCACCGGAGACCAAACCACAATATTGCGTTCATCGATTTTCGCTGTGGCATTTTTGTTGAGTTTGCCGCTGTCCATGTCGCTTAGCATGGTGGCACACGCTAACGTTTTGAATGTGCTCATTAATGGGAAACGTTCGTCTCCGCGATAATCCCAACGCTCGTCCGTTTGTGTATCCCACACTTGCACTCCAATTCGCAGATCG
>NZ_JAWOUO010000126.1:0-1143 GCF_033339435.1 Vibrio sp. 378
CTCACTTCCAAACAGTACAACGCCCGCAGGACGGCTCTCTAAAAAAGTCGAAAGCAACTTTTCTTCTTGCTCAATCGAGTAGTCGCTGTAACCCAGCAATAGTTGATAGCCCGCTTTGTTTAACGCCTGTTGGAAGCTTGGTAAGAAATGCGCGCATGCTTTTTCAAACAGTGACGGAATGATTAGAGCGATGGAATAACTTTCTGCAGATGCGAGTGCCCCTGCGGCTTTGTTCGGGATATAGCCGAGCTCATCAACCACTTGTTGAATTTTCTCTCTCAGCTTATCGGATACCAGCTCTGGCGTTCGTAATGCTCGCGACACCGTCATCGTGCCTACGCCTGCTTGTTTGGCGACATCAGCCAAAGTGACATTGCCGGTACTTCTTCGTTTGCGAGGTTCGCTCATTGTTTTTATTTAATGTTCTCTAATTTCAGCTGCGACATCTTATCACAGCGCTTTAATGGTTTTGATATTAGCGCATTAGAACTCGAACACCAGCACATGAAACTTCGATGCCTGATAAAAATGATAGCGCTATCACAATTAATGGTAGCGCTATCAGATAGCGCTACCATTTGTGATCACTCTCAGGTTTTTCTGGCAAATTGATCGATAAAGTACGCAGCAACAAAACAACAAATCGGAAACATTCCAATGCTACGTGAACTGATTACCTCTGATGTCATTCGCATCCATTCTGACGCAACCGACTGGAAAGATGCGATCAGCAAATCTTGTGAAGCTTTGATTGAAAATGGCGCGATAGAACCAAGTTACGTTGAGGCAATTTACCGCTCGCACGAAGAGCTTGGCCCTTACTACGTGGTAGGTCCGGGCATGGCGATGCCACACGCTCGCCCTGAAGATGGCGTTAACCGTTTGTCACTGGCGATCACGGTGATCCAAAACGGCGTCAACTTTAACTCTGAAGAAAATGACCCAGTAAAAATGCTGGTCACGCTAGCGGCAACGGACAGTAATAGCCACGTTGATGCGATTTCGAAACTGGCGGAATTGTTTATGAATGAAGAGCATGTAGAGGCCATCTGCAACGCTCAAAGCAAAGAAGATGTTCTTGCGATCATCGACAAATACTAAGTTTTACTCCTGACATACCCCATTCACAAATGGGTATACCCC
>NZ_JAWOUO010000127.1:0-1142 GCF_033339435.1 Vibrio sp. 378
CTCCGTATATTGCTTGTCTAAAATCATTAAACGAGCAATCTTTATTTGAGTTTTTGCTTGTGGAGCAAGATTGTAAGCTTGCTGATAGACGTCGATAGCCTGTTCAAGTTCTTGTGCTTGCTGCCAAAACGAACCAAGTGTTTCCAAATTTTTTGCGTTGCGTTCTACATGACCATTATCAAAGGCTGCTTGAAGTGTTTTCGCTGCGCGGAAAGGCACCCCTTGATAAGCTTGGAAGTTTACTAAACGCAGGTATTCTTTCTCACCTTCTAATAGACCCAATTTATGAGCCATTTCTAGTGTTGAAAGGGCATTGCGCTCTTGATTTAACTCCATGTAAATACCAGACAATTGAGTCCAGTAACGCTTATTTTTTGGATATTTAGTGGTTAATATTTTCAATACACCCGCAACGCTCTTGAACTGCTTAAGTTCATAGTGCGCAGACATCAGTAGCTGATACCAAGATTCACTAGGTTCTTTACTCATAGCGATTGCTTGCTTAGCTGGTGGAATCGCGTTTTTGTAATCTTCTAGCTGAACATAAGCACTCGCTAGGGTGATGTATGCATGCGCTTGTGGCTTTTCTTCGGTGGGTTCTGCAATTTTGAACCACTCATTCATGGTTGCTACTGACTTTTTAAATTGCCCTTCGGCTAAGTAAAGCTGCGCCAAGCTATAACGAACTTGCTGGGCTACAGGCACTGGAAGTGCGTTTAAACTTAACGCATCAGCAAAATACTTTGCTGCTTTCGGGTAGTCATCTTGCAGAGAGTACAAAAAGCCCATCTGTTGCAGTAAGACTGCACGGTCATATTGTTTTTTGCTTGTACTACTTAATGCTGAGTTCAATTTAGAAAGGGCATCAGCGTACTTTTCTGTAGCAATGAGTTCCTGAACTTTGTTTACCGTTCGAAACGTTTTGTCTGACAACTCCGGAGTGTTGGCAAAACCAGGCGCGCCATACGCGCCTGACAATAACACTAGAGAAGCCAACAGTTTGGTATATGCTTTCATACGTATGACTCCTTAGTTTGTAGAGAACTCAATTTCTTGAGAAAGGCGAGAGCTAACCGCTTTACCGTCAACCATTTTGGGTTTGAAGGTCCACTTAGATACGGTTTTCTTCGCGGCTTGTCCCA
>NZ_JAWOUO010000128.1:0-1141 GCF_033339435.1 Vibrio sp. 378
TGGCCAAGCTCATGTACGATCACACCCAACGTCGCTTGATGATCAACTTGGTAGTCAGCAAACACGCAGTAGTCAGTGATCTTTTTGCCATCTAGCGTGACATCATTGTGAGAGAATTTGTGTGGCCAGATAGCAGGACGGTCAAGGAATCCGGTTGAACGGTCGCCACCAGCAAAGATAAACATCACTGACAACTCTGAAGGTTCAACGGTTCCATCTTGGTTACTGTCGTAAGCAGAAAGATTGAAGTACGGATCCAGTTTTTGGTAGGCCTCTGTAAACACGGCGTTCAGCTTGGCCGTACATGTGGTGTCGCTAGAACTAGAGTGACAATTTGGGTGGCTTTGTGCCACGGACACATTGATCACACCATCATTCGCGGTGCCGTAACTCTCGATAGCTGGGACGACTTTAAATTTACCTTGAGAGTTTTTATCAAAGTAATCCACAACGCTTTGGCCATTCGTGTCGAAAACACGTTGCTCGAAATTGTGCACCATCGCTTGATCGTTAAAAGAAACCTGCACAACCAACAGAGGCTGCTGTTTCACGCTCGAGCTGCTCATCGCCTGATAACCTTGTGCCGTGCGCAATAAGTTTTGGCGAGCCATAGGTTCAATCGCTTTTAACGAAGACAGCTCCGGCTTAACTTGCACGTCAGGACGAAACTTCGCTGAATCAGGCGCATCACTGGATTGGGTTTTCTCAATACCAGTCGAGAGCAACTCAGGGATGTCTGAATTACGCTGGATCTGAGCAAAAAACCAAACGCCATCTTCCTGAATCAAAGCATTGCCTTGTTTGTCTTCAAACCAATGGAAATCAGCAGTTCCGCGTAAAATCGCCTCGCTATTGCTTCCGTCACTCAGCGTGATCGGATGCCAAATTGGTGATGGTGGGGTCGTTGCCATACTGTTTCCGGCAACAAGTGCAGTCAGCATGGTCAAGGCAAGGGTGGGGAATTTCAAAGTACGGCTCCATCTTTTCAATTCACCATGCGTAAAACGAACTCAGATACCCATCAATTTAATGAGCGGTTACCTGATGGTTATTTACGCATTAGATATAAATTAAGTGAATGAATGGTACAGAAATGAAAGGATAAGGGAATGCTGACAAGGGGATCAAAAAGAAAATTTGA
>NZ_JAWOUO010000129.1:0-1137 GCF_033339435.1 Vibrio sp. 378
ATGTCAAATCGAGTACCAACCAACATACTGACCGGATTTTTGGGTGTCGGTAAAACGACCACGATTTTAAATCTTTTAAAGAACAAACCTGAAAATGAAAATTGGGCGGTGTTGGTCAATGAGTTTGGTGAGATTGGCATCGATGGTGCATTAATGACCGACCAAGGTGCGTTGATTAAAGAAGTGCCGGGCGGTTGCATGTGTTGTACCGCAGGCGTTCCTATGTCTGTTGGTATTACGGCATTATTGCGCCAAAAGCCAGATCGTTTGTTGATTGAACCAACAGGCCTTGGTCATCCAAAACAAGTGATTGCGACGCTGACATCAGAGCAATATCTGCCATACGTTGATTTAAAGGCGACCATCGCGTTAGTCGACCCTCGTAACTTGAGCGATGAAAAATACACGTCTAATCAAAACTTTGTTGATCAGCTAGACAGTGCCGATGTGGTGATTGGCAGCAAAGTCGATCTCTGTTCAAGCCATGATATTGATGTGTTCAACGATTGGGTTACCGATCAAACGCCAGCTAAAGTGTTCAGTAAGTTGATTCACAACGGCGAGCTGCCGATTGAAGTTCTGGATATTGAACGCGTACACGGCAGTGCTTCTTCTCATATCGAAACGCATCACCATGAGCATGCACACCAAGAGCCTCAGTTTCAGTTACCACCGGGTGAAGCTTTCATCCGTAAAGAGAACAAAGGGCAGGGCTATTTCAGTTGTGGCTGGCTATTTGGCGCTGAATACAAGTTCGATTTTGATAAGCTGTTCTCGATGTTGTCTGACCTAACTGCCGAACGTGTGAAAGCGGTAGTCAACACCAATCAAGGGTGTTACGCATTTAACGTGGCAAATCGCGTGGTATCGGTCAACGAAATCAGCTTAGAAGGGTTTGAATCACGACTTGAAGTGATTGATTCTCAGCTTCTTCCTTGGGATGAACTAGAGCAAATATTACTGCAACTTGCGGGTATTGAAGGATAGGGAATTCGCCATTCTTCGCGCAAATATTGGAATGAAACGGTGAATCGACTGCATGGCAGGGTTCACCGTTTTTTCTTTTATCGAGTTTCAGTGAGAAAAGTGAGATAAATCACTCAAATTCGGGTATAGTGCACGGCTAAATTTTTAAAG
>NZ_JAWOUO010000130.1:0-1129 GCF_033339435.1 Vibrio sp. 378
TGCGGCTAATGATAATGCTGTTAAAGCGATGGTCGCTTTATTTGTCATGGAATGTGTACTCCGAGATAGCTGATATTCAACAATGAGGGCGTGAGGGGAAATATACCATACTCTCACGCCTCGCTATCAACTAAATCGTCTATAACCAACTATTTATACCGCGGTTGGGCAACGAAGTTTTTAAAGAACCAAATACCCAATGCGATGACTATCAGCCATGGTAATAGTTTGAGTACCGCGCCGATCATGCCAAGTAAAAACATCACAACCAACGCAATACCTGTTGCTGCGAACACTGTCATCATCGTGATGCCTGTTACTAACAAGGTCGCGGCAAATACTAAAATAAAGATCAGCTCCAACATAATCACTTCTCCATTTGTTTTAAACGACTAGAGCAGTTTCCATACCAACTTATCTAAAACAAATTAAGGTTATGATTTTTAAACAAAAATAAAGCCAGAGGCATTTCTACGCTCTGGCTTCACTGTCCGTAAGTTGGTATTTTTAGCCAACCACTGGTGAATTTTACACATTCAGCTCTTTTGGAATCTTCGCTAACGCATCCTGCAGCACTTCTAGGCCAGAACCTGGCTTGTGCGCATTTTCACTGATGTGACGACGCCATTGTCTAGCACCCGGCATATTTTGGAACAAACCCAACATGTGACGTGTGATATGACCAAGATACGCACCTTTCGCAAGCTGCGCTTCAATGTATGGGTACATCTCTTCAACAATTTCACTGCGCTTCTTCACTGGGGCATTAGAACCAAATAGTTCTTGATCTACCGAGGCAAGCAAGTAAGGGCTTTGGTAAGCTTCACGGCCAATCATCACACCATCTAGGTGCTGGAGGTGCACTTTTGCTTCTTCCAGAGATTTCACACCACCATTAATAGCAATAGTTAAGTGAGAAAAATCTTGCTTCAATTGGTAAGCACGTGGGTAGTCCAGCGGCGGAATCTCGCGGTTTTCTTTCGGGCTCAGACCACTTAGCCACGCTTTACGCGCGTGAATAGTGAACTGCTCACAGCCGCCTTTCTCAGAGACGATCGATACGAAGTCCGTTAGGAACTCATAAGAATCTTGATCGTCAATGCCAATACGTGTTTTAACCGTAACAGGA
>NZ_JAWOUO010000131.1:0-1126 GCF_033339435.1 Vibrio sp. 378
TGCCATGCTATTATTTTCTCAACGTCTCTTAGCAAGCTCACAGCACATCACGCACTATGCTTAATCCCGTTTGGTTACACACGTTTAAGACTCTGGTCGAAGTCGGCCACTTTACGCAAACCGCAGAAAAGCTCTACATGACCCAACCCGGTGTTAGCCAACACATCAAGAAGTTAGAGCAAAGTTGTCAGCATGCCTTGATCAAACGTGAGAACAAAAGTTTCGAGCTCACCGAACAAGGTCGTATGGTTTACGCCTATGCGCTGGAGCTAGAGGAACGCGAAAAAAGCTTACTAGAAGAACTCAGCTTTGATGATGCCTATTCTGGCCATTGTAAACTCGCTTGTTCCGGTGCGTTGGCCCTCATGCTTTACGGCCCTCTATTAGAGCAACAAACGCAACATCCTAGTTTGTCCATCCACTTAGAAGCCGCGCCAAACCAATCTATTCTTAATGGTATCTCTGAAGGCCGCATTGATATCGGCATCGTGACTGACGCTCCAAACAAAAGCCTCTTCCAAAGCGAACGAATCGGTCGAGAAGCGCTGTGCTTGATCCTTCCCCACGCATATAAAGCCGAGCCCTTAACGCCTGAGATCTTGCAAAAATGCGGTGTTATTGGCCATCCCGATGCCGAGCACTATATGACGTTGTTTTTTGACCAATGTGCAGAGCCACAATTAAAAGAGACAAAAATGAGTGACATGCCGCTTTCGGGCTTCGTCAATCAATTAAGCCAAATATTATTGCCAGTTAGCAAAGGATTGGGATTTACGGTGTTGCCTCAAAGTGCAGTAGAAAGCTTTCCAAATAGAGAAGAATTGCACGTCGCGCAGCTAAAACAAACCGTTTATGAAGATTTGTATTTAGTCAAAAAACGGGGGCGCACATTACCGCTGCGCTATACCACGATAAAAGAGGTGTTATCAGGCATCATTGGGAAATAAGCGTCTTTCGTAAAGAAAGTGGGGGTGCATCGGTTAAGACCACCTTTTGTATAAGTTTCGTAAAATTTATAGCGGCTAAAAAATCTTTTCTGTTGTGATTTTTGTTCCAATAACGCCAATATGCATGGCCTTGCGCAAGTAAATCCGGGCGTTTTTTGCGCGAATTTCAAACTCAATGC
>NZ_JAWOUO010000132.1:0-1121 GCF_033339435.1 Vibrio sp. 378
ACTACAAAATGGGCTATTTTAACAATTAATTTTTGGTTTGAATTGACCTAGACACGCCTCTCCATTAAGGTCTTCGCCTCGAAGTTTTATGAGTTAAGTGAGTTCTGCGTTGTATAAGCTAAATGAGATGTTTGAAACCATCCAAGGGGAAGGGATCTTTACTGGTGTTCCTGCCGTTTTTGTTCGCTTGCAAGAGTGCCCAGTGGGGTGCAGTTGGTGTGATACAAAACAAACGTGGGATGCCGAAGAAAAGGATCAGCGTCCTATCGGTGATATTTTGGTGAAGACGGAAGATTCTCCGACTTGGTGCACGGCATCGGCTGAAGACATCGTAGAACAATACAAACAGCAAGGCTTCAATGCGAAGCATATTGTTATCACTGGTGGTGAACCGTGCATTTACGATTTGCGTCCGTTGAGCAAAGCGTTTGAAGATATGGGTTGTCAGTGCCAAATTGAAACCAGTGGGACATCAGAAGTCGTCACGTCTGAAAAAACGTGGGTGACAGTGTCACCAAAAGTGGCGATGAAAGGTAAATTGCCCGTACTGAGAAGTGCTTTGGAGCGTGCTAATGAAATCAAGCACCCAGTCGGTACGCAAAAAGACATCGACCATCTTGATGAACTACTTGCAAACGCTGATATAAAGACAGAAACGGTGATCGCTTTACAACCAATCAGCCAGAAGCCTCGCGCAACTCAGTTGTGTATCGAAACGTGCATCGCGCGCAATTGGCGTCTATCTATTCAAACTCATAAATACCTAAGTATTGCTTAAGCTCGGAGAGTAAAATGAAAAAAGCTGTTGTTGTTTTCAGTGGCGGGCAAGACTCGACAACCTGTCTCGTACAAGCCCTTAAAGAGTTTGATGAAGTGCATGCAATCACTTTTGATTATGGCCAACGTCATAAACTGGAGATCGAAGTTGCACAAAAGATCGCCAAAGATCTTGGTGTAAAAGCGCATAAAGTGATGGATGTCGGTTTACTGAATGAACTTGCTATCAGCTCTCTGACGCGTGATGACATCCCTGTTTCTCACGAATTACAAGAGAATGGCTTGCCGAATTCGTTTGTGCCTGGCCGTAATATTTTGTTCTTAACTCTTGCTGGCATTTATGC
>NZ_JAWOUO010000133.1:0-1113 GCF_033339435.1 Vibrio sp. 378
TCCCGGCGTCATCATGTTCAGTGTGAGCTCATCGCCTTGGTCAACCTGAGCCAAAATTGGACTGGTTAAAATGTTCTTGTTTGTCGAGGTAATCGAGAACTCACCTGCGTTATTACTTTTTGTGCTCGGCTCAGTCGCATCACACACAAAATTCTGGTTGAGATCGATGCACACTGGTGTATCTAATAACGTACCTTTCGCAGAAATGGTTCCCGCTACGTTGTAACTTGGCGCCGTTGCGTCACCACCACCAGAACCGCCACCACAACCAACAAGGGCCAGTGAGACTACAATGAGAGAATATTGAAACTTCATAGGTCTTATCTTCTTTTTGATGAATCGTTATTACGAGAGCGAACCACTCTCAACATTGAAAGCACAAGCAAGCCAAAGAGCGCCCAAGGTGAGCCACTCCCACCCGAGCCATTGCCGTTGCTTTTCGAAGTGGTATCAGCACCGCACTGATACTGGTTAAAGTGACTCACACCCCACGCTTTTAGTGCGCCCGAGTTGCCGACCACCCGATCGGAGACTTCTAGTCGCCACGTTCCCCAACTAGGCTCTCCAACCAATGCTCGCAGCTGTGGATCGTGCTGAACCGTGAAATAGCCCGTAAACCCACCCGATTGACTCGGCTGATGGTTAAACAGCACTACAGACTGGCCTTGTGGCGACGTCAACGTGATGTGTAAATCCGCTAAATTCGCGTGTTCGATATCGAGATAAACGGCAAATGAGTCATCAATTTTCTGCGTTTTGTCTGATAGTGTTTGAACAAAAATTTTGTTCCCTTGCACTTCTTGACCGCGCGAGTTAATACTCGCATCGGTGAGCGCATCCTCGATAGTCTTGGGCTTATTCAAAAGTAGAGGAATACCATTCACTAGCGCCGTCACGTTTTGCCAAGATTGCGCCTTAAGCCCTTCAACAAACTGATAATCCACTGAAACTTTAGATTCAAACGGTGCACCACACGTCAGCCCCGTTGGTAAGTTGGCACTGAAAGAGGCCGAGTTTGCCAGTTGCACATCGACCGCTTTCGATGTGTCGTTGTTCAGTGACCAATTGCCCTTTACGCTTGCAGATCGGCCGGTCTGAGCGAGCGTCAACTCG
>NZ_JAWOUO010000134.1:0-1113 GCF_033339435.1 Vibrio sp. 378
CTGTGGCGCCGGACGATGTAGATTTACACGCTTATCTTGCGGTGTGGCAGCGCTTTAAAGGCAATCAAGCCGAATCAGATCAACACATGACAACGCTGGCCAAACTGAATGCTGGTAAAGCAGCAGACATCAAACGCATCTTCGACACAGTAGATCGCATTTTGGCAACGCCGCTGAAAGAGAAAGCCGATAAAGGCAAACTGGACGACAAAGGGGCGATCGTCACACTGGGATACGCTCTGAATCCGGATGGTTCAATGCACCAAATCTTAGTCGAACGTCTACAAACCACGTTAGCAATGGCGAAAGCGAACCCAGATGCGATAATTATTTTGACGGGCGGCGTACCAAAGAACCACAAAACCGAAGGTAAATTGATGGCGGACTGGTTGATTGAAAAAGGAGTCAGCAAAGACCGCATCATCGAAGAAAACTACGCCACCAGCACGGTAGGCAATGCCCTGTTCAGCAGCTACGCCTTGGCGCGCCACAACATCAAACACGCGACCATTATCAGCTCGGCAAGTCACGTGCGTCGTGGTCAAACCTTGTTTGAAATCGCTAGTTGGCAAACTGGCCCGCAGGGCATCACTTTCGACACCGTAAGTTACCCAGACAAACCCCTCAAAGACTTAGCGAAAGCCAGCGAGAGCGAACTACTTGGCATTTACCGCGATGCGCTGCGTACTTACGGTATGTGGAGTTATCGCTCTTACCCGTTGGAGTCGCGTTAACCCTTATCGCCCCATTCAAATCGAAAAAAGCCTGCACGTTCGCAGGCTTTCTTGCATTAAAACAGTGTCTAAAGCGATCAGATCGCTTCACCATTTACTGTAACGGCGACGTCAATGTTGCCACGAACGGCATTTGAGTATGGGCACACTTGGTGAGCAATGCGCGTCAACTCTAGTGCTTGTTCTTGTGGTAGGTCTAACTCTGCCGCGAGGCTAACGGTCAACGCAAAGCCACCGTTTTCATTCGGGCCAATGCCTACTTCAGCTGTCACAGGAGCACTCTTTAGCGCTACTTTTGCTTCACGCGCAACGTGCAAAATCGCGTTAGAGAAACAAGCCGAGTAACCCGCAGCAAACAGTTGTTCTGGATTCGTTGCTG
>NZ_JAWOUO010000135.1:0-1110 GCF_033339435.1 Vibrio sp. 378
ATCACCACGCGTCACCAAGTGGCTGATGCTCTCGTAGTCTTTGGTGTTGATCAGAATCTGGCCGTAGGCAGGGTCGAGCGGTTCAGGCTCTACCGTTACCGAGAAGCGAGGTGCACTGGTGCCGACATAGCTAGAGATACTTTCCACTTCTGGTTGTGCGACCAACCATTCTTCAACTTTACGCATGTCTGCCGAGGTTTGTTCAATCTTGGCACCATTGGGTAGCCAGTAATCGAGAAACACAATTGAGCGATCCGACTGAGGAATAAAGTTCACGGCCACATACGGGATTGCCACGGCGGTGACTAAAATCAACGGAACCAAAGCGGCTAATGCTTTACGCGGGTTGTCCACCGTCCAGAATACCAACTGTTTATAACGGCTCGGTTTGGTCTCTTCGCTGTTAGCTTTTGGCTTGATGAACATCCACGCCATTAATACCGTAAACGTCATCGCGACGATCCATGAAAGCAACAGTGACGATGCCACAATGTAGAACACAGAGCTCGCAAACTCGGCGGAGTCGGTTTTGGAGAACAACACTGGGCTTGCGCCCATAATCGCGATGACAGTTGCACCTAAAAGTGGCACGGCGGTTTCTTTGACGGAATCAATCGCGGCGCGAGTTCGCTCGATACCTTTGTTGAGCTTGGCGATCATCATATCGGTGATCACAATGGCGTTATCCACCAACATGCCCAGTGCGAGAATAAACGTACCTAGCGAGACACGGTGCAAATCGATGCTGGCGATGTTCATGTATACAAGCGTGAGCAAAATCGTCAGGAGCAAGCTTGCGCCAACGATGGTCGCACTCTTAAAACCCATGAAGACCAACAACACCACAAAAACAATCGCGACACTTTCAAGCAGGTTGCCAACAAAGTCGTCGATAGACTTTTGTACTTCTTCAGGTTGATAAGCAACGGTCGAGATGTCGACACCCAGCGGCAGCGTTGCCTGGTAGTTAGCGATGATGTCTTGAATCGTATCGCCAAGTGACACCACGTTAATGCCTTGAACTGGGCTCACCGCCAAGGTGACAGCGGGCTCTCCGTTGTAGCGGTTTTCTGCCAATGCTGGTGTTTGATAACCCATGGTGATGTCGGC
>NZ_JAWOUO010000136.1:0-1107 GCF_033339435.1 Vibrio sp. 378
TGAATGCTTTATTTCCTAGCTTACTGCTAGCACTCGTAAATCTTATTTTTACTAAATCGTTTTCTTTTTGATGAACATTGAATCACCGTACGAGAAGAAGCGGTATTTGTTTTCCACCGCATGCTTGTAAGCATTCATGGTGTTCTCGTAACCAGCAAACGCACTCACCAACATGATCAATGTTGATTCTGGTAAGTGGAAGTTCGTGATCAAGCAATCCACCAGCTGGTATTCGTAACCAGGGTAGATAAAAATTTCAGTATCGCCGAAGAATGGAACCAATTCTGAGCCTTTCTTCAACGCATCTCGCGCTGCACTTTCGAGTGAACGTACTGATGTTGTACCCACTGCGATGATGCGACCACCGCGAGCTTTGGTTGCATTGATGGCATCCACCACTTCTTGCGGTACTTCTACATACTCTGCATGCATGTGGTGATCGTTGATGTTATCCACTTTTACGGGTTGGAACGTACCTGCACCGACGTGTAGTGTAACGTAAGCAAACTCAGCGCCTTTGGCTTTGATCTTATCTAAAAGAACGTCATCAAAGTGCAGGCCAGCCGTAGGTGCTGCTACTGCGCCTGGTTTTTGGTTATATACAGTTTGGTAACGCTCTTTATCTGCGTCTTCATCTGGGCGGTCAATGTATGGAGGAAGTGGCATGTGGCCAATTTCTTCCAGGATTTCTAATACCGTCTTATCAGAGTTAAATTTCAGTTTGAATAGGGCGTTGTGACGAGCCACCATTTCCGCGGAGTATTCGTCATTCTCGCCCACAATAATAGTAGTGCCTGGTTTTGGTGATTTAGAGCAGCGAACGTGCGCAAGAATGCTTTTCTCATCTAGCATGCGCTCCACTAGCACCTCTAACTTACCGCCAGATTCTTTACGACCAAACATACGCGCTGGAATAACACGGGTATTATTGAAAACCACTAAGTCACCAGCTTGAACTTGGTTTAACACATCGGTAAATGTGCCATCTATAAGCTCGCCAGTATTGCCGTCCATTTGTAGTAGTCGGCTTGCGGTACGCTCTGGTTGAGGGTAGCGAGCGATGAGTTCATCTGGAAGGTCGAAATGGAAATCTGATACTTGCATGTT
>NZ_JAWOUO010000137.1:0-1104 GCF_033339435.1 Vibrio sp. 378
ATCTTGCGATAAGACATACTTTCAAGGCATAGAGTTACGCCAATTACCAATGAGAGAGGGAGTAAGCTCGTGAGTTCAATAGATCCAGCAACCTTTGCAGCCCAGTTCGCGCAGATCGAAATTCAACCTTTTAAACAACGCTACCAACTGCAAACCAATACGTATCAATCTCAGCTATCTGCTCTGGGTAAAGTTGAGAGTGCCATGCGTGAGTTCCGCACTGCGCTCAACGAAATGAACAGCAGCACAAACAGCATCATTAAAAACTCCACCTCCATCTCTCAAGAAGGCTACTTTACTGCAAATGCAGACGCTAAGGCTCTATCGGGTAGTTATCAGATATTCGTCGAGCAAGTAGCAACGTCACACCAAGTTTCTACTGGAATGCCAGCAGATCTAGACGCAACCACTGAAATCCCAAAAACAGGAAATCTTGAGTTCACCATCAACGGTAAAACAATGACGATTGATCTATCAACGGTCGATACCGACGGTGATGGTGTAACGACGGTGAGTGACCTAACAAAAGCGATCAATAACAACAGTGATAACCCAGGTGTAAACGCAACCTTGGTACGCTCAAATGGTCAGACTCACTTCATGCTTTCAAGCACTGAAACCGGCGTCGCTAACCAAATCAACGTGTCCGCAACGGGTACAGGCCAAGCGTGGTTTGAAGATGCATTCACAAACCTTAGTCAAATCAGTGCCCCCCAAGATGCCGTGATCTGGTTGGGTGCAGAGAAAACTGGTCTAAAACTCACTAACTCGAGCAATACGTTTGAAGGTGTTATCGATGGGGTAGACATTACCGTAACCAAGGCTCAGACCTCTGGAGAAACCGCGATTGGTTTAGGTATCGACGCTGATGACGAAGCAACCAAAGAGCAGCTTAACAAGTTCGTAGACGCCTACAACACATTGATATCTACAATTGATGAACACACACAAATCGGCAGTGAAGATAAAAAACGCGGTGTTCTAGCTAGCGACCCAACCATGCGCTCAATTGAAAGCCAACTATCAAGCCTTGTCCGAGGCGAGCACGGCGGCATGCGCTTAAGCGAAATAGGCGTAACGTTGGATCGCCATGGCAAATTGAAA
>NZ_JAWOUO010000138.1:0-1103 GCF_033339435.1 Vibrio sp. 378
AAGCAGACCGCAACGAAACCATTTGGCTAACAAGCTCGTTAGTCCATGTTTTTTCAAACGATTTACTCGCGATGCGAATTGGGCGAAATACAGCCTTAGCCGCGATGGATAACCTTTCTATTTTTAAGCAGCCGCTCTTGCGCCATACTCTTGGCTTAGTGAAACGATGATTGACTGCAACAAACTAGGTAACAACCAGTTATTAGGTAATAAATAGCAATGATGCAAAGTGTAGATATCGCCATCATCGGCGGAGGGATGGTTGGGTTGGCGCTTGCCGCCGCATTCAAAGACAGTGACCTGCGTATCGCCGTGATCGAAGGTAGTGTGCCAGATGAAACGTTGAATGAACTGCCTGATGTGCGAGTTTCTGCACTGAGCCGCTCAAGTGAAACCATTTTACGTAAGCTAGGAGCTTGGCAGGGTATTGAGCAACGCCGTGCTGCACCTTACTACGGTATGGAAGTGTGGGAGCAAGACAGCTTCGCAAAAATAGAGTTTGATGCACAAAGTATGGCGCAACCTGATTTGGGTCACATCGTTGAAAATCGCGTGATTCAGTTAGCGTTGTTGGAACAAGTGCAAAAGCTAGAGAATGTGACGCTATTCATGCCAGCGCGCTGTACGACACTCGCGGTCGGTGAACAAGAGAGTTGGTTAACGCTCGATAACGGCCAAGCGATGACAGCGAAGCTGGTGGTGGGCGCAGATGGCGCGAATTCGTGGCTGCGTAACCAGATGGATATTCCTTTGACGCATTGGGACTACGGTCACCATGCGTTGGTTGCTAATGTGAAAACAGCGGATCCGCACCACAGCATCGCGCGTCAGATTTTTACACCTCACGGGCCTTTGGCATTCTTGCCAATGTCTCAACCAAACATGTGTTCTATCGTCTGGTCGACAGAGCCAAACCGAGCGGAAGAATTGCTGGTCATGAGCGATGAAGCGTTCAACAAAACGCTAACCAGCGAATTCGATGCTCGTTTAGGCGTGTGTGAAGTGGTGGGAGAGCGAGCGGCGTTTCCGCTAAAAATGCGTTATGCCCGAGACTTTGTGGTTGAACGTGTTGCACTGGTTGGTGATGCGGCTCATACCATCCA
>NZ_JAWOUO010000139.1:0-1102 GCF_033339435.1 Vibrio sp. 378
TTTGTTTGGTTGATTGTTTTCAAGATTTTTTTGAGCACCTTTGTGAGCGACGAAAGAATCGCTCATAAAAGTGACATGATGTTTTTCAGAAAACCAGCAAGCGAGGGCACCAAAGTTGTCATTGATAACAACGATGTTTTGATGGTCGGGTAATGCCATTTCTTCGACGTGATTGATCAGGTACTCATCACCCGCATCCCAAGCTTGAAGCGTTTCGTTAGAACGCTTAGGAAAACGATGAAGCGTGAGGCTTCTACCGTGAAGATTCAATTCGGTTTTCATAAGTAAACGTAGGTTGATTCAATAAACTAGTGATTATTGTCGCAAATGATGGCTTACGTAGATACAAAAAGCTGTCAAATTTTCTATTTAACTCGCCGAAATAGCGTAAAGTGGCAAGCTTGTGGCTCGTGCTTTAAACGCATCAGTGCTGAATGGGCTGAACCTTTGCTAGTATTAACGCGAAACAAAGTCGCAAAATGGAAAGAGTATCAAGTCTCCACCTCTTTAGGAGTTGGGTATATACTTATGGCATTTGCATCATTGAGGAAAGAATATGATCCAAGAAATCATAGAGAAGAAGTTACATAGTGAGCTGCAACCAAGCTACTTAAAAGTTATCAACGAAAGTTACATGCACAATGTGCCGCCTGGCTCGGAAAGTCACTTTAAAGTCATTGTTGTGAGTGACTTATTTGCCGGTCAGAGATTGATTGGCCGTCACCGTCAAGTTCATCAAATTCTTGCCGATGAGCTAGACAATCATATTCACGCGCTTGCGATCCATACTTACACAGAGGAAGAGTGGAAACGTGAGCAAAATGGTGCACCAGACAGTCCAATGTGTATGGGAGGAGGGCGTTAACCCCTTTCAAACCAGACGTTTTTAGAAAGATGGCTCAGGCCATCTTTTTTTGTTTTACATTTTGTGTGGGACAAAAATGTGGCACAAATGTTGGTTAAAAAATGTGTTAACAGCGTTTCAACAAATGAATATAAATTAAAGCATATTTCAGGCTGTGAATATTTCATTTCCATAAGATATGTGTGGAATATGTCATTTGTGCGTTCGGTCAAAGTTATGACTAATATTTGACCTTTT
>NZ_JAWOUO010000140.1:0-1101 GCF_033339435.1 Vibrio sp. 378
GTTCAGCTTTCTGCGATTTTTCCTACCTGCGCTTATCTTGCTCTTAGTTCTGATCCCGAAAGGCATCAAACTGCCGAAATCGACCGAGTTGAAGCCCACTTTGCTACGCGCACTTTGTATTGGTCTGTCTCAACTCTGCTTTATTGCGTCTCTTCAAACGTTAACACTGGTCGAAAGTGTTGTCCTTTTTGCTACAGGCCCGTTGTTTATGCCTGTGATTGAAAAGCTTGTCTGGCATGGAAAAATTCGTGCGTCCACCGTTTTTGGTATTGTGATGGCGTTTAGTGGTGTGGTGTTGTTGGCTGGAACGGAAGGCGAATTTACTTTGCGATACGACTTACTGCTTGGTTTGGCTGGCGGTCTGTTTAACTCCGGCTCACAATTGACGCTGTATAAAGTCAGCAAAAGTAATATGTCACCGCTAGAGATCAACTTCTGGGCGTTTAGCTTTGCCGCGTTATTTATTCTGCCTTTGGTGCTTATCAACGATGGCTCTGGACTGTTGGGGGCTCATTCATTCTCACTATCCGTTGAGCCTAGTGTGCTGTTGCTATTAGCCATGTCGATGTTGATCATCAATACTCAAGTGTTTCGTGCAAAAGCCTATCAACTGGCCAGTAGCGGCTCTCAACTCGCACCACTGATTTTTACCAACTTGTTGTTTACGGCCGTTTGGCAATCACTTTTTTTCGCTGATGTAATGAGCCGCACTCAAATCGCGGGCATGGGCTTAATTGTGCTCGCGACGGTATTGAATGGGTGCTGGGATGTATTGGTCAAGCATCATCAAAGCAAGGCGTTACAAACGAGAACATCTTAGTGCCTCGTAAAAGTAAGTTGAGATAAGCATTTAAAACGCAAGCAAATTTGATTTTTCCTGAGAATAAACTAGCGTCAATGAAGGTTCAGGGAGAGAAAACATGCTTACATTAAACTATTACGTAGAAATAACCGCGACTCCGCAGCGCGTATGGAGAGTGCTGACGGATGCTGAGCTTTACAAGCGTTGGGCGCAGGCATTTTCACCTCAATCTCAATTCGAAGGGGAGTGGGAAGAGGGCAGCGACATCACCTTTTTTGATCCGGATATGGGCGGTACGC
>NZ_JAWOUO010000141.1:0-1096 GCF_033339435.1 Vibrio sp. 378
TAAGGGTAAAACCCGTGTTTCAGAAAAAACTGACAGAAAGTTTATTGGTGATCAATAGGTGATACCGAATGCATATTCTATCGACAATAAATTATCGACAACGAAAAAGGGGAGCCAACAGGCTCCCCTTTCTATTATTCAATGTTTATCTTACTGGCTTTTTTGCTGTTCTGAACGGCAAACAGCAGCGGTAAAGATAACGTCTGTTGAACTGTTTAGCGCTGTTTCAGCAGAGTCTTGAATCACACCGATGATGAAACCAACCGCTACCACCTGCATTGCTACGTCGTTTGAGATGCCAAACAAACCACACGCTAGAGGGATAAGCAGTAGAGAACCGCCCGCAACACCAGAAGCGCCACATGCAGAAACCGCAGCGACAACACTTAGAAGTAGCGCTGTCATTAAGTCAACTTCAATACCCATTGTGTGCACTGCAGCCAGCGTTAGCGTTGTGATAGTGATTGCTGCACCAGCCATGTTGATGGTCGCACCTAGAGGGATAGATACTGAGTAAGTGTCTTCATCTAGGTCTAACTTCTCACATAGCGCCATGTTTACTGGGATGTTCGCTGCACTTGAGCGAGTGAAGAACGCTGTTACGCCACTTTCACGTAGACATTGGAATACCAATGGGTACGGGTTTTGTTTGGTTTTGAAGAATACGATCGCTGGGTTTACTACTAGCGCGATAATCATCATTGCGCCAAGTAGAACCGCAAGAAGGTGAGCGTAGCTTGCTAGCGCGCTGAAACCCGTTGTCGCGAAAGTTGAAGCAACCAGACCAAAGATACCAAATGGTGCAAGACGGATGATGAAGCGAACAATGTGAGAAACACTGTGGCTTAGGTCTTCAAATACCGCTTTCGTTGTTGCTGATGCGTGGTGAAGTGCAAGGCCAAGACCCACACCCCAAGCAAGAATACCGATGTAGTTCGCTTCTACAAGTGCGTTTACTGGGTTATCAACCAGTTTAAACAGCAAGGTACGTAGGATTTCTGCAATACCTTGAGGAGGCGTTGCACCTTCAGCGCCGGTTACAAGCGTTAGATGGGGCGGGAAAAGGAAGCGTAGAACCACGGATGGAAGCGCTGCG
>NZ_JAWOUO010000142.1:0-1095 GCF_033339435.1 Vibrio sp. 378
AAGACATTGATATTTGGTTTGAAAGCTTAATGGAAACAGTACGAGAGTGTGATTATGAGTACAACTCCGACGTTGAAAAGGCATGGCGCGCTTGTTTTAAATCGGGTCTGGAAATCATGAAACGCGAATGTGGTACACCGCCAAGTAAATCCGACACGGATCAGTGATCGAAAGGTTTGTGATATCTAATATGAAGAAGCGGCCTTACTGTTTACACCAAACTCAACGAGACCAAACTAAGTCCGCTCAAGTTAAACCCAAGCCGCTTCCGCCCTTATTTGAAAATTAATGTGGCTATTCTTCTTTATCCTGCCCCTGATTCTTTTTAACGGCGTTGGCAATGTCCGTCACCGCTTCGACCAAATTAATTGGCATTGGGAAGATGATGGTTGAGGTTTTGTCCGTCGTAATTTCGGTTAAGGTCTGCATATAGCGTAATTGCAGCGCGTTTGGCGCTTCGTTTAGCATTTCTGCGGCTTCTTTCAGTTTGTTCGACGCTTCCAATTCACCCGTTGCGTGAATCACTTTCGCTCGGCGGTTACGTTCCGCCTCGGCTTGGCGAGCCAGCGCTCGAACCATGCTGTCGTTCAAATCGACGTGCTTGACTTCGACGGTGGAGATTTTAATGCCCCAATCGTCGGTTTGTTGATCGAGAATGGACTGTAAATCCTTGTTGAGTCGTTCTCGTTCGGATAGCAGTTCATCCAACTCGTGTTGGCCCAGCACCGAGCGTAGCGTCGTTTGTGCTAACTGGCTGGTGGCATCGCTGTAACTTTCAATATTGTTGATTGCCATTTGTGGGTCAACCACACGAAAATACACCACCGCGTTAACGCGCACAGAGACGTTATCTTTGGTGATCAAATCTTGTGTTGGCACATCCAGCACAATGGTTCGTAAATCAACACGCACCATTTGTTGGATGAAAGGAATCAAAATGATCAAGCCCGGGCCTTTTACTTCTTGAAATCGCCCCAGAAAGAACACAACGCCTCGTTCGTACTCGCGCAGAACCTTAAACATTTGTGTCGCTAATGCGAACAGCAGCACCACGATCACAGCAACAGTGTAGAGCATCATAAACGCCTCCTATTC
>NZ_JAWOUO010000143.1:0-1094 GCF_033339435.1 Vibrio sp. 378
AGCTACTGCATTGTTAGAGCGCAATGGAATTAAAGTCTACAGTCAACATACGATAGCTAAGCTCCGAGAGGCGTTGGAAAAAAATAGCTAACAAACTGTTCAAGAGGGATTCGCAACGCGTGGCATTTTTACTATGCGTTGATTTTAGTGATTAAGGTGGTATGCGGCGGCATTGGTATTGCGTTGCTCACCCCTTAACAGGGCGTTATGTGTCAGAGAGAGATTATGAGATTTTTGCAATTATTTATCTTGATCTTAGTAGTAGGGTGTTCAAGTTCTGTAGAAAACACTTACTCATCGGAATATTTAGATCTAGAGCCAATAGAGTTTGTATCGCCGAGATACCCTAAAGTTGCAGTAGAGAATAACCTGTCAGGGTATGTGGTCATGACGTTTAACATTACTAAAAATGGAGATGTGGCTGATATTGTTGTAATCGATTCCACCCCAAAGGGGATCTTTGAAAAGGTAGCTGTACAAGCGTTGTCCAAATGGAAATATGAGCCACTTGAAGATGTTGAGCTTATTGCTCAAAAACAAAAATTAGTCTTTAAAATCTAACACATAACAAATTGTTTAAGAGTGATTCGGCACGCGTGGCATTTTTACCATGCGTTAGGTTTAGGGTTTAAGGTGGTATGCGGAGGCTACGGTATTGCGTGCCTCACACCTTAACAAGGCGTTAGTTGCCAACGAGAAAATCGCAGCTAAAACAGAGTGTTTAGTTTTAATCGTTCGTGTGCTTTGCTTGATTCTGCACTTCGAACTTCGGGATCTTGGTTCGCGGAAATTGAGCTTCGATCTTTTCCTAGTTTGGTTTGCCGTTTCAGAAGCCGATTTACTTGTTGAAAGTCAGCTTTGTGGCACTGTTTCTCCAAAAGGTCTTTTTGGTGTTGTCAGTTCGTTTTCTGCGGCGTTGCGTGTTCCAAGTGGTTTCAGTGACGTGCGCTTTAAAACTGCGCCTGATTTGAGTTTTTCAAAGCACATAAAACTAGTGTTGGCAAAACGGCAATCGACTTCAAATCAAAGCTTTAGGTTTGGCAACTAACAAAGCATTCAAGAGGGATTCACAACGCTTGGCAGTTTTGGTTTGA
>NZ_JAWOUO010000144.1:0-1088 GCF_033339435.1 Vibrio sp. 378
CTAGTGAAAACTGCAGTAGGCAGCACGCAATTCCAAGAGTGTTTCTTCGCGCACTGCCAAGTACCTGAAATTGCAGAATATGTGAAGTCGCTACTAGACTAAGCACTCATTTTATCGGGAAATAGGTTAAGGCCAGCCATTGTGCTGGCTTTTTTTGTTTTTAAGCCGGAGAGAATGCCATGCACGTTGCGCCGATTACTTCACTACAGACTTGGTTTCCTGAGCATCTCGTTTTGCCTTTGTGGTCTGAGCCTCAAATCCCCTCCCATCTGGTGCAAAGTTATCAAGAAAGAAATCCGAACGAGTTGTTACCAGATCGCGCAGTGTTTGAGATCACGCATCCCGAAATTGTCGTGTTTGAACCAGAGCAATCCAACGGGATTGGTATTTTATTGATGCCCGGTGGCGGTTATCAGCGAGTCTCGGTGGATAAAGAAGGGGCGGACAGCGCACGCGTGTTGAACCAAGCAGGTTTTACCGTGTTTGTGATGACCTATCGCATGCCAAATGAAGGGCATGAATTTGGAGCTTGGACGCCACTGGCGGACGCGCAGCGAGCAATGCGTTTGGTGCGTCGGTTGCCTTTAGCGTCGCATTTATCATCGATTGGTGTGTTAGGTTTCTCGGCTGGCGGACACGTTGCAGCGAGCTTAGCGACGAGTCACGCATTGGATATTTATCCTCTTCAAGATGAGGCGGACCGTGTATCTGCCAAGCCCGATTTTTGCGCTTTGATGTACCCGGTGATCAGTATGAACATCGATATTGCGCACATGGGCTCGCGTGCCGAGTTACTGGCTAATTTGGTACGTGAATCTGACCTTCTCCGATTCTCGCTAGAAAAACAGGTGACGTCAGACATGCCGCCTTGTTTTCTTTTACATGCCAGTGACGATACCGCCGTGAGCGTGGCAAACAGCCTCGTGTTTTGGCAAGCACTTCGCCAGCACGAAATCGCAACCGAAATGCACTTGTTTGAGCAAGGTAAACACGGTTTTGGTATTCGCGATGCACAAGGTTTGCCTGTCGCGGCGTGGCCGCAATTGCTCTCTGCATGGCTACAAAATCTGGCCGAGAAAGCACGCAGA
>NZ_JAWOUO010000145.1:0-1082 GCF_033339435.1 Vibrio sp. 378
CGTAAAGCAGCAGATTTGTGTCATGTTCGCCAATCAACGTTGAGCACAGGCGTCAGTGAACTGGAGCGTCAGCTAGGCATTAAGATTTTTGAGCGGGACAATAAAAAAGTGCTCGTCACGCCACTTGGTCGTGAAGTTTTGGACAAAGCCAGCAACATCATGCTTCAACTGGAAGACATGGCACACCTCGACCACAGTTGCGGCGAACCTTTTTGCTTTCCGTTGTCCATAGGCATGATCCCGACCATTGCACCTTATCTTCTGCCAAAGTTGTTACTCACCTTAAAAGAGCAGTACCCCAACGCGAAAATAGACATCGTCGAAGAACAGTCGCATGTCCTTGTCGACATGGTTCACAGCGGTGAGATTGACGCGGCCGTGCTGGCCATCCCCTACCCTTGTGACGGCTTGTTAACGTTAGAGTTTTGGCAAGAAGACTTTTACTGGGTCGCGCTCGATGGGCAAATGCACACAGACAAAAGCAGCATTACGTCCGAAGAACTACAAGAAACCAACCTCATGCTGCTTAAAGAAGGCCACTGCCTCAAAGATCATATTTTGGATGCCTGCCGCCTCTCTGAACAAACCTCCAATCAGGAATACCGTGCCACCAGCCTAAACACGTTAATTCAAATGGTAATGAGTGGAATGGGCACAACCTTGATCCCGGAAATGGCACTGGAACAGCTCGTCACGCACTACCCAGTATTATCAGCTGTGCATTTAAACGAGCCCGGCCCCCACCGCAGAATAGCCCTCGCGTTTCGCCCAAACTATGTGGACGTTTCCAGTCTCGAAGCGCTTTCCCGTATCGCGAAGCAATCTCTCAAATAATCTCGAAATCAAAATCGTTTAAACCCAGCAGCGCGCCGTTACCTCGGTGTGCTTTGTGGGCGTTGGTATTTGCTATAGACAACGCCTTCCATTCAGTAATCAAAATTTCCGAACGTTACATTCATTTTTATCATTTTTACAAATCAGAACATCTATCCAATACTTTTTTTAGTTGTTTGCTGACGGCTTATAAAAAGTCGTGAAACCAGATGGAATGAGAGGAAGCTAGCATGACGCACATCGATATC
>NZ_JAWOUO010000146.1:0-1076 GCF_033339435.1 Vibrio sp. 378
CGAAGAAGTATTCGACCTGCTCGATCACGAAACTCGTCACTTCTTGATGCAAGTTTCTGTGCTGGATCACTTTAACGATGAGTTGGTATTTGCCCTCACCCAACGCGAAGACGCGCTGGGCCTGATTGAATCGCTTAACCGTTATGGCTTGTTCATTTATCCACTTGAAGGCGAGCATAACTGGTTCCGCTTCCACAACTTGTTTGGCGAGTTCTTGTCTCACGAGCGTCAAGCACGTATTCCTCAACAAGAAAAAGATCTTCACCGCAATGCTGCGGTCGCTTGGTTACAACAAAAAGCGCCACACCAAGCCATTCATCACGCGCAAAAGTCCAACGATAAAGACTTAGTCGTTGAGATTTTGAATGAATTCGGGTGGAAGATGTTCAACCAAGGTGAACTAAGCACACTCGAGCATGCCATCAATAAGCTGGATGCAGAGCTGCTGTTTAGCCACCCTAAATTGACGATGTTACGTGCATGGTTAGCGCAGAGCCAACACCGATACAATCAAGTTGGCCAATTGCTTGAAGAAGCCGAAGAAGAGCATAAAAAGCGCAACATCGAGCTAGATATCCATTACCAAGGCCAAGCCAACGCGCTGCTTGCTCAGGTCGCAATTAACAGCAACCAACCCGAGAAAGCGCTTGAACTTGCGGAGCTGGCTCTCAGCCAACTAGACAACACTATTTACCGTAGCCGAATTGTCGCGACCTCAGTCGTAGGCGAAGTGAACCACGTGCTGGGTAAACTCGACCGCGCGTTGCCAATGATGCAGCAAACCGAAAAATTGGCGCGCCAGTATCAGGTTTACCATCAAGCACTGTGGGCGATTTTACAACAAAGCGAAATCTTGATTGCTCAAGGTTACGTGCAAGCGGCCTTTGAGCTGCAAGATTCAGGCTTTCGTCTGATTGAAGATCAGCAATTACAGCACGTTCCTCTGCACGAGTTTTTATTGCGTATCCGCGCGCAAGTCTTGTGGTGCTGGAACCGCCTAGTTGAAGCCGAAGAATGTGCGTACCGAGGCCTACAAATTCTCGAAAACCATTCGCCAAGTAAGCACTTACATAGCT
>NZ_JAWOUO010000147.1:0-1075 GCF_033339435.1 Vibrio sp. 378
AGCGTATCGCTCTTTCTGACGAATACTTTGTTTCTAAGAAACTGTACCCGAACGTAGATTTCTATTCAGGTATCATTCTGAAAGCGATCGGTATTCCTGTATCAATGTTTACGGTTATCTTCGCGATTTCTCGTACTATTGGTTGGATTGCCCACTGGAACGAGATGCACAGCGACCCACTAAACCGTATCGGTCGTCCACGTCAGCTTTACAAAGGCGAAACGCAACGTGAATTTTCGCCGCTTCATGAGCGCGAATAATCGTTACTAGAGTTATCAGATAAACAAAAGGGTTGAGATGTAAGTCTCAACCCTTTTTAGTTTTAACGATAAAAATACACGCTACACTGGATTATCAATATCCACAAACTCGACATCTAAACCGTATTCATCGGCTAACCACTTACCAAGTGCTTTGATGCCATAACGCTCTGTTGCATGGTGACCCGCAGCAAAATAGTGGATGTCCATCTCACGAGCGGTGTAAGTTGTTCGCTCCGAAATTTCGCCAGAAATGAACGCATCTAATCCATGCTGAACCGCAAGTTCAATGAAATCTTGTCCACCGCCAGTACACCAACCAACGGTTTCGATCATTTTCTCCGCATTATCTGGAGCGATATGCAGAGGCTCTCGATTAAGTGCTTGGTTGATATTGCTCGCAAATTGAGAACCAGTCATCGGTTTTTTCAAGCGTCCAAATAGGGCGACAGACTGCGGATGACCTTCTAACCCACCGTCGATTTCAATATCAAGAAGACGAGCAAGCTCTGCGTTGTTACCAAGTTCAGGATGAATGTCGAGCGGTAGATGGTAGCCGTACAGATTAATGTCACTTTTAATTAGGCTACGAATTCGCTTACCTTTCATACCGCGAATGGGTTCTGGCTCCCCTTTCCAAAAATAACCATGGTGGACCAATAACGCATCGGCTCTGAGTTCAATCGCTTTATCAATTAATGCTTGAGAAGCAGTTACTCCAGTAACTACGCGTTTGATCTGTGGACAGCCTTCAACCTGTAAGCCATTTGGCGCGTAATCTTTAATTAACTCGGGCGAGAGTTTGCTGTTGAGAA
>NZ_JAWOUO010000148.1:0-1073 GCF_033339435.1 Vibrio sp. 378
GCAGGTAAGTAAGCATTTCGCGCATCGGCTTAAAGGTGAGGTCGTTGTAGGCTTTACCAAAGCGCTTGTCTTTCGCCGCTGCAAGCCATTGCTCGACGGATTGTTGGTATTCTTCAACGGTCATGCCGCTGTGGGTGACTTTCATGATTTGGAGTAGCGATTCTTTACCGCCAGCAAAGACTTTCTCTAAGTCGTTTTCAATGACGGATTTAAAAGGTTCCTGCGTTTTCCATTCTGGATGCATTTTCGCAAGGGCTTTGACTTGATCTAACGCGAACGCAATTTGGAAATAAATCGGCTTTTCTGACCAAAGTGTACCGTCGTTGTCGAACACGGCAATGCGGTCAGAAACGGGAATAAATGTTGCCTTTGAACTGTCGGTAGATTGCTCGACAAAATTCACAATGGCGGTTTTGCTGTCGCTGTCTTTCCAAGAAGGGAGCAAGTTGGCATCGCAATCTTTCGCGAGGCTGGAAAAAGATAAGCTAGTTAAGACGGCAAGAGTACAGAGATGGATTTTGTTCATTATTTACCTCGATTGATTTCACTAGGTTGTGATCCCTAAAAAGGGCAATGAGGGCGGATAACCTTAAACGACCACTTACCCGTTGTACTCATGTCATTTTCTCGCCCACGCGTTAGCGTTGAAAATTCGCCTTCATCATAAGCAAGCGTAGTCGCATTCCTTGGTTGTGCACGAAATGAATAGCGTAATGCTTCCAAAACGCCACATACGGGTTATCTCAGACGGCCCCAAGTAGAGTAGCAACAAGCGCCATGAAAATAGGTTATAAGCGGTATAACAAGCCTGCGGTATTAATGAAATTTATGATTGGGTCATCAAGGTGAATCGCAGGTAAATATCCGGATTACGCCTTCAAATTCGCAACAGCAAAGGTGACTCATGCAAATTACTCAAAGTCCTCAGTTCAACGGCAAAGCGTCTAAGCGTTTACATGTTATGGCAAAGCCCATTGGTGCTGCCTGTAACATTGACTGTACTTACTGCTACTACCTCAGCAAACAGGACTTACTTGAGTATAAAAAAGGATGTTCACCAATGATGGATGAAG
>NZ_JAWOUO010000149.1:0-1073 GCF_033339435.1 Vibrio sp. 378
GTGTTGGCATGTCGGTTTTCCCAGACGACGGTGATAACGCCGAGCAGCTGTTGGCGTGTGCCGATATGGCGATGTACCGCGTGAAGCAAGATGGCCGTGATGCGTTCTGTTTCTACAACCACAACATGAACCAAGATCTACAGCGTTACTTGGATCTAGAAAGTCGTTTGCGTAATGCGATTTCGAACCAACTGCTCGAAATGTACTATCAGCCAATCATCGAACTGAAAAGCGGTAAAATTGTTGGCGCAGACGCATTGATGCGTTGGAACGATGAGAAGTTTGGTTTCGTCAATCCAGAAGAGTTCATCTCGATTGCAGAGAAAAACGGATTGATTCATCAACTTGGCGAGTTCGCCATTCAGCAAGCGTGTCATCAAGCCTCGCAGTGGCAATCCATTTCGCCGTTGTTTGTATCGGTGAACTTCTCTAGCGTTCAATTCCGCTATTGTGATCGCTTATTGGCGTTCATTAGGCAAAGCCTAGAAGAATCGGGTTTGCCTGCTGAGCAATTTGATGTCGAGGTAACCGAGAGCTTGTTGTTTAACCATGATGATGAGTTGGTGGACATGCTGGATAACCTACGTGCGCTCGGTACCAAACTAACGATTGACGACTTCGGTACGGGCTATTCTGCACTGAGTTACTTGCAGAAGTTCCCGTTTGACCGTCTGAAAATCGATCGCAGTTTTATGCAAAACGTGTTTGAAAACGACTCTGATCGTGAACTGGTCAACGTGATCATTGCTATGGCCAAAGCCTTGCGTCTTAAAATTGTCGCAGAAGGTATCGAAGAGCAACGCCATGTGGATTATCTCAACGAGCTAAACTGTGAGTTCGGACAAGGTTTCCACTATAGCCGCCCTGTGCCAGCGAAGGAGTTTGAGCAACTTCTAAACCAACCTACTTGGTCATAACTCCTTTCAATACAACCTCATAGAAAAGCATTGATGTTATTTGTTCCTCAAATTCATTAATGCTTTTCCACCTTGAGGGATAATCGTTTTCCTTTCCTTGTTTTACACTACAATTAATTGATAGCTGATGGCCTGTGACGCCCGTCACGTAAAGGC
>NZ_JAWOUO010000150.1:0-1069 GCF_033339435.1 Vibrio sp. 378
TTGAAACCTTTGAAGGGATAAATTGCATTGGAATGAGATCTTTGCCGCTATCAACATAACGTTGAAAGGCCATCTTTAAGGAGTTCGGCAGCTCATGACTGTCAATGGTTTCGAAACCATGTTGAGCATAATATTTTTCTAAGTAGCTAAAAGCGAAGCAATAATCACCATCTTCGAAAACTTTGTTCTCGCAATGCTCTAGCAGAGTGCGGCCAACGCTCGTGCCTCTAACTTCTGGGATTACGAGCATGCCTGTTAATAAGCGATATTGCTCTACGGTTTTTAATCTTAGTAGTGCGACGATCACACCCCCACGACTGGCTGTGATGATGAGTTCATCTTTTTTGGCTCGCCCGGAGGGGTAATGGGCTTTATAGAGCTTTTTGATCAAAGGGAGTTTGATCGGATTTAACACTTCTATGATTAATGAGTTAGGTATTGTCACTGCGGTTAAAAGTTAACTGGGGTAGAATGTGCCCAGTTTAAGAGAATCTTATCTGGCGTTGCAAATCACTATGCAAATTAAAGAACACGCAAGCCTCAAGGCTTTTCACACTTTTGGTATCGAGCAGACTTGCTCCTACTTAGCCATTGTTGACTCGATAGATGATGTAATCAGCCTCTATCAAAATCCTGCTTTTCAAAGTCTGCCGAAGTTGTTTTTGGGTAAAGGCAGCAATGTTCTATTTACTGAACATTTTGATGGTCTCGTCATTGTTAACCGCCTTTTGGGGAAATCGGTTTCAGAAACCCATGAAGATTATCTTCTGCATGTTCAGGGTGGGGAGGATTGGCCGAGTTTGGTGGCTTGGTGTGTTGCCCAAGGTATGGGCGGGATCGAAAACTTAGCTTTGATTCCCGGTTGTGCTGGGTCAGCTCCGATCCAAAACATCGGCGCATACGGGGTTGAACTAAAAGATCTTTGTAGCTACGTCGATGTATTGGATTTGACGACTTTAAAAACGAGGCGGATGAGTGCGGAAGACTGCGAATTTGGGTACCGAGATTCAGTTTTCAAACATGATCTATATGAAAAATGCTTTGTCACAGAGATTGGCTTGAAGCTGCC
>NZ_JAWOUO010000151.1:0-1069 GCF_033339435.1 Vibrio sp. 378
TACGTATTTGACCACTAAGCGTTGGCTGACTGACAAAACATGCCTCTGCCGCTTTGCGAAAATGCTTGTGCTCCGCCAGTGCGACTAAGTACTCAAAATCCCGAATATTCATAACACACGATTCGCTTCTATTTGATGATAGTCAATGTCTATCAAAACCATAGCATCAAACGATTAGAGCTATCAAAGGATTTTTACAATAATGGGCTCAACAAAACGAACCAGAGCCAAACGACAAGTCACGCTCTAAACGCTTCACTCGAATATTTTAAAGGAATCAATATGTTTGTATCTAAAGAAGGTCAAAACGTACCACAGGTTACTTTCCCGACTCGCCAAGGTGATACTTGGGTGAACGTTACCTCGGATGATCTATTCAAAGGCAAAACCGTGATCGTATTCAGTTTGCCTGGAGCGTTTACACCGACTTGTTCTTCTAGCCACTTACCTCGTTACAACGAGCTATTCCCTGTGTTCAAAGAACACGGTGTTGATGAAATTTTGTGTATTTCGGTAAACGACGCATTCGTTATGAACGCGTGGAAACACGACCAAGAAGCCGAGCACATCACCTTTATTCCCGATGGTAATGGAGAGTTCACCGATGGCATGGGCATGCTCGTGGACAAAAATGACATCGGCTTTGGTAAACGTTCTTGGCGTTACAGCATGTTGGTAAAAGATGGTGTGATTGAGAAGATGTTTATCGAACCAAATGAGCCAGGAGACCCGTTCAAAGTATCGGATGCCGACACTATGCTGAACTACATCGCACCAGAGTACAGAACTCAGGAATCGATCACTGTATTTACCAAGCCTGGTTGTCCTTTCTGTATGAAAGCCAAACAAAACTTGATTGATCACGGTCTTCAATATGAAGAAGTAATTTTGGGGAAAGATGCAACTTCCGTCAGTCTTCGTGCTATTACAGGCCGTACGACCGTCCCGCAAGTATTCATCGGCGGTAAACACATCGGTGGTAGCGAAGAGCTAGAAACTTACCTAGGCTAACCTGTCCATAGCCTACCCCCCGGTCTCCGGCGTCTTTGACTCGGAGGCCACCCTGTCT
>NZ_JAWOUO010000152.1:0-1066 GCF_033339435.1 Vibrio sp. 378
AGCGTACAAAAAATACACCAGCTTAGTGCGTTTGGAGCAAAAACAACTCAACCAAATTAGTGAAGATGCGTTCCGTCAGCAAAAAGAGTTTGCGGAACAGACCATTCACTATGTCGGTCAATCAGAACGTCTAGAGCAGGTGGAAATGGAACATCGTAAGTTCCAGAAAATTTCCTTTGCCCTATTCATCACCGTTCTGGTTATGTTTTTGTTCATTATGCGCCGCGGCGTGATCATGCAGCGCCAAGCGGGTGAAATCGAAAAACTTCGTAACGACCTCTTTACCCATTCCCGCTCTCGCTTACGTAATCTGCGCATGCTGAACGTGAAGTTGTCTCGCTCACTGAAAAAATCGCGTGACACTTTTGAACAGTGGCAAATGGGTGAACTTATCCATGAACCGCTCAACGACCGACTACGTTTTGTGATGATCGACCTACCGTTCTTACGCTGCATGTACGTTCAAAATGGTTACAAAGCGGGCTTGGAATTAGAACGCGCATTCGGAGAATACCTAGCAGAGCGCATCGAAATACCGGCACGTTTGTACCACTTCTCGGATGCAAACTTACTCTACAGCGAACCTAACGCCGACCGCGACGCCTCTGCCGAAGTCATGTTTGAAAAATTCCAAGCGTGGGTAGACGAATTTGCGACTCAGCATAACGTCAATCGCATCATTCGTATGGGCATCAGCGACTACCCGTTCTTGCCTCGTGCTTACACCGCTATCAATGACGAAGAGCTGCTCGATTTACTGCTACTTGCGACGCACATTGCACGCGAAGTTAGCCTCAAAGATAAACAAAGTCATTGGGTATTTTTGAAAGCCATAGACAACGCGCCAGCAGCGAGCTTTGCAACCGGTAACATAAGAACCGCTTGCCAACACGCCATCAACCAAGGCCTGATCAAGATCCACTCCTCTTACAAGAATGAGGACGACATCAAGAAAATATTAAAAAATGGATAATTAACCATCGGTTAAGCGTAATAACTAATGACGCTATAAAGTTTTTTGTTATTATCAGATAATTGTCAGTAGTACATGGACTTAACCGTAGTC
>NZ_JAWOUO010000153.1:0-1064 GCF_033339435.1 Vibrio sp. 378
GATGCTCATACGATTAAACTTCTCGAAAATTTAACAATGGAAATTGGAAATGAAGAAGTTGCTCTACAAGTCACTATTTTGTCATTTGAAAAACTTTGGCATCAAATGGAAATGCATGGAGAGCCCAAAAACACATTTGAATGGCTTCAAATCGAAGCAAAGAAGCTCATAATTTAAAGCAACATAACGTTGTGGTGGTGATTATTATTCCTATTACGTTAAATAGCCGACTTAGCATCTCAAAACGCCAATCTGACGTTCTCAAAACGCTCCTGGAGCGTTTTTAAGCACTTATCCTTACCTAATTAGCCAGAAATCGGGCTGTAAGTTTGTGACGCTTTCAGAGCGATTTACAGGGCAAAAAGTTCGCTGTTCGATTGAAACAAAAAACGCCCTCTAAGGGCGTTTTTTCTATGTTTTCATCTTATCGATGGCATCTTTGGTGATCAGCTCGTTAGCTATCTCCAAGTTCTCTTTGTACTTCTTCTCTTTGTACTTCTCATATTCAAAGCGAGATAACGAACTTCTCGGATCGTACTCGTAATGCTGACAGAATTGCTCAAAAGTAACAGCTGCACTCATAGACACCTCTTAATCTTTAAACTGAAAACTTCGCATAAAGCTCTGGCTCTTTAGAGAGTAGAGTTAGGACTTTGCTTGCTAAACCTGTCGGATTTCTCCGTCCTTGCTCCCAACTTTTCACGGTATCAATACTCACATCCATCGCTTGTGCCAACTCTTTTTGGCTGACATCCAGTTGTGCTCGGATCGCTTTAACATCGGCAATCTCATAACGAGTGACATTCGCAGGAGTCTGCTCTCCTTTTGCAATCGCTTCGGCTTGCTTCATCGATGTATAAAGTTCATCAAAAATACTATTGCTCATTGTCATACTCTCTCTTAATCGACCTCGACACTTCTTTAAGGAGATTCTTCTCTTTCTGAGTTAAAGAGTCCTTTCTCCCTTTCTTGTACAGCAACACCAAATAGACAACATCAGGTTGGATCAGTAAGTAAATCGTTCGATAACCACCACTCTTACCTGTCGATTCTCCAGCAAGGCG
>NZ_JAWOUO010000154.1:0-1064 GCF_033339435.1 Vibrio sp. 378
TCTTGCATTGGCAATTCTTATTGGTGTATTCGGTCTTCTACTTAGCTTCTTGAAAGGCGGTTCTAAACTGGTGAACCTCACCTCAGAGGGTACAGCTGGTGGCTTGCTCATTTTCTTGGGCTTGACGGGTACCATGAGCCAAATCAACTCGATTCAAGAATGGGCGGTAGGTCTACAATCTTCTACTGTTGAAGCTGGTAGCATGGGTTACGTGGGTCTGATCGTGCTTGCAGTGACTATCGCACTATACGCTTTCCTTGCAAAAGTGAACAAACGTTGGCTTGCGATTCCAGTGTGTGCTTTCACAGGCCTTATTATCGCTCTAGTGCTAGGTGCTGGTTTTGACATCAAATTCGTCACTGAAACTGGTCTACCGAATCTAAACCCTGTTTACTGGTGGGGCAGCACTGAAGAAGGTTGGATGCTCGGTCTTCCTAATATGGAACACTTCATCGCGTCACTGCCTTTTGCAATCCTAGCAGTAGCAATGTGGTCTCCTGACTTCTTAGGTCATCGTATTTTCCAAGAACTTAACTACCCTAAAAAGACTGAAAAAGTACTAATGGACGTTGATGACACAATGACTATGTGTTCTATCCGTCAGATGGTAGGTACAGCGGTAGGTGGTGGTAACATCACTTCATCTTGGGGTACTTACATGATCCCAGCAGCGATTGCAAAACGTCCAATTCCTGGCGGTGCTATCCTTCTTGGTCTTCTAGTGATGATCATCGCGATCCTTGGCTTCCCAATGGACATCGCAGTATGGCCACCAGTAATGCGTGTCGCTCTTCTTGTAGGTGTATCTCTACCTCTACTTGAAGCAGGTATGCAAATGGTGAAAGACTCTAAAGACTCTCAAGCAGCGGGTATCTGTATTTTCGGTTCTGCCGTCGTTAACCCTGTACTAGCATGGGCATTAACAATGCTACTTGATAACAACGGTCTAATTGGTGACAAAGAGCGTGCAGCTCGCCTGTCATTCGTAGACAAGATTGTGATCCCAGTAGGTGTACTTGTTATCTGTTTGGTCGCTATGCTTGCAGTTGGTATGCTAGAAGGCC
>NZ_JAWOUO010000155.1:0-1064 GCF_033339435.1 Vibrio sp. 378
GCTCCATAATTTCGGCGCCATCTTATAATTCACAGATGTTCAGATAATCATGCGTGCGCATGATTCAATGTCACAAATTTTATGACAATAAATGCAAACTACAAAAGTTTTGGGATTTTATTGCACAAATGTTCAATAAGTAACCGGCTAGCTTGGTTCAGCGTTTTCGGTTGAGGATAGAGTAACCACCCCGTTTCTTCCGTGACAGCATATTGAGACAATACTTGCACCAATGCACCGGATTCGAGCTCATTTTTTACCAACAGTTTTGGGATATAGCTGATGCCGCGGTCAAGCACTGTGGAGCTTTTAATAAAGCCGATGTTGTTGGAAATGAGTTTTGGTTTGAGCGCTACGTTTTGTTCCTGAAAATGCCAAAGGTTGTCGACATTGCCATTTGGCCAACGAAAACAAATGCACTGATGATCGCTCAACTCTTCTAATGTGGCGGGCGTGCCGTGAGTTTGAAGATAGTTCGGTGAGGCAACGACACATCGGTCTAGCGTTAAGATCTTTCTCGCGACAATGTCTGAATCAAACAGCATGCCGCCGTGCAGCGCGATGTCCAACCCCTGCTGAAACATATCAATAAAGCCATTGTTGATATTGCGAATGTCGAGTTCGACCTGCGGGTATTGATCCTGAAATTCAAACAAAATGGGTTGAAGATGTTCATAGGTTTCTGGCAGAAGGCCAAGTTTGATTTTTCCTCTGACCTCGATGCTTTCGTTACTGGCTTGCTGGTTTGCCGAATCAAGCAAGGTGAGGACTTTTTGTAGATCTTGGTAGTAGGCATCGCCTTTGTTTGTCAGCGAAAGGCTGCGAGTGGTGCGGTGAAAAAGTTGCGTTCCGAGGTAACGTTCCAGTTCTCCAATGCGTCGACTAACATTTGCTCGTGGCAAGTCCAAAGCATTGGCTGCCGCTGTAAAGCTGCCAAGTTGGACGACTTTGGTGAACAGTTTTAGATCGTCAATTTTCACTCTTGAACTCCATACTCTTTGAGTGCCGTGCTAAACCCTGACACTCTAGAGTATTGATGTGTGGTATACAAAACTTATTATTAA
>NZ_JAWOUO010000156.1:0-1063 GCF_033339435.1 Vibrio sp. 378
CGCAAGCGGCCCAAATAAGCCTCTTTGCCATTTAGGTGGTTGGTCGCAAAACGCTGGTAATGTTCTTTGCTAAGTTGCGTCGATGCATCGCATTGGCTAAACAAGCGAACATACGCACGCAGTCCGAGATCTTTGGCTTTTAGCTCTATCGCGCTAATAACTTGCTTGAAGTCACCGCACTTTAGAATCGAGCCCTGCAAATCCATGAACTCGTAGAAGGTACGATCGTTGTTTGCCGCAAGCGACATTAACGTGGTGATCTCTTCTTCAAGCTCTTCAATACGCTGACGCTGGCGATTCATTTGAATATGCACCAACGAAACCGTACCTAAATCCGAATGTGGAAAAGACAGACGATCCACCAGCTCAGGGCGCTCAACAAAAAAGTCAGGGTGATCTTTTAGGTATTCAGCCACCACTTCTGCAGTTAATGCGTCAGCTTCAACTTGAGACAAACCGTTTCCTTTTTCTTTGACTAGCACGACAGTTGACCATCAAATACGTGAGTAGCAGGACCTGTCATAAAGAGTGGTTTACCCGGGCCTTGCCAAGAAATATGCAGCTCACCACCAGGTAGCGATACTTTCACACTCTCATCCAAAAGTCCTTGCAAAATACCCACAGCCACCGCGCCACATGCGCCGCTACCACAAGCTTGTGTTTCACCTGCGCCGCGCTCGTAAACTCGAAGACGAATGTGGTCACGACTCACCACTTGCATAAAGCCAGCGTTCACACGTTCAGGGAAGCGTTCGTGTGATTCAAGCAGCGGACCTAGAGTGTCCACATCTGCGGTATCCACGTCATCCACTACTGTCACCACATGCGGGTTACCCATGCTGACAGCGCCACAAAACAGCGTCTTGTCACCCGCGCGCATGATGTAGGTTTTTTCTTTCTGCTTCGCTTTGAACGGAATTTTGTTCGGTTCAAACTCTGGCACACCCATGTTGACCGTCACTTCACCGTCGTCTTCCACATCAAGAATCATCTTACCTTTCTTGGTGCTCACGCTGATGCTGTATTTATTGGTCAACCCTTTCAAACGAACAAAACGCGCGAA
>NZ_JAWOUO010000157.1:0-1059 GCF_033339435.1 Vibrio sp. 378
GAGGCGGCTCGTCTGGATGCGAAGTCGATTTCAACGCTATTCGAACTGTGTGACCGTCTGGATATGCAGCTGTTGATTGCTGCGCCAGAGAACATCAGCCCAGAGAAAGGTACAACCTACAAGTTGGTACGTAAGGTGTTTAAAGATCACGAACACGTACACGTTGTTGGTCTACGTGGCTTTGGTCAAACAGATAAACCGAAGAGTGAAGTTCAAGAAATGATTGAAGAGTTTGAATCATAAGCTTGGAAGCATAAAAAACGCCCGCAATTAAAGCGGGCGTTTTTGTATCTGATTAACAGGGAGATGCAGGTAACGGGCATAAAATAAGCCGAGGCTGTAGGACGACAGTCTCGGCTTTTTCGTGAGCACTTAGACCAATAGCAGGGAGTATTGGAAATAATCTAAGCGCTATTCCTCTGAAATATCGGTTCCAGCTTCGATAATTTCAGCAAGCTCTTCAAGTGCTTGAACCGAAAGCTCAGACAAACGTTGTAAGTGTTGGTCAAAAGTTTCCTGGTCTACAAGCTGTGGTTCATTATTATTTGTTTCTTTTGTTAGCATCGCCCAACCTCTTTAAGTTGAGTAAGGGGAGTAAACATCATACTCAATGGGCTCAGTAGAAAAGAAACGATCTATGTTGATTCTGTTAGCTCGATCATTGATTCAAATGATGAAACCGGCGAAATGAGATAGGAAGGGGAGTGAAAACGATGGCAGAAAGAAAAAAGCTAGCAACCATGTGCTGATTGCTAGCTTGTAAGGTTTAGAACTTTGGTTTTACACCAAATTGCTCAACCGCGTAGGCTACGCGATCTATAGGCTTAGGGTACTCCGCTGGAGTGCCGAGGCTTTCAATATGCTTCAAGCGAGGAAGCAATCCTGCTCCGTTCGCGATTTGAATAGCCAAACCAGGACGAGCATTCAGCTCAAGTACCATCGGACCTTCTTCTTTGTCGAGAACCATGTCGGTGCCCATGTAACCAAGCCCCGTCATTTCCCAAGCACTTGACGCAAGTTCTAGCAAACGCTCCCAATGAGGCACTTGCAGAGTCGATA
>NZ_JAWOUO010000158.1:0-1058 GCF_033339435.1 Vibrio sp. 378
GATGGCGATCTGAGCTTCAGCGTTTCTGGCAACAGCAACATTCAAGTGGCAATCGTCAATGGGATTGCTACGTTCACTCCAACCGCAGACTGGAACGGCTCAGAAGCGCTGACCTTTACGGCCACCGATCCAAGCGGTGAAAGCGTTAGCCAAACGGTGAACTTCACAGTGGCGCCTGTGGCGGACATCGTGGCAGATAAAGCGATGGTTGTGGAAGACACGCCGACCATCATTAAGGTTTTAGGTAACGACACGTTTGAAGGCGACGACAAAGCGGTGTCGCTGGATAGCAATCACGGTCCAGCCAACGGCACGGTCTCGGTCAACTCAGACGGCAGCGTGACCTACACGCCGAACGACAACTACCACGGGGCAGACAGCTTCACCTACATCGTCACGTCCGGTGGGGTATCGGAGTCCACCACGGTGAACGTCGATGTCACACCAGTCAATGACGCGCCAGTGGCAAAAGATGATACCGCTGTTACTGACGAAGACACGCCAGTGACAATTGATGTCCTACCAAACGACACCGATATTGATGGCGATACGCTGTCTATCCAATCGGCGTCCGTACCTGAAGCGCAAGGCACAGTCGAGATTGTTGACGGCAAACTGGTGTTCACGCCAGCTGAGAACTTCAATGGCGACGCCGAAATTACTTACACCATCACCGATGGTGTACTGACCGACCAAGCGACGGTTAACGTCACGGTGAATGCGGTGAACGACACGCCTGTGGTTGAAAGCAGCATTGCAGACCAAACCTTGGCAGAAGACTTTACGCCATACAGCATCGATCTAAATACCGCTTTCAGCGATGTGGATAACGTGGATGGCGATCTGAGCTTCAGCGTTGCTGGCAACAGCAACATTCAAGTGGCGATCGTCAACGGTATTGCTACGTTCACTCCAACCGCGGACTGGAACGGCTCAGAAGCGCTGACCTTTACGGCCACCGATCCAAGCGGCGAAAGCGTTAGCCAAACGGTGAACTTCACAGTAGCGCCTGTGGCAGACATCGTGGCAGACAACGCGACGGTTGTGGAAGACACGCC
>NZ_JAWOUO010000159.1:0-1058 GCF_033339435.1 Vibrio sp. 378
CGACCCCTTCCCTAGCCGCACATGCCACTGTTATCGAACCTCTTATCGAAGTTACTCAAGCCGCAAGTTACAACCGTATTGGTGCGTCCGTTGTGGAAAAAAATAACGAGGTAATTGGCAGCCTTCTCGACATTCACGTCTAAAGAAACCAAGATAAAAATTATACCTAACTCCCTTTCCAGATATTGAAGAACACCAAACGCTAATAAGCGCAGCGGTCAAATCTAACCGCCGCACTTTTCATTTCTCAAATCACTTTATCCGTTATCAATAACACCTCGATTAAGAAGCGATTCAACAATCTCGTTTGAGCTTAATCCATTAAAGTCTATTGCCTGACCTAAGTTCTCAACCACAATAGTCTGATGAACGTTCGCATCAGTAGTAATGCTCAAAGAGACATTGTCTGTCGTGGCATCATAGTCCGCTTGAATATGCGCAAGTAACTCATCAATTCCTGCCATTGGGTCATTTAAATCCGCAATCACGTCTGTAAGATCGATCGTGTCTTCATTAAGTGTAAAGTCGGTGATGGTATCCACCGCACCTTCGTCAACGGTATCTTGAGTCCATTTAAAGATATCGTTACCACCGCCACCCGTTAGGATGTCCGAACCCAGACCACCGATGAGAATATCATCACCGTCACCACCGATAATGCGGTCATCACCCGCGCCGCCGATGAGGGAAATTCCGCGATCACTACCAAGTAACAGATTATCTTCCGTGTCAGGAGAAACATCGATGTCACGGTTGTTGGACGTAACATTGATGCTGATGTCAATTGGGTCTGAGAACGCTTGATCGCCATTCGATTCCGTTGAAACCGCAGTCAGCGTGATATCGTGATCACCTTGGCGCACATTATCGATGTGAAGCGTATCAATTTCATCAGCAGGCACTGTCCAAGTAGAAGTCGCACTATCAAAACTGATGCTCGATGTGGTCGCATCACTCGTTAGCGTTGCGCCTCTTGGAACGCCTGTCACCTCTAACGCTAAGACTTCATCCAAATCCGTCAGTGCAGCAATAATGCCGACTAACGCTACGCCCTGAAA
>NZ_JAWOUO010000160.1:0-1057 GCF_033339435.1 Vibrio sp. 378
TATCCAGTCTCATAGGAAATATTGCCCCCGTTGTACCCTTTCAAGATAACATCGAACGCTTCGCTAAATTCTTTTACCGCTTGGCTGTGAACCGAAGTTTCCAGATCCAATGCGGGAAGAAAAATTAATAATTCTTCAATCGCCTTTTGAGCTTCGACCTCTAGCTGTCTCCTTTTTCGATTTCGTTCCCAACGGGCGTAATCTTCTTGGGTATACGTCAATTCAGCTTGACGCTCTCGACGTTGGCGGGCTGCTCGCTCTCTAACTGTTTCTTCTCGAGCTTGTGGTTTTCTTAATGATTCTTCTTCATGGAGTGGCTTATAGCCTCCGCCAGAAGAGCTCAAAGGTTTTTTCTTTCGATCTAAAAAATTGTGTGGCATCCGTTCACCTAACCTCAATTAACGTGATGACATCATAACCACTCTTAAAGGTGCGTAATATTGGTCATATGTTAAATAGGCAACTTCACTATCAAAAACACCATTTAGAAGCCCCTCAAACGCTCTGTAAGCCATTTTCAGCATCAAACCTACCCACGGGTACACAAAACCACTCTGAAAGTTTATGACGCATTTGAAGCGGTTTTATCATCCTAAGATGAGCACAAGCATCTGGAACAAAAAAGCCCACGAAAGGGGCTTTTTGAACAATTCGGAGTTTGTTAGTCCAGGTTAAATGAGCGTAGCGTTTTAATCTGGACTGACGAACCGGCAACGAGCAAAGCGAGGCGACAGAACCATAGCAATCATGACGCTAAATTCTTCTTGCAATAGTCTGCCCAATAAAGATGAGCAAATTCCAATTTGTCGGAAAATGCAGAATGATCGACAGATAGCCAAGCTCGGTTCGTCACATCCCAAAACATTTGGTCAAACTGCGTAAAGCTTCTGAAGTTAGGCTGATGTACTTTTCTCCAAACAGAATGGGAAAGCATCCTCATCCCTGAGTTAATCCGCTTCACATTCGCAATATCTTCATCAGTCTTAGCCATAAGCACCTCATATACAAACCAAGGACTAATAGAATACTAAATGAAGTAAGTGCGAGGAATGATACG
>NZ_JAWOUO010000161.1:0-1056 GCF_033339435.1 Vibrio sp. 378
ATGATCGCAACCATCACTGACAACGTCATCGCAGCAACGATGGTGATCGAGAACTGACGGTAAATCACCCCGGTCGAACCTGACATAAATGCCATAGGGACGAATACTGCCGATAAGGTCAAACCAACACCAATCAACGCGCCAGTGATCTGCCCCATCGATTTCTTAGTGGCTTCTTTTGGATCGAGCCCGTCTTCGTGCATCACACGCTCAACGTTTTCTACCACAACGATGGCGTCATCCACCAGCAAACCAATCGCCAGAACCATCGCAAACATCGTCAGGGTATTCACGCTGAAGCCAGTCGCGTAAAGAATGGCAAACGTACCCAAGAGTACAACCGGAACCGCAATCGTCGGGATGATCGTTGCACGGAAGTTCTGTAAGAACAGGTACATAATTAAGAACACCAACACAATCGCTTCCAGTAGCGTTTTCACTACTTCTTGAATCGATGCTTCTACAAACGGTGTTGTCTCAAATGGATAAGCGACTTTCAGACCATGTGGGAAGGTTTCACTCGACTCCGCTAAACGCTCTTTGACTTCAGCCGCCGTTTCCAGCGCGTTCGCACCTGTACCAAGTGAAATACCTAAACCAGACGCCGGCAAACCGTTGTACTGACCTTGAATATCGTAACTTTCTGCTCCGCGCTCAATACGAGCAACGTCTCTTAGATAAACGTTTGCACCGCTCGCATCTGATTTCAAGTTGATGTTTTGGAACTCAGCCACACTGCTTAAACGACTCGCAGAAGAAATCGTCGCGTTAAGCAGTTGACCTTTCTGCGCAGGTGCTGCACCCAATTGACCAGATGACACTTGCGCATTCTGCTCACTGATCGCATTTGCAACGTCAATTGCCGTCAGGTTGAACTGAGTCAGCTTAAACGGGTCAAGCCACACACGCATCGCATATTGAGAACCAAAAGCCTGTACTTGACCCACACCCGTCACACGGCTGATTGGGTCTTGAATGTTGGTTACAACAAAGTCGGCAATGTCGTTTTGTGTAAAATCTGGATCGTCAGAATAAACCGCCACCACCATCAAAAAT
>NZ_JAWOUO010000162.1:0-1055 GCF_033339435.1 Vibrio sp. 378
ATGGAGCAACCTTTTCTTTTTTGTTCTTTTTCTTAACTTAGTGGAGCGAGCTTTCTGTTTCTAACTGGAAAGAAGGCAAACGCCACTTAAATCGAACCGCTGCCATACGAAGTACGTAACCCACAACAAGGGTAACAATGGTTGCTGTTACGTCTGGCACGCTGAATTCCAGTAACGCAAGGTAAAGGCCGGATGCAATCAACGCGATAGAAGCGTATAGCTCCTCATGCAGTACCAACGGAGTTTGGCGACAGATCAAATCGCGAAGTAAGCCACCAAATACGCCAGTCACCAATGCAGACACCATACAGATGCCTGGGTGCAAGCCCATGCCCATCGCAATCTTGGTACCGATGATGCTAAATACAATCAAACCCAGTGCATCAAGACGAATGAACAAGCCTTTTAGTTTGATCACCCATTTCGCGAGGCCAGTCGTTAGTACGCCAGCAACACAGGTGATAGCCAGAAATTCAGGGTTTTTGACCCAACCAAGAGGATAGTGGCCCAATAAAATGTCACGCACTGTGCCGCCGCCAATGGCTGTCGCACTCGCTACCAACATAACGCCAAACCAGTCCATTTTTCTTCTACCAGCGCTTAACGCACCTGTCATGGCTTCAGCCGTGATACCAATGATATACAACACACTTAGCAACATAGGGGAACACTCAAAGTAAAAAGTTACCGTTTATCCATTACAAAATGGTTAGGGCAGTAACAACACTTACAAACGGCTTAATCAGTCTTAAAAAGTGATTAAAACCAGCAACATGCTCATAATCAAACTGCTTGAAAAACAGCAATTTGAGTGGCACCAAAATAAGGCGAGAGTGTATTAGTAAATGAGTACGCTGACGAATGAGAAATTGTATTGAGAAAGGTCGGTTCAGATAAATTCAACTAATAACCAAAACTGTGGGATGCCTTTACCTTATTTGCAAAAACAGCGACAATGCGCAGCGCATGTCAATTTGAAGTACAGACTCGACGATGACCCACGAATACCAAGATCTAATCACCATTTTCAATGACACTTTTCTTGAGCAATTCAA
>NZ_JAWOUO010000163.1:0-1049 GCF_033339435.1 Vibrio sp. 378
CCAGACCAAGCATGTCCGCGAATGGCTATTTCATTGCCATTGACTTCTGTATTGGTTTGCGGAGAGGAGATGAGTGATTTTACTGGCATGCGCTCTATGATCTCGAAATCCTCTTTAGCCACGTTTTCTCCCGGGGCGACAGGTCGGTTAGGGACTCGATAGGAAGTACCTGTCATCTTTGGCCCATCGTGTATTTGATCGCGAATTTGAATACGAGTGAGCCATTTTTGTGAACAAGAACCCGGCCAACCTGGAACCACTAAACGCAATGGCGCGCCATTCATAGGGTGAAGTGCTTCGCCGTTTTGGGCAAAGGCGATGAGATTTTCACTGCCCATGGCTTTAGCGATGGGTACGCCACGAGAAATTGGTAACTTGCCTTCTTTGCCTGAAAGATGTTTGTCGGCACCATAGTGCGCGGTGTAAATGGCTCCGTCTTTTACGCCTGCTGCTTTGAGCACGTCGGCCAAGCGAACGCCTGTCCAACTGGAGCAAGCCACAGCGCCGTAAGTCCATTGATTACCGGCTGCTTTGGGATCAAAGAAAGCACGGCCGTTACCGCCACATTCAACGACCAGTTGTTATTCTACGACATCGAAGTTCTTTTTGAGATCGGCAATCGACAGCGACATTGGTTTGTCGACCAATCCATCAATGGTCAACGTCCAAGTTTCAGGGTTCACGTCTGCTGGTGGAATACCGTTGTTGCGAATGAAATGGCGTCGAGTTGGAGTTACGTCGTCATTCAACAAATGGGGTGGGGTTTCTGCATTCATCGGTCTGTCGTTGAGGACCGTTAAACCGTCTTTGCCTTCGATCATTACGTCATCAAGACCCTCTGCAAAAGCTGCGGGGATGATGCCAGCTGGCATATTGCGATGGAATGGGATAAATCCACCAAGCGCGGCGGCCATGGTCGCTAAACCCGCGCCTTTTAGAAAACCGCGCCTGTCTGGGTAGCTGACTCGTCCAAAGACTTTTTCATCCGCAGATTTGGGATTGTTTTCATAATATTTATAGATCCCTTGCGGTTTGTTTTTCTCGTTCTC
>NZ_JAWOUO010000164.1:0-1045 GCF_033339435.1 Vibrio sp. 378
CGGTGGTGTCCGAGAGCTTTAGTGTTTCCTCATCTACTGCATGGTTTGGCTCATTGAACCAGTCCGCGTTGTAAGTGGTACTGCTCGACAGGAAGAAACGCTGATGGCGGTTTTGCAGTGTAATAATGTCTTGGCTGGTGATGGTTTGTTCCGTCAGAAGGCTCAAGTTAATTTGTACGACGACAATACCCGCGATGTTAAGGCCATCAAAAATCGGTGCCGATAAATAATACAGAGGGCTCGAGCCTTTGGTTTTATTTACCAGAGAGACGCCTTCACCTTGGCGATGAATCTGTTCAACAATGGCACGTCGATCTGAACGGCTAAATCGTTCATCGATGAGGCTGGAAACCAACACTTCACCAGAGGTGGAGAGGATCAACCAACCTTCGGTATTCGCGGCTTTGTCGAGTTGGGTTAACTGGGCTTGCAGCGGTTTATAGTAAGTCAAATTGCCTTTCACAAACGCAATAGTTTCGGGATTGTTGGTGACTAAATAAGGCAGGTGATAAAAGCGTTTCAGTGCTCGGCGGACTTCGCCGATGTAATCCAGTAGTTTTTGTTGCGCTTCGGTTTGCGTTTGTGCGCTGAGCAATTGGTGGGCGATTTCACGACTAGCACTGTAAGAAAATAGCACCATCGCGCTTGCAAAAATCACAAGCAACCACATTTTCCCTTTTCCGCTGAGCGTCATACCGACTCCATCCAAGTACTCGTTTTCTTAAGATAAGTTATTGATTTTCAGTTCTGCCTCGTCCTGATTGATGACCCAATCCACATGCAGGTTTGCCGATTTAGATTTTTCCTGTGCGGTTCACAGTGATTACTTATCCAGATTGAGACAGAGTGCGCCTAACTGATTGGATGTTAAAGAGTTGTAATTAAGAAGTGAGATCTAGCTCCTTTTCTCCCTCGTGGTTTTTGCTACCGTTACGAAAGACGTTTTAAACAGGCAGTAATTCATGGCTTTTGAAAGCACCCCCAACATCGCACTTATTGAAGATGATGACATTGTTCGTCAGGCAACCAGCCAATGGCTGCAACT
>NZ_JAWOUO010000165.1:0-1040 GCF_033339435.1 Vibrio sp. 378
CTTTATAATCCAACCAAGTGGGATTAATGGAGATGCTTGAGAAAATTGATCAGCAATGGCTAAAAAGCTTCCATTGTGTCTACGAGAACAACAGCTTTAAAAGAGCCGCCGAGTTTTTATCTCTGCCGACATCAAATGTCAGTCGCCACATTGCGTTACTTGAAGAACAGCTTGATGTGCGTTTGTTCGACAGAACGACTCGACGAATCTGTGCAACAGACGCTGGAGAACAGCTCTATTTACGCACACAGCCTTTGTTAGACAAACTGAATGATGCGCTTGAAGAAGTGACGCAACACTCTCGTGAGGTCATGGGGCAGCTCAACGTTGTCATGCCAGATTCACCAGAACTAGCTAAAGCCGTCGTCTCTTTTTGTGCTCAGTACTCTGCTATTTCATTGAATTGCGAGACGAACCTAAGCCCTAAAGAGGACTTGCTCGATGGGTTTGACGTTATCGTAAGTTTTCACCGCGGCAAGCTTGAAGACAGCAATTGGATTGCAAAAGAGATCAAGCGTTGGCCGAGTGTTGTGGTCGCCTCACCTAAGCTACTGCACACATGTCAGAGACCTTTCAAAATTACCGATTTGAAGCACGTTCCTTGTATCAGCAGCTTTACTGCCTTGAAAGGAACACCTTGGGTTTTCAGAAATTCGGAAGGAGAACTGATAAGTCAACGAGTACAATCTGCATTTAAGGTCAACAGTGGGCAACTTGCAAAAGCCGGCGCGTTAGCAGGATTCGGGTTTGCGATTCTACCTGTCGAGTTTTGCCATGAAGAAATCGAATCAGGAGATCTGGAAGTGATCGAACTGGAATATGTACCAAAAGATTTGGTGTTGTATGCCTTTTACGCTTCCAGAAAACACTTAGCCAAGAAGATCCCGGCGTTTATCGAGCACTTAAAACGCCAAGCGAATAACGAAGCAAGTGGGTAAAGCCGTAAACTTACCTGTTACTGTCCATACATTGTGAACCAGAAAGGCTGACTTTGTAGAATCCAAATAGACAAAGGAGCACCGTTGAATTCACCTTTCTTT
>NZ_JAWOUO010000166.1:0-1039 GCF_033339435.1 Vibrio sp. 378
ATTTTCGCCTAGGTATTCGCTGATCGCAGCCGCGCCGCCCTCAGACGTTGCGGTACCAATAACGGTAGCACCGCGTTCAACAAGAAGCTCAGCAATCGCACGACCAATGCCACGGCTTGCGCCAGTCACTAGAGCGATTTTACCTTCTAGATTCATCATGTTGTGTTTTCCTTTTCTTATCGTGAAAGAATTATTTAGCGGCTTCTAACGACGCCACATCGTTAACTGCTGCTGCACTTAGTGTTTTCACGATACGTTTTGTTAGACCTGTCAGAACTTTGCCCGGGCCAAGTTCAAGAAGGTTTTCTACACCTTGTTCACTCATTAGCTGTACGCTTTCAGTCCAACGAACTGGGCTGTATAGCTGACGAACAAGCGCGTCTTTGATTTTTGCAGGATCAGTTTCAGCTGCCACATCAACGTTATTGATAACTGGAAGTTGTGGTGTGTTGAATTCGATAGACTCTAGCGCTACTGCTAGTTTATCAGCTGCTGGTTTCATTAACGCGCAGTGTGAAGGCACTGACACAGGAAGAGGAAGAGCACGTTTCGCGCCAGCTTCTTTACACAGTGCGCCAGCGCGCTCTACTGCATCTTTACTACCTGCGATAACAACTTGACCAGGAGAATTGAAGTTTACTGGAGAAACGACATCGCCTTGCGCTGCTTCTTCACACGCCTTTGCAATCGCATCATCATCTAGACCGATGATTGCATACATTGCGCCAGTACCCGCAGGAACCGCTTCTTGCATTAGCTTGCCACGTAGTTCAACCAATTTGATTGCTTCTTTAAAGTCAATCACGCCAGCGCACACAAGCGCTGAGTATTCACCGAGACTGTGACCCGCTAGGTTTGCTGGTTGTTCTAGACCAAGCTCTTGCCATACGCGCCAAATAGCGACAGAAGAAGCAAGCAATGCAGGCTGAGTACGGAAAGTTTGGTTTAGATCTTCAGCAGGGCCATTTTGAACAAGCGCCCATAGATCGTAACCTAGTGCGTCAGATGCTTCTGCAAATGTTTGTTTTACTACGTCATA
>NZ_JAWOUO010000167.1:0-1037 GCF_033339435.1 Vibrio sp. 378
GTAGTTGGAAGAAACGTTCCTCTCAAAGCGAAACCGATTCACTTCATCGCGATTCCCACAACTGCGAGTACCGGCTCAGAAGTGACTAGAAATGCCGTTCTGAAGTCAGGGCAGGACAAAGTAAAAGTAAGTTTAAGAAGTCCGGACATGTTGGCTGACGTTGCGATTGTCGACCCAACATTGACTTATGGGACAGATCAATACACATCTGGACGAGGCGCTATGGATGCGTTTACGCATCTGATGGAAGCTTATGTGTGCGGCGAGCCGAATCCTCTCACTGATATGGTATGCGAAGAAGGGCTTCGTCGATTGAGTCGATCAGTGATTGCAGGCTGTAAGCAGGATAATCATACGGCTCGTTCGGATTTATCTTTTGCGGCTTTGCTTGGAGGGATGGCGATCACTAACGCTAAGTTGGGCGCTGCTCATGGGTTAGCCTCTGCTCTTGGTGGGAAACTTGATGCTCCGCACAGTGTGATAACTGCACGTTTAGCACCTCATGTGATGCAAGAAAACATCAATGCAGCAAAGCAAGCGGGCAGGAATGATGTGATCAATCGTTATCGAAAACTGGCTCAACTTGTCACGGATAGAGCGAATGCGAATGAACATGACGGCGTGCTTTGGGTCAAGATGGTGTTAGATAAGCTAGAATTGCCATTGCTTGGTAAGTTTGGTGTTTGCCAAACTTCGTTTGAACAGGTAGCAAACGATGCGCTTAAGTCTGTTGCGATTAAAGGTAACCCTTTACCTCTTAATCAGGAGCGTTTGGTGTTCATACTAAAACAGGTGTGCGATTGCAGTGGAGATTGCGTTGCAGAAAGCACGCCGCACATGAGTTCAGTAGAGGTATTGGAATCGAGAAGCGATTTATCAAGTGTGAATGAGTAAATACAAGTAAAGTCGTTGCGAGAAGAAATAAAAAGGGGAGCCAATTGGCTCCCCTTAATCAATGCTTAGTACTGACTTAGCTTGTCATAACGACTGTCTTTTAAGGCATCTTTCACGCGTTTTAGGTTTTCGCGGAAACCTGT
>NZ_JAWOUO010000168.1:0-1037 GCF_033339435.1 Vibrio sp. 378
TATTAACTCGATCACTGGAACAGCGGTAGATACAAATACAATTATGAATAAATGGCCCAGTCTGAAGCAGTTACATTATTTAGTGACACTGCATGAAACTCGACATTTTAGCGAGGCAGCAGAACGCTGCTTTGTCAGTCAATCAACGTTAAGTAAAGGGATTCAGAATCTTGAAGAGTTGATCGGTTGTCCGCTTTACGAAAAGAAAGACAAGAAAAGCCCGTTGGTTTTTACCCAGACGGGAGAAATGGTCGTAAAGCAAGGTCGAGAGCTATTGGCCAAAGGACAAGATTTAGTAGAACTTGGCCGATTATGTCAGGGCGATGATATGAAAGGCCAGTTGAAGGTTGGGTGTATTCCAACGATTGCACCGTTCTTATTGTGTGACCTCGTCCAAGAGGTGAATTATCGATTCCCTCAACTAAACCTTCTATTAAGAGAAGACACCACCACCAATTTGTTGCAAGCGCTGCGCCATGGTGAGTTAGAGGTACTGATCTTAGCGTTGCCAGTTGAAATCGATGGTATGGAGAGTCGCGTCGTCGGCAAAGATCCGTTCCGTATGGTGATCAGTGCAAACCAAGTCGATTCGATTCCTGTACCGATCCGTTATGACGATCTGCCGGATGAGTCGGTGTTCCTATTAGAGAAAGAGCATTGTTTAACTGAACATGCAGTTTCCGCTTGTAAGCTGACCGATAAAGAGAAAATTAACCCGTTTACGGCAACCAGCTTACATACCTTGGTGCAGATGGTCGCGAACGGCTTAGGTACCACTTTTATTCCTCAAATGGCAATCGAACACGGCTTGTTACACAACCAAAATTTGGTGGTGATCGACCCTCCTGGCCAGCAAGCGTATCGCGAAATTGGTTTGGTTTGGCGCCCTAGTTCATCAAGAACAAACACTTTTAACCAACTTGCAGATGTGGTTTCCGAACTGCTTTAGCTATTAGTATTAGCCTTTACTTCCTCACTATTTCTCTAAAAGCGCACTGGAAACGGTGCGCTTTCTAGTATTTTATTCTGTTGGTAAA
>NZ_JAWOUO010000169.1:0-1037 GCF_033339435.1 Vibrio sp. 378
ACTTAACCAGTTCCAGCATCTTGAAGACCATTTCTGAAGAGCTTTTTGCTGCTAGAGGCAGGAATTCTTCAAAGCTCATTGGCGATTCTTTATCAGCAACGTCAGAGATAGCACGTACAACAACAAATGGTGTGTTGAACTGGTGGCAAGTCTGAGCAATAGCTGATGCTTCCATTTCAACCGCAATAACGGATGGGAAGTTTTCACGAATGAACGCTTGGCGCTCAGCCGTGCAAACAAACGCATCGCCCGTACAGATCAAACCGCGAACAGCATGTGTATTTGCCATTTGCTCGAGTGCTTTTTCTGCTAGATCCATCAGTTTTTCATCCGCTTTGAATGCTGCTGGCTGACCTGCCATTTGACCAATTTCATAGCCAAAAGCGGTCACGTCTGCGTCGTGGTGGCGCACTTCTGTAGAAATCACTACGTCACCTAGATTTAGGCTTGAATCGAAACCACCAGCAGAACCTGTGTTGATAACCACATCTGGTTGGTATTCATCAAGAAGAATTGTTGTACCAACTGCCGCAGCAACTTTACCGATACCAGATTGTAGTAGCACTACATCTACATCGTTAATTTGACCAGAGAAAAACGTACAACCTGCTTTGTTTACGGTTTGGCAGTTTGTCATAGCTTCTTTCAGGATGGTCACTTCTTGTTCCATCGCCCCGATGATACCAACTTTCATAGCACTCTCTTTAGGTAAAATATTTAATCGGCGAGAGTATAGCACTCCCTGTCAGCAGTTTTCTATTTGATGAGTTCTGCTTTAGAAAGTTCGGTTCGTAATTGCTCGGCCCGTTTTCGATTGACGCCAAAGTCGGAATACCCTACGCGTGATTCTGAACGCACGATCAGAGTATTCCCGTCGATCTTTAATTCGAGATCATCCACGAAGCGCATGATTTTAGATGTGCATTCAATGCGCAGATAATTGCCATCTTTCTCTGCTGTTTTAGCCCCCGATAGTTGCAGTGCTGCTTGCTCAATTGCATCCAATGTGGCGGATTCGGTGAGAGTAAAAGGTTCGA
>NZ_JAWOUO010000170.1:0-1033 GCF_033339435.1 Vibrio sp. 378
TTGATCGGCCTTGCCATCCCAAACGATGTTGAAATCGTTGGCAAATTGCTGACCTTCCACCACCGCCAGCGGAGACACCAAACCACGATCGCCACCGCGATACACTTCTAATTGGTAATGATCCACGTAGTAACTGAAGTTGGTGGTGATAGCAAAACTCATCTCTTGCAGAGGTTTGCCGTTTCTAACTTCCACATTGCTGCTGATGCTCAGATCCAGCACCGGGTCAAAGCGCATGATGTCACGGCTAACCCAAATCGCACCTTGTTCCAGATAAATACGAGAATTGTCGGTTTGTTCATGCGTGTTAACTTCAATACCCAGTGAGTCACTGCCCAGCTTTTCTAACTGGCTGGTGTCTTTTGCGTACGATAGGATCGGCAACGCCGCCGCGATACATATCGTCAGTTTTGATTGTCTAAATCTAATCATAATTTTCTTGCTTAACCGTTGCAGTCAATGGCTGAGAACAAGCCCAGCCAACGTGTAAGTTACGAACGGTTAATCATCCCCACTGCTTTGAATACTGAAGTTAAATTTCGTCAGTTTGTTTGGTGTGATTCGTTGTACTTTCGGGTTTTCACTGATCACTTTCATACCCGTTGGTAGCGAGTCTGTGTCGACTTTGACCAAGAACTGCTTCCCTTTCTTATTCAACACCCACTGATCTGGAACATGGTATCGACCATATTGGTCGGTCTCGATAATGATGCCCTCGACGGTAAGCAGTCGAACGCCCGGAATACCGTCTTCATAAAGCCCTTTGTTCTCAACGACGATCTCCCAAAGGTACTCATCCCCGTCGCGATAAAGGTTTCTCTCCACATCGATGTTCTCTGCCGACAGGCCTTTTTGCTTATCACCTTTATGCTTGGTAATTGCATTGCCTTGTTGGTCGAACTCGATGTGCGTGCCGTTATCGGTGGTCACCTTGAATGAGAAGCCTTGGCGAGTGCGTGTTTTGAATTGGAACGCCACTTGGTTGCTCTGCTTAAGCGTTCGGTTACGAGACAAGCCATATAGCTCATCCACT
>NZ_JAWOUO010000171.1:0-1033 GCF_033339435.1 Vibrio sp. 378
TCGCTGCTGATAATGCTGGCGGTAGTCGCGTGGTGTTAGTCCTTTGTACGTTTTGAAGTGGCGATTAAACAGGGCTTGATTACGATATCCGACTCGCTCAAACACAATCCCAATCGGCAACGACGTAGATTGCAGCAAATCTGCGGCATGATTGATCCGCAATTTCATTAGACGTTGGCTAAACGGCTCTTTAAAGTGCTTTTGAAACAATCTTGTGACCGCACTTTCACTCAGCGATAAGTAGTTCGCCAAGTCTGCGAGCGTCACCTTAGTTGCAAAGTGCTGTTCGAGATACGCGTTAACACTTGCCACGCGCTCTCTTTCCTGTAGCTCGTGTTCACTCATCGATAAGTACGAGTGAGTCATCAGTGTTTTCGCTCCTTCATCGTGAGCAATCAGAGACAAAACATGGAGAAATCTCGATAGTTGCTCCATTGCAGGAAACGTCATGAGCTCATGCAGAAGATCCACAACGTGCTGAGCTGTCCGTTCAAAAAACACCACACCTTTATTGGCCGCCTTTAAAAGCGGGTCAAGCTTTCTAAGCTCTGCGCAATAGAACATCAAATTGGCAATCCACTCACGCTTAAACCAAATCACATGAGTCTCGCACTTGCTTTCGACCAATGTGGAGTGAATTGAATGAGGCACACCAGGCGCGATCAATAGCATTTGGTTGTGAGTCACTTCTAATTCGTGATGACCAATATGCAAACTGCCAGTGAAGTGTCGATGGATGACCAACTCAAACACATCATCGTGAAAATGGAGGTCGTACTCTTTCTCTACCTCATCAATGCGACGATAGCGCCAAGAAAAACCTGGTCTCTGCGGTACTTTTTCGATGTGCGCCATTGGCAACTCCACAAGATAGTATTGTTTCACGCTCAAATAATATCAGTATTGCCGACATAATCTTCATCACGCCGAAATAGTATTGATATTAAACGGCATACTATCAACTTGGTGTTGTCCCTCTCCTTATTCTTGCCTTGTAAAGACAAGATAACTAAGGAAGCTTTTATGAGCCACT
>NZ_JAWOUO010000172.1:0-1030 GCF_033339435.1 Vibrio sp. 378
GGGTGACTGCAGGGCAAGAATACATTCAGCAGCAAGTTGAAACCTTTATGAACTTGGCCAATCAGTTTGCTCAACCTTTGGAGTTGATGAATGCTCAGGTTGAAAAGCAGCTGGTGGATATGGTGCTCTGCTTAGTCAAAGAAGTGGTGCATGTCGAGGTTCAAACCAATCCACAAATTATTCTCGATACGGTTAAGCAGTCGGTAGAAGCGCTGCCGATTTCTGGCCATCCAATCACATTGCATCTCAACCCTGAAGATGTTGTCATCATTCGCTCTGCGTATGGTGAAGAAGATTTAGATTGCCGTAACTGGACACTGGTTTCTGAGCCATCACTTAATCGTGGCGATGTGCAAATCGAAGCAGGCGAATCGAGTATTAACTACCGCATGGAAGAGCGCATCAAGAGTGTGTTGCACAGCTTTTGTGGCGCGAACCGTCACCAAGAGGGCGAGTAATCCATGCAAGCTTTGGCCGATCGCCTCAAAAACTACAAAGTTGAAGGCTTAACCACGCGCCCGGTCGCTTCTGGAAAATTGGTGCGCGTTGTTGGTTTGACCTTAGAAGCAACGGGCTGTCGTGCGCCGATCGGCAGTCTATGTTTGGTTGAAACCATGTCTGGTCACATGGAAGCCGAAGTGGTTGGTTTTTCTGGCGACAACTTGTATTTGATGCCGAGTGAGCAAATCACCGGTATTTTGCCCGGTGCAAAAGTGACGCCATTAACCAGCGAAGCAGGTTTGCCTGTTGGTATGGAATTGCTTGGCCGCGTTATTGATGGCGTGGGCAATCCGCTGGATGGACTTGGCCCGATTTACACTGAGCACCGTGCGTCATTTAATGCGGAACCCATCAACCCACTGGCACGAAAACCGATCTCTGAACCACTCGATGTTGGCTTAAAAGCGATCAACGGTTTGTTGACGGTAGGCAAAGGCCAGCGTATTGGCTTGTTTGCGGGTTCTGGTGTGGGTAAATCGGTCACGCTAGGCATGATGACACGAGGCACTACGGCGCAAGTGGTGGTGGT
>NZ_JAWOUO010000173.1:0-1030 GCF_033339435.1 Vibrio sp. 378
CTAAGTTGGTGTAAAACACGAAACCATCTTTATCGACGTTTTTCAATAAAACGATTCGTTGAAATGGCATGCCGTTTTCATCCACGGTCGCCACTGTCATCGCAGTAGGATCAGTCAACCCCGCCTTAATCGCTTGCTCCAACCAAAGGTTGAATTGATCAATTGGATCAGCTTTCAAATCTTTACGACGTAGGCCACCTTTCGTGTACTCACGACGAATATCAGCAAGTTCCATCTTTACTCCTTCACTCGTTTTTTGTCGATTGTGCTCCCGAAGCTACTGAAATACAAGGACAGCAAACATAGATGTTGAAAAACCGATGGTAACCTCTAGGTTCAGGCAAAAAGCGAGGCCCGGCAACACTTCTAACGAGACCAAAGACCAACGGCAGGGCAAGTTTTTCCACCCAAATGATGAGAATGAAGCGACGAGAAGTAACGTGAAGTCATCCAAAATAACTTCGCTTCGTTTGCTCTCCAACGGGACAAGATTGACTATTTAACCTCAAGTGAGCATAAACTGACCGCTACGTTACGCAACAAACCAATCGCTTACTTGGCAAACAACCGTTACGTATTTATTAGTACGGAATACTACTTCTAAAATGCAGTTCTATTCCTAGTTAACGTTACCGCTCACAGCATCGTTTAATACCTTTTGATAACATGGCATTAAAAACTCCGGTGAGCTAATTGTGAACTTACTCAATCCCAAAGCCCTGCGTCATTTTCTATTGCTGTTGTTTGCTATCGGCATTTTAGGGCTTGCTCTTACGCATCACTACGCAACTCGCTATCAACACGATCAATGGCAAAAAAAGCTCAAAAGCCAAGCGGCTCAAGTCTCACAAGAAGTCGACTACGAACTGGCGAAGTTTGAACAAATTCCCAATTTGCTTAGCCATGCCCCACGCTTGCTTGAAGCCGTTGAGAAAGGTGCACCGTCGACAGAACTGAACTTACTGTTGGCGCAATGGCTGAAGCAAAGTTTGGCCGATACCATTTATGTCCATGATAAAACAGGCTTGGT
>NZ_JAWOUO010000174.1:0-1026 GCF_033339435.1 Vibrio sp. 378
CTTATTCTATTATCGGTTTAGGGTTTGGTATCAATTTTGAACAGGCATTGTCTGTCACGTCAGATGGTATCGGGCTAATTATCGCTACGATTGTCGGCACACTCGTCATTGGCTCACTCATCGCCAAAGTAATCAAACTCGAAACGACGACTGCGTATCTCATTTCATCCGGAACTGCGATATGTGGTGGCAGCGCAATTGCTGCGGTCGCACCAGCAATCAGAGCCAAAGATGAACAAATAGGTTTGGCACTCGCTACCGTTTTTGTACTCAACTCTCTAGCGTTGTTCATCTTCCCCGTCATTGGTCATGCGTTAAACCTAGACCAACACACCTTTGGGACATGGGCGGCAATTGCGATTCATGATACTTCGTCTGTTGTTGGCGCTGCCTCTGCCTACGGTGAAGAGGCACTGACAACTGCAACCACGCTCAAACTGGCGCGAGCCTTGTGGATCATTCCTGTTGCTTTGATTAGCGCCGTGATTTTCTCACGTGGGAACAAAGAGAACGGTTCGAAAAAGTTAGTGATTCCTTACTTCATTTTCTGGTATTGCGCGGCCATCGCCTTTAGTGATTTCTTTCCACAATTTGAGGTGGTGTATCACGGTATTTTTACCATTGCGAAGCAAGCTCTGGTGGTGTGCTTATTCTTGATAGGATGTAGTATTTCGATTTCGAAACTGAAATCTTCGGGCCCTAAACCGCTGTTGTTTGGTGTGACTTTATGGGTATTAATTTCCACCACGTCACTAAGCTGGCTAGTACTTAGATAATCGTTGTCGACTTATCGCGTTGGTCGGAGGTTGACTCTGGTTTGTCACTCTTGAGCGCAAACACCAACGCGATAGCGATTAAAAACGCCGTCAATTCCGCTAACGAGCGAGTGAGCCCTTCACTGCTGATTGCGATGCCAATTTGTAATACCACCGCTATCAATAAAACCAATTTCACCATTCTGAAGCTTATGCCTTTCTGCCCTACGTTGAGACATGATTATGATTCAGAGTTATAAGGTTACGAAAT
>NZ_JAWOUO010000175.1:0-1025 GCF_033339435.1 Vibrio sp. 378
GCTTTTTAGTGTCACCATGTTGGCACCCGCACTGGTTGCGCTTCTTTATCGAGACGGCGCTGGTGTACCTTTTGTCACGACTTTTTTTGTGCTGCTTTTTTGTGGAGCGATGTGTTGGTTTCCTAACCGTCGGCATAAACATGAGCTCAAATCACGTGATGGCTTTCTTATTGTTGTTCTTTTCTGGACGGTTTTGGGCAGCGCGGGTTCGCTTCCATTTTTAATCGCAGATAATCCCAACATTTCTGTGACTGACGCTTTTTTTGAATCCTTCTCTGCTTTAACTACGACAGGGGCGACCGTTATTGTCGGCCTTGATGAATTACCTAAAGCGATTTTGTTCTACCGCCAATTTCTACAATGGTTTGGTGGGATGGGGATCATCGTACTTGCGGTCGCTATTTTGCCAGTGTTGGGCATCGGTGGGATGCAGTTGTACCGCGCAGAAATTCCGGGTCCAGTGAAAGATACCAAAATGACCCCGCGCATAGCCGAGACAGCAAAAGCGCTGTGGTACATCTATTTAAGCCTGACAATCGCTTGTGCGGTTGCTTTTTGGCTCGCGGGCATGACGCCGTTTGATGCCATCAGCCACAGCTTCTCTACTATTGCGATTGGTGGCTTCTCAACTCACGATGCCAGCATGGGCTACTTCGACAGTTACGCGATTAACCTGATTACCGTGGTGTTCTTGCTGATCTCTGCTTGTAACTTCACTCTGCACTTTGCAGTATTTGCCTCTGGTGGGGTTCATCCTAAGTATTACTGGAAAGACCCAGAGTTCCGCGCGTTCATCTTTATTCAGGTGTTACTGTTTTTGGTTTGCTTCTTACTACTATTGAAGCACCACTCTTACACATCACCTTATGATGCGTTTGACCAAGCATTGTTCCAAACTGTCTCAATCTCGACAACCGCAGGTTTCACCACAACCGGTTTTGCAGATTGGCCATTGTTCTTGCCAGTGCTGTTACTGTTCTCCTCTTTTATAGGAGGATGCGCAGGTTCGACCGGTGGTGGTATGA
>NZ_JAWOUO010000176.1:0-1025 GCF_033339435.1 Vibrio sp. 378
TGGCTTTGGTGCAGCAAAAAATCTGACTGACTTTGCCGTTTCTGGCGCGGAATGCTCGATTAATACACACGTTGCACAAGCTTGCCGTGCGTTCGCAAATGCCAACAAGCCTGCCGGTTACCTCTGCATTGCCCCTGTCATTATTCCTATGATTTACGAACATGGCGTAAAAGGCACAATAGGTAATGATGACGCAACCGCAGCTGCGTTTCACCAAATGGGTGGAGAGCACGTTGAATGTAACGTAGATGAGTATGTGTTTGACGAGAAACACAATGTGCTTTCTACGCCAGCTTACATGTTAGCGCAGAATATCTCACAAGCAGCTTCAGGCATCGCTAAATTGGTATCAAAATTGGTCGAAATCTCCTAATTACTGATAGATAACTTAAAACTCAATTTTAAATCCCCATTGATAGATCGAATATCAATGGTGATTTTTTATACTTTATTCTAATTGAGATATAAATCATCATCAGATTTCAATTTTTACCAATCGTTTGCGTTAATAGTTGCATATTTGGGCTACGTTGTATTTGTGTTGCACCTCCACACTGTGCAACAAGATCGCTGTCACAGTTTCCTCCTTTAAAGTACCCCTAAATGGGTAAACTTGCTCTGGATCAATTTCGTTCTAGAAAGGGGTGTGCGACAGTTAAATGGCAAATTATGAAAGATTATTAATAATAACAACGGAGCAATCCAATATGACAAGTGCATTTTTTATCCCTACGGTAAACCTAATGGGCGCTGGCTGCCTAAAAGACGCAGCAAACAGCATCCAATCTCAAGGCTTTAAGAAAGGTTGGATCGTTACGGATAAGATCCTTAACCAAATCGGCGTAGTAAAACAGGTTCAAGATCTTCTTACTGAACGCGGCGTAGCAACCGTTGTGTTCGATGGCACTCAACCAAACCCTACAATCACCAACGTTAATGACGGCTTAGCTCTTCTAAAAGAGAACGAATGTGACTTCGTAATTTCACTTGGTGGTGGCTCACCACACGATTGTGCAAAAGGCATC
>NZ_JAWOUO010000177.1:0-1024 GCF_033339435.1 Vibrio sp. 378
CTCGCAGGCAAAGCAAGCAGTGCGAGAAAAGGGCGTTATCGCTAGACTCTTACCGTACTAAAAATGAGACACCTCAGACAGATTTAAGGAATAAATTTGTTGTGAAAATGTTACAAAACTATAGTGGTCGGATGTCTAATAAGAAATCAATCAAGGAAGATTGAACATGAATCCAGCCACGCTGTGGCGCAGTGTATTTATGCCGCGCCAACCTCAATGGACGAGAACGCAACAACGTCAAGCTGACATCCTCTCTTTATTTACCTGCATCGCTTTTCTGGTCGGAATTTATAGCTTAATTAAGTGGTTCAAGCATGGACACGAAAGCTTGATCTTAACTTCTGTCATTCTGATTACTCTTGAGCTTCTTTCCGCTTCTAGTCTCAAATGGTTTAAGCAACCTGCGTTATCACTTAACCTTGGTTTTGTCGGGATGTCGGTGCATGCACTCAATATCATTTATCAAAGTGGTGGTGTGGTTGATTCACCTCAAACTTATTTGGTGCCTTTGTTGGTTGTCGCTTTCTTCTTATCTGGCACTCGTCTTATCGCTATTGCTTGGAGTGGCGTGGTGATTGCCATTTCCGCCTTAATGACACATCAGCATGTTTCGGGTTTTGAGTTTCCTCAACTGGTATTATCGGAAGCTTCTCAGAGATTAGAAATTTGGTCTGGTACCGTATTGCCGCTGGTGGTGATTTGTATCGCTCAGGCATTTACTGCTAAGCAACGTGATGATGCGATTGAAAATGCCGAAGCAGCAAAAGTCGAGAGTGAGCAAGTCGCCAAAAAAGCAACAGAAGGCGAACTGCATCTGGCTGAAGTATTGGAACAAGCTAATTTAAATTCGATAGAGCTGAAATCTGTTTCGCAAGTGCTTGATGAGCAATCGTCGCAGTTGGATGAGCAAGTCAATGCACTCAACGTGAATAGTGAATCTCAAGCAAGTGCGGCAGAGCAAATGAGCCAACAAGTACATCACATGGCCACAGGGATTGAAGAGTCGAGCAAGTTTGTGGAAGAG
>NZ_JAWOUO010000178.1:0-1023 GCF_033339435.1 Vibrio sp. 378
AGGCCATTTGCAACCAGTGCTTGTTGGGTTTCTGCGAGGCCAAGTTCCCAAGGACTACCTGCGTATTTCACCGAAGTCAGTGGACTTGCGGCCGTACCGCCATCGTAACCTGAGATAGTGATGAGGTCGGCGTAAGCTTTTGCGACCCCTGTGGCTATGGTGCCAACACCAGGCTCGGAGACGAGTTTCACCGAAACCAGGGCATTCGGGTTGACTTGTTTTAGGTCGAAGATCAGCTGGGCTAAATCCTCGATCGAATAAATATCGTGATGTGGAGGAGGGGAGATTAACGTCACCCCTTGCACCGAGTAACGCAGCTTGGCGATTTCTGCCGTGACTTTGTGCCCTGGTAGCTGACCACCTTCACCAGGTTTAGCTCCTTGCGCAACCTTGATTTGCAGTACGTCTGCATTGGTTAGGTAATGAGGCGTAACCCCAAAACGGCCTGATGCGATCTGCTTGATTCGCGAGTTACGCTCGGTGCCAAAACGACGAGGATCTTCACCACCTTCACCAGAGTTAGAGTAACCACCAAGACGGTTCATCGCTGTTGCAAGTGCTTCGTGTGCCTCTGGGCTCAACGCTCCGATAGACATGGCGGCAGAATCAAAACGTTTGAACAATTCTGTTTTAGGTTCGATTCGTTCAAGTGGCAATGGCGAGTCAGTTTTTTTCAGTGCCATTAGGTCACGCAACATCGCGACAGGGCGCTCGTTTACTTGTTTGGCAAAACTTTGATAATCGTTACTTTCACCAGATTTCACCGCTTTTTGCAGTGTGCCAACCACATCAGGGTTGTAGGCATGGTACTCACCGCCATGTACGTATTTGAGTAATCCACCATGTTCAATCGATTTACGTTTTGCCCACGCCTTGCGGGACAAGTTGGTTAAATCTTGTTGGAAATCATCAAAGTTTGCGCCTTCGATGCGAGTGGTTACGCCTTTAAAGCACAAGTCGACCACTTCCCGGCTCAACCCAACAGCTTCGAACAATTGTGAGCAACGGTAAGAGGCGATGGTC
>NZ_JAWOUO010000179.1:0-1019 GCF_033339435.1 Vibrio sp. 378
ACTTAAGCATTCGGTAAATCAGAGTGTAATTAACTCCTCTTCAACCTCTTCAGATGACTTCGCACATGATGCAATCATTCCAAACTTCTACCTATCACACCAATACAACGAACAATTCGCAATCGGCCTAGCGTTCGGTACGAACTACGGTATGGAAACGGATCTAGGCAAAGGCTTTGCCGCCTCTCATTTTGGTAACGAAGCAAGCGTAACCACAATGGAAGCAAACCTAAACGCAGCATACAAAATTAATAATGCGGTAAGCATTGGTGGTGGTATTCGTTACATCATCGGTGAAGGAAGTTTTGGCGCTACGACTCCTAAAGTAAACGTATTACAAAAACCTCAAGGTACGACTCTTAAGTACATGGAAGGTGACGATACGGCTTGGGGTTGGCAATTGGGTACAGCGTGGCAGATCAATGAAAACAACCGCATCGGTTTCACGTACAAATCTGAGGTTGAGCTAAAGCTTGAAGGTCATGCTGAGGGCCTTGGTTTTGGCTTCGGTACTCCTAAGCTTCCACAGCTGCGTGACAATGGCTACATGTACCTAAACCTACCAGCAACGGCTGAACTAGCGAGCTTCCACCAAGTAACAGACCAACTTGCGCTACACGCAAGTTTCAACTGGACTGACTGGAGTTCTTTCGAGAAGCTAGAAGCTCACCTAGAAACCGCTGGTACACACATGGTGAAAGTGGAAAACTGGGAAGATAACTACCGCTTTGCAGTTGGTGCGACTTACCAACTTCAACCTAAGGTAACCCTACGTACTGGTATTGCATACGATACGTCTGCTGTAAGTGATAAGAACCGCACGATCACTATTCCAGAAACAGACCGTACTTGGTTAAGCATCGGTGCAACTTATGACTGGACGAAAGACTTCAGCCTAGACGCTGGCTTCACTTACATTATCGCGAAAGACGCACCAATCGTTGAGTCTCGTGGCTACAAGTCAGACGATTCAGCTGAAGCAGTTGGCGGTCAATTCGTTGGTGAAACAACGGGTAACG
>NZ_JAWOUO010000180.1:0-1015 GCF_033339435.1 Vibrio sp. 378
ATGGGTATAACACCAGAGACAGGACAAAGGTCGCCCCCGGTAAGGTTCGAATATCAGGGAACCAATACTCGCCAGGTCCCCACCCGGTGACATCACGCAGGAATATTTGAATTGGGCCAGCAAAGTCGAACCAATCCGTAAATATGTAACCAATAATGTAACCCGGCATTGCCAATGGCAATACAAGCGCCCACTGTAACCACTTTTCCGTTGGCAACTTACACATTGCCATCAACCAAGCGCTTGGAATACCGAAAATAAGAGAGAGGCCCATAACCCCAATCGTTAAGACGACGGTGTTATAGATATAGGTTGGCATCACCGTCGACATCAAATGTGTAAACAGGTTATCCGTTTCACCAATTGCGGTGTAGAAGATCGCTAAGATCGGCAAAACCAGTAACAGAGTTATCGCTCCACTACTGGTTTTCCATAGAGAATGTCTATCTTTCATTGCCTAATTACTGCAAGGCTTTATGAAATACAAATGCTGGTGCAAATACATCTCATATCCTTTAATCAAATGGGGGTATAGTTATACCCCCACAAGGAATTAAAGGTCAAATTTCACTTCATCTAGTAGCTTAATCGCTGCTTCATGGTGAGAAGCGATATCATCTAGAGAAAGCGTGTCTGCTTTAAAGTCGCCCCAAGATTCCACAAGTTCAGAACGCTTAACGCCTTCTTTTACTGGGTACTCGTAGTTCACTTCTGCGTACATCTTCTGAGCGGTTTCGCCAGTCAAGAACTCCATTAGCTTAAGCGCGTTATCTCGGTTTGGAGCGTATTTCGCCATCGCCATACCAGAGATGTTCACGTGCGTGCCTGTTGTTTCTTGATTCGGGAAATTGATGTAAACCGCATCAGCCCAAGCTTTTTGCTCTTTGTCGTTAACCATTTTACCTAGGTAGTAGCTGTTACCCAAAGAAACATCACATAGACCTTCTTTGATCGCTTTTACTTGTGCACGGTCGTTACCTTGAGGTTTACGAGCAAGATTCGCTTTCACGCCTTC
>NZ_JAWOUO010000181.1:0-1013 GCF_033339435.1 Vibrio sp. 378
CGCTTTCTTCGGTGCTTGGTAGCGCATTCCAAACGGCTTTCACTAACGTCGCTAATGGGATCGCAAAGAAGACTCCCCAGAATCCCCACAAACCGCCAAACACCAGTACCGCAACAATAATCGCAACCGGGTGAAGGTTAACCGCTTCTGAAAATAGAACTGGCACAAGCACATTACCATCTAGCGCTTGGATGATGCCGTAAGCCAGCAACAACCAGTAGAATTGTGGCGTCATGCCCCATTGGAACAAACCAACAATCGCAACCGGTACGGTTACCGCTGCTGCACCAATATATGGAATCAATACAGAAAAACCTACAGCAACGGCCAAGAGCGCGGAGTAACGTAGGTCTAGAATCGCGAATGTTACGTAGCTCACGCCACCAACAATCAAGATTTCCAGCACTTTCCCGCGAATGTAGTTCGAGATTTGCTCGTTCATCTCGTGCCACACTTTGTTCGCTAGCTTACGGTTTTTCGGCAAAATGCCGCTCGCCATTCTAAGCATTTCTTCTTTGTCTTTAAGTAGGAAGAAAATCAGCAGCGGCACCAAAATCAAATACACCGCCAATGTGGCAATACTAACTAACGATGCAAGTGAGCCTTTTACCACGCTTTCACCCAAACCTAGTGCTTGGTTTTTCGCGTTGGTCACGACGGTTTCTACAATTTGTAGGTTCGCCAATTCCGGATGGCGCTCAGGCAACGTCATGATGAACTTTTGCAGCCCGTTATACATGTTCGGAATATCGTTGATTAAGTTGCCAACCTGAGTCCAGATCGTCGGAACCAAACCAAATAAGGCAATCAACATGATGCTGATAAAAATCAGCAGAACAATAATCACTGATAAGGTGCGAGGCACACCCATACGAGACAATTTAACCACTGGCCATTCTAGGAGATATGCTAATACGATCGCCACCAGCAATGGCGCAATCAAATGCCCAAAGAAGTAAATGGTGATAAAACCAAACAGCAAAATGGCGACAAGGCTTACTGCGTGGGGATCT
>NZ_JAWOUO010000182.1:0-1012 GCF_033339435.1 Vibrio sp. 378
TAACCCCGCGTTTAGCGATGGGAACCAACCTTACGCCAGCCACTCGATAACCAACGCCAGAATAACCAACTCCGCTGATGGTCGATGCCACAGATTGCACCACAGAAGCCGAGCCCGGTTGTTCATTCACTCGGGTTTTGAAGTCACCGCCACACAGCGCATTGCTTTTGAAGTAACCATACGTCCCGGACACAGAGTTACGCCCAAACAACTGCAAGTTGCGCTTCGCCCATTCGGCTTTTAAACCTAGTTGCTGCCAGTTAGTGATGAACTGACTTTCTCCACAACGCAACGTAGCGGAAAACATCGCGTCCAATTGATTAAAGTTCAAACCTTGAATGGGATTGTCTTGATGCACAAAAATACCAATAGCATCAATAGCAACGCGCAATGCTGTAGGTTTGTAACCATGCTGTCGCTCAAACGCTTCGATTTCTTTCAAACGCATCGGGCGGCTCATTGGACCAAACTGCGCCGTTTGCTCTGTTAAAGCAGGTGGCGCAGTTGACGAGCCTGAAGCTTGAACTTGCGCGTTGATGTTCGGGTAAATGGATTTAAACTCTTCCACCCAAAGTGTGGTCATCCCCGCCAAAGTGTCTGAGCCTACCGAAAGCAAATTACCAACAATGCCAGTGGTTTTATGGTAGTTCGGTAATGGCTTATCTTGAGCAACCGCCATACTCGAACAAATAAGCGCGATACAAGCGATGACTTTACTGACTCGACGTCCCATTATTTCACCACCAAACGACTTGGAAGTACGAACGAGAACTTACTGCCTACACCGACTTCACTTTGAATTTCCAGGTGTGAGTCATGATGGCTCAACGCATGTTTCACAATTGCCAATCCTAAACCACTGCCACCCGTATCGCGTGAACGTGCTTTATCAACTCGGTAGAAACGCTCAGTCAGTCGATGCAAGTGTTGTGGCTCAATACCATCACCACTGTCTTCAACTTCAAGGCACGCACCTTGTGCGGTTTGATACCAACGAACATGAATATTGGCT
>NZ_JAWOUO010000183.1:0-1007 GCF_033339435.1 Vibrio sp. 378
ATGCACCTTTAAATTTGAAGTAGGCTGCCAGCTCCTGTGACACACTTTTGATCGCTTTGTCACCCACCAAATGGCTCAGTTCGTCATTGATGGATTTGAAGTGATCGATGTCGATGACCATCAATGCGAATGGAGTGTCGTGCAGCAACATGTCTTTCAGTTTTACCTCCAACCAGCGGCGGTTGTGCAACGAGGTAAGGGGATCGGTAAATACGTCTTGCTGCAACTGAGCTACGGTATTTTTGTGTTGTTTGGTCGTCTCTTTAAGCTCTTTGTTTTCAATCTCAGACAGAATGAGCTTTAACTGCAATTCAAAGCGAGACAATCGACGCAGTTGAGCCGCGCCCAATTCGCTGATTGGGATGTGTTTTATTAAGTCTGATTCAATACGAAAAGCGCGTTTCTCACAGCTTAAAGCTTGCTGAAACTGCCCTTGTGACGCACTGACTTTGCTCATTGCGTTGTAAAAACGTTTCGCAAGAATGGGCGAAGAATGCTTTTTAATTCGCTTCCCAATGGACTCCAACAGCAAATTAGCCAACGAAGTGTGGCCAACACCATTCAAGCAATAGGCCGTTTCAATTTTGACCATGGTTGAGAGCCAATAGGTGGTCGCACTTCCGGTGGTGTACTTAATGCTGGATATGGAGAGCAGCGCTTCGGAATACTCTTCTTGCAGACGATGTAATTTAGCGCGATACAAATGCGTTTGAGCGGCGAGGTTTTTGTCGCTTACTAGGATGCTGAGCTCTTCACATTCACCCAATAATTCGCTGGCTTCGGCCACGCGTTTTAGACTGATGTAACAGGCGAGCATATACAGTTTGTAACGCAAACGAAGTGAGCGACTGCTGATGGCATGATCAATCGCGTCGATCTTTTGGTAGTAACGTAGAGCACGGTTGTGATCGCCATAAGCATCACACAAGTTGCCCATGCCAATGATCGCTAAAACGTATTCGTCGATAAAACCGTATTCCACTGCGATGTTGGTGGAGGCGATGTAC
>NZ_JAWOUO010000184.1:0-1007 GCF_033339435.1 Vibrio sp. 378
AAGTCGGTGACATTAGCTGGCTTTCTCTGCCACCTCTCGGTGTTGTTGCGCTTCTTCAGTGTTGAACCCACGTAGAATATTGGTCAAGGTGATGGCGGTAAACAGCACTACAACCAACGACAAATGCCACGCTTCACTCAATCCAAGTTGCACCAGCGTCATACTCACCAAGGAAGAGACCACCATTTGACCGCCGCCAGACATGGCTGCCGCCGCGCCCGCTTGTTCTTTGTATGGTTGCATCACAAGTGCTTGTGCACAAGGCAACGCAATGCCATTGCCAAGAATCATCAACAATTGTCCAATCATCAAATACAAGGGCTCTACCGGGCAGAAAAACAACCACAGTGCCGCACTGATATGCAAAACAGGCGTGCAAAGCAGCATTTTCTTATTTCCGATGACGGGGCGTATGCGGTTACAAATGGTTGTGCCGCCGAGCATACCTAACGCGGGGATCAGTGCCCACATGGCGTATTCGTCCGATGTCATCCCGATTTGGTCTTGCATGATAAAAGGCATCACGGAGACGGTCGTGATCATCAAGCTGAAGTTGAGCCAACTGATGCTCGCAAAGCTCATAAAATATCGAGACGAGAGCAAATCACGATACTGCACCAACATTTTGGCTGGAGAGGGGATTGCAGAGCGTCGTGTGATGGTCTCTTTGAATCGAAACGCAATGATGATCCAAGCGAGTGACACGTAACCCAACAATGAAATGAACACCATGCTCCAGCCAAAGTGGAAGTTAATGAACCCACCAATCACAGGAGCAATCAACGGCGTGATGGACGCTGCCATAGCAATGTAAGACATCGCGACGGGAAGCTCATTCCCACTAAACTGGTCGCGAGTAGAAGCCCGAGCCAACACCGCGCAGCAACCCGTCCCCAAGCCTTGCAAAAAGCGGCCTAAGACCATGCCAGTAAACGTATGGCTCCAGAAAATGATCATCAGCAAGCCGGACATTGCGATCAGCAAACCAGCGAGTAGCACTTTCTTGC
>NZ_JAWOUO010000185.1:0-1006 GCF_033339435.1 Vibrio sp. 378
AAAGCGATCAACCTAAAGACCAAGCAGCAAGTTGATGTGAGTGAATTAAAGGCGCTGGTGGCATTTGCTGGTATCGGGCATCCACCTCGGTTTTTTAATACACTAGAATCAATGAATGCGGATGTTAAAGTCGCGAAAGGTTTTGCTGACCATCAAGACTTTGACCAAAAAGAACTTGAAGCATTGGCTCTGCAAGGGGCGAATGTGATTATGACAGAGAAAGATGCTGTCAAATGTAGCGACTACGCACAAGACAATTGGTGGTATCTGCCTGTATCTGCTCAATTTGAGCCTAAAGATGCAGAGCGAATTTTAAATCGAATAAAAGAGGTTAAAGCGACTTATGGATCACCGTCTGCTTGAGATTGTGGCTTGCCCAGTGTGTAAAGGTAAGCTGACTTACGATAAAGATAATCAAGAGTTGATCTGCAAATTAGATCGCCTTGCTTACCCTATCAAAGAGGGTATTCCTGTTCTGCTTGAGCCAGAAGCTCGCACCATGAGTATGGATGAGGGACGTTAATGTCTTTTACGGTTGTGATACCGGCTCGTTACTCTTCGAGCCGTTTACCAGGTAAACCACTGGCTGATATCGGTGGTAAACCAATGGTGCAATGGGTTTACGAACAAGCAATGCAAGCTGGCGCTGATGACGTGATCATTGCTACTGACGATGAGCGAGTTTCTGCGGCGGTTGAGAAATTCGGTGGCAAAGTTTGTATGACTTCGCCAAACCACGAATCTGGTACAGAGCGTTTAGCGGAAGTGGTAGAGAAAATGGCCATTCCTGCTGACCACATTATTGTGAACGTTCAAGGTGATGAGCCTTTGGTACCACCAGTTATCATCCGCCAAGTCGCAGATAACTTAGCCGCTAGTGATGCGCCTATGGCTACGTTGGCGGTTGAAATTGAATCTGAAGATGAAGTCTTCAACCCAAATGCCGTAAAAGTCGTTGCTGATGAGCGTGGTTATGCCATGTACTTTAGCCGAGCAACAATTCCTT
>NZ_JAWOUO010000186.1:0-1006 GCF_033339435.1 Vibrio sp. 378
ATGAAGCGCTATTTCCGTGAAAATGGCATCAACATCCAGATGCAAGACGGCGATTTAGAAGATATTGCCTCGGCCAGTGTCGATTTTATCTCCTTCAGCTACTACGCCAGTGGCTGTGCGAGCGCGGATCCTAAACAGAAGGAAGTCGGCAATATTGTTGAGAGCGTGCCGAACCCATATTTGGAAAAGAGCCAATGGGGCTGGTTGATCGATCCCAAAGGGCTGCGTATTTTGCTGAACTTCTTGCACGATCGCTACCAAAAGCCGCTCTTTATCGTGGAAAATGGTTTGGGAGCGAGAGATGAATGTGACGAAAATGGCGAAATTCAAGATGACTACCGCATTGCCTACCTCAACGATCACCTAGTGCAAGCGCACGAAGCTATTCTTGATGGCGTTGAATTAATGGGTTTCACCAGTTGGGGGCCGATTGATTTAGTAGCCAACTCAACGGCAGAAATGAGCAAGCGTTACGGATATATCTACGTTGATCGTCACGATGATGGACAAGGCACTTTAGAACGTAAACGCAAAAAGAGCTTCTACTGGTATCAGGATGTGATTCGTACCGCAGGTGGTTCGTTAAAACGCTAACGCACATATGTGAATGACAGCGAAACACAAGCCTAAACATCAAGCCCTGCAATTGCAGGGCTTGAGTTTTAAGGTCTTAATACACGATGAGATTAAACCGCTATTTCGCCACCATCTTCACGACGAATCACAACGGTTGCTGCACGAGGACGAACTGTAGTTCCAGCTGGAGTTTCTTGCGCGGCATCATCACTGTATGGCCAGTTACCAGGGTGTTGAATGTTTACAAATAGCGATTTGTAATCTGGGCTAATGGTAAAGCCTGTCACTTCACAACCGTTTGGACCAACAAAGAAGCGTTTCAGCTCTGCTTGGTTGTCTGCACCGATCACTGCTTGATCGCCATTTTCATTCGTGAGTTTAGATGGTACAACCGCCAGCATTTGGTCGTTGGTGTAAGACGTGACTTCAT
>NZ_JAWOUO010000187.1:0-1004 GCF_033339435.1 Vibrio sp. 378
TGATGGTTTTTTATCCGTCACCAACCATAGTGTTTTATCTTGTTCAAACTGAGCTTTTAAAGATAGTTTGTCTTTTTCACTCCATTCTAACTCTGGTTTGAACTGACGTTTGACGACAAAAAGTTGGTTTCCTGAAGCAAAATCTTCTAGTGATTCACTCATCAACACGATTGAATCGATCTCTTTTTCAAATATCACTGCTTGTTGTTGGTTAATCAACTCACGCACGCTAAGCATTAATGCTTGTTGATTACTTTGGATTTGCTCTTGGAACTGCGGATACAACTTTTGCAGATCGTCACCGACAATGGCTGTCATACGAATTAAATTACTTGGGTTCAACCAAACGTATTTAGATGTCGCTCCATCTTCCAGCTTTAAGGCCGCAACGCCTTGAGCTCTAGGGGAAATCGCTTGTGAAGCATCAATTTCGATCAAACGAATGTTGCCTTGTCGTGCGTAGACATACGTCGGGTCTTGGTCCCAAATGGCTCTCATGGTGATGGCCACGGTTGCGATCTTTCCTGCCTCTGAAACTTGGTTTGCACCTTTAGTGGCGAACCAATTCGCCACGCGTTCAATGCCATAGCGTTTGGGAGGCAGATATGTGGTTTCCACGCCCGTTCCTTTCATCAGTTGCTCTGACAGCATGTAAGTCACAGGGGTACTGGTTAAAATATCTTTGGCCATCGCCAATGATGACAATGTACTCATCGCCATCAATCCTAAACCTAAAGTAAGAGTTTTCATTTTCATGTCGAGATACTTAAGTTGGGTATGTAAAAGCGTGCTCACGCCTTACGAATAATTCGATAAACCGTTGCAGTTAAGAAGAAAGCAGCGGAAACAATGATGATCGACGCGCCCGATGGCACCGGTAAGTCGAGCTCCATTGGCAATATGGTGCCAACCAAGCAAGCAACCGTCGCAAGCAGAGAAGAAAGCAATACAAAACTTCCCATTCGCTTGGTGAGCAACCTAGCTGTCGCACCAGGGATCAACAG
>NZ_JAWOUO010000188.1:0-1004 GCF_033339435.1 Vibrio sp. 378
TTCTTCCACCAACAACTGTTTCAATCCATTCAACAACATACCTGACGGCTCAACAAGCGTTGCTTGTTTTAGGCTATCTAATCGCTGAACTAACTCATAATAGTTTCTACCTAACGCAGCGCCAACCTCAAGCAAAGCATGAGGCGGTTTTCCATTCTTCGATACCGCTTGAGTAATAAAATCTGCCACTTGCGAACAATGGGATGATTTAGCAAAAGAAAGTGGAACAAGTTTCGACTCACTGGTGATCGCATCAACCTGCTTATCTTCCACAAATTTATCGAACCATTGTGCCTCAAAATAACCCGCCAAACCTCGACTGTTTAGGTAAAAATCTTCCATGCTGATTCCTTGTGTATTTTCAAAGGTTCTATTATATCGAGCAGAGAAATTTAAGCGGGTTCTAGCTACACATTCTTGCGAGCAAAAAAATGAAAATACGATGAATGCAAAAAAGCCCTTTCGTCTATCAGACCAAAGGGCTTGTCTTTATCACTCAATTCAAGCGTAGATTATTGTGGCAGAACCACTTTGCCATCTTGAATTGGGAAAGTTTTCGTCGCAGGTTTGCTTGCCATACGAACTGTGGTTGGTGCACCAGCCACTTCATACGTTACGTCGTAACCTACCACCTTCTCAGAAGTCGTGTATTCGGTGTGACACTGCTTCTTCGTGGTCGTAATTACATCGCCCTTCTGCACATTTTCTTGAATCTTACGACCCGTCAATGCGCCTGCGATCGTGCCTGCTGCGGTTGCGATGACTTTACCAGAGCCACCACCAATTTGGTTGCCTAGTGCTGCACCAGCTGCCGCGCCGCCTACCGTACCGATGATTTTGTTGTCATCTGTTGGCTCAACTTGCTGAGTCACTACCACGTCTTTACATACTTGGTGAGGATTTTTCACAGTTTCAGTGACCGCTTCCACCAAAGTAATGTTTGCTTGAGTTGGAGCTGGTGGCGTTTTGTCTTTACAGCCTGCTAGTACAGCAACAACTGCCGT
>NZ_JAWOUO010000189.1:0-1000 GCF_033339435.1 Vibrio sp. 378
ATACGAAAAAGGCCACATTCATGTGGCCTTTTGCTTATCTAATGGTTTCACGCGAGAGTACTAACCATCCCATTCGTAAAGCGCAGGGATTCGGATTTGCTCACCTTGGAATTCGACAATGACAGCCTGCGGCTGAATCTCTTTCAGCGTGACTTGCCCATCCACCACATCCCCTTGGTGATACTCCACGTTATTGATTTTCACCCAACGACGATTGGCATCACTGGCATACATGTGCGTTTGCAAATTAAGGGCAGGAAGACGTCCTTGCCACTGCTGCGCATTGCGCTCCAAGTCATTCACCTGTGACGGCGCAGAAGTCGGCGCATCGTTTTGAGACAGCGCATTTTCCACTTTTTTGGCGAGATCTGGAGACAAGGAAGACAAGTCTAGATCATCCAATGACAAACCTAAGTCGTCACGACGATGCGTAGATGCTGTGCTCGTGACGGGAGTAGCCGTTGTCGGATCTGGAGCCTCACCCTCGTTGGCATACTCGGAGGGTTGCAAGAATGTCCCAATGTCGCGAGATAACTCGGCACTCGGCCATTCTCGTGGCAGTTGAGCAAGATCCGTTGATTCTGGATAATCTAAAACTTCAAATGGTTGTACGACTTCCACCACCACTACCTCTGGCGTAACCGCTTGAGTCTCTGGCGTAAGCAAATCTAAATGCCACGCAACCGCAATCGCTGACACGCTAATAGGCACAAGAAAGAGTCCAACATGTTTGATGACTGACATTACGCCTCCTCCTTGTTAATGCTTGCTAGTGTTGGCGCATTAGGTTGCACACTTTGTTGTAAGCGCTCTAACGTGCGATGACCCGCAATGCCATCCACACCGATGCCCTGCCAACGTTGGAACAGTTCCACTCGCTCTTTTAACGCACCGTCAAAAATGGACGTTTCCAATGGTGATTCACTGACCGCTTTGGCAAGCAATTGGTCAAGCACTTCTATCGCCGGCCCTTCCATATCTAAACGCAACGTCTCTTTAA
>NZ_JAWOUO010000190.1:0-996 GCF_033339435.1 Vibrio sp. 378
TAATGAAAATATTAGTAACCGGTGGAGCAGGCTTCATTGGGTCAGCTGTTGTCCGACATATCATTCGTGACACCCAAGATACCGTCATCAATTTAGATAAACTGACCTACGCAGGGAATCTAGAATCACTGGTTGATGTCTCAGAGAGTGAACGTTACTACTTTGAGCAAGTAGATATCTGTGACCGAGCTGAACTAGATCGCGTGTTTTCAGAGCATCAACCCGATAGGGTGATGCATTTGGCCGCCGAGTCTCATGTCGATCGCTCTATTGATGGTCCTGCTGCTTTTATTGAGACTAACGTGATGGGCACTTACCATTTGCTTGAAGCGGCTCGTCAATATTGGTCGGGCTTAGATGAAGCGCGCCAATCGGCATTCCGTTTTCATCATATTTCTACGGATGAAGTGTATGGCGATCTAGAGGGAACGGATGATTTGTTCACCGAAACCACCTCATACGCGCCGAGCAGTCCATATTCCGCATCTAAAGCTTCGAGCGATCACCTGGTTCGTGCTTGGCAGCGTACTTATGGTTTACCAACACTTATCACTAATTGCTCCAACAACTATGGCCCGTACCACTTTCCAGAGAAGTTGATCCCTCTGATGATTCTAAATGCCCTCGATGGCAAGCCGTTGCCTGTGTATGGCGATGGTATGCAAATCCGAGATTGGCTGTTTGTGGAAGACCATGCTCGCGCGCTTTACAAAGTGGTCAACGAAGGTGAAGTCGGTGAAACCTACAACATCGGTGGTCATAACGAAAAAGCCAACATCGAAGTGGTGAAAACCATTTGTGCTTTGCTTGAAGAGTTGCGACCAGACAAGCCAGCCGGGATAGAGTCTTATGAATCTTTGATCACGTATGTGAAAGATCGCCCTGGTCATGATGTGCGTTACGCAATTGATGCCACCAAGATCGCTCAAGAGCTTGGCTGGACGCCAGAAGAAACGTTTGAAAGCGGCATTCGCAAAACCGTCGAATGGTACCTAA
>NZ_JAWOUO010000191.1:0-994 GCF_033339435.1 Vibrio sp. 378
GCTTTGTTTTATTTCGGGCTTACAAAATCTCAAAAAACATCGGTTATTTGGTAAGAACCATACGCGCATTGAGCGGTTGAACTGGACGATTGTTTTCCCCCATAACGTGTTCAAATTGCGCAATTTGCTCTGCCGAAATGCTTTGTGGATCTTTGATCACAAGCCAACGCACGCCTTCTGAACATGGTGGCGTGGTCAATGAGCCGTTAAATCGGTAGTAGTCTTTGTCGCTAGGAATCAAAGCGTTTGCATCGAAAGGAGCGCGAATCGCTACGTTTTGATCTCTTTCCGGCACATTTTCTAGCAAATTCGCCAAAGCAGGATTGGCTTTGCCTTGTTCAAAAAATACCGCCACTACTGCGAGATTGCCTTGCTCATCGGCATGAACGTAATGCGCTTCCAATGGGTAAGATTTGCCGTCGACATGGTTTTCAGATGGTGTGTGGAAATGAAACTGCTTTAAAGCAAACGCTTTGCCATCAATGGTCAGAACATTCTCTCCCTCAATGCTGGTTTGCAATGTGTGACCATTGTTTGTTAGCGCAACCACTTTGCCTTGGTAATCCAATTGCAGTTTTGCTAATTCAGCTTGCGTTGCCGAATGAATATCAATCGGGCTTTGGTTTTTACCTTGCGCACATTCAGAAGCAAACTCGCCCCAATGCTCTGGTCCGTGACTTCCTTCGTAACCCCAGTTTGCTGCGTTGGCCGAACCAACGAATACCAAAGACAATCCAATCGCTGTAAGTGACTTTTTCATGATTTTCCTTATCCCTTCAAGTGAAGTGTTGTAAAAGCAAAGCCATACTAATCTCACAGGATTCGGTCGTTACAGAGTGGAAACTATGATTGCAAACAAACTTTGGAATCAACTCCTCTAGTCATGCAATTGATATGATGCTCAAAATTGAACATCAACGATTATTGAGTCGGTATAAGTGCCCGCTGGAGGGGTATTTTGGCTTGTCATTATCTGCGCGCGATAATTGTAGTT
>NZ_JAWOUO010000192.1:0-994 GCF_033339435.1 Vibrio sp. 378
AGTTATGCTCAAAATGTTCACTCATGTCAGACATCACTTACAACTCCATTTCGGAAAACTTCTGGCGTCTGTCAGCCCCAGACGAGTAACTAGGGCCGACAATTGCTTTCGCCAGAACAATATCTTTAAATTATTGACCCATCATTGCGTGGTTAGCTTCGATTTGCATATTGATGCTGTCTACTGCAGAGTCGAGTGCACTTTTCGCATCTTGTTTATTGGTTGCGATCAACTGAAGCGCGCTGTTCGCAGGGCCCCACACTTCGTTCATTTCTGGAATGGAAGGCATAGACGTAGCGTGAATGGATTGCATCGCCACTGCACTTGCACCTGGGTCATTCTTGATAACAGGATCGTCTACCAATTTTGTCACTGCCGGAACCTCTCCAGTTAGCTCAAAGCGGCGCTTGGCATTATCATAATTATTGACGAACGTAATAAACTCTTGCGCTAAAGGTTTGTTTTTCGAGAAAGTGGAAATGCTGTAACTCTTCACGCCCATAAATGACCCCATTTGCTCACCAGATGGCAATTTTGGAAGTGGGGCTACACCATAGTTGATCCCTGCTTCTTTGTAAGGCTGGAGCGCCCAAGGACCAGTTTGAACAATCGCTGCTTTGCCCGACGTGAATAGTGAATCGATAGCATTAAGCCCGTTATTACCAATGATGCCTGTAGGGAATACTTTAGAGTCATAGAACTTCTGAATGAATTTCGCGCCTTCTACTGCCCCTGGAGTATTCAATAATATTTTATTAGGATCATACGAACCGTCGTCTTTTTTAGCGAAAACATCACCACCCATACCGTTTAAAATTCCGTAGGTGTAATAAAGCTCATCCCATTTTGCTAGCAAACCGTATTTATTTTCTTCGCGAAACTTCTTAGACAGCTCAAATATTTCGTCCATCGTTTCTGGTAGCTCAGCAATAAGATCTTTGTTGTAAACCATAAATACGGTTTCAACGGATTTTGGCAAGCCGTATAGCACGCC
>NZ_JAWOUO010000193.1:0-992 GCF_033339435.1 Vibrio sp. 378
TAACGCGCGCAAAGTTCGCCGCCTATACAACAATAAAGTGCTTGCTGGCTTTGCTGGCGGTACAGCGGACGCCTTCACCCTATTTGAACGCTTTGAAAGCAAACTACAAATGCACCAGGGCCATCTGACGAAAGCAGCCGTAGAACTGGCAAAAGACTGGCGCAGCGACCGAGCTCTTCGCAAATTAGAAGCGTTGCTTGCTGTTGCAGACGAAACAGCATCACTCATCATCACTGGTAACGGCGATGTCGTTCAGCCAGAAAATGATTTGATTGCGATTGGTTCTGGTGGTGCATACGCACAAGCAGCCGCAACTGCACTTTTAGAGAATACTGACTTAGATGCACGTGAAATCGCGGAAAAGGCACTGAACATCGCTGGTGATATCTGTGTATTCACCAACCATCACCACACCGTAGAAGAGCTAGACTCAACTGCAGAGCCTGAAACTCCAGCCGCGTAATCGTAACGACGTAAGGAAAGAATATGTCTGAAATGACCCCTCGCGAAATCGTTCATGAACTGAACCGTCACATCATTGGTCAAGACAAAGCAAAACGTTCGGTTGCGATTGCCCTTCGTAACCGCTGGCGTCGCATGCAGCTAGAAGAAAGCTTGCGCGTCGAAGTCACACCGAAGAACATTCTGATGATTGGTCCAACTGGTGTTGGTAAGACAGAGATCGCTCGTCGTCTTGCTAAACTAGCCAATGCGCCATTCATCAAAGTCGAAGCAACAAAGTTCACCGAGGTAGGTTACGTTGGTAAAGAAGTTGAAACCATCATTCGTGACCTGACTGATGTCGCTGTGAAGATGACCCACCAACAAGCGATGGAAAAAGTAAAATTCCGCGCGGAAGAGCAAGCTGAAGAGCGCATTCTCGATGCACTACTGCCACCAGCACGCGATAGCTGGGGTCAAGTCGAGCAAAAAGAAGACACCTCAAACACGCGTCAAATCTTCCGTAAAAAACTGCGTGAAGGTCAGCTAGA
>NZ_JAWOUO010000194.1:0-991 GCF_033339435.1 Vibrio sp. 378
TAAACAAAAAATTAGAGAGAAATCGTAAGATTTTGTGCCTCGACCGACACAAAATCTCATGATTTGTAGGAGTTATAGATGGTTATGCAAGGTGTAGGTCGAGCGGCGTTTTGCTTTTTCGGCCGCCGATTTCACGGGTGAGGGTCGGGATCAGGTAGCCAGAGACGTTTTCTAATAAGCCTGCCATTAGTTGTCGGGCTCGTTCGTCATCGACCATAAAGTGAGCCGCTCCCTGGACTTTGTCTAGCACGTGCAAGTAATACGGCAGGATCCCAGCATCGAACAGGGCCTCGCTGAGCTGGCTCAGGGCATCAACGGAATCATTAACGCCTCTTAGTAAAACTCCCTGGTTTAGCAGGGTGACATTGGCTTCTTTTAGTTTTTTCATTGCCTGGCGCAGCTCATCGTTAATCTCATTAGCATGGTTGATGTGCGTAACAAGGATAATTTGCAAGCGTGACGCTTTTAGCAACTGACACAGCTCATCTGTGATTCGAGCTGGGATCACTACAGGCAAACGGCTGTGAATGCGCAGACGTTTGATGTGCGGAATCTTAGCAATGTGTTCCAGCAGCCAATGAATCTCATCGTCTTTTGCCATTAATGGATCACCGCCAGAGAAAATCACCTCATTGAGCTCTGGTTTTTCCGCCATGTATTCGATGCACTGGCTCCAAGCTTGTTTGCCGCTCTTGTTCTCTTGATATGGGAAGTGACGACGGAAGCAATAACGGCAATTCACCGCACAGCCGCCTTTGACGATCATCAGCACTCGGTTTTTGTATTTATGCAGCAATCCCGGGATCGCATTGTCCTGTTCGTCAAGAGGATCATTGGAATAGCCTGCATGAACTTCAAACTCGTCACTCAAGGGTAAAACCTGACGCAAAAGAGGGTCTTTAGGATTGCCTTTTTCCATCCTATCGACAAAACTTTGCGGTACACGCTGTGCAAACAGCTTGCGCGCGGCAAACCCGTCTTGCCACGGTGA
>NZ_JAWOUO010000195.1:0-988 GCF_033339435.1 Vibrio sp. 378
CATCGTTCACGTAACGGTTGTTTGGCGCAATCATAGTTAGGGCAAAGCCGTTCTCGTAGCCCGCTTCTTTCATCAGCTCTTTAGCTTTCTTCAGATCGTAGCGAGGAACCAGTTTTTCGTTGTGACCAACGTAACCCGCAGGACTTTGCTGACCAGCAGCTGTCGCGAAGCCTTTCATGATTTTCTTCACGATGCCTTCGTTGTTGATCGCATGCACGATAGCTTGACGAACGCGCACGTCTTTCAACGCTTCATTGCTGTTTTGGTTCATTTGGAACGTGATGATTCGCGTACCAGGTAGTGTCACGAGATCGATGCCTTTCGCATCTTTCACACGTTGGTGATCGTTTGGCGCTACTGGGTGAATCATATCGACGCCACCAGAAAGAAGCGCAGCCACACGAGTCGCGTCTTCTTTGATTGGTACTAGCGTTAGCTTATCAACGTTACCTTTCGACGCTTTATCCCAGTAATCTTTGAAGCGTTCAAATTCCACTTTTACGCCTTGTTCACGTGATGTCACGATGAATGGGCCAGTACCGGAAACGTGAGTCGATGCAAATGAGTTACCGTGCTTCACTAGTTCAGACTTGTCTTTGCCGTCTTCTGTCTTACCTGAGTAGAACTTGCTGTCCATAGGGAAGATGTACGTCGCCGTTTGCAGAACAAGTGGGTATGGACCTTTAGTAACCAAATCGAACGTGTAGTCATCCACTTTTACGATTTTCTCGTACGGGTCGAAGATCGCTTTAAAGTCTGGAGAGCTTTGTAGACGCTCAAATGTCCACACCACATCATCCGCTGTTAGCGAGTTACCAGAGTGGAACTTCACGCCTTCACGCAGTTTGAAGCGTACCGTTGTGTCGTTAACACGTTCCCAGCTTTCTGCTAGACGAGGTTCGAAGTCCATTGTTTGAGTGAAACGAACTAGAGGGTCAAATACCATGTGTGACATTTGCAGTGTACCGCCAGACAACTGCTCATGCGG
>NZ_JAWOUO010000196.1:0-988 GCF_033339435.1 Vibrio sp. 378
CGGTAATAATAATGGTCGTGGTCATTACTACTAGGCTGTTAGATGGCATAAATAAATAGTCAACGTTAATCGTGTTTGCTTATATCTACGTTTACCGAGTTTCCTATTCAGAGTCAACAAAAAATTGTTTATTTTCCAGTCTTCCAGAGGTTTATTCTGCGTAATGTCATTGATATATAAGTGTAATTACTTACGCTTGATTTTAAGAAAAACATCCTTGTTTTCTAACTTCAGGAGTTAATGCCATTAAACGAAGGGTGATTAGGAGCTATAGGTAAGCGGATCTTTCTCATAAAGCGCAAGATCAAACATTTAGACGGTGTTGTTTCTCGTTAACAACAACTTAACTGTGATCAATGTTCCTAGGATCGAATTATTTAGAAAATAGATGTGTTGGCTTTCATATTCTATGCTTTAATAGTGAGAAGCTTTTAGCAGATACTAATAAAAAAGTTAGACACAAGGAGTGGTGGACATGAAAAAATGGCTTTTTCTGTTACTGTTTTCAGTGTCTGGCGTTTCTTTTGCTAACGATCTCCCTCCCCTTCCAGGGAAAACAAGCACGTCTCCTCACAAACTCTTTATCTCGAGTGAAAGTTACCAAACCGACAGCTTTGATGTATGGAATATTGATGGTGGCTACGCCTATGAACTTTTTGATTCTGTTGACCTTTATGTAGGTGCGCGAGTCAATAACTCTCCGACTCAAAACCAAAGCGGCTTTCTCAGCGGGATCAGCTACCACTTAAATGATCGTGTCACCGTAAAAAGTACCGTAAGATCTTACAAATCTGAGAATAGCAACGGCATTCAAACCGAAGACAGTAGCCTCGCTGCTGAACTTTCTAGCCGCGTGAAAATTACCGATAAGTTAGACATTCACGCGACGTTGGATTACCAAGATTGGCAACAAGGCTTTGAGGTAGGTTTAGGTTTCCGATTCTAAAAATCGAGTGCTTCTTTTGAAATCAACACCCCATTCCAATCG
>NZ_JAWOUO010000197.1:0-987 GCF_033339435.1 Vibrio sp. 378
ATGTTAGAGGCCGCCGGCAAGCTCAATAGTCAAAGCCAGTTCTTGGCAGATATTTGGAAACGAGAAGAGATCGGTAACACAGGATTTGATGATGGTATTGCGATCCCTCATGCCAAAAGTGATGCTGTAGCGAAACCGGCTGTCGCGGTCGGGATCAGCCGTAATGGGATTGATTATGGCGCCGAAGATGGCGAGCTGTCCGATGTGTTTTTCATGCTGGCGTCCCCAGATGGTGATGATCATCATCACATTGAAGTATTGGCACAAATTTCCACCAAAATTATCGAAGACGGCTTTGTTGAAAAGCTCAAGTTGGCTCAATCGCGAGAAGAAGCGCTTGAGATGCTGACTGATATTCAAACCCAATCCAATGAATTTCTCCCAACTTCTTTAGAATTTGCATCAGAACCCCTGAGCCCTTGGGCGCAAAAACTTGGCCGCATTAAAGAGCACTTGCTGTTTGGCACATCCCACATGATCCCGTTTATCGTTGCGGGCGGTGTGTTGTTGTCGTTGTCGGTGATGATCTCTGGTCACGGTGGTGTACCACAAGAGGGCATTTTGGCCGATATTGCCCAAATGGGGATTGCTGGCCTGACATTGTTTACTGCCGTGCTTGGTGGTTACATTGCTTATTCCATTGCCGACAAGCCGGGCCTTGCGCCGGGTATGATTGGGTCTTGGATTGCGGTCAGTCATTACAATACGGGTTTTTTAGGTGCAATTGTTGTCGGCTTTTTTGCTGGCTTTGTCGTTTGGCTATTAAAGAAAATTCGGCTACCAGACAGCATGAGTTCGCTTGGCTCGATCTTTATTTATCCGCTAGTCGGTACGTTTGTTACTTGCGGCGCGGTGATGTGGGTGATAGGTGCTCCGATTGCCAGCGCAATGACCACCATGAACGAAGTGCTGACGGGCATGGCGGGCTCAGGCAAAGTAATGCTCGGAACTGTGCTTGGGGCAATGACCGCGTTTGATATGGGCGGC
>NZ_JAWOUO010000198.1:0-986 GCF_033339435.1 Vibrio sp. 378
GTGGTCGAGTACTTGGTGAAGGTACGCCAAAATATCTCAACTCACCGGAAACGCCAATATTCCATAAAGGCAAAGAGCTTTATGGCCTGTACGAAGTGTTACAAGCGCATCGTGAACCAGCACAAATTTTGGTGGTTGAAGGCTATATGGACGTTGTCGCTCTGGCTCAATACGGCGTAGATTATTCCGTCGCTTCGCTAGGCACTTCGACAACGGGCGATCATATTCAAATGTTGTTCCGCCAAACCAATACCGTTGTGTGTTGTTACGATGGCGACCGAGCAGGTAAAGAAGCGGCATGGCGAGCCTTAGAAAACGCACTTCAATTCCTCAAAACCGGGAACACATTGAAGTTCTTATTCTTACCTGATGGGGAAGACCCTGACAGCTACGTTCGTAAATACGGCAAAGCAGCGTTCGAGCAACAAATAGAACAAGCGACACCACTATCGAGCTACCTTTTTGACAACTTGATTGAGTTACACCAAATCAATTTGGGTAACAACGAAGGTAAGTCTGCGTTGAGAGCATACGCTAGCGCCTTGATTGACAAGATTCCTGACCCATACTTTCAGGAGTTGCTCGAACAACTATTAGATGAGCGCACGGGGTTTGATAACCGCCTACGTCAGCCTCGTAAAAAGATAAGTGAAACTCGACCTCAACCGCACAAAGAGATCAAACGAACTCCTATGCGTGAGGTTATTGCTCTACTTATTCAAAATCCGAGCTATGCTCAAATGGTACCGGACCTTTCCTCAGTGAGAGACTTATCCATACCAGGCCTAAGTTTATTTGCAGATGTACTTGATAAATGCCAAGCGCATCCCCATATCAACACAGGCCAATTATTAGAGCACTGGCGCAACAGCCAGAATGAGGCACTTCTGTCTCGTCTTGCGAGCTGGGATATTCCGCTCGACGAAGACAACCAAGAAGAAATATTTTTAGACTCACTGGATAAAATTATTGCCCAGTGCGTAGAA
>NZ_JAWOUO010000199.1:0-985 GCF_033339435.1 Vibrio sp. 378
GGTTTTGTAGGGAATGCCTTCGATTTCTACCGTCTCTTTCTTACCAATCATTTTCGCGTTGGGTTGTTCTTGCAGGTAGTCATACCCAGCAAACACCCACGCGTTATCATCTAGGTAAGTTTTGCCAATCAGGATTGGCGCAGAGAACTGTTTGCGCGAGGTAAGATTCACCACGGTATCTACCGTATGCCCAGCAATCGTCATCGGCATTTTTACGGTTGGACGCAAAATCGGTTTTTTGCTGGTGCGACTGCGGATAGCACTGATGCGCTCAAGATCGTCGGTTACCGTGATCTCTTTGCCAGTATAAGGATGCTGAATCGTGAAACTGACGGTGACTTGATAAGGTTCAAAACTGTTGGCTTCCCATTTGGCTTGCGTGCCACCTAAATCATCGACAATTGCCCACAGCAGTTTGTCATCTTTAAGATTTTTGTATTTGGGATTGCTGCTGCTTACGTGAATATTTTCTGCATGCATGGAGGTGGTGTCAGCGCCGGTATCAATTTTACCGATGAAAGGGACGTCACTTAGCTCAGGAATTTCGCTGTAATACACACTTTCGACCCGCCCTAAAACTAACTTATCATCAAGTTGATAGATGGGATCTTGCGTGGTTGCAGAGATGGATTGCGCCCAACCAAACGGGGCTATCAGGAGAGCACTAGAGAGTGCCAGAGCCAAAGACATTTTTTTCATCATGATTATCCGTGTGAGCCAAGGTATATAAAATTAGTCGCCAACAGAACTTATAAGTTCTCAATTTAATTACAGTTTTGACATAAATCTGACCGATGTCCACCAGCGCCCGGTAAATTTTTGCGAAGCTAATTTAAAACATTGCAAATTCTATGAATGACCCCAATGTTCTATACACAACCAATATCCAAACCGAATTAAAAGAGAATACACGGATGAGCCAAGCTATCTGTCGCATGATTGCTCAAGAACTGAATGTTCGCCCAGAGCAAGTCAACGCCGCTGT
>NZ_JAWOUO010000200.1:0-982 GCF_033339435.1 Vibrio sp. 378
TGGGCATTTCTGCCATCCTTGCACAATCCGCAGAGCTATTCCAAATCGTTAAAATGATTGGTGCCGCGTACCTCATTTGGCTTGGTATCAGCAGTTTGAAAGCGCTAATGGCTTCAGACGGAGGCATTACTGTCGCTGAACAAATTCAGCAGGTATACAGTGGAAAACGTTCGTTTAGAGAGGGCTTTCTCTCAAATGTACTAAACCCAAAAACGGCAGTGTTTTACTTGGCATTTTTACCGCAATTCGTTAATCCGGAAGGCTCACCATTGTTGCAATCTATGACGATGGCCGCTATCCATTTTGTTATCGCAATGGTTTGGCAATGTGGCTTGGCGGGGGCTTTAAACTCAGCAAAGAACTTGCTCAAAAATGCCAGCTTTATGAAATGGATGGAAGGAGTAACAGGTGCTGTGCTTGTTGCGCTAGGAATTAAGTTACTGATTGAAGAACCACTTTAAATGCGCAATTTATACCGACTTGCTTTAATGCTGACGCTGTTTTTGTTGGGGTTTGCGAGTGCTGTTGCTTGGATGACATTACCACAAATCAAGTTTTCACCTCGGGGGATGGAGTGGGGGTGGCACTGGGCGCACTTTGAGCCGTTTTCTAATGGTATCCAAAAGGCGCGAACGCACGACACCAAACAGCTCTTGTTAAGACGAGTTTACCTTGACGATGCGATCGTCGTTTTTGTATCTACGACGTTAGACAACAAGTTTGAAATCGATGTTGTGCAGGAGAAAACTTGCAAACCGAACGCCACAACTTGGGCATCCGTATCAGTGAATCGCCAGCGAATGGCGCATGTGCCAATGGTGTGTGATAGCGTCGGACAGAGTTATTTTTACCGTTACATAGGTAAGCATTTAGATTCGCTAGAATTTGGCGTTGATGAGTCTTTCATTACGGAAGATTTTGCCCATTGGCCAATCGCGGATATTAAAGTTGATCAGTTCAAACAGCAAAACGCTAAGTTTTT
>NZ_JAWOUO010000201.1:0-980 GCF_033339435.1 Vibrio sp. 378
ATTTTTGCCGTCGCAACGGGTATTGATGAGCACAACAACTATGCTGTTGATTTTATTGAAGCTGTAGCGGACATCAAGCGCGATTTGCCACACGCGATGATTTCCGGTGGCGTGTCGAACGTGTCTTTCTCTTTCCGCGGTAATAACTACGTTCGTGAAGCAATCCATGCCGTATTCCTTTATCACTGTTTTAAAAACGGTATGGACATGGGCATTGTGAACGCGGGGCAGCTCGAAATTTATGACAACGTTCCGGAAAAACTACGAGAAGCGGTAGAAGACGTTGTGCTTAATCGTCGAGATGACGCTACAGAAAGATTGTTGGATATCGCGGCTGAGTACGCAGATAAAGGCGTTGGCAAAGAAGAAGATGCCTCTGCGCTTGAGTGGCGAACTTGGCCTGTCGCAAAACGTTTAGAGCATGCGTTAGTTAAAGGGATCACAGAGTTCATCGTTGCAGACACTGAAGAAGCACGTGTGAATGCGGCAAAACCACTTGAAGTGATTGAAGGTCCTTTGATGGATGGCATGAACGTGGTGGGTGACCTATTTGGTGAGGGTAAGATGTTCTTACCTCAAGTCGTGAAATCAGCACGTGTGATGAAGCAAGCTGTTGCGCATTTAGAGCCCTTTATTAACGCCGAAAAACAATCCGGTAGCAGTAACGGAAAAATTTTGTTGGCGACGGTGAAGGGGGACGTGCACGACATCGGCAAAAACATTGTGGGCGTTGTACTGCAGTGTAATAACTACGAGATCATCGATCTTGGCGTGATGGTACCGTGTGAAAAGATCTTAAAAGTCGCGCTAGAAGAGAACGTTGATATTATCGGTTTGTCAGGGTTGATTACCCCATCTCTGGATGAAATGGTTCATGTTGCTAAAGAGATGGAACGTCTCAATTTTGATCTTCCGCTTCTGATTGGTGGAGCTACCACATCCAAAGCGCACACCGCCGTGAAGATTGAGCAGAACTACAA
>NZ_JAWOUO010000202.1:0-980 GCF_033339435.1 Vibrio sp. 378
ATCAAATGAGTTCGGCCTGTTTTTACCACACCTTGCAAAGCTTGCTTCTTGGTTTCTAGGCTTTGGCTAAGATGAGCCAGTGCAGGCAACAACTTGTGTTCAATAGCAAGTGCTGAGCTGACTTGAATCGCCGTCGGCACCACATCGTTACTGCTTTGACCCATGTTAACGTGGTCATTCGGGGTGACGTTGCCGCCAAGCAATTCAGACGCGAGCGTGGCAATCACTTCATTGGCGTTCATGTTGGAGCTTGTCCCAGAACCGGTTTGGAACAGGTCGATAGGGAACTGATCGAGATGTTGGCCATCAATAATGGCTTGCGCAGCCTCTGCAATCGCATTAGCGATATCACCTTCCAGTAACCCTAGTTGTGCGTTGGTCAGTGCTGCCGTCTGTTTGATGTGGGCTAAAGCTTGGATGAAACCGCTTGGCATGGTGTGCTGGCTGAATGCGAAGTTATCGATAGCGCGCTGAGTTTGCGCTTGATACAAGGCATTCGCCGGGACTTTTACTTCGCCCATGCTGTCGGTTTCAATACGAAATTCGGTGGTCATAGTAGGATTCCTTTCGTTTAATCAAGAGAAGTCTGAATGAGGCGTAATTGTTGTTGTAATTGGAGAAACTTTACGTCGCCATGTTCAAACTGATAGTAGTAACGTTTGAGGCAGAATAAGGGCGTGTGAACCGAATCAAGGCAGACTCGGCGAAATGTACGAGTGCGAGTTGGGTCTTGAATCGCTTCGAGAAGGTGGAAATACACTTGGCGCAAAAACAGTTCGCACAAGAGTAAGTTTTCGTCTTCTGCTTCATGCTCATAGCTGGATGACAACACCATACTCCAATGAATATAGTCATGAATGACGTCGGGCTCAAAGCCACTTGGCGCGGCAAGTTGGAAGCGATCTTGCGCTTTGAAGAAGGCGTTGAATATGTCCTTTCTGCGTTTCATATCTGCCTCAATTAATTAGATAATGATAATT
>NZ_JAWOUO010000203.1:0-979 GCF_033339435.1 Vibrio sp. 378
ACAGCAAACGCTGAATAAGTCAAACGCTCAAAAGAAAAAGGTCGATCTTGTGTCGACCTTTTTTATGTTCTACGTATAGACGCAATCAAATCCTTCAGGACGTGTTTTAAACCGTTTGTGCAACCACATCCACGCAGGAATATCGCGTCTTATCATTTTTTCGAGTTCTTGGTTCAAGATACTTGCCGCTTTCATCGCATTACGCTTTTCAAAATACTCACTGAGATCCTTCCCAATATACAACGTGTAGTGATGATTCCTGCTCACTGTGACACCTGATATGACCGCGCACTTTGTTGCGTCAATAAGCACACTAGACCCCACTGTGCTCGCAGCTTGTTCAACGGCAAAAAACGGTGCAAAAACAGAATGGTTGGCACCATAATCATGATCAGGTAAATACCAAAGTCGATGGCCATTTTTCAAAACTTTGAGCATTGATTTCACGTCTTTTCGATCGATCATTTGATGCCCAAAACGAGTTCGGCCTCGATGTTGAATAAATTCATAAGCAGGGTTTGAGTTTGGACGGTAAACACCATAGCCTTTGGCAAATTGGCTGAAGATACGAGCGGTTATTTCCAAGTTCAAATGGTGACTACACACCACTAATACACCGCGACCGTTCTTTTCCTCTGTGAGCAGACGATCTTTGCCAACAATAGAAGTTATGCGATTAATTCGCCAGTCTGGCCAAAACCAAGCGATACCAGTTTCGATGAGCGCCATTCCCGTGTATTGAAAGTTTTTTCGTACCACATCCTTGCATTGCCAATCTGTGTAATCAGGAAAACATAGCTGAAGATTACGCAAAGCGATCTTGTATCGGCGCTTCATTAAATGCATCGCAACGCAACCGATGCTTCTACCTAAGATTCGTAAAACCACATACGGCAGTACATTAACAATGATTGCTAGAGATCCAAATGCCAGCCAAACAGACCAATATTTGGGCTTAAGTAACTGATAGGAAAAAAGC
>NZ_JAWOUO010000204.1:0-978 GCF_033339435.1 Vibrio sp. 378
CAACATACTGTTGTATTTTTATACGAAACTGCTCATTTTTGTAGATACAGATCAAATACCTGCTAGAATACCCTTAGTTTTTACAAGAGGATTCGTTATGAGTGTCGAATTAGAAGAAAGCCAAGTATGTGAAGCTTGTGGCTGTGCTGGTGAGATTGGTTTCATCATCAAAGAAGGCGACGAGGTTGCTGACGTAACGATTTTCGCAGAGACTAAAGATGCATTAGAGTCTGAGTTAGCGAAATACATCGAACTAGCTAAATCAGTCTGCGCTGGCGTTGAATACAATGTGTCAGAGCTGACAGAAGAATCTAAAGAGCTAACCGCTCGATTCAAGTTTGAAGTAAGTGCAGAAAAGCTTATTTTTGAACTGAAAACTCGCTCTCTAGCGCGTTAATTCAATTTAAAGCGAGCAACGAGCTCGCTTTATTCTTATCTAAATCACTTCTTTTGCTTCAACACGACCCACTTTAACGACCCATTGGTTTCGTAGTCGTTTTCATCAGAGCACACCAAAAGCACATCATCGACTTTGATTACCGCACCAGCGGTATAGGCTTTATCTTCGTAGTAACAAATTCGCTGGCCTATTTTACCATCAGCAACCACCAAAGCCTTTGACTCCGGCGTACTGTAAGATTTGGCAAAAACTGAACCAGACAATAGCGCGACCATGGCGCTCAGAGTAAAAATAGAAACTCTTTTAAACTTCATGAATATCCCCTTATGCCCGAACAATACTAGCAAGGAAGTATTTCAGGTTCTTGGCAGAATCTCATATTCTAGCAATTTGTTCTTACTTCTCATTCCCAGATATTCCTCCACGTCGTTACGAACAACGGCGAGTTAAGCTCAGGCCGATATAGCCGTCACTGACTCTTTAGGTTATGCTTTTATCGTTTTTTATTGGAAAGTAATCGTTATGCGTTTCATCCCTTTCGCCCTCGCGTTAATTGCATTTAGCTCGTCTCCTAGTGC
>NZ_JAWOUO010000205.1:0-978 GCF_033339435.1 Vibrio sp. 378
ACCCAAGGCTTACTGAGAGCAATTCCGTCGATCACCGAAGACATGCCTCGTTTGCCAACCATCCCTGGCAATCCACCGAGCTCCTTGATTAACCACCAAGGCTGCCCGTTTAGAGATCGCTGTGATTACCGACTCGCTCGCTGCCAAGCCGAAACGCCGAAGTTTATGCCGCTCAATGGTCGTCAATCCATCGCCTGCCATGTCAAAGCCCAAAGCAGCATTTCACTCATCCACCAGTCGGCTTAAGGAAACGTTATGAATCAGAAAGAAGTGTTATTGTCCGCTCGCGACCTGCAAGTGCATTTTCCTGTTTCGCGACACCTCATTCCGAGCCGAAGAAAGATCGTACAAGCCGTCAACGGCATCGATTTGGATGTTTATCGAGGCGAAACGCTCGGCATTGTTGGCGAATCAGGCTGCGGAAAATCCACCTTAGCGCGTGCTCTGCTGCGCTTAGTTGAACCCACGCACGGTAAGCTCACTTGGAAAGGTGAAGACATGCGTGGCTTCAGCAAAAACAAGTTAGCGCGTCGTCGCCAAGAATTTCAGATGATATTCCAAGACCCATCGGCGAGCCTCAATCCGAGATTGACGATTTCAGAATGTATCGCAGAGCCGTTACTCACACACCAACCTCAACTCAAACGCGCCGAAGTCGAAAAACGCGTCATTGCGATGATGGACAAAGTGGGTCTGTTGGCAAGCCAACGTAACCGATATCCGCATGAGTTTTCTGGCGGTCAGTGCCAACGTGTTGGCATCGCGCGCGCCTTAATTCTCAATCCGGACTTAGTGGTGTGTGATGAACCCGTCAGTGCATTGGATGTATCGATTCAAGCGCAGGTCATTAATTTGCTCGACGACCTTAAACAAGAAATGGGACTGACACTGGTGATGATCGCACATGACCTGAGCGTTGTGCGTCATATCAGCGACCGAGTGATGGTGATGTACCTTGGCAAACCAATGGAAGTGGGA
>NZ_JAWOUO010000206.1:0-976 GCF_033339435.1 Vibrio sp. 378
CAAGCCCCTCTTTTGAGGGGCTTTTTATTGAATACCACAGAATATTGATACAAGCTAAAGCCTATCTAGTTTTATTTAATTGCAAACGTAGGTTCTAGCAGGGATGAAAACAGCGCGTCGAATTCTAATTCTCTTACTGGTGGTATTGATTGCCCTTCCGGCGGCCATTATTGCGCTGTTAACCACCTCATACGCCAATTCTACATGGCAATGGGTTTCACCCTACCTTGGCTTACCGATCCAAGCGGAGCGCGTTCATTACGACTTCCCTTACCACCTTTCGCTGCAAAACGTTCGCTCCCAAGACGCTCAACTGCCTTATATTGAACAAGTCGACGTATGGCTGAACCCTGACATACGACGAGATGGGAAATGGATTATCGATAGCTTGCTGATCGATGGGGTGAGTCTAAAAAAAGGCATACCGACACAGCCTAACTTAGAGTCGATCCAGTTCCACCAGATTGCGCTGAAAAATATTGATTACGCGCATGCCCGCTTTTCCGTACCTGGATTGAGTATCCAAATCCAAGATCCTACTTGGCTAAACGCTCAACAATTATGGCCTTACGGCGCTATTCAGGCTTCTGCAGAGCAAATGTATTGGCACGGTGAGGCGATACAAAAAGTACTGGTTGATGTGGATTATCAAGCCCAAAACAGCACCCTCTATGGCACGTCTTTTAAATGGCGCAATAGCCAAATATCAGGGCAAGGTGAGCAATATCCGCAAGGCTGGTCTTTGGTCAATGTCACGATTGATAAGTTGGCAATCACCAATGCACAGCGACAATCTTTACTCTCTAAACCGTGGCAAGAATTGCCGTTCACCATTAACCACATTAATAGCCTCGACTTGCTTAACGCCGATATTGAATGGGGGGAATGGCACTGGCAAAACCTTGAACTGTCCGTTGAAGATGCCTCACTGCCTGCATCTCTATGGAATGCCACTGCCAAAGTGTCTTTACAAGCT
>NZ_JAWOUO010000207.1:0-975 GCF_033339435.1 Vibrio sp. 378
TAGCTTGCTGTCTGAACGCCGTAAACTCAGCATTGAAGTAGCCAAAAGCAAAGTACAAACCTCAAAACCGGTTCGTGATGCCGTTCGAGAGCAACAACTGTTGGTTAAGCTGATTTCCAACGGCCGAGACAAATACGAACTCGACGCTCAGTACATCACCAAACTTTTCCACACCATCATTGAAGATTCGGTCTTACTTCAACAAGGTTATCTGCAAAACCTTGTGAACCCACAACAAAGCCGCAAGCCACTTGCACGCGTCGCTTTCTTGGGAGCCAAAGGTTCTTACTCGCACTTGGCAAGCCGCGAATATTTCAGTCGTAAAAATACCGAGCTTATCGAGCTAAATTGTGAGCATTTCAAAGAAGTGACTCGAACGGTGGAATCAGGCCATGCTGATTACGGTGTGCTGCCCATCGAAAACACCAGCTCGGGCTCGATCAATGAAGTATATGACCTACTACAACACACCACGCTGTATATTGTTGGTGAGCTGACTCAACCTATCGAGCACTGCTTAGTTGCAACGAAAGACATTCGCCTCGAAGACATCAAAACACTGTACTCGCATCCGCAACCGCACCAACAGTGCAGCGAATTCTTAAGCCGTATGAAAGGCGTGAAACTTGAGTCTTGCGCAAGCACAGCAGACGCGATGCAAAAAGTCCAAGAGATGAATCGTGATGATGTGGCCGCAATTGGTAATGCTTCAAGTGGTAAGTTGTACGGCCTGCAAGCGATCCAAGGCAACATCGCAAACCAAACCGAAAACCACACACGCTTTATTGTCGTCGCGCGTAAACCAGTTGAAGTCTCAACACAAATTCCAGCCAAAACGACGTTGATTATGTCGACCTCCCAGGAAGCGGGCTCATTGGTTGAAACTCTACTGGTACTGCAACGCTACGGCATCAATATGACTAAGTTAGAATCGCGTCCAATCATGGGTAATCCGTGGGAAGAAATGTTCTACGT
>NZ_JAWOUO010000208.1:0-974 GCF_033339435.1 Vibrio sp. 378
GCTCGTGATCGTCACTCTGGCGGCACTGGATTAGGGTTAACCATCACAGAAAGTGCGATTCGTCAGCACAGCGGTACGATAGTCGCAAGCCGCAGCCCACTGGGAGGTTTGCGCGTCTCCATCACGCTGCCTTTAGTCAAAGTAGGCAAATAACCCTACAAGATTTCAGTTGATAATGATTTTCATTAACATTAGAGTAAATCCTCCGATTAAGGAGGATTTACTATGTCACATACATTTCCCGCTCTGCCTTACCCATACGATGCGTTAGAGCCATACATCGACGCAAAAACCATGGAAGTGCATTACAGCAAACACCATAAGACTTACTTCGATAAATTCGTCACCGCCGTGCAAGGCAGTGATCTTGAAACACAATCGCTAGACGAAATCTTCGCAGCCGTTTCGCAACATAGCCCAGCCATTCGCAACAATGGCGGCGGCTACTACAACCACATCCTTTACTGGAATTGCATGTCGCCAGAAGGCGGCGGTGAACCACAAGGCGCACTTGCGCAAGCCATCAACGACAAGTTTGGTCACTTCGAAAAGTTCAAAGACGAATTCGCTCAAGCAGCCGTTAATACGTTTGGATCTGGCTTTGCATGGTTAGTTGTGAAAGATGGCGACATCCACATCACCTCCACCAGCAATCAGGATAACCCGTTAATGGACGTGGCCGATGTACGCGGCGAGCCTATCCTTGCATTAGATGTGTGGGAGCACGCGTACTACATCAGTTATCAGAACCGTCGACCAGAATACATCGACGCTTGGTGGAATGTGGTGAACTGGCGCGCCGTCGAAGAGAACTACGCTCGCGCGCTCGTGTAACCGCTAACGATAAAGGGGGAAGGTTGGTAAGCGCCAAGCCCTCTTTTGTACCCAAGTCGCTGCACTTGGGTATATACTGCCCCTCTCTTTGACCAACTCTATTTCAATACCATGTTTGATATCGCTTTATACGAACCAGA
>NZ_JAWOUO010000209.1:0-973 GCF_033339435.1 Vibrio sp. 378
TGAATACTTGTAAGCAAAACAGTAATTAAAGTGACGGCTTATATTCGCAGTCACTTTTTCATGGATGAAATATGACAATCAGATACTCTTTACTTGCGGCCAGTTTACTGGCTGGGCTTGTTCACGCCAATGAAGCACCGAAAAATATTATTTATATGATCGGTGATGGAATGGGCCCTGCCTACACAACCGCCTACCGTTATTATCAAGATAATCCAGAAACTAAACAGATTGAGCCTACAGTCTTTGACTCGATACTGGTTGGCATGGCTCACACCTATCCCGATGATGATACTTATGTCACTGACAGTGCAGCAGGCGCGACGGCCTTAAGCAGTGGCATAAAGAGTTACAATGGCGCCGTCGCTGTTGATACCCATAAAAAGCCAGTTAAAACGATGTTGGAAGTAGCGAAAGAGCAGGGCATGACAACCGCTCTAGTGGCGACTTCGCAAATTAACCACGCGACGCCCGCAAGCTTTGCCGCGCACAACGAATCTCGTCGTAATTATGATCAGATAGCAGACGACTACTTGGATAACAAAGTAAATGGAAAGCTGCCCGTCGATCTGTTACTTGGTGGTGGTGTTCGATACTTTGAGCGTGAAGACAGAAACCTGATTGAAGAATTTAAAACGCAGGATTATCACTACGTAACGGATTTTGATACCTTGCCTTCGTTGCAAACATTGCCTGCGATTGGGTTGTTTGCCGACAAAGCATTTCCGTTTGCTTTGGATGAGAATCCCAACCGACTCGAGAAGATGACGAACAAGGCGCTGTCTTTATTATCGCGCTCAGAGCATGGCTTTTTCGTCATGATCGAAGGAAGCCAAATCGACTGGTGCGGTCATGCGAATGACATAGCATGCGCGATGGCAGAAATGGATGATTTTGCTAAGTCGATTGCTTTAGCCAAGGCGTATGTTGATGCTCATCCTGACACTTTGCTCGTTGTCACCGCCGATCACTC
>NZ_JAWOUO010000210.1:0-970 GCF_033339435.1 Vibrio sp. 378
CTCATGCCTAAACCTCGTTACAAAACAACTAACTGGAAGCAGTACAATAAAGCCTTAATCAACCGTGGTTCTCTGACCTTTTGGATTGATGAGGAAGCGATAGCTGAGTGGAAGCAAAACAAACAAGGCAAGCGTGGTAGACCTCGCCGATTCAGCGACTTAGCCATTACTACCGCACTGATGGTGAAACGCGTTTTCTCTATGCCCTTGAGAGCGCTGCAAGGTTTTCTAGACTCCGTATTTAAGCTGGCTAACATCCCGCTTGTTTGCCCGCACTACACCTGTATAAGCCGCCGAGCTAAGGAAGTTGAAGTTTCATTTAAAACCAAAACCAGAGGAGCAATACAACATCTGGCCATTGATGCCACTGGCCTCAAGGTTTATGGCGAAGGTGAATGGAAGGTCAAGAAGCATGGTACTGACGGGAAGCGTAGAGTCTGGAGAAAGTTGCATTTAGCGGTAGACACCAGCACTCACGAAATCGTCGCGGCAGAACTGAGTTTATCTAATGTTACCGATGTAGAAGTCTTTTCTAACTTGCTCAAGCAAACACGCCGAAGAATTATTGAGATATCTGGTGATTGCGCTTATGACACAAGGGATTGCCACGATGCCATACGGATCAAGCGAGCTGTTCCACGAATCCCACCAAGAGAAAAGGCAGCCTTCTGGGAGAATGGTCACCCTAGGAATTTAGCGGTAGGTTGCCAGAAGCTCTACGGAGCCAACAGTAAGTGGAAAAAGTGGTACGGCTATCATAAATGCTCACTATAAGAGACAGCAATGTATCGAGTGAAGCAGTTGTTAGGTGGCCGGTTAAGCCTGAGAAACTACAATGCTCATACGCTATGATTAAAGCGCTGAACAAACTTACAGGGCTTGGTATACTTGAAACGCAGTGTGTTAATTGCTCAATTTCAGGCAGTTTGGTTCTCTGACCGAATTACGCAACAAAGCCCACAACATCATC
>NZ_JAWOUO010000211.1:0-968 GCF_033339435.1 Vibrio sp. 378
TCACCCACTAAGTTCGTACGCTGATCAACCGTATTTAACACTCCGGACATACTACTACCTAAATTCTGAACGATTATTTTTCACTCTTTATTGGAAACCTTGCTGAGAATACAAGGCGACGTTTTTTAATGAGTGTATAGATATCTAAGTAAACTCAATACGTTAGCTTGATACGTTTAACATCATGAGACAAATTAGATATAAGTGCAAATTACATCAATGACGTGCACATAGCAATGCACTGCTGCTCAGATTCGTCATTTGATGGCTTTTTAAGATCAAAAAAGGGTGCGCTCTTGAGCCACACCCTAAATCAAATTAAAGATAGAAAGAAGTGATTAACCTTCCACCACCTTCATTAACAACTGCCCATCATACAGAGCTTGTTTTATCAGCGCAGCGCCCGGCATCGTCGCTTGTTTATAAAAGCGAGATTCCACCAGCTCAAGATCTTGGTGATAAACAGGCAAGCTTTGTTCTTCAATACAACGGCGAACGGCTGGATAAAGCACCTCTTTCGCTTGGTTAATTACCCCACCAATCAAAATCTTTTCTGGGTTAAACAAGTTGATCACGATAGCAATTGCAGAACCTAAATAGCGTCCCAATTTTTCAATCACATCAACCGCGAGAGGATCGCCATTTGCCGCGGCTTCACAGATACTTTCGATACTCATCTCTTCTTGAGCCGCGAGAATAGAAGCTTCACCTTCAGAGATGCGTCTTACCACTTCTTCACGAATCGCTTGCGAGCTGGCAACCGTTTCTAAGCAACCAATGTTGCCACAGTGACATCGCTTCCCGTTGGGATCAATTTGAATATGCCCTAGTTCACCGATATTACCGTGGCGGCCTTGAAGAACTCGCCCATCAAGAATGATACCGGCGCCTAAACCATGGTGAATCGAAATAAGAACAGAGTTGTCATTTTCTTGGGAATGACCAAAGAGCTTTTCAGCTAAAGCCCA
>NZ_JAWOUO010000212.1:0-967 GCF_033339435.1 Vibrio sp. 378
TTAGGCGACAAGCTCGAACTGAGAATGGCACGAACGGTGCATATAAAACAATCAAACAGCGAAAAACACTAAAGAATATGTATTTTTCGTCGACATAGTGAACAAGAATTCTTTCTACGTTGGTAACGGTATGAAGCATTGGTTTTTCATTGTCTGTGGCATTCTTAGTGGGTGTAGCAGCCTTAATCCAGACATGGTTCCGGGTGGGAATATGTTGGATACAGCCCCAAAAACAAACACAGAGCTGAGACACCCTGAGTGGGGGTATGCGAGTGCATCTCACGTTTCGACGGCTCCACGTGTCAACCAGACGGCGAGGGCGGCCGAAAAAAAGTCTAACAACGTGACCTCACTAGAAATGTTCTTGGATAGACACAATATCCCGCATGAGACGATCGGTGGTGGTCACCTTATGATTCGCTTAAAAGAGCAAGTTCACTTTCAGACAGGGTCGGCGCAATTGTCGTCAAACTCACAAGATTGGTTACGAAAGCTGGGGCACTATTTAGCAGGCAGAACCGATGTGGATGTGGTGATTGATGGCCATGCCGATAGCACTGGTGCGGCGAGATTCAATGATACGCTCTCAGAAAAACGAGCCCGTGAAGTAGAAAAACAAATGCTAGCGAGTAGCATTCCGCGTCAGCGCGTTTTCTCTCGCGGATTCGGCGAATATGTGCCGCAATGTAGCAATGCCACATCAAGCGGTAAAGCGTGTAACCGACGTGTTGAGTTGATGCTGATTGTCGATGAGTAGGCCGCCAGTCGGTTTCGAAGCAAAAACATCAAAATAGAAAAGAGGCACCAAATGGTGCCTCTTTTACATCCGCCAATGTTCTTAGGGGGAACTAGGCAAATTCTTTTTCAAGATAAGCGACAATGTCTGATGACTCATAAAGCCATTGCGTTTCGCCATCTTTTTCAATACGAAGACAAGGCACTTTCACGCGACCGCCACCTTGTTCAA
>NZ_JAWOUO010000213.1:0-967 GCF_033339435.1 Vibrio sp. 378
CAGAACGCCCTTTACTGGTGATTCGTCCGGCTCAACTCGCTAGCTACCTGAATGACAATAGTATTGTGTATCGCACATCAAATACTCAGATTGTTCAAGCCAAACGCCACCAGTGGGCTCAAAGTATTTCTGAGCAAATTACCCAACGTGTTGTGGCTGAGCTGCGCCAAAAACAAAGCGACTATTGGCCAGTTGAAATGAATAATCTTCTGGATCAAAGTGGAGAATCCAAGCTTCAACTTAGTTTGAACAAGTTTAATGGTAGCTACCAAGGTAACGCAGAGATTGAAGGTGAATGGTTACTCATCGATGCAAGCGGCAACGTCGTTCGAAGCTCGCAAGTAAAAATATTGATGCCATTGCAAGATGAAGGCTACGACGCTCTGGTTGATGCACTGTCGGCAGGTTTGAACCAACTAACCGACGATATAGCTGCGCAGCTATAGTAAATAGACATCAGATACGAAAGTCATCAGATAAAAGAGGGGAGCATCACGCTCCCCTTTCTTGTTTATGTATGTTTAGCGGCTCAAGAGATTAAGAATATGGCTTGTCGATATGTAGCTCATATCGTTTGATGCTTCTTGGCGGCTGACAGGATTCAAACGCACTCTCGGCATCAAATAAAATCCAATCCCGGCGGTGGGCTTCCCCTAGTTTTTTCGCTTTGTTGGCATCGAAACATTCCATCTCATTCCCACCTTGGGTCAAGATATACCGATTCGGCTTTTCTTGTAGCCACAACCAAGCATTGCGCTCTTGCTCTTTGTGATCTGATAAATAGCTAAAATGTGTTACCGACACAGGTGAAAACAGCAAAAATTGCTCTTTAAATAGCGTCAGTCCTAACTCACCATCTTTACCGATTGCTTTTTGTGCTTCTGACATGATCTCTTTAGCCGGCGTGCGAACTGGGTTAAGCAATGTATAGCCCGCAACGCTATACCAGACCCAAGTCAGCGCAAGA
>NZ_JAWOUO010000214.1:0-965 GCF_033339435.1 Vibrio sp. 378
GATGTGTCCCCCACAATTGGGTGACGTAGGTGGGCCATGTGACGACGCAATTGGTGCTTGCGACCAGTCTTGGGCTTCATTTCCATCAAACAGTAGCGCGTTGTTGGGAACTTACCCGTCGAATAAGGCACTTCCACTTTCGCCAGTGGTTTGTAAGCGGTTACGGCCTCTTGAGCTTCTTTCTCTTGTGAGGCGAACTTATCTGCAATTTTGTCTAATTCGACTTTTAACGCGTAATCTAAAACGCCCTCTTCCTCAATCCAACCACGGACAACCGCGTGATAGGTCTTCTCCATTTTGTGCTCAGCAAACATTGGCATCACTTGAGAAGCCACTTCACTGGAGAGCGCAAACACCAAAACGCCAGAAGTCGGACGATCCAAGCGATGCAACGGAAAGACATGCTGACCAATTTGGTCTCGCAGAGTCTGCATGACAAACTGAGTTTCGTGTTTATCTAGCCAACTGCGATGAACCAACATGCCGGCGGGCTTGTTCACCGCAACAAAATACTCATCTTGATAAACAATCTCCAACTCTACTGGAGCCACGGTTTGTGATGTTTCTTGTTCTGACATTGAAGTTACTTACATAGTTCGTCGATAGTTCGAATCGTGTTCAAAAGCTCTGCGTACTGCGGCTCTTGCTTCCACGCTTCTGCAAAATAAGGTTCAATAGAGAAACCTCTTGGCAAAGGTTGGCTACTTTCTACTAAAGCGTGCATTCGAGCAATAAAAATCCACTGCAACCATTCATGTGGATCAAGCGTATCTATCGCGAAAGGCTCCACACTTTGCAACGCTTCTGGCGACGGCATGGTTCGTTGCCATAGCTCGTGCTTTTGAAGTTGTGCTTCAAGTTGGTACAGTAATTCCACCAGTTTTGTGCTTGTAGTCATTAACTTTTACATCTCGAACCTCGAATTAGCCGAGAATGATACCATTTCTTGTCAAAAGAACGTTAGG
>NZ_JAWOUO010000215.1:0-964 GCF_033339435.1 Vibrio sp. 378
CCGGTGCTGCAAACCTCAATGGACAGCATCAGTGAAGACTACTTTATTCTCGATGCCAATGACGAACACCGTGCGCAAATTGAAGCGATGCACCCACTCTCTTCTCAAAAAGGATTGGGCACAACGAAATGGCTATTGTCTTCACAATACGCTGATCAAGCGGCAGGGCTTGGCGATGTGCATGGTGTAAAACTGGCGGATCTGTTTTTAGCGTTACAAAAGGAGGCAGCATGATGCGCTCTGTCGTCGCAATGTTGCGTAAAGAGTGGTTAGAAAACCCACTAGTATTGCGCTTACCTTTGTTTATGTTGGCGTGTGGAGCGTTGCTTTTTATTAGTTTGATGAGTAACACCACGTTGCAACACAATATGTTTTTCGAAATGAGCCTCGGTGGCGATGTGAGTGATATTCACAAAGAACTTGGGGATGACGTCAACATGCTGATCACTGGTGGCGCTGGTTTGCTGTCTATGTTACTTGCCATTCAGTACTTCCCTAGAACGCTGCGTAAAGAACGTGCCGAAGGCAGCATTATGTTTTGGCGCAGTATGCCAGTTAGCGATCTAAAAACGCACCTCGTGAAGCTGACGTTTGGTTTGTTGGTGATCCCGCTGGTGTGTTCTGGCCTCGTTTTGGCGGCTGATTTTATGCTGTGGTTACTCAATATTTCGACCGACCAACAACTGGCTTTGCTCTATCGTCAAACTTCGCTTGGCTACGTGCTGCTGCACTGGGTGGAGTTCTTAGCAAGAATGGCGCTCGCAGGCGTGTTGATGCTGCCACTAGCACTTTGCGCGATGGCAATTTCGCAAAAGGTAAACTCGCCGTTGGTGATTCTCTTCATCGCGATTTATGCGCTACGTTGGATGCCAATTGCGATGTTTGGTTACTACGGGTTGGATCAGTTCTTCTCAGCCGTGCTCTATTTGCCTCTGCATGCGATCATCGCCTCTAACCCATTCAG
>NZ_JAWOUO010000216.1:0-964 GCF_033339435.1 Vibrio sp. 378
GTTGTTGAGATAGTGACTGAAAAAGGCAATACCGTAGATTTCTCCATAGTATGCAGTAAGTAAATTGTTGAGCATTTTAATGTGCGTTTGGGGGACGGATGGACGCTATTTTATAACGGAATGAAAGAGATAAGAAGTTGTGAGAATTTTATGAGAATTCGATGAAGTTACCGAGATATTTGCTCGTCATGCTTAAAGACAAGAATGACAAACGTTCGAAAGCAATGCTGCTCAAGCCAACAAAAGACGATGTTCAAGGGCTTGGGTTTCACTCTCATAAAAGGATGGATTCACAATGAAAAAACGTACCCAACTTAGTCTTGTCATGACGTCTGTTGCTCTGGCGGTTGGCGTGGCATCAGCTCAAGCGGCGGAACTAGAAATTACGGTTACCAACGCAACCAAAGGCATTTACTTTACACCGCTTATCGTCGCGGCGCATGGCTTAGATCTGCACATGTTTAAAGTCGGAGAATCCGCCACAGCAGAGCTTGAAGCGATGGCTGAAGGTGGGGATATTTCTGGATTATCGACCGTGATTGGCAACGCAGGCGGCGCAGTCGTAGAAAACCCTGCGGGCGGTATTCTCAATCCGGGCGCTGCGACCACGTTTACTTTGGATAGTGGCGATCACGGTTACCTCTCACTTGGCGCGATGTTATTGCCAACCAATGATGGTTTTGTCGGTTTAGACAGTTGGAAAATTCCAACCGAAGCGGGCACTTACAAAGCGACCTTGAACAGTTACGACGCGGGCACTGAAGCGAACGATGAGTTAGCGTCCAGCATTCCTAATCCTCCTTTTATTACCTTCGGTAGCGGTGGTACTGGCGTAGAAACGGCGGTGAGCAACGACAAGGTTCACATTCATCCGGGTAATTTGGGTGACAGCGATCCGGCTGGTGGCAAGAGTGATCTCGATAGCAGTCATCATCGTTGGTTAAACCCAGTTGCAACCATCACA
>NZ_JAWOUO010000217.1:0-963 GCF_033339435.1 Vibrio sp. 378
GTTTATACGGGGCTTTTTTCTTTCGGAGGCACAATGCTTTACCGTCTAGCCAGAACTGGCTTTTTCCAACTTGATGCCGAAAAGGCACATGATCTTGCAATCAAGAACTTCCAACGCTTTAACGGCACACCACTCGATCTTTTCTATCGTCAGCAATTACCTAACCGTCCAGTAGAATGCATGGGGTTAACATTCCGTAACCCAGTGGGTCTTGCTGCTGGTTTGGATAAAAATGGGGAATGTATTGAAGCATTCGATGCGATGGGATTTGGCTTTGTTGAAGTTGGCACAGTGACTCCTCGTCCTCAGCCAGGTAATGACAAACCGCGTTTGTTCCGCTTGGTTGAAGCCGAAGGCATCATCAACCGAATGGGCTTTAACAACTTAGGTGTGGATCATCTGGTTGAGAATGTGAAAAAAGCAAAGTTCAACTGTGTTCTTGGTATCAACATTGGTAAAAACAAAGATACACCAATCGAGAACGGGGCAGAGGACTACTTGATTTGTATGGAGAAAGTGTACGAATACGCTGGTTACATCGCTGTAAACATTTCTTCTCCAAACACTCCGGGACTTCGCTCTCTACAATACGGTGAAGCACTCGACGAGTTACTATCAGAGCTTAAAGCGAAACAATCAGAGCTTGCAGAAAAACACGGCAAGTACGTTCCACTAGCACTTAAGATTGCCCCTGATTTGAGCGATGATGAAATCACTCAGATTTGCGAATCACTACTGAAAAACAATATCGATGGTGTTATTGCAACAAACACTACACTGGATCGAACAGTAGTTGAAGGTATGAAACACGCAAATGAAGCGGGTGGTTTAAGCGGTCGTCCGGTGCAATCTCGTTCAACAGAAGTTGTTCGCAAATTGCACGAAGCATTGGGTGACAAACTTCCTATCATCGGTGTTGGCGGCATTGACTCTTATGTTGCTGCAAAAGAGAAAATGATGGCA
>NZ_JAWOUO010000218.1:0-961 GCF_033339435.1 Vibrio sp. 378
CATCGTGACAAATGGTGGTCGCGTATTGTGTGCAACTGCATTGGGCAACAGCGTATCAGAAGCACAGCAACGCGCATACGAGCTAGCAAAACAGATCAGTTGGGATGGCATGTTCCATCGTAATGACATCGGCTACCGTGCTATCGCTCGCGAGCAAGAAAAATAATAACAACTTCAGTTGGCTAAAAAGACAAAAGGCGCATTCAGCGCCTTTTTTATGATCTTTCGCATCCAGCGTAAAAACGTAGAAGCCTTACTCAGAGATAAACTTTGGTCGTGATACACAATCAAAGTCGTCATCATTGAGCATCAAGAGGCTGTCTACCACCACTTCATTACGAGATTCTTTACCAACAAAGGCAATGTAGCTATCGACCGATGATAAACGGTCGACGACAAATTTCGGCAGGGTTTGGTTGAACTCTAGCGTCGAGAACTCTTTCCCTTTGCAGGTTTCAAATGCTTGACCATTCCAATAGCCTTGTACGAGGTTCTGCCCGTTGCGAGACTGCTCTTTGATGGCAACAACGACATCATTAGCTTCGGCTTTGTATCGATCAAGTTGCTCGCGCTGCAACGGCAAGACTTTGCGATTTACGCGATATTGCTGATAAATCGCTTCACCATCTTTATTAAAGCGGATGTGGATTTGAAAAGGCACCAGTTTTTGCTTGGCATCGATTTGCTCACCTTTTCGAATCAACTCACGCAACTCGCCTTCATCCCAACGGTAATCACTTTTATACCAGCCATGATCACCCATCGTGACGTAATCTGCCGCGGTACTGACTCGAGTTAATCGCTCAGTCATCCAATACAAACTACTGGTGTCACCTGCGGTTTTTCCGCCAGAAAAGTGGGTAAATTGTTCTAGATTAGGCGTTTCAACAGAAGAACAGCCAATAAGAGAAAGGCTAGATAGGAGGAGTGAAGTGAGTAGATGTTTTTTCATGAAATTGCA
>NZ_JAWOUO010000219.1:0-959 GCF_033339435.1 Vibrio sp. 378
TACCATTTGGGTGACTGGCCTTGCGGTATTGGCTATCTCATTGCTGAGTGGTGCGTGGGGCGTAGTGGCGTCGGACTTTATTCAAACGCTGGTTGTTGCGGTTATCTCCATTGCTTGTGCGGCAGTTGCATTATACGTCGTTGGTGGCCCTGGCGAGATCGTTGAGAACTTCCCTGGTGGCTTCATCATGGGCCCAGATATGAACTACCCACTACTGTTAGTTTGTACGTTCATCTTCTTCGTAGTGAAACAGCTGCAAAGTATCAACAACATGCAGGAGTCTTACCGTTTCCTTAACGCGAAAGACTCGAAAAACGCAAGCAAAGCTGCGCTGATGGCGCTTGTGATGATGCTATTTGGCGCGGTAATTTGGTTCATCCCACCTTGGGCTTCAGCAATCCTGTACCCAGATGCAGCAACGCAATACTCATCATTGGGTGCGAAAGCAAGCGATGCGGTTTACCTTGTCTTCGCTCGTGAAACAATGCCTCTAGGCACCGTTGGTCTGTTAATGGCAGGTCTGTTTGCGGCGACCATGTCTTCGATGGACTCTGCACTAAACCGTAACTCAGGTATTTTCGTTCGCAGCTTCTACTCAAACATTGTGCGTAAAGGCCAAGCTTCGGATAAAGAGCTACTGCGTGCTGGTCAAATCGCATGTTTGGTGAACGGCATCCTCGTTATCATGATGGCTCAGTTCTTCAACTCACTGAAGCACCTAAGCTTGTTTGACCTAATGATGCAAGTGGCGACGCTACTTCAATCACCAATCCTAGTTCCATTGTTCCTTGGCATCATCATTCGCAGAACGCCGAAATGGGCACCATGGGCAACAGTTGTGGTTGGTATGTTTGTCTCTTGGTCAGTGGTGAAAATCTTCACTCCAGAATTTGTTGGTAGCTGGTTCGGTATGGATGAGCTAACACGCCGCGAAGCAGGTGAAATGCGCACAATGATCA
>NZ_JAWOUO010000220.1:0-958 GCF_033339435.1 Vibrio sp. 378
TGCTGACATTGGCCAGCATTCACTTTATTGCCTTAATGAGCCCAGGCCCAGACTTCGCATTAGTGGTGCAAAATGCCACGCGTCATGGTCGCCAAACGGGCTTATACATCGCTCTTGGCTTGTCCGTTGGTATTTTGCTGCACTCGTTGTTCAGCCTGACTGGAGTGAGCTACCTTGTGCATCAACATCCTTTGCTGTATTCGGTATTACAACTGCTAGGTGGCAGTTACCTGCTTTACCTCGGTGTTGGTGCCCTGCGCGGCGTGATCGCTACGATCAAAAACCCACAAACGGATCCACAAAATAAAACAAACAGCTTCGTGATCAGCAACAAACGTCAGGCTTTTGCCAAAGGTTTTGCAACCAACATTCTCAACCCCAAAGCACTGGTTTTCTTCATCAGCTTGATGTCGAGCTTGGGGCCCGCCGGAATGTCGGTCTCGGGCAAAAGCATCGCGTTAGTTATCCTGTTCAGCTTGTCTCTGGTTTGGTTTTCTAGCTTGGCGTGGATGCTCTCAACGCAACGTTTACAACGTCGATTACAACAAGCAGGCATCTACATCGATGGCATCTGTGGTGTGGTGTTTACCCTCGTTGGCGGCAGTATCTTGGTGCAAACCATCAGCACATTAATCGGTTAACTCTCTGATTTAAAAGCGTCGCACACCCGACATTTATTAAAACGCTGACTCGACGATCTTCTCCATGGCTGCCAAGCTGAACAATCAAACTGGCAACATGGAGAGTCATCATGCATTGGACGTTCAACCGACTCGTGTCTACGGGTCTTTTTCTTAGCGCCTCTATCACCCACACCGCGTTTGCAAACCAAGCCACCGATGCGATTGCCCCAGAGCAAAGTACTGGGCTTGAGCACAAACAACTGGTCAAAGCCAAAGACTATATGGTGACAGCAGCGAACCCAATCGCCACCCAAGCTGGTGCTGATGTACTGGAG
>NZ_JAWOUO010000221.1:0-957 GCF_033339435.1 Vibrio sp. 378
ACCTCTTTTCCGCTTTACTTAATCGAAGAATAAAAACACCAGTCATCAAAGGTACTTCATGCAAATTTCTCAACTTGAACCACAAGATACCAGCATCGTTCTTAAGCTGTTTGGTGCACTGTTTTACTACCAGCCTAAAGATTACCCAGCGGCAAATCTCGATACGTTGCTGAGCAATACAGATACACCAATCGAAGCGCTTAATGACATGCTGCGCAGCTTTCAAAACGAGAGCGAAGAGGCACTGCAAATGGAGCACGATCGCATGTTTGCCGGTATTGGTGAGATGCCTGCGCCACCTTGGGGTTCGGCTTATCTAGATAAAGAAGCGGTGTTGTTTGGTGAATCAACCATTGAATATCGTTACTTCTTGCAGCGTTGTGGTTTTGCTTTGGAATCTGACCAACGTGAGCCAGAAGACCAGATCGGCTTGATGCTGATGGTGTTAGGCATGTTGATTGAAACTGAACAGCAAAAACTGGCGGCTGAAATGCTGCGCGAACATTTGATGACGTGGTTTAGCTTTTTCAACAAGCGCTTCAAAAAAGCGGTGACTCTCACGCCTTACTCAAAACTGTCGAACCTTACTGAAGAATTACTTCAATCCCTGAGTGAACAATACCAAGTCGTTGTGCCTGCAAAGAGAGATTACTCGGATGCGCCAGTCTGAATCGGTTGATCTAAGCAAGCGGCGTTTGTTTTCGTTCCATCGTGCGCCAGTTGAACAAGCTCAAGAGCCTCGTGTTAAAGCGAGACCTCCGTATGCGGTGGAAGAATCAATGTTCACGCGGCTTTGTGATGGGTGCGGTAAGTGCGCTTCGGCATGTCCAAGCCAAATCATTGAAATGGTCGATGGCGTGGCCGCGTTAGACATCAGCTACTCAGCATGTGATTTATGCGGTGCGTGTAAGTCGGCGTGTTCTACATTGGCGCTTTCCAACCAAATAGAATCAACAG
>NZ_JAWOUO010000222.1:0-954 GCF_033339435.1 Vibrio sp. 378
TGTCAAAGGCCTCTTCGCAAAAGTATCCGTGTAAACACGCTCAAAATGAGTGTGGAAGACTTTGTTAAGCGCGCGGAAGACAAAGGATGGACATTGTCACCCGTCCCTTGGTGTGAGACTGGTTTTTGGATTGAAGCCGACGAGTCGGTTGTACCATTAGGCAACACAGCAGAACACATGTCTGGCTTATTCTACATTCAAGAAGCCAGCTCGATGATGCCAGTATCTGCCCTATTCATGAATGACGAATCTTACGATGCGGTACTAGACACCGCTGCTGCACCAGGTTCAAAAACCACGCAGATCGCCGCACTAATGAAAAATGAAGGTGTACTTGTCGCGAACGAGTACGCGGCAAGCCGCGTAAAAGTTCTGCATGCCAACATCGAACGCTGTGGTGTACGCAATGCCGCTTTGAGCAACTTTGATGGCCGCGTTTTTGGTGGTTGGTTACCTGAACAATTTGATGCGGTATTGCTTGATGCCCCTTGTTCTGGCGAAGGCACAGTTCGTAAAGATGAAGATGCCATGAAGAATTGGACACAAGCGTCCGTTCTAGAAATCGCAGATACGCAAAAAGATCTCATTGAAAGCGCATTCCACGCACTTAAGCCAGGTGGCGTGCTAGTTTACTCAACGTGTACGTTAAGTACCGAGGAAAACCAGCAAGTTTGCCATCACTTAAAAGAAACCTTTGGTGACGCGGTTGAGTTTGAGAGTCTGGATGGATTATTTGAAAATGCCAACGCCGCATTAACAGAAGAAGGTTTCTTACACATCTTCCCTCAGGTTTATGACTGTGAAGGCTTCTTTGTTGCGCGTATTCGCAAACACCATTCTGTAGAGGCGCCACAAGTGAAAAAGCGCATGGGCAAATTCCCGTTCGTAAAAGCGTCGAAGAAAGAATCAGAAGAGATTTCAAAGCAACTACACAACGCATTGGATATTGAGTTA
>NZ_JAWOUO010000223.1:0-954 GCF_033339435.1 Vibrio sp. 378
AGTTGGTCTGGTTGGATAGGGGTGATCTTGATGGTCTGCGACCCAGAGTTAAATCGAGTGTGGCTCGCATTAGGCTTTATCTTTGTCACCTTTTCTGGAATTGCGTTGAAAGAGTCGTTCTGTTTCAAAGTTCTTGGTTTGAAATTGGTACCTACACTGTTGGTTGTGACGACATTTGCGTTGTGGTTCGAACAGTCAACCATTGTTGCAATCTCTGCGCTTCTTGCGGGTTTGATCATGGCCTACTTATCTATAGCAAAATGGTGCATGCCACTGCACTTTGATATCGGCATCAAAGCGAATTATGAAGTCTAATGGGCGGGTTAGTTGAGCCCGTCATGCAAAGTGCGTTATTCCATTCTATGACGTAATGCCTGCGAAACCTTCGATGTTGGTTGGCGTTGCAGCTCATCGCTTATCATCCATCCTGCTTTGGCTAACAGCTCTAAATCCACGCCAGTTTCAATGCCCAAGCCTTGGCATAAATACAACACGTCTTCTGTAGCAACATTGCCTGATGCACCATGTGCGTACGGACACCCTCCCAATCCTGCGACACTGCTGTCTACCGTGTTGATGCCCATGCTTAAGGCCTGGTAAATATTTGCCAGCGCTTGTCCCCATGTATCATGAAAGTGTACGGCGAAACGTTGGCTTGGAATGCGCGCTAGCACCGATTCCAGCATTTCTTTTACACGATTAGGCGTACCGGTTCCGATCGTGTCGCCCAAGGACACCTCGTAGCATCCCAACTCGATCAACGCTTGCGATATGTTGGCCACTTGTGTTGGAGATGTCGCCCCATCGTAAGGGCAATCGACGACGCACGATAGATATCCACGAACTGGAACATGGTATTTATCGGCCTGAACCATTAATGGCTCGAAGCGTTTCAAGCTCTCTGCAATTGAACAGTTTATATTATGCTGGCAAAAACCTTCAGAAGCCGAAGTG
>NZ_JAWOUO010000224.1:0-952 GCF_033339435.1 Vibrio sp. 378
AATATCCTATTGTTCATTATCTTGTTTAATACCCTACCCTTTGAACCACAAGTCGTAACCGGCATCAGCATCTTAGTGTTTGTTGCGATTCTTTGGTTAACAGAAGCGATTCACGTCAGCATTACTGCTTTGCTGATCCCGATGCTTGCCGTCTTCTTGGGCGTGTTTAACACCCAAACAGCACTGAATAACTTCTCGAACTCAATCATCTTCTTGTTCTTGGGTGGCTTTGCTCTCGCCGCTGCGTTGCACAAGCAGAAACTTGACCAAGCACTTGCTGACAAAGTGTTGCTGATTGCTCGTGGTCGAATGTCTGTCGCGGTATTTATGCTGTTCGGTGTGAGCGCAGGTCTTTCAATGTGGAGTTCCAACACAGCAACAGCCGCAAGGATGCGTGCTTTGGTATTAGGCGGCATGACGAAACTGGACGCGAAGAAAAACCACAACACATTCTTGTTCGTTCTTCTCGGTATTGCTTACAGCGCCTCTATCGGTGGTATCGCTACGCTAGTTGGTAGCCCACCAAACGCGATTGCTGCGGCCGAAGTAGGTTTGAACTTCACGGAATGGATGAAGCTAGGTCTGCCAATCTCTTTGATTTTGATGCCAATTGCGATTTTGGTTCTGTACACCATGACCAAGCCAGATTTGAGCCACAAGTTTGAACTTGACCACAAACCTGTTGAGTGGACGAACGGCAAAATGGTCACACTGGCAATCTTCTTACTTACCGTCACTTTGTGGATTTTCAGCAAGCCGATCAACACCATGCTTGGCGGTTTTGCAAAATTCGACACCTTGGTTGCGATTGGTGCCATCTTGCTGCTAGGCGCATCTCGAGCAGTCGAATGGAAGGACATTGAAAAGACAACAGACTGGGGGGTTCTGATCCTGTTCGGCGGCGGTATCTGCTTGAGTAACGTTCTAAAAGCGACAGGCACCAGCGTTTTCC
>NZ_JAWOUO010000225.1:0-950 GCF_033339435.1 Vibrio sp. 378
CGATGTGGAAGCAGAAGACGAAGCAATGATGGGACGCCTATTCACTGTGGCGAAGAAGCTTGCGAAAGAAGAAGGTATTGCTGAAGACGGTTACCGTTTGATCCTTAATTGCAACCCTCACGGTGGCCAAGAGGTTTACCATATCCACATGCACCTACTAGGCGGTCGTCCTTTAGGCCCAATGGTATTGAGCTAAGCTAATTTGAAAAGGGTGGTGCCTATGCCACCCTATTTATATTCTTTTCTGAGCACACATTTGCGGAGATAAATGTGAAATTAGGTGTGAAGCTGTTTGGACTGATTAGCTGGGTCTTGATGGCGTCTGGCTGCGCTAATTTGTCTGCGGGCAATTTGTTTAGCCACTACAGCGACCAGAATCAAGAAGTTTGTCAGGCAGTTGTTGCTGGCAATTATGCCCACGCTAAGCAACTCCAATCGAGCGACGTCGGTGGCGAGATCCTTGGCAATTTCGAAAAGGGTCGTATTTCATTCCTTGCGAAAGATTATCCAACCAGCCTCAAAGCTCTCGAAGAGAGCGACCGCGCGGTACGTGTTCAACAAGACCGAGCAACCATTTCTGTTTCTGAAACAGCGACGAGCGTAGGTTCACTTGCTGTAAACGACAATCTTAACGAATACCAACCTGCAGACTACGAACTCGGCTTTTTGCATTTATACCTTGGTCTGAACTATCTACAAAAAAATGATTTAGAAGGCGCACTCGTCGAAGTTCGTCGTGCCAACCAAGTTCAGGAAGCGGCGAGAAAAGCGCGTGAAAAAGAGCTGAAGTCGGCAGAAAAAGATCTTAAAAACCAAGGTATGTCAGCCAACTTAGGCAGCGTGCTCGCGAGTTATCCAGATGCAGGGAAAAAACTCAGCGCGGTGCAAAACGGCTATCTCTTCTATCTTTCTGGTTTGTTGTACGAAGCGTCACGTGATCTTAACAGCGC
>NZ_JAWOUO010000226.1:0-946 GCF_033339435.1 Vibrio sp. 378
GTTTTATGTTGTTTCTGCCGTTCTTGATCATCGACTTGGTGGTGGCATCGGTTTTGATGGCCATGGGTATGATGATGCTATCGCCAATGATTGTATCGCTGCCGTTTAAGTTGATGCTGTTTGTGTTGGTGGATGGTTGGAACTTGATATTGTCGACCTTAGCCGGCAGTTTCGCCCTTTAGGTTGGCACAGAGAAAAGAGGTAAGACATGACTCCTGAAATGTTTGTCGAGCTTTTCCGTGAGGCACTGTGGATGGTGTTGATCATGGTCTGTGCCATTATTATTCCCAGTTTGCTCATCGGTTTGGTCGTGGCGATTTTTCAAGCCGCGACGTCAATTAACGAACAGACATTAAGCTTCTTACCTCGTTTGATCGTGACTTTGTTAGCTTTGATGCTGTTTGGTCACTGGATGACGCAAATGCTGATGGAATATTTCTTCGGCTTGATTGAGCGCTTGCCTCAGGTTCTGTACTAGAGGCTGGTATGGAGTATCCCACTCAAATCATCTTAGACTGGATAGCCAATTATTTTTGGCCGTACGTTCGTATCTCGTCTATGTTGATGGTGATGACCGTTACTGGCGCTCGCTTTGTTTCTCCTCGTATTCGTTTGTATCTCGGCCTTGCGATTACTTTTGCCGTGATGCCCGCTATTCCTGCCGTTCCGCAAGACATTCAACTGCTCTCATTTCGTGGTTTTATGACCATCGCAGAGCAGATGATCATTGGCGTCGCGATGGGCATGGTGACGCAATTTATGATCCAAACGTTTGTGTTGCTCGGGCAAATCCTTGGTATGCAATCGAGCTTGGGTTTTGCGTCGATGGTCGATCCTGCCAATGGTCAGAACACGCCATTGCTTGGTCAATTATTCATGTTCTTGACCACCATGTTTTTCCTCGCAACCGATGGTCACTTAAAAATGCTGCAACTGGTGGTCTTCA
>NZ_JAWOUO010000227.1:0-945 GCF_033339435.1 Vibrio sp. 378
ATCGTTAGTCCCGCTCTGTAAAAACTGGCGATTTTATTATAGCACTGCGCAGCGGCTTTCAATAGCGGCAATGCCAACGCAGCACGTGTTCCTTCACCGAGGCGGAGCCCTAAATCCAGCAAAGGTTCGGCTTTTAATGACTCCAACACAAACTTGTGTCCGTTTTCTTCTGAACGATGTGCAAACAGCATGTAGTCACGTGTTTCTTCGTCTAGTAACGTGGCAACATACGCCGCGACAGAGACAATAAAACCATCGACAAGCACTGGCGTTTTCAAACGCTTCGCCTCAAGGAACGCCCCAACCATCTGTACGATTTCAAATCCACCAACTTGCGATAATACGGCTTTGGCGTCTAGACCTCGACAACGACTTACCCCTTGAGCAACCAACTTTAACTTTCGGCTCAACTGCTCTGAGTTGATGCCCGTACCAAGACCAACACAGTGGTTTACCTCAAGCGGGCTGAGTGCCGCCAATAATGCGGAAGCCGAGCTGGTATTTCCAATGCCCATCTCGCCAAACATCAGTAAGTTAGATCCTGAATAGATGGTGCTTTGCGCCACTCTTGCACCATATTCCAAACCAAGCGCTACTTGTTCAGAAGACATCGCCGCTTGCTTTGAAAAATTGGCAGTGCCATTTCCTAAACGCTGCTCAATTAAATTCGGATGAGATTTAAACTCAGGAACCATGACTTCGATTGGCGCAAGCATACCGCAGTCAATCACTTTGAATTCGATTTGGTTTACATCGCAAAAGCAGTTAATTGCCGCACCTCCAGCAAGGAAGTTTGCAACCATTTGCTGGGTAACTTCACTCGGTGCGATGCTAATGCCTTCTTTCGCAACACCATGGTCGCCAGCAAACACCAACATCGTTGGCTTGCGAATAACAATCTCTTCAACGGCTTGTGCTTGATCTTGGCTTTGAATCAACGCTAAC
>NZ_JAWOUO010000228.1:0-945 GCF_033339435.1 Vibrio sp. 378
ACACGAAAAACCACATAAAACCCGTAAAATTTATTTGAGTTTTTTGTCGATGAGGAAGGAAATGAGACTTTGATCACGGTTCCACTTTTTGTTTTTAGTGATTTAATGGTCAAAATAACATTATGTATTTTAAGTGGTTATTTTTTGTTGCTTGAGCGTAACGGCTTTGGGCTGTGATAAATCATATTGATTTTAAATTCTTCAACGCGATCAGCCAGTTCAGGCTTTGGACGCAAAATGTAGCTGTACACCTCGCCATCAAGTAGTTCGTCGTAAGGCGAGTAGCTCAGATCAAATGCTAACGATTGTTGTCTGGTCGTGGGGTTACTAATGTATTCGTAGCAGTCAATTAGGTAAGTCGGATCGTAGGGGTTAGGATCGGAGATGATGTCGACCTGATAGTCTCCTTGACCAGCAATGACATGGCTGCCGTACCAGATGGCGACATCAGCACAATACAAGTTTGGATTGTAAGTGCGTAAGTTGAGATCGGAATCGATGCTTTCACCATGAGGCCCAATGACTTGAGTTCCATGGTGATAAATATAATTGCCAATTTCAGCCACGAGATAATCGCCGTTTGGGCGAGGTAGCAAATAGTCAAAAAAGGATATCTGGTATAAATATCGTCCTGTCGGTGCGTTGATGCGTTTTTCCATCGATTGCTTGTTCTTTTGCATGGTATAGCTTTCGAATTGTTTACCATCAAACACGGTGGTGAAATAGTTCTGAGTCTCTTTATGAACCTGAGATGGGTACACCTTTTTGGTGGTCCAGATTTGACGAGCACCATTTGCGCTAACAATCAACGAGTCATCACTGATTTTGTAATGACCCACTTTTTTTAGTGCTCCCTTTTCTGGGCATAAGCGCTTGTTGTTGGAGGCGGCAAAGTACACTTCTTCGTTTTCAAACTGAAACGCTTCGCAATACACCACTTCATAA
>NZ_JAWOUO010000229.1:0-945 GCF_033339435.1 Vibrio sp. 378
AACAAACAACGCCTAACAGGCCAACAAACCCCGATGGGACGAATTGGTTTAGGGCTTCTCGTTGGCTTGCCTCTGCTGGTTTACTTCGTTTCTGGTATGCCAATCTCTTTGGAATACCCAGAACTGAAAGGTTTCAACTTCAAAGGTGGGATCAGCATCATTCCTGAGCTGGCAGCTTTGTTATTGGCGTTAAGTGTTTACACCGCCGCCTTTATTGCGGAAATCGTACGCTCCGGTATCAACGCGGTGAGTCATGGTCAAACAGAGGCCGCGATGTCACTTGGTTTGCCTCGTGCTAAAACGCTCAAGCTGGTTGTTATCCCTCAAGCTTTGAGAATCATCATTCCTCCACTCACAAGCCAATACTTGAACTTAACGAAGAACTCTTCGTTGGCAATGGCTATTGGTTATCCGGATCTGGTTTCTGTGTTTGCTGGTACAACCTTGAACCAGACAGGACAAGCCATTGAGATCATCGCGATGACAATGGGCGTTTATCTAACTCTGAGCTTGCTCACGTCTGCGTTAATGAACTTGTACAACCGCAAAGTTGCGCTGGTGGAGAGATAATATGAGTACACATCAATTTCAGCCCGATCTCCCGCCACCATCAAATACCGTTGGCGTGGTTGGGTGGTTACGCAAGAATTTGTTTAATGGCCCAGTCAACTCCATTGTCACGCTTATTCTTGCTTATATCGTTTTCAATGCGCTTTGGCACATTGTCGATTGGGCATTCATTAATGCTGACTGGATAGGCTCAACGCGTGATGACTGTAGCCGAGAAGGTGCATGCTGGGTGTTCATCAGTGTTCGCTGGGAGCAGTTCATGTACGGCTTCTACCCAGAAGCAGAACTTTGGCGCCCTCGCCTGTTTTACATCACGCTCGCGATTTTCACTGTGCTTCTTGCCTATGAAAAAACACCAAAACGTTTATGGATTTG
>NZ_JAWOUO010000230.1:0-942 GCF_033339435.1 Vibrio sp. 378
TATCAATGTGGACAAAGTTACTGCCCGGATAGTATCCAACACCACCAGCCTTCAAACTGATTGCCGCATCACGCACCGTAGACAGCTTTACACCATCGAGACGAAAATCAATCGCCTTCCCTTCCATGTGTAGACTCTTCTTAGCAACACCAGTAGAACCGCTGCGCAGGGACGCATTGGTCACTGGAGAACGGTAGCCAGAAATCACGATAACTTCGGATTCAGTACCGATGAGCTTTTGAATTTGGCTGATTTGATCGAACAGACGTTTATCCATTGGATGCACTTCATTACGGCGATGATCACGGCAGAACTCATTCAAACGCTGCAATTCTTTGCCGACGTAGCGATTGCCATCGAAGTAGCACGTCTCGAGAAGCTCACCCGTATTCAAGTTATTCATGGCTAACACGCGTGGTTCATCCGGAAGTGAAGCCCATGAAAGTGTAGGCATTGCAGACGCCAGTACGACACCACCAGCGGTCATTTTAAGGAAATCACGGCGAGAAAAATTACGACTTACCATAAACAAAAACACTGCTCAATTACTAAACAAAGAAAGCGGACGATACCGAAACCAATTTATCTCGTCAAATGCATAAATTGGTCCGGAATATCGAAGTCTCGCTAAAACTTTTGTTTACTTATTGAACAGAAAACGATTTTTTAGAATTGTAAATTTTCTTAAATTTACAAGCCATGCAGGCTTAGCCTTGATGGTCGTATTTGTAGATGTCATCTCGGTAATACAGCGTACCTTCTTCCAACCAAGCTGTTTGGTAGATGATGTGTACCGGAATACGCTCCCCTAGTGGCACCGAAGTCGTTGATGAACGAGCGCTTTCCCGCTTTTTCTCTAAACGCTCTTCCAAACCTTGAGTTTTGAACAGAAGCTCTGCAAGTTGATCGGCGTTTTCTACTCGAACACAACCCGAGCTAAAC
>NZ_JAWOUO010000231.1:0-940 GCF_033339435.1 Vibrio sp. 378
CTTGCATTGAGCGAGCCTGTGCTAAATCCGCACGAAAACCCGTCGTGCTGACGTTAGCCAAGTTGTTAGCGCGCAATTGCAAAGCCTGCATATTTTGCTTGGCGCCACTCATTGCGAGAAACAGTGCGCGATCCATAATTTACTCCAAAAAAGTCTCTGTACTTCGGAGTAAAAGCAATAGTTATGCCAAGATAAAAATAGGCTTATTTATCAAAAACTTGAATGAAATTAAAGGCAATCAAGAAGGATATTCAATGAAGGTAAACTGCAAAGGGAGGCAAGATTTTGATCCATGTGGCGGCAACAGCGGCAAACCAGAGATCAAAGCATGCTTAGCCTGAACTGAGGTGTTTTCAGGCTAAGCATCAGATGAATGTCATGATGTTATCAAGCCAAGCGGCGAAAGCACGCCTAACTTAATAATGCAGATTATCTAATCTGCAGGATATTTTGTTGTAGCTGGTTATGTACTTCTAGCGAACGTGAGTTTGCTTGGAAGTTACGCTGAGCAGAGATCAGATCCACCAGCTCCTGAGTCATATCAATGTTTGACTGTTCTAGCATACCGTTGTTGATAGTACCGAAAGAGCCTTTGTTTGATTCACCCCAAATCTTGTCACCAGAGAACTGAGTTGAATCCCATTGCGTACCGCCCTTCTTATCCAGACCTTGCTCGTTAGGAACACGAACTAGCGCCACACGACCCAATGTTACGTTTTCACCGTTTGAGTAAGTACCCAATACGCTGCCGTTTTCATCAAAGTCAACTTTGGTTAGGAAACCCGTTGTCGCACCATCTTCATCGAACTTAGTTAGCTCAAATGGGGCGGCAAATTGTGTCGCAGCACCCAGACCAAAGTTAAGCGTCTGAGCAGGATCTGCACCATTCATATCAAGCGGCGTGGTGTTTGTTGCAGGATCACCCAATGCAACAGAAGTA
>NZ_JAWOUO010000232.1:0-938 GCF_033339435.1 Vibrio sp. 378
ATTACGCGCATGCCGCAAAAAACGCAAAGTTTGGTATATCGATACGCCGTCAGCCTCACCAGCTAACCCTTCGTAATTCTTATTGCTTTTATTGATGTGTTTAACGGTATGGTTGGGCACATCAATGTGCGCTATTCCGTCCATTCTACTTTTGTCACTAATTGTCCAACTTCCCGTCATGTAGCTGTCACCTAAACCTCCTACTTTTCACACAAAGGCGTTGTCAAAGTAAGGAAAGGTCACATGCGAACCATTGAGACAATCACACAGCCAATAGCAACCATCGCTAAGTTTGATTTAGCATTCTCTAGCGTATGTCTTCAGCATCGTTTTAACCAACAAGTTGCCAACATCAGTAAAGGCGTTTCGCACAGTGGAGATGGGCATCTCTACGTCGTCTTAGGGCTGTTAGCTTGGTATTTAGATAAAGAACACGGATCTTGGTTTATGTTAGCCGGATTGCTGGCATTTGCAGTCGAGTTACCCATTTACTGGACGCTAAAAAACAGCTTTAAACGCCGCCGTCCTGAAGAACTGAGCGCTTTGTTACCTGCTTTTATCACCCCTTCTGATCGCTACAGTTTACCGTCTGGACATACTGCTGCTGCGTTTGTTATGGCAACACTTATCAACCATTACTACCCAGAACTCGGTTATGCCGCATTCTTTTGGGCGAGTTTAATTGGTACGGCGCGTATTTTGCTTGGTGTCCATTTTTTTACTGACGTCATCATCGGGGCGCTGTTGGGAAGTGCGTGTGGTGCTCTAGCTATTGCGATCGTAGGAGGCTAATGGATGAAAATTCTATACGGTGTTCAAGGTACGGGAAATGGCCATATCGCACGTGCTCGTGCAATGAGCAAGGCATTTGAATCGCACGATGTGCAGGTCGACTTTCTTTTTTCTGGGCGAGCACCGGAGAAATACTTTTCAATGGA
>NZ_JAWOUO010000233.1:0-937 GCF_033339435.1 Vibrio sp. 378
TAACGCCCAATTAAGGTGTGAAGCACGCTATCACAACACTCAAACTGGACGCCGTAATCACTAAACTAGACCCAAACCAAAAATGCCAAGCGTGCTGAATCACTCTTAAATTGTTTGTTAAGCTTCTAACCAAATAGCCAACTGAAAAAGCCTTGTTTGAATCCAGCATTTATCTCGCTAGCAGATTTTTTGCGAATTTCTGAAAACAACTCTGCTTCTATTTCGTACTTTTCTTGCTCTATTTCAGCCTGAATCAAACTTGCTCTTTCTATGATGGGTAACTTATCACTGAACTTAGTCACCAACACTTTTATATCTTGATCCGAGCCAGGACGTATACTTCCAATTTGATACATCATTTTCACTAATTCATTAGCGTCAAAGTCACCATTAGACTGCTTTAACTTTTCTCGATATTTTTTATCGAGTTCATTCAACTTCTTATTTCTTTCAGCAGCTTGAAGGGAAAAATAATCATATGTGCCAGTAGCAATTGAGAGTGCTTCAAGGCTTAAATAAACTTTAGCACGACATTCTTCAACAGCTTCAGGTAGTTCAGATTGAGTTTTCTGTGTCGACTGTAAGTTATGTAGTAACCCTTTTAGCACCAACTCATAATTTGTGTTTCTTTCAAGCTGAGGGTTCTCCATTAGATTGATCATTGCATCAAATAGCAAACGAAGAGACGTGCCATTCTGAGGGTAATGAAGAAATAACTGGTTTTGTTGTTTGAGGCAGTTGTTTGCCATTGTTCTAGCAGGCTTGAAATAGTCTTCTAACTGCTTAACTTTAATAGAGTCATCGCTTTTATAGTCTTCTAATATGCCTACAAAAATGAAAGATCCTAAGGCCAAAGTTAACAATGTAGCAAACAGTTGTTTCACATACTCCATTTTTACTCCATTAAAATTGCAGTGTGATGTTGAAGCTTAACGCC
>NZ_JAWOUO010000234.1:0-937 GCF_033339435.1 Vibrio sp. 378
TTTGCCGTTGAACGTGGAACATCAACGCGGTTGTCGTTAAACGATTTCACGCCATATTCGTTGCTCACCATGACGTAATCGAGGTATTCCACATTTTCGCCACCAGATAGTGCTTCGCCTGCGAAGTTATTGATACGAGGGTCGAACGTAGACGCTGTATAGCCAGAGTATTGAGGCTCCATCGCACTTAGGTTTGCGATCATCTGCTGGTAATCTCCAGGGAACTTCAGCTTGTTTACATTAAAGTCACCACTGTAAACGACCGTTTCGTTATTCGGAATGTTGAGAGACTGCGCCATAGTGCGCATTTGTTGAAATTGACGCTGACGATACTGACGCGCTGGATCAGTATCGAAAGACGCGGTATGTGTAGCAAAAACATGGTAGGCCTGACCACCTTTGATGATCTCTGCGTAGTTTACGCCTTTATCAGCGAAGCAATCGGTCCCCGAACAATCTGGGAACACGTATTGTGCCTCGTTGACGATAGGGTAACGACTCACAATGACTACGCCTCCGTCGTAAACGTTGAAGCCATCTTTATCCAACATTTTCGTTTGGTATGGGTAATCTTTTGCAAGCTCACGTAAAAATGCATCACGACCACTAGCAAAAACCTCTTGCAATGCCAGTACGTCATAGCCTTTTACGTAATCGGGGATTAACTCGTAACGTTCACCAATATGTGACGCAATCGCAGGCAAGGCCCAAATGTTGTAAGTCATCAATTTGAGATTTTGCTCGTTGTTATCGACGGCTTCAGCCACTTTTCTTGGTGTGACGGTGTAGTACAAATCGTCATAACGCGCGGTGCTATCCGATTTAAACGCTATCTCTGCGCTGCGAGAGCCAAACGCCTCGGTGTTTGAACGATGAATCGTGCGGTCGTCTTTTAATGCCAAGTTCACGTCGGCGGCTGACAAACCGTATTCAATGG
>NZ_JAWOUO010000235.1:0-937 GCF_033339435.1 Vibrio sp. 378
GTGTTTGATAAGGTAGAGTGGTTACACGGTAACACGATGGAGCGCGCATTAAACGGTGAATGCATTCTGCTATTCGAGCCAACGAAATTGTTAGAGTTTGAGAACTTAAATAGCTTTGTTAAAACACATGTTAACTCCGTAATTTTAACGGGCATTCGTTCGGAAGTAACACAAAGCATCATACTATTAATTGGATCTCAAAAAGGGCATTTTAGTATTGAAAACAAAGAGACTCTAAGGCGCTTTAGACCCCTTATAGAACGTGCTGTTATCGACATAGAAACAAAGGAAAAGTTACAACGTATTGTTGAGGTAAGAACGACTCAACTTGCAAGAGCTCGTGAAGAAGCAGAACTAGCCAACCAGTCAAAATCTGAGTTTTTGGCAATGATGAGCCACGAGATCAGAACGCCTCTTAACTCAGTTTTAGGAATGCTAGACATCCTGAGACAATCTACCTTATCAGATGAACAATTTGATGCCCTCAATCAAATGGAATGCTCTGCTGAGCTTCTTCTAGCCATCATTAGCGACATTCTCGATCTTTCAAAAATTGAATCCGGTAGCTTCCAATTAAACGAACAGTGGATACATTTAAATGACACTGTAACTTTTGTAATTTCTCAGCAAAAACAAGTAGCTATAACTAAGAATCTTTCTTTTAACTTTCATTGTCAGATCTCATCAGACAAACAGTATTGGATTGATTCGACGAGGCTGTCACAGATTCTCTTTAACTTGATTGGGAATGCCATCAAGTTTACGGACTCAGGAAGTGTGTCTGTTTCTGTCGCTGAAGAAAATGACGAAGTTGTAGTTTCTATATCTGACACCGGAATTGGAATCTCGAGAGCAAAACAAGCCCATTTATTTACGGCATTCCATCAAGGTGATCGCTCAATTACTCGACGGTTTGGTGGTACAGGCTTAGGGCTTG
>NZ_JAWOUO010000236.1:0-933 GCF_033339435.1 Vibrio sp. 378
CCACAAAAAACTAGACGACTGGTCTAATTCATCTTATAGTACCGCCCATGAACGCAAAAACAAATGACACACGCCAACACATTCTCGACGTCGGGTACGAATTGATTGTTACCCGAGGGTTTACGAGTGTTGGACTTTCAGAGCTACTAAAAACGGCCGAAGTGCCAAAAGGCTCGTTTTATCATTACTTCAAATCTAAAGAACAGTTTGGTGAGGCAATGATTCAAGATTACTTCAACAAGTATTTTGAACAACTGACTGCCCGCTTCACTAATACCGAGCTCAATGGCTACCAACGCTTAATGAGCTACTTTGAAGAAATGGTAAAAGTAGAAGATGATGTCTGTAATGCAAACAAATGCTTGTTAGTGAAGCTAAGCGCCGAAGTGTCAGATTTATCGGAGCCTATGCGTATCGCACTGCGTCGAGGCGCTGATAAGACCATTCAAGCTATGGCTGAGTGTATTGATGTCGGTATTCAAGATGGGTCTATCCCAAACGGTGATAGCGCATTGTTGGCCAGACAGATTTATTATCTTTGGAATGGCGCAAGCTTACTGAACAAACTGTATCAAGATCAGGAAGCGCTCACGCAAAGCCTGACCTATACTCAACATCTACTGCAAAACACGCGAACTTGCCCATAACAAGTAACGTTAAAGTAAGATGAATACCCTACACATGTTTCATTTGGGCTATTAACCTTTTGGAACACACTAAATCTTCCCGCTCTAAGAGCGGGATATTTTGGAACGAACACTAGACGACCGGTCTAATCTATAAGTGAGATAAACATGACTAACGCAACCAATCGTAGAATCGTCCTAGCATCACGCCCACATGGTGCTCCTACAACTAAAAACTTTCGCCTAGAGGAAGTAGCAAAACCTGTTCCACAGGCAGGAGAAATGCTGCTGAGAACGGTTTACCTCT
>NZ_JAWOUO010000237.1:0-932 GCF_033339435.1 Vibrio sp. 378
ATCAAGACCAGATGGCGCTGTTGAAAGAGTTGACGGAAAAGCAACTCGACGGTGATAAAGACCTACTCAAACAACTATTGAGTACGATCTCCAACTGGAAAAACGACATGTTGACGCCAGAGCAAGCCAAAGCGATGGCGAAAGGCGAGCAACAACAGCTGTTCGCTTTTTGTTTTGAGATGTACCAGAAGCAGATGAAGGCGTACAACGCGCTCGATTTTGATGACCTGATCCTGCTGCCAGTATTGCTGCTGCGTAATAATGAAGACGTGCGTCAGCGTTGGCAAAATCGCATCCGCTATCTATTGGTTGATGAATACCAAGATACCAACACCAGTCAGTATGAACTGGTCAAATTGATTGTGGGTGAGCGCGGTCGCTTGACCGTCGTGGGTGATGATGACCAATCGATTTATTCGTGGCGTGGTGCCAAACCGCAAAACTTGGTGCTGCTCGGGCAAGATTACCCGAATCTGCGTCTGATCAAGCTGGAGCAGAACTATCGCTCGACCAGTCGAATTCTTCGTGCTGCAAACATTTTGATTGCCAATAACCCGCACGTGTATGAAAAATCACTGTTCTCAGAAATTCCTGACGGCGAAAAACTGAAAGTGTTGCTAGCCAAGAACGAAGAGCACGAAGCAGAAAGGGTCACGGGTGAGTTGATTGCGCACAAGTTCTTAAATCGCACGGAATATCGAGATTATGCGATTTTGTATCGTGGTAACCATCAATCGCGTTTGATTGAAAAATCACTGATGCAAAACCGCGTACCCTACAAACTGTCTGGCGGTACGTCGTTTTTCGCGCGTGCCGAAATCAAAGACATCATGGCGTATCTTCGAGTGTTGGTGAACCCTGACGATGACAACGCATTTCTGCGCATTGTGAACACGCCGCGACGCGAAATTGGCCCGGTAACGTTAGAAAAA
>NZ_JAWOUO010000238.1:0-932 GCF_033339435.1 Vibrio sp. 378
CTGGATCCAAAAGACAGATAATTAAAAGATAAGATTAAGGAAGCAATGATGAGCTTATTAGATGTCAAAGATCTGCGTGTCGAATTTACCACCCAAGATGGTATCGTAACCGCAGTAAACGATTTGAACTTCTCTCTGAAGCAGGGCGAAACTCTCGGTATCGTGGGTGAATCTGGTTCAGGTAAATCACAAACTGTATTCGCAATCATGGGTCTACTGGCGAAAAACGGCAAGATCTCAGGCAGCGCGAAATTTGAAGGTCGAGAAATTCTTAACCTTCCAGAAAAAGAGCTGAACAAAGTTCGTGCCGAACAGATCGCGATGATCTTCCAAGATCCGATGACCTCGCTAAACCCATACATGAAAGTGAGCGATCAGCTGATGGAAGTGTTGATGCTGCATAAAGGCATGGGCAAGTCAGAAGCGTTTGAAGAATCTGTTCGCATGCTTGAAGCGGTAAAAATCCCTGAAGCTCGCAAACGTATCACCATGTATCCGCACGAATTTTCAGGCGGTATGCGTCAGCGTGTAATGATTGCGATGGCGCTATTGTGCCGTCCTAAACTGCTTATTGCTGATGAACCAACAACCGCGTTGGACGTAACCGTTCAGGCACAGATCATGGACTTGTTGAACGAGCTGAAATCCGAGTTCAACACGGCAATCATTATGATCACCCACGACCTAGGTGTTGTTGCTGGTTCATGTGACAAAGTGCTTGTGATGTACGCAGGTCGTACGATGGAGTACGGCAACGTAAACGAAATTTTCTACAACCCAAGCCACCCTTATGCGGAAGGTCTGTTAAAGGCGATCCCTCGTCTGGATACAGAAGGTGAAATTCTGCCAACCATTCCTGGCAATCCACCAAACTTACTGCGTCTACCACCGGGCTGCCCTTACCAAGAGCGTTGTCATCGTGTGATGGACCG
>NZ_JAWOUO010000239.1:0-931 GCF_033339435.1 Vibrio sp. 378
GCAAAACGCTATGCTGCGATGCGTATCGAAGACGATGAAAAATCAGAAGCATGGTGGCCCCAACTTCACTCTTTTGCGGTTGGTCTTGAAGGCGCTCCAGACTTAAAAGCAGCACGTGAAGTGGCAGAAAAAATTGGCACCGTTCACCACGAAATGACATACACCATTCAAGAAGGTTTGGATGCTATTCGTGACGTGATTTACCACATCGCGACTTATGGCGTAACAACGATTCGTGCCTCAACACCGATGTTCCTCATGGGCCGTAAAATCAAGGCAATGGGCATTAAAATGGTGCTTTCTGGTGAAGGCGCTGATGAAATCTTCGGTGGCTACTTGTACTTCCACAAAGCGCCAAACGCAAAAGAGTTCCACGAAGAAACGGTTCGTAAACTGCTGGCTCTAAACATGTTTGACTGTGCCCGTGCGAACAAATCGTTGGCGGCATGGGGCGTTGAAGGCCGTGTACCATTCTTGGATAAAGAGTTCATTGACGTCGCAATGCGCCTAAACCCTGCAGACAAAATGTGTGGCAACGGTAAGATGGAAAAACACATTCTTCGCGAATGTTTTGAGCATTACTTACCAGACTCAATCGCTTGGCGTCAAAAAGAGCAGTTTTCTGATGGCGTAGGTTACAGCTGGATTGACACTTTGAAGGCCGTAGCAGAAGAGAAAGTGACCGATCAACAGATGGAAACGGCTCAGTACCGCTTCCCATACAACACACCAACAACTAAAGAAGGTTACGTATACCGCGAAATTTTTGAGGAGTTGTTCCCATTACCATCAGCTGCAGAATGTGTACCAGGTGGCCCTTCTGTAGCGTGTTCATCAGCGAAAGCGATTGAGTGGGATGAGTCATTCAAGAACTGTGTTGACCCTTCAGGCCGTGCAGTGCAAACCGTTCACAACGACGCTTACTAAGCAG
>NZ_JAWOUO010000240.1:0-930 GCF_033339435.1 Vibrio sp. 378
GCCGTCTTTCGGACGAGCGAAAACAGAATCGCCATACAGCACTTGTCGACTTGCTTGAGATGCCATCCAACTTGGATTTTGATGTTCGTACACAAGCCCTTCGAGTGCCTGCATTTTCACACGATCAAAATCTTCTTGTTTGAACGCTGGCGATAGCAGCATCTCTTCAACGATTTTCAGTGTTGGCTCTAAATTCTTTTCTAAAGAAGAAACGCTGATGTTCGTAGTGTAGCCTGTGGCATCGACAGAGATCATGCTGCCGAGTTTATCGAGCTCAGCTTGAATTTGTTCCACGCTACGTTTGGTCGTTCCTTCTTGCAACATAGCGGCCGTCAGTTGCGCTAGGCCTTCTTTGCCTTTTTCCACAAAACGCGTGCCCGCAGGCAAGCTGAACTGCATCATGACTGTCGGAGTTTCGTTGCTAACTGTACCGAGTAGTTCAGAGCCGTTGTCAAAATGCACATTGTACAGTTCTGGCATTGTTGCTTTCACTGGATCACCGACTGGTGGCTGCACTGAACGATCAAAATTGTCCGTTGCGCGGCGATAGGCTAACTGATCATCGGTAATTTTTTTGTACTCTGGCAAGGTACGTTCTGGCGTTGTAAATGTCGCAGACTTAACAGCAAGATCCGTTTTGCCTTTTGGTACCACGCTCAAGGTGACTTTCGACTTACCTTGAATAAAGTTTTGGTACACCTTCTCAACAGATTGAGGAGTCACGGCGCGAATCTGTTCCAATTGTTTTTCAATCAAATCAGGTTGGCCAAAGAAAGTTTCATTCGACGCTAGCTGTGTGACTTTACCTTTCACGCTTTCAAGCGCAAAAATCGCATCCGCTTCAGCTTTACCTTTCAACTGCTCCAGACGATCGTCAGTGACGCCTTTCTCTGCAAACTTGCTCATCGACTTCATAACCCCATCCTACAC
>NZ_JAWOUO010000241.1:0-930 GCF_033339435.1 Vibrio sp. 378
CCGGTTGGTACTTCTCACATCCAGACTCTCGCTATTTGGCGATCGCTCAGAGCCAAGACGATCAGTTAGAGAGTTAGGCTGATCGTAAAGGTGGGGATAGGATCGAAGCTGAAAAATGGTTGGGGCCAAACATTAACGGCTAAATCAAGTGAACAAGCAATAAAAAGGGCTGCCAATGTGCAGCCCTTTAATTTGTCGTTGTTCCCTCAACAACCACGTTATGCTTTTTGAACCACGGTAGTGGTCACTTGAGGATACAAACCAATGTTATTGTTCGAAGAGCTCTGTATGCAGCTTCTGAATGGCTTGCTTCGCCACCGACTCATTCACAAGGAAGCATAGGTTATGAGGACTTGCTCCATAACAGATCATGCGTAAGTTCAAATCTTCTAGCGTACCAAACACTTGCTTCGCATAGCCTTTACGTTCACTCATCTTGTTACCAATCAAGGCTACCAAACAAAGGTCATGTTCTACTTCGACCTTACACAACTCTTCCAACTCTTCTCGTGCTGCTTGAGGAAGTTGTGGTGCGCCTCCTGAGGTATCAGTTTGATCCAGTGTGAGTGACACACTGATTTCTGATGTGGTGATAAGGTCTACCGAAATTTTGTGCTTGGCTAAAATCTCAAATACTTTTGCTAAGAAGCCGTACGCATGGAACATGTTCGCACTACGTAGAGTGACCATCGTTTGATTACAACGCAGAGCGAGAGCACGGAACAGCGGTGAGCTTTCGACTTGATGACGAATCCACGTGCCGCCTTTTTCTGGTTCTTTGGATGAGCCAACAAAAACCGGGATATCATGACGCAGAGCAGGGACTAGTGTTGATGGGTGTAATATTTTCGCGCCAAAGTTAGCCATTTCAGAGGCTTCACTAAAACTGATCTCTGGGATTGGTGATGCTTTTGGTGCGATGCGAGGATC
>NZ_JAWOUO010000242.1:0-928 GCF_033339435.1 Vibrio sp. 378
GTCTGTTTTCAGAGAAAACTCAGCAAGTACTTCACCTGTTTCGTGGTTACATACTTTGCCTTCGTATGGGTAAACGTCGATAACGTCGCCCATATTCAACTTCGTTACATCAACTTCGATAGGCAGCGCGCCCGCATCTTCCATTGTGTTGAAGAAGATAGGTGCAATTTTACCGCCAAGCACGTAACCACCAGCGCGTTTGTTAGGTACGTAAGGGATATCATCGCCCATGAACCATAGCACTGAGTTAGTTGCAGATTTACGAGAAGAACCAGTACCAACAACATCACCAACATACACTAGCTGGTGACCTTTTGATTTTAGCTCTTCGATTTGTTTGATTGGACCGATGGTGCCTGGCTGGTCAGGGTTAATACCCTCACGTTCGTTTTTCAGCATCGCAAGTGCGTGTACTGGAATATCAGGGCGAGACCATGCATCAGGAGCTGGAGAAAGATCATCCGTGTTCGTTTCACCTGTCACTTTAAAGACAGTCAGCGTGATTTTTTCTTCAAGCTTAGGCTTAGATAGGAACCATTCAGCATCCGCCCAAGATTGAAGCACTTTTTGTGCATGAGCATTGCCTGCTTTCGCTTTCTCTTCTACATCATAGAAAGCATCAAACATCAGTAGCGTATGAGACAGAGCTTTCACAGCGATTTCAGCCAAAGCTTCATCGTCTAGTAGCTCAACTAACGGTGCAATGTTGTAACCGCCTTGCATTGTACCCAGTAGCTCAGCCGCTTTTTCTCGGCTTACAAGCGGTGAAGACACTTCACCTTTTGCTACTGCAGTCAGGAAACCAGCTTTAACATAAGCAGCTTCATCTACACCTGGTGGAATACGGTTTTCTAGTAGGTCAAGAATGAACTCTTCTTCACCTTGCGGGGGATTTTTCAGAAGTTCTACAAGTCCAGCAACTTGCTCT
>NZ_JAWOUO010000243.1:0-927 GCF_033339435.1 Vibrio sp. 378
CCGAAGCAACCTTTCCCGATGCCGACGTAAAACGAATCCATCAGCCTCTTATCGAAAAATTTACTCGCCTCTATCATGAGAAGCAGGAACGCATAGTAGTGTTCTTGTGCGCACCTCCGGGCAGCGGTAAGTCGACACTCGCTGCATTCTGGGAATACCTGTCGGAACAAGATGAAAGCCAAGAGCCTTTACAAGTGCTGCCGTTTGATGGTTTCCATTATCCAAATGAGATCCTCGACAACAATACGATTGAACGAGATGGCGAGCTCGTGTCTCTGCGCAGTATTAAGGGGGCCTATCAAACATTTAATCTGACGGAGCTTATCGACAAGCTCAAACAGCTCAAAGTGAAAGATCCAAAATGGCCATACTACGACCGCAATTTGCATGATCCAGTCGACGACGCCATTTTAGTGAATCGCAATGTTGTTGTGGTTGAGGGGAATTGGTTACTGCTTAATGAACCGGTGTGGAATGAACTGCATCGTTTGGCAGATTTTACCGTCTTCGTCGATACACAGCCTGAGTTTCTGCAAGAACGCTTAGTAAACCGTAAGATTCGTGGTGGCACCGCACCAGAAGCCGCATTAGCGTTTTATTTAAACTCAGATGCCGTAAATGTAGATAAGGTTTTAAATCATTCAATTCCAGCGGATCTCACGCTATTTCTCAATCAAAACGGTTCGTTCGAAATTCGATAATTTGTCCACAATTTAGGAGGTCACCATGGATATCGTCGTTGATAGCCACACCCATACTATTGCCAGTGGACATGCCTACAGCACCATTTTAGAGAACGCATTGGCAGCCAAGAATAAGGGGCTAAAACTTCTTTGTACCACCGATCATGCTCCCGAAATGCCAGGAGCCCCTCACTACTGGCACTTCAATAATCAAAGAATTTTGCCCCGCTTTTTGCATGAGGTC
>NZ_JAWOUO010000244.1:0-924 GCF_033339435.1 Vibrio sp. 378
TAGTAAGAACGGATGATCCGCTTGCGATGCCGAGCGTAAAACAAATCAGTACATTTAGCTCCTCGCCTAAGGACGTTTTTTGAAAAAGAAAATAGGGCTTTACTGGTTTACGTTTGACCTAAGACTTCACGATAACTCGCTATTGGTTAATGCCTCATCTTTTCTGGATGAATTGGTTTGCTTGTATTGTCGCCCTTCAGTAACTCCTTTTCTCCATCATTTTGCTCAGGAGGCAACGCTCGGACGAGCAAGGCAGAAATTTATCGATGCATCTTTGTGCGATCTGAATGACGCCCTTAGTCAGTTAGGTCAGCGACTTTGGGCGCTAGATATACCCCCGTATCAAGCCCTCAAATATGCCATTCAATATTTGAGTGTCACTCATCTTTATTCAGACGCAATGGCTGGCTCGGATGAACAGAGCATATTGCACAAGCTGCAAGATGAATACCCACACCTTGTCATTGTTCAGCACGCTGTACGCAGTTTGTTCGACGAAAGCAAGCTGCCGTTTACGTTGCCTGATCTGCCCGAGACTTTTACTCAGTTTAGAAAGTGCGTTGAAGGGATAGACATCGCCCACCCAGTAGATGCGCCGAGCCGCCTACCACCAATGCCAAAAGGCGCTCAACTGCCAACTTTATCCTCTTTTTACTTTGATGAGTCTGCGCTGTTTTCTGGCGGAGAACGGAGTGGTCTTGCGCATTGTCGGCGTTACTTTTCTTCTGGCTTGGCAAGCTCATATAAAGAGACGCGCAACGGACTCGACGGGATGGCGTATTCCACCAAATTTTCACCTTGGCTTGCGCTTGGTTGTGTGTCGCCAAGAATGATTCATGCCATGCTCAAACAGTATGAACAAACCCAAGGGGCGAATGATTCGACTTACTGGATTTACTTTGAATTGTTGTGGCGCGAATATTT
>NZ_JAWOUO010000245.1:0-922 GCF_033339435.1 Vibrio sp. 378
GAACTGTTTAGTCAGTTGAGTGAGCGCAGGTATTAAGTTTTGCACCGAGTCTTGCAAGTCATTGCGGAATCGAGCGACACGTTTCTCATCAGCCAGTGATGAAAATTTACTGATTGACTGATTCAGCTTCTCTAGCCACGCTGCTGCGCCTTTTAAACTCGCGGATGCTGAAGCGTGATCACGGGCGACGTGAGGCAGGTGGTGAGCTTCGTCAAAGACATAAATCGTATTTTCTGGCTCTGGTAAGATTACGCCCCCCCCTAAGTCAGCTTCAGCCATAACGAGAGAGTGATTCGCGATGATCACGTCATTTTTATCTAACTCAGAGCGAGCCTTTTGAAACGGGCACCCTCTGTGACCTGGCAAACTGTTATTACAGCTGTGTTTGTCGCTGACAATCAATTGCCAGATGCGGTCGTCTATAGGTTTAGGCCAAGCGTCGCGGTCACCATCCCATTTCCCTTGAGCGAGTGAGCGATACATGGTTTCCAGTAATTCAATGTCTTTTTTCTTTGGCTTGGTCTCAAACATCGCTAGTTGACCGCCATCCACACCACTGGCTGTTGCGAGCTTTTCTGCGCAGCAGTAGCGCTGCCTACCTTTGGCAAGAATGAAAGAGAATTCTCTGTCTGTAATACGACGGAATAGAGGAAGGTCTTTATTCACTAGCTGTTCTTGAAGCGCGACGGTTGCCGTTGAGATAACGACTTTGCGGTTGTTATGCACGGCAACTGGTATAGCGGCCATCAAATAAGAAAGTGACTTACCGATCCCTGTGCCTGCTTCTGCTACCAGTATTCGATTGGACTTATGATATTGACCACAAAGCGTCTTTGCGATTTCAGCGACAAGATAGTTTTGAGCTCGTGTTAGTGCAAAGTTAGCGATTTACACTTGTAGGTTTTGAGAGCCACTGCGAATC
>NZ_JAWOUO010000246.1:0-922 GCF_033339435.1 Vibrio sp. 378
CGACCGATCTCATGGTCAGTGTGTGCTAAGAAGCCTGCATAAACTTCCATTTGGCGTTCGAAGACACGTTTTTCATCAGATGAGAGAGAATCCCAACGAGGCACAAAGTCTGGCATTGGTGGCAAAACCGTATCTTGTGGAATAATGCCTAACTTCTTCTGACGTTCAAACGACTCTTGTCTTAGTTTGTCCCAGCCCATTGAGAACTTGCCTTTGAACTTATCAATCCATTCTCTTGGGGCCTGATGAGGGGCGTGTGCGGCACCCGGAGCGTAGTAAGCGAAGAACGGTTGGTCAGCATTATAGCTGTGCTGCAGGTTCAACCATTCAATAGTTTGGTCGGTCATATCTGCTGTGAAGTGATAGTTCTTTTTACGTGGCGTTTTAATGCGCGTATTACCGTCAATCAACACGGGTTGGAACTGGTCGGTTTCACCACCGAAGAAGCCGTAGAATTTGTCGAAACCCACTTCAGAAGGCCAAAGCGTTTGGTTACCTGCGGGCCCTGTCTCCCAAGCTGGAATTTCGTGGTTTTTACCAAACATTGCCGTGCTGTAACCGTTATATTTCAAAATTTTTGGTAGGGCAGCGATGTAGTTTGGTCGAACGCTTGTATTGCCAGGGAAAGCCGTCGATGTCTCGGCAATTGAACCCATATTATGTTGGTGATGATTGCGGCCAGTAAGCAAGGCAGTTCGAGTTGCAGAGCTTACGCCGGTTGTATGGAATTGGTTATAGATAAGACCTTGTTTAGCTAACGCATCAAGTGTCGGCATATCAACAGCGCCCCCAAAAAGGGATGACTTACTAAAACCGACGTCATCTAACAAAATAACAAGCACGTTAGGTGCATCTTTTGGTGCCGCTATTCGGCGAGTTGGCTCGGGGCGCTGAACATCTCGCACGTCGAGTTGAGTGTAAG
>NZ_JAWOUO010000247.1:0-921 GCF_033339435.1 Vibrio sp. 378
TTAACCCAATTAGCTTTACTGGTTTAGCGAGTTTGTTCCCATGGCGTAAAAATAACTTGCCGTGGAGTGGACGAATGTTTACTTCGAGCCGAATCAATGACTGGTTAGGGTTACTCAATTACCAAGTAATTCATTGTGATCGTTATGCGCTGTTTCCTATGACACGTTATCGCACCATGTGGACTTGGTTAGAAAACAGCTTGGGGGATTGGGCTGCTCCGGCGGGGAGCTTGTACTATATCGTCGCTCGTAAACGAACGTACCCTCTCAAGCCAATCAAACCACATTGGCGTCTAAAGAAAAAACTGACGCCGCTTGGCGTGATGAACAGAGAGGGATTTGGTGAGAAGAGAGTGTCGAGCCAGCGCTACTAGCGTATTAAGATGGCTGGTAGCCTGTATCGTCTTCTGTTGGGTTTTCTGCTGCTGTGCGGGCGAGTTCATCACAGATTTCGTTTTCTCTGTGTCCAGCATGGCCTTTAACCCAATGCCAATCCACTTGGTGGCGCGCCGTTTCTTTATCCAGTGCTTGCCATAAATCGGCGTTCTTCACGGGCTTTTTATCTGCAGTTTTCCAGAAGCGTTTTTTCCAGTTGTGAATCCACTGCGTGATCCCTTGGCGCACGTACTGACTATCGGTCGTCAGCGTGACACGGCACGGCTCTTTCAGTGTTTGCAGGGCGACAACTGCGGCTAACATTTCCATGCGATTGTTGGTGGTGAGTGTGTAGCCTTTGGAGAGCGTCTTTTCTACGTCTTTGTAGCGTAAGACGATGCCGTAGCCACCAGGGCCTGGATTTCCTAAACAAGATCCGTCTGTGAAAATCTCAACGTGTTTGGTCATATTTTTGGTACTATTAGCCGAAACATTTAATAAAGCATAGTCTGACATACATAACCTTATGAATACCAGCAGCAATTC
>NZ_JAWOUO010000248.1:0-921 GCF_033339435.1 Vibrio sp. 378
TTAACTCAGAACGCAAAGCGACCGTGATTCTGGTGGCCACTACGATGATAGCGGCACTGGGCTGGATTTTTTCCAAAGAAACCATCCAAGGGCTGCCTCCCTTTGGTTTTATTGGCTTGCGATTTACCATCGCCTCTCTCTGTTTACTGCCATTGTGTTTCCGACCACTAAAAGCGGCACGGTTAAAAGACGTGTTGGCGGCTAGCGGTGTTGGTTTGCTGCTTGGTGGCGCTGTGATGACGTGGATTTACGCCATTTCAATCAGCGATACGCTAGGCGAGGGCGCATTTATTATGAGCCTCTCGATGCTGTTCGTGCCAATCGTGGCTTGGGTAATGTTTCAACAACGCCCTCAGCGCATCTTTTGGATCTCGTTACCTATTGCGGTGATTGGTTTAGCGTGCCTTTCATTGGCTGGAGGTTGGAAGCAGTCTGCGAGTCAACTCTGGTTTCTTGGAGCGGCGCTTATCTTGGCGCTACACTTTAATGTAAACAGCAAATATTCGCAGAAGTTGCCCGTTTTACTACTGACTTGTGTGCAGCTGTTTTCAGCAGGCTGTCTAGGTCTGTTGGTGTCGTTCTTGATGGAATCACGACCAGAGCAGGTGGATTCATCCATTTGGTGGTGGTTTGCGCTCAGTACGTTGCTTGCGACGAGTTTGCGTTACGTTATGCAGACGATGGGGCAAAAGTTTGTCCAAGCAGGGAATGCGGCACTGATTATGATCTTAGAGCCGGTTTGGACGGTTGTTCTCAGCATTCTTTGGTATGGTGAAGTTCTGACGGCCAATAAACTTGTTGGTTGTCTGCTGATTCTCTTTTCTTTGGTGATTTACCGCACTGGCGGCAGATTCCGCTTCCCCAAGCGAGCGTAAATACACGCTCTAAAGATGAACGACGATGGCAAATACTGAACATCAA
>NZ_JAWOUO010000249.1:0-918 GCF_033339435.1 Vibrio sp. 378
ACCAAGTGGTGCAAAACGCCAACATCCATATTAAAGGTACTCACAGTTATTACAGCGATTGCTGGGATAATGGTTTTGAGCAATCCGTCGTTCGTTATCTGCTGGGGGATGAAATCAGCAAGCAGTGGCAACCCCGTTGGGAAGTCGACCAACTCTATATTGGTGATTATGTTTGTATCGCCGCCGAAGCGGTGATTTTAATGGGTGGCAATCACAATCATCGAACCGATTGGTTCTGCTTGTATCCGTTTCTTGATGATGTCGAACGTTCCTATCAAAGCAGGGGCGACACGATTATCGGAGATGCTGTCTGGATTGGAATGCGCGCGATGATCATGCCAGGCGTTACGATTGGAGAGGGCGCGGTGATTGCCGCAAATAGTGTCGTGACGAAAAACGTGCCGCCGTACACCGTGGTAGCGGGCGCTCCTGCTAAGCCGATCAAAACTCGTTTTGACCCAGAGACGATTGATAAGTTATTGGCTCTTAAGATGTATTCTTGGGATGAGGCTAAGTTTAACGCGCTTCGCTCTTTTATCTGTGGAAATGATATTGAGCAGTTAATCATTGCGGAAAGTAACTATAAAGATGGCGAATGTCACTGAAATGAGGAACATTATCAGCGATATGTTATAATCTCGCTCCGTTGTGACGAAAACTATTGTTGCAGCTTGTGCGTTTCCTTGGCATCGATTCGTTTAAATCACCATGAGTCAGAGTTGAAAAACTACGATAGGAACAAGCAAACTCAATTGTTTGAACGCGATCTCGGCGTTTTGACGGTTACAGCGGGAAGGAACTTTGTTCGATAGTAATCGACGCATTCTGTTTAAGTAAGGGAGCCCATTGCGCGGTTCAGAAAGTGTCACTAGAACTTACTCACAACATTATACCCGGCGCATTGACCACGCGTTTTTG
>NZ_JAWOUO010000250.1:0-916 GCF_033339435.1 Vibrio sp. 378
GGACAACTTCTCTGCTGCAGTAAACTACGTTGCTGAAGAGCTAAACAAAGCGGATCAAGATACTTGGTCTGCAGTAGCTGCTTACAAAATGAACGAAGCTCGCGTTTACACTTCATTCGGTTTCACTGAGTACGAAGGCGACCACGACCAGTCTTACTACACGTTTGGTGCTGACTACGCTGTAACTGGTAACGTTCTAACGTTCATTGAATACACTTCAAGCGAAAACGACGAGAAAAACGTTTCTAAGAAAGAAGCTGACCTAGTTGTTGCTGGTGTTTACTACACGTTCTAATAACAGAACTTAAGTAGATATAGTAAAGGTCGCATTTATTGCGGCCTTTTTTATATTAAAGCGTCTAGACCACTCAGTAACTATTAAACATAGGTCAAGCGGGTATAGGGTTTCGAGGCAAGAGTGCGCTTACCAATTATCTACAGCGAGTTGTGGTGAAATGATTGGCTTTTCATTAATGATTTCCTCAAACTGTGATTAGTGGTAAGCGAGATTTAACTTTTTGATGTAATTAATCGATTTTTAAGGTTATTCGGATATGAGACTAAAAACTTGGATTGTGGCGTTTTTTCTTGGTCTGTTTGGTACAACAGCGAACGCAGACACAACACATAAAACTGATGTATCAGTAACTTTAAGTACCGCACAAGGTGTTCAAGTTCTGTTTGTAAATGGCGTTAGTACGGATGAATTGAGTACTCCGTATACTCTCATCGATGGCTCAAACCAAGTGGTTATTAAGGTAAACAAAGCTATCGGGCGTGGTGACAAGCGCACTCAAGTTTACTCAGCTCCGTATATTATTGGCTTTAATACAGGGGCGGGCGAGCTTTACATTGATGCGCCATCTTTTAGAGATAAGCGTCAGGCAGACAAGCTGTTTGAACAAGATACAATGGA
>NZ_JAWOUO010000251.1:0-913 GCF_033339435.1 Vibrio sp. 378
TTTCAAGATGACTTTGCACATCAACTTGAGCTTGCTCAAACGCAAGGCGTCGCAAGAATTTTGATTCCTTCCGTCGGCCCGCAAAATTGGGTTCGTATTCGAACGTTGGCAGAGCAACACGCCAATTTGTATTACGCGCTCGGTTTTCATCCGTATTTTCTTGAAGATAACGTTGAGCAGCACCTTGCAGAACTAGAACGCTATCTCAACCAAAAATCGCCACAGTGTGTGGCAATCGGAGAGTGCGGACTAGACTTTGCAGTTAACGTAGATCCTGAGCTACAAGAAAGGGCGCTTGAAACTCAATTTGAGCTGGCAAGGCGTTTCAATCTTCCTGTCATTTTGCACAGCCGGAAAGCACACAATCGACTCATTCAAATGGTCAAAGCGGCGAAGTTACCTCGTGGTGGCGTTTTGCACGCGTTTGCTGGTAGTTATCAGCAGGGGATGGAGTGGGTCAGATTAGGTTTTTTCATCGGTGCTGGTGGAACCATTACCTATCCGAGAGCCCATAAAACTCGCGACGCGATTCAAAGATTACCACGCGAAACTCTAGTTATAGAAACAGATGCTCCAGATATGCCTATACTTGGTTATCAAGGGGAGCCGAATCACCCTGCCAAACTCATTCATGTATTCAATGAGCTCGCAGAGTTGCATAGTGTGCGAAAGCAATCGATTGCCACTCAGCTGTGGGAAAATAGCAATTTTGCTTTCTCTATCTGTGAATAAAATCTAAAGATGTAGTCTGAAATAGAAAACGTTTCCCTGCTTATTGTGAGATAACTCACAAAGGTGGGTGAATCAATGATGAATCTTATAAGAAAGTGTGAGGGTGGCATTACTTTAATTGATTCTGCATGAGTATAATTGCCCCCGCTTTATAGCTCCATTTTGTAACACGCCAATAAAT
>NZ_JAWOUO010000252.1:0-912 GCF_033339435.1 Vibrio sp. 378
GCTTAAACAAATGAAAATCGCCACTTTGTCACTTATCGCTCTCATTGCTAGCCCTATGAGCCTTGCTCACGATTACGAAGCCGGAAAAATTCACATCGATCATCCTTGGAGTCGTGAAGCGCCGCCAAATGCTCCTGTTATTGGCGGATTCTTTCAGCTGACCAACCATGGGGATACGGAAGACGCGTTGATCGCAGCAGAAAGCCCAATCGCTGGCCACGTGGAAATCCACACTCACGCGAACGAAGACGGTGTAATGAAGATGATAAAAATCGATGAAGTGCGTGTAGCGGCACACGAAACCGTGGTATTTAAGCCAGGCAGCTTCCATTTAATGATCTTCAACCCAACGCAAACATTGCAAGAAGGTGATCGCTTCCCAATGACGCTGACGTTCAAAAACTCAGGCAAAATCGATGTTGAAATGGCGGTGGAAAAGAAAGGTCATATGGAAAAACACATGCACCACTAAGTCCCTTTCATTCCATACAAAAGAGCCCGGTCATACTGCCGGGCTCTTTTATTAGAAAAAGGTTCTATTTAGCGCGTGACATCAGTAACTCGCTCAGAACTAAAGATCACTTAAAGCAAACGTCCGCCCAGCGTGCCAAGCCTGCGGTTACCGAACCAAAATAGTTACCGCTGACGACAGGAATATTTGGCAACACGGTTTGTACCGCGTCACGTAAAATCGGCGAACGAGCGGAACCACCAGTCATAAAGATCGCATCCGGTTTTACGCCTGCTTGCTCAACAGCTTCTGTTACCAGCGCCGTCATCTTGTTCTTTGGTGATTCAATCGCTTCAATCATCTCATCACGCTGAACGTCCACTTCAATCAGCTCCGACAATAAGTTGATACCAGTACGGTAAGCCGTTTGATCAGAGAGTGCCACCTTCGCTTCTTCTGCA
>NZ_JAWOUO010000253.1:0-911 GCF_033339435.1 Vibrio sp. 378
GAAAACACTTTTACACAAAATCACGACATCACAATCAGGTTACAGCGCACTGGCACTACGTATCCCTATCGGCATCATCTTTATGGCGCACGGCGCTCAGAAACTGTTTGGTTGGTTTGGCGGCTACGGCTTGGAAGGCACAGGACAATGGATGGCATCAATTGGACTTGGCCCTGGCGTATTGATGGCATTTCTTGCTGGTAGCGCAGAATTTTTCGGCGGCTTGTTTATTCTACTTGGTTTGCTGACACGCCCTGCGGCAGTCGCACTCTCATTCACTATGGTTGTGGCGATTTTCTCAGTACACTTCGAAAACGGCTTATTTATGGCAAACAACGGCTACGAATTTGGCCTAGCTCTGCTAGCAGCAAGTGTTTCACTGGCCTTTTCTGGCGCAGGTAAAGCGGCGTTAGATAACTTCCTAAACAAAAAATTCTCCTAACCACGGACACTGGAGGCACTGATGATCACCATACGACACGCCGAAGACCGAGGTCGAGCAAACTTTGGCTGGCTAGACAGCAAACATACGTTTTCTTTTGGTAGCTACTACGATCCAAAACATATGGGCTTTTCTGAACTGCGAGTCATCAACGATGACTTAGTTCAACCCAACGCAGGCTTTGATACTCATGGTCACCGCGACATGGAGATCATCAGTTATGTGCTAGAAGGTGTTATTGCGCACAAAGACAGTGAAGGCAATGTACAAACGTTACCTGCGGGAGAGTTTCAGCTGATGTCGGCAGGTAAAGGCATTTACCACAGCGAATATAACGCATCAGAAACAGACCCTTTACGCTTTTTGCAAATTTGGATTCAACCTAACACCTTTGGGAATAAACCGGGCTACCAGCAAAAAGATTTTGGACGTAATGCAGGGTTAACCACCATTGCAACCCCAACGGGAG
>NZ_JAWOUO010000254.1:0-909 GCF_033339435.1 Vibrio sp. 378
TCATGCCAACGTTTTGCTAGCCATGCCATATAGTGCACCATTCGTAGACCGCGAAGTGGCTCGATTAGTTTCAATTCCGCGGCGTTAAAGTCGCAAAACTCTTGATACGCCTCTAAAATGATGTCCAGTTGCATCAGCTTATCTTGGCGTTCGCCGTTAAGTAGCATCCACAAATCTTGTACGGCAGGGCCGTTGCGCGAGTCATCTAAATCGACAAACATTGGGCCGTCGCGCCACAAGATGTTACCCGGATGGCAATCTCCATGCAGACGAATCGTTGCGAAGCTGCCTTGCCAGTGGTTTTCGATGGCTTTGATGAGCATGTCCAAGTCATTGAAAAAGCTGTTTTCTAAATGCATCGGGATCATATTGGCGTTTTGCAAAATCTCACGTGGTTGGTAGAGATACTCTTGCAAACCAATGGTAGGGCGATGTTGAAAAGCTTGTCGGCTGCCGACTTTATGGATGCGTCCTAAAAAGCGACCAACTCCTTCAAGTTGCTCTAAGTTATCGACTTCAAACTGACGACCGCCCACGCTTTTGAAGAGAGCGAACCCGTAGCCTTGATAGTGGTGCAGGGTGTTGCCATTGATGCGTACGGGTGGGGCGACGGGGATTTCGTTATCAATCAGCTCAAGCGTGAAATCGTGCTCTTCTTGAATCTGCTCGTTGCTCCAACGTTCCGGACGATAGAACTTCACGACGTAGCGACGGCGCTCTTCATCGGTAAATTGATACACTCGGTTTTCGTAACTGTTGAGAGGCAGAAAGCCCGATTCAGCACGAATGCCAATGCTTTCTAACGCGTACCACATGAAATCAGGGGTGAGGGCGTCAAAGTTAAACATACTTTGGGACATATAAATAAAAAGGCTCATTACTGAGCCTTTTTCCATTAATTGTCGACGT
>NZ_JAWOUO010000255.1:0-907 GCF_033339435.1 Vibrio sp. 378
TGTGGCAGACCCGAAACGAGTGGACATGGCTGAACATGCAGAGCTGTACTTGGCGCATCGTCCGGGCACGGATGTTATGTTGCTCAACGGCGTGATGCAGCAAATCATCAAAAATGGTTGGTACGATCAAGAATACATCGAAGAGCGCGTAGACGGCTTTGATACCTTGCTTCAAGAGGTGATGTCGCCAGCGTACAACCTCGACAAAGTTGAGTTAGTGACGGGCGTAAAAGCGGACGATATTTTCGCGATGGCGCGAATGATTGGTACGGCAAAACGCACGGCGGTGTATTACTCAATGGGTATTACCCAGCATACAACAGGGCACGACAACGTTCGTTCGATTGCAAACCTGCAATTGTTGTGTGGCAATATCGGTATTGAGGGTGGTGGTATTAACCCACTGCGCGGTCAATCAAACGTGCAAGGTGCGTGTGATATGGGCGCATTGCCGAACTGTTATCCGGGATATCAAAAAGTGTATAACCCGATTGTTCGTCAGAAATTCGCGATTGAGTGGGATGCGCCGAACTTACCTTCTGAGCAAGGGCTTACCCTAACGGAAATCATCGATGCGGCGTGCAAACGAGAAGTTCGCGGGATGTACATCATGGGCGAAAACCCAGTACTGAGCGATCCAAACCAAGCACACGTGATTGAAGGGTTGGAAGCACTCGACTTCTTGGTCGTGCAAGACATCTTCCTCACCGAGACGGCGCAGTACGCCGATGTGGTATTGCCTTCTTGTTCATTTGCGGAAAAATCCGGTCACTTCACCAATACTGAGCGACGCGTGCAGCGCGTTAATGCGGCAGTGAAAGCGCCGGGTGAGGCGAAAGAAGATTGGTGGATCATTCAAGCGATCGCAAACGCGATGGGCTGCGATTGGCATTACCAGTGCGTTTCT
>NZ_JAWOUO010000256.1:0-907 GCF_033339435.1 Vibrio sp. 378
TACGTCGCATCTTGTGGTAATGCGTTGATTAACCCTCGTCCAGCTTGCGAACTGAGTATGGATTTACCTTGCCTTGTCAATAACTGACGCTTAAAGAGCGTATCCAAAATACCCGCACGAGTCGCTTCCGTACCTAATCCATCTGTGTCGCGCAGAATTTTTTTCAACTCTTTATCGGCAACATAACGAGCAATTCCCGTCATCGCTTGCAGCAGAGTGGCTTCAGTAAAGTGTTTTGGTGGCTCAGTTTTTCGGTCTTTAATTTCACCTTCACGGCATGTTAACACCGTGCCTTCACTTAACAGTGGCACCGCATCAATACCTTCGTCTTCTTTATCCGTTTTTCCCATCAGCGCTTTCCAACCCGGCGAAACAAGTTGACGACCTTTGGCAATGAAAATGCCACCAGCGATGTCGAATACCAATTTCGCTTCGGCATAGACAGCCGCAGGATAAAACTGCATTAAATATTGGCGCGCAATGAGCTGATACACTTTCATTTCGTTGCCAGACAGCGCATTAACGTTGGCTTGCTTAGGCGTTGGAATGATGGCGTGGTGAGCATCGACTTTTTTGTCATTCCACGCTTTCGACTTAATCGATAAGTCGGCACCATTCACTGCGCTTTGCAGTTCTTTGGCGTTGTTTGCAATAGCGGATGTAACCGTTCCAGCTTGAGAATAATGCTCCAACGGCAAGTAGCGACAATCAGAACGCGGATAAGTGATCAGTTTGTGCTTTTCGTATAGTGCCTGACAAGTATCTAGCACTTGCTGCGCACTCATGCCATAACGCTTTGCTGCATCAATCTGCAAAGCAGATAATGAATATGGCAATGGTGCAGATTGCTTGGTTTGCTTCTGCTCTGATTCCTTCACTATCGCTGGCTGGTTCGCGATCCGATTAG
>NZ_JAWOUO010000257.1:0-906 GCF_033339435.1 Vibrio sp. 378
CTTAATGACTTCACGACGGAGCAAGTCATCCGAATCGAGTGAGACACCTTTCCACAATGCGTGGCGAAGGTCATTTACTTGAGCGTAGTACTTCTTGAGCTCTTTTTGGTTTTGCGCGTACGCATCACCAATCATTGAAATGGCAGAAACACCAAAGCCCACCAAGTCACATTCACCTTGAGTGGTGTAGCCTTGGAAGTTGCGATGCAACACACCTTCGCGCTGCGCAACGGCGAGTTCGTCGTCAGGCATCGCAAAATGGTCCATGCCGATGAACTGGTAGCCAGCCCCCGTCAAAGTTGCGATCGTGTCTTGGAGAATTGCCATTTTCTCTTCTGCTTTTGGCAAATCTTCGTCTTTAATCTTACGCTGCGCAGCAAACAATTGCGGCATGTGTGCGTAGTTAAAGACCGACAGACGACCCGGCTGCATTTCCAGCACTTGTTCTAACGTCTTCGCAAAAGAGGCTTTGGTCTGCTTCGGCAAACCGTAGATCAAATCGAGGATGGTCGAACGGAAACCCAACTCTTTCGCACGTGCCACCATCGCAAAGATGAATTCTTCATCTTGCTCACGGTTAACCAATTTTTGCACTTCTTTGTTGAAGTCCTGAACGCCGATGCTCAAGCGGTTGAAGCCTTCACTGCGAAGATGATCCAACATGGTGATCTGAATTTCACGCGGGTCTACTTCAATGCTGATTTCTGCGTCATCACTGAATGTAAATTCTTGGCGTAGCAAGTTCATCACGCGAGTGATTTGCTTTTCAGATAGAAACGTCGGTGTACCACCACCAAAATGCAATTGCGTCACGGTGCGACCAACGAGCAATGCAGCACGTTGACGAATTTCGTGTTCAAGCACGTCGAGGTATTCATCCGCTTTGTGCGAGTGGCGCGTAATGAC
>NZ_JAWOUO010000258.1:0-904 GCF_033339435.1 Vibrio sp. 378
CATGAGCAAAGTGAACGTAAATAAAGTGGTAGTCGCATACTCAGGCGGTCTAGATACTTCAGTAATCATCCCGTGGCTGAAAGAGAATTATGACTGTGAAGTCGTCGCTTTCGTGGCCGATGTAGGTCAAGGTGCTGAAGAGCTCGAAGGCATTGAAGCGAAAGCAAAAGCATCTGGCGCATCAGAGTGCTACATCGCTGACCTAAAAGAAGAAATGGTGGCAGACTACATCTATCCAACACTAAAAACCGGTGCTTACTACGAAGGTAAATACCTGTTGGGTACATCAATGGCGCGTCCTATCATTGCTAAAGCGCAGGTTGAAGTTGCACGTAAAGTGGGCGCGGACGCATTGTGTCACGGCTGTACTGGTAAAGGTAACGACCAAGTGCGTTTCGAGGGCGCGTTTGCTGCGTTAGCACCAGATCTACACGTTATCGCTCCATGGCGTGAGTGGGATTTAGTGAGCCGCGAACAATGTCTGGATTACCTTGCAGAGCGTAACATTCCTTGTTCAGCGTCTCTAACGAAGATTTATTCGCGTGATGCGAACGCATGGCACATTTCTACTGAAGGTGGTGTGCTAGAAAATACATGGAATGCACCAAACGAAGATTGCTGGGTCTGGACCGTTGACCCTGAACAAGCGCCAAATGAAGCTGAGTACGTTACGTTGAAAGTCGAAAAAGGTGAAGTTGTGGCAGTGGATGGTGAAGCGATGACACCATACAACGCGCTAGTTTACTTAAACGAAAAAGGCGCAAAACACGGTGTGGGTCGTATTGATATCGTAGAGAACCGTTTGGTGGGAATGAAGTCTCGTGGCTGTTACGAAACTCCGGGAGGTACCATCATGATGGAAGCTCTGCGCGCAGTTGAACAATTGGTGCTAGACAAATCGTCA
>NZ_JAWOUO010000259.1:0-904 GCF_033339435.1 Vibrio sp. 378
TGCCGATGGCCGCTTCACTTACACTGCGACCGCTAACGGCAACCCAGTATTTACGTTGGTGGTGAACACCGATGATTCATACAACTTTACGTTGGAAGGCCCAATCGATCACGCGACTGGTAGTGATGAACTGACGCTAAACTTTCCAATCATCGCGACCGACTTTGATGGCGATACGTCATCGGCAACCATCCCTGTAACCATTGTTGATGACCAGCCAACAATTAACAATGTTCAAGCGATCACCGTTGATGAAGATGACCTCGCGCAGATTGGCTCGGCTCAAGACGGTTTTGTATCGATTGACGGACACTTCACCACCAATCAAGGTTCTGATGGCGTAGTGAGTTACCAATTGGATGCCAGTGCGACGCCTGTTGATGGGCTTACTTCGCAAGGTGTTGCGGTGACATTGAGTGAAACGGCAAATCCAGATGGTAGTTTCACTTATACGGCAACCGCAGGAACCAATCCTGTCTTTACGTTAACTGTGAATCCAGATGGTAGTTACAACTTTACACTCGAAGGCCCAATTGACCATGCGAGTAACAGTGACGAACTGACGCTGAGCTTCCCAATCATCGCGACGGATTTTGATGGTGACACCACTTCTGCCACGATTCCTGTGACCATTGTTGATGACCAACCAGTGATCACAAATGTTGCGCCAATCACGGTCGATGAAGATGACTTGATCAACATTGGTTCTGATCAAAAATATGCGCTTTCCATAGACGGTAAATTCACTACGACTCAAGGCTCGGATAGTGTCGTCAGTTATCAGCTCGATGCGAGTGCGATGCCTGTTGATGGGCTTACTTCGCAAGGCATTGCCGTAACCATGACTGAAACTGCAAACGCAGATGGCAGTTTTACTTACACAGCAACCGCGGGTGCGAATGCT
>NZ_JAWOUO010000260.1:0-904 GCF_033339435.1 Vibrio sp. 378
GCTTGCTCAACGCACTCTTGAATCAAATCGCTGCTGTTATTTGTTGCTGAAACGGCACTCTTCGAACAATTTTGCAGTTTAGAGATGATCGTGATGATCTCTTCGGTTGAAGCTTGAGTGCGGCTTGCTAGCGTTCTCACTTCATCCGCTACGACGGCAAAACCACGGCCTTGTTCACCAGCGCGCGCAGCTTCAATGGCAGCGTTAAGCGCAAGCAAGTTGGTTTGTTCCGCGATGTCTTGGATAACGTCAACCACAACGCTAATGTTAGACGCATCTTGTTCCAGTTCTGTCACCATGTTGCCAACTGATTGAATCGCCAATGACGCTTCGTGGATTTGGTTAATACATTCTTGAACGACGCTGCGGCCTTCTTTCGCATCGTGAGAAGCACTGTTTGCCGTTTCTGACGCTGCTTCGGTGTTGCTGGCGACTTCATTTACTGTCGCTTGCATCTCGTTCATTGCTGTTGCGATAAGGTTTAGCTGAACTTGTTGTTCATCCATGCCGGTTGAAGTCTGTTCGGAAATCGCGCTCACTTCTTCAATGGCGGTGCCTACTTGAGCTGTGGTTGACGAGATACTGTCGACCAAAGTAAGCAACTTCGCTTGCATATCAACGCAGGCATCTGCCAAGGTGCCAAGCTCATCATGACCTATTTTGTTACGTGGAAGCTGGTAAGTTAGATCGCCTGACGCGATTTTTGATGCCATGTTTACCACGTAATTTAGTGGTGTGCAGATCTGTTTGGTTAGGAATAGGCCTAGCGTAAAACTCAATGCCAATAGCGCGACGATAGCAATAATGCTGTAGGTGATTGCGCTGCGCACTGCTTCATGAGCGCTGGCAATATCTTCTTGTACGTAGGTTTGGTTTAGTTCCACTAAATCACGAATCGCATCGG
>NZ_JAWOUO010000261.1:0-903 GCF_033339435.1 Vibrio sp. 378
TGGACAGGAACGGAGCACACCTGCTTCTTTTTTGATGTCACTCCAAGTGCATTTGAAAACGCACTGGATCGCTTTAGCCAATTCTTTACCGCGCCACTGTTTAATGAAGAAGCATTAGATAAAGAGCGCCAAGCGGTCGACTCTGAGTACAAGCTGAAATTGAATGACGACTCGCGTCGCTTGTATCAAGTCAACAAAGAAGTCATCAATCCAGAACATCCATTTTCAAAATTCTCTGTCGGCAATTTAGATACGCTTGGCGACCGAGATGGTCAGTCTATTCGTGATGAAATTGTCGAGTTTCATCATTCTCAATATTCAGCCGATCTTATGACGCTGACGTTGTTTGGGCCTCAATCTCTTGATGAGCAGCAAGCTTGGGTAGAAGCCATGTTCGCTGACATCCCTAATCATCAATTAAGTGGCAAATCGATTGATGTACCGATTGGGACTGAAGACAGCACCGGAATTTTGGTTCAAATTGAGCCCATCAAAGAGTTTCGCAAACTCATTCTCACCTTCCCTATGCCGGGAATGGATAAACACTACGGCGTGAAGCCTCTCTCTTATTTCGCTCATTTGTTAGGTTACGAAGGCGAAGGGAGCTTGATGCTTCAACTGAAAAGCAAAGGCTGGATCACTTCCCTATCAGCCGGCGGCGGGGCAAGTGGCAGCAACTATCGTGATTTTACGGTCAGTTGTACACTCACACCAGAAGGGTTAGACCACGTTGATGACATCATTCAAGCTGTCTTCCAATATCTAACCATGATCAAACAAGACGGAATGAATGAGTGGAGCTACCTAGAGAAGCAAGCAGTATTGGAGTCTGCATGACGCTTTCAAGAACCTTCACGCCCTCTCGTTTTAGTTAGCGGTCTAGTCATCAATATGCAGCATTAT
>NZ_JAWOUO010000262.1:0-902 GCF_033339435.1 Vibrio sp. 378
AGATTCGAGCCATTTCAAAGCAGCATTCAACCATCATTACCTTGGCAGGAAACGCACCCTCAGCTTTGCCAATGGTTAGAATCGCTTTCTCCCTCACAAATAGAAAATCTCAAAGCTGACTCAGACCTTGCGTTGGATGAAATCAGTGTGTTTTTGCCAGCTTTACCATCCTTTCTTAGGCATACACAGTTAGAGTCGATGGCATTAGATGGCCTAGCGCTAGAAAGAGGGTTAGACAGTGGAATCCCAGGGCGCAAGCTAGAACAGATCATGGCGATGGGGGAGGCAGCGATTCGATCTCATCAAGGTGAGGAATGGTTAGAGTGGTGCTCGGGTAAAGGATACTTAGGTCGGATCTTAACCACGCAAACCGATCAACCAGTGACCAGTTTTGAATATCAACAAGCGTTATGCGACTCCGGCCAACAAGCCGCGAATGAACATCATTGGAAAATGACCTTTATCCAAGGTGACGCGTTTGATCCTCAAACCAAGGCAGTATTCAAACCCACGCAACATGCTGTCGCACTGCATGCTTGTGGTGACCTTCATGTTCGGTTGATGGAATATGGAAGTGAAGCCGGCATCGCGGCGATGACGATTTCACCTTGCTGTTATCATTTGATTCAAAGCGAGACGTACCAAGCGTTATCCCAATCAGTGCGAGCGTCTGAACTCATTTTGTCTAAGCATGAACTGCGCATTCCATTGCAACAGACGGTGACAGGCGGTGAACGTGTGCGTCGCCATCGTCAACAAGAGATGGTATTCAGGCTTGGTTTTGATTTACTGACACGTGAGATTTTGGGAGTTGATGAGTATCAACCCGTGCCAAGCATTCGAAAATCACAGTTAAGTGATGGTTTTGAGGTATTGTGTCTCTGGGCTGCGAAAGAAAAAGG
>NZ_JAWOUO010000263.1:0-902 GCF_033339435.1 Vibrio sp. 378
CTACGGCTCGTTTCTATTTTTTGTGCATCTTGATCCGATTGCATGGTCGCTTGTTGAGAGATGCTCGAAACCTCTTTGGCAGACGCCGTCATTTCTTCCATTGCGGTTGCGACAGAATCAAGTGTTTGGTACTGGTGCGTAATCTGTGTTTCGCTCAGTTTCATGTCTTGTTCAAATGCAGACGACGTTTCACTTAGCGTATTGGCGTTTTCTTTTACGCTATTGACCAGTTCGCTTAATGTATCCATCGACTTATCTAGTGCGCAGCCAATGGTGCCAAACTCGTCACGGCCAGGGTGAAAGCCCAATCGAGAAGTTAAGTCACCGTCACCAATCTTCTCTGTTGTGGTGTATAGCACCCACAAAGCACCTCCGATGAATGTCGCTACCCAATAGCAAAATACTGCAAACGGCAAAACCCATAGAAAACTAAGAAGGAAAGAGGTAAGGGCGTCGGAGCGCAGGGCGTTGTATTGATTGCCAGCGTGCTCGGTCAATCGAACAAGCTCACCCGCAGAGGTTGTGCCATAAACCGTGGTAACACCATCTGCAAACAAGCTTTTTTGTTGATGGTTAGCTTTTGAGATACCAGTAATTTGATAGATATCTGTGGGATTAGCTTCAATGATGCCATCTAGTTTTGCTTGCACGTTGGCGATAGATTGTTGCTCGAACTGATGCAAATCATTTAGGTATCGGCTTCCTGCTACCGAAGTGAGTGCCACCAGAAATAGGAGGAAAATAACCCACATTTTGTCGTTGATAGACATCTTAATAAATAGTCGGTCTATCGTTCTAAACTCAACTTCTCTCATTGATTACTCCATTAGAGATAAAAGATATTGAACAAATCTATGGGTATATCGAAACAAAATATGCGATGCGAATCAGCAAAATATGTA
>NZ_JAWOUO010000264.1:0-902 GCF_033339435.1 Vibrio sp. 378
GCCAAACCCTGCAATTTTGACTTACCTCGGCACTACTCCCCCTGAATGATTGGTATTGGAATTGCGGTTCCACAAATCATCTGCCTTGGCAGTGCTCCTCTTCTACATAAAGCTCAAACATTGAACGGTTTTGACGTCACAATGTCAATCAATATTTCAACCAGAATGATGGTTTTTATTAACGAAATTGTGACAGTGGTTTGACCTCTATACTTAGGGCTAATTGCCGTGTGCAACAAAATACATTAGTGTGAAACCTTTGATGCCTGAATGTATTGCTAATCGAAATAAAAATTGCTCCTGTTTTCTGGTGAACGACTTGTTAAATAATTCAAGTGAGTTTTCTTGCAAAGCATGAAGAGTGACGATGTTTTGATGGCAAATAATTCTAAAAATGACTTCTTTCAGGCTAAATGACTGCAATCAAGGAGCTGACATGCCGATCCAAAGCTTTATTCCCCCTCACCGAATTTTAATGGGCCCTGGTCCTTCCGATGTTTATCCACAGGTATTGCAAGCCCTTAGCCGTCCAACGGTTGGTCATCTAGACCCTCTGTTTATCGCGATGATGGATGAGCTTAAACAGCTGTTGAAATACGCTTTTCAAACCGAAAATGAGTTCACTATTGCGGTTTCTGCTCCAGGCAGTGCTGGGATGGAGACTTGTTTCGTTAACTTGATCGAGAAAGGTGACAAAGTCATCGTTTGTCGAAACGGTGTCTTTGGCGAGCGCATGCGTGAAAACGTTATTCGTGCTGGTGGCGAAGTGGTGCTAGTCGATGATGAATGGGGTGCGCCTGTTTCAGTAGATAAAGTTGAACAAGCACTACAGCAACATCCTGATACAAAAATTCTGGCTTTTGTGCATGCTGAGACATCAACCGGTGCTGTCAGTGATGCAC
>NZ_JAWOUO010000265.1:0-901 GCF_033339435.1 Vibrio sp. 378
GACCTGTCGAAGCAAATCGAGGTCGCCCACGGCCATATCGAATTTTGATGCACTGCGCTCTTCTAAATCTGGATTTTGGCTTTCCACATCCATATCGGAGCTAGAAACCAGTGCGCCATCTGAGCCGCCATCAGTGACGGTTAAATCTGTAGACTTGTCTGCCACACTTATTACCTAAATTACACTGGCATGTTCATGAGGTCTTTGTAGGCCTCAACGAGCTTATTGCGGATTTGAACAGTGGCTTCAAAAGCAACACTGGATTTGTTACGAGCAATCATGACGTCAGATAAGGAAACATCGGCATCACCACGATCAAAACGCGTTTGTAGATCGCCAGATGATTTTTGAAGTGAGTTTACGTTATTGATGGCTTTGGTTAGGAGATCATTGAAATCTGCACCCACTTTCGCACCCGTTCCTGTCGGAGTGGTGTTGGTCGCTTCAACCATCATGGCGCGCATTTCGGCCTGAATACCATCAACTTTCATTATCACCTCTGAGCCAAAAGTTTGACTATCTATTTAAACTAAATATTGACACAGCAATTTATGTGCCATAAGACGCCAGCAGTATAGTTTACTCACACTTTTGTCTTATGGCTACGCGTGTGAAACCTAACTCGGAATATCTATACCCGCGTCACGCATTTTGGCAAGTTTGTAGCGCAGAGTACGTGGGCTTATGCCCAATTTCTCTGCCATTTCTTTGCGTCGGCCATTACATTCCACCAAGGTTTCTAGAATGATCGCGTACTCTTGATCGCGCAGCTCGCCACCCAACCCCTCGCCGCCAGTGTTAACGCGGTTGACGGATTCAGCTTGAGCAACAGGCTTGACATCAGGGACCAATGTTTCTGCACTTTGCACAACGTATTGCAAGCTGTTGGCATCTTGCCAAT
>NZ_JAWOUO010000266.1:0-899 GCF_033339435.1 Vibrio sp. 378
CAAAGAGTTTCTAAGTGGAAATGGATGAAGGTATAAAAAAAGCACCCATGCGGGTGCTTTTTTACAAATAAAGATATTGTTACCTGAAGTTCAGCATTGAGATCAGATGCTTTTGGGATTAATCTCTTTCTCCAGATGTGAAAAAACCGACTCGCCAAAGTCGGTTTTTTCGGAATACTTACGAGTTTCGCAGCTCCGGTAAGTCCTTTCATGATAGCTCATATCGTTTAAGCACTTCAAGTATTCCCGCGGCCTATTTGGAATCAAGATGTTTTGGATAGGCGAAGACATCCCGTTGGCGATCAAGGACAACCTGAGCCAACCAGCGAACGAACCAGCCCCGAAATGACGAAATAGGTCACGATGCTACAGCTGCCAGGCATCGAGTAAGGCCAAATGATAATACGGTCTGGTGTCTCCCACTGAGGTGGACGTTCTGAGAGTCTGCAAATGAACTCAGAGCGCTGAAGGGAGAGCGTAGGGCAGCCCGAAAGGGAGAGACAACCCCCAGGAAAGCGTGAAATGAACCCCGATACTTCAACCTATTTAATGGTTTACGAGGTAGGGGTTCGGCGTAGCCGAAAGGGCAGACTCGGGGGAGCCTTGGCGACGTCCTTATCTTCTGCCCTTTTCATCACAGCAAAATATCTTATTGAGCGCGGAGCGCATTGTTGTTGCTTTCTAGATCTTATTTAGCGGCTGTGTGTAAAGCATTGGGCAGCTTGTCTGTCCGAGCTTTCCCACAGTGAGCGTTTGACCGGTAACTTCCCAACATTTTCGTGCACACGAAAAAAAAACGGTGTTTTTGAGGTTAGGGCAGGATTCGCAAAGTGCTAGCAAAAAGTACTTCATTCTCTGTCTCACGAAATTGGTGAGCGAACGGGCAATTTCACACCCAC
>NZ_JAWOUO010000267.1:0-899 GCF_033339435.1 Vibrio sp. 378
TTGTCAGATAATTTTGATCTAAAAAACGCAAACCCTGACGCTGCAGATACTGCTTCGCCAGGGTCTCGTACTGATTACCTATTTGACGCTTACTAAAGAGCCCCACGCTCAGCCCAGCTCAATTCGCGTTGTACAACACAGTTGTTGTCAATGCTTAACGTACCAGTTTGGCCGCTTACTGAGTAACCTGGTACCACTTTCATTTGTGGCAATTCACCGATCAGTTTGTAGGCATCCATCCCTAGAGCTTTTAAGCGTTTTTCCATGTTGGATTGATCTGCCCATAGCTCATTCATTTCAGCGGTCACGATTGGGTCTGGGTTTACTAACAGCGGAATGTCACTGTAGATAATGCCTGTTAGGTCTTCGTACGTTGCACCACCGCTGTTGCTACGAGAGTTCGAGAACAGTTTTGGTGGCTTCGCATCTGGGTTAATTGCGACCTCAATGAATGGTTTGATAAGTGTTAGTTCAGAGCTACGAGCGACAATATAAACTGCGTCCACATCACGACGACTGCGTGGCTGTGTTTCCAACTTAACGCGCATGAGCGATTGCATCTGTGCGATACGCTGTTTGCTTTCTTGTAATCCAAAGACGTCGTTAATGTCTTTTTGTAGTTGGCGCTTATCACCAAAGTAGCTTGTTGCGACTTTGTTTGAGCTGTACTTGCTCCATTCTTCATTAAAAGCTTGCACAACACGCTCACCGTAGCTGCCTTTTGGCGCTAGGATCAGCGGGAAGTTATAGCCTTCGCTAAACAAGTATTTTGCAGCTTGAGCCACTTCTTGCTCAGGTGACAACGCTAGGTAGCAAATGTCGGTACCTGGCTGAACATCTTCAGGAATATTCAGCGCCAGTGCTGGAATGGCTGGACTGTTTGCTGAGCCATCCATTGT
>NZ_JAWOUO010000268.1:0-899 GCF_033339435.1 Vibrio sp. 378
CTCTCTACTGCAACAAATGGTGCACCCAGCATGGCAAACCGCTGCTTATGAGAACATTGAAATGAGTTGTATGAGCATTGCTTCCATCCAAGCGACCACTTCAGGGTTTATTACCTCAGGCGACAAAACCATTTCTGCGTTACAAGGTACGACCTTAAACGGTGAGCCAATGACGATGTTCCCAGGAGAGGTGCCGAAGAAGCTACCCAATGCCGCCTATTGGCAAAACAGTGGTTTTGACTTTACTTCCTTCCGTCCTATGCCGTCAGCAAGTGATGAACCGATGAAACACATACGTCTAGATAAAGCACTGGATTATCTGCTAGGAGACAAATTGAAATGAGCGAATTGAAGCAGAAACAAATTTTCTCTGAAAAAGCACTAGAGAAAGAGCAGCAATCGGATTCACCAGAGTTAACGGCGCAAAAGACATTCAGTGAAAAAGAAACTTTTGTACCAGTGAAGATAGAAGAAGATCGAATTGAAACCGAACAAGAACTGCAACTTGAACATGTGATTCGCCCTAGGCCGGGCAGAAAATGGCTCGCAACCGGCGTGTTTGCTACTTTTGCCGGATTGGTCGGGTGGCAGGCTGTAGACTCATTTGTCACTGCGGTGCAAACAGCTGACTGGCTAGCATTAGGTTGGGCGGGTTTCATTACTGCAGTGGCTTCATTGGGCCTAGGTGCCATCGGTAAAGAACTCTGGAAGCTACGTAAATTAAGAAATCATTTCAGCATTCAAGAAGAAGCCGAACTGCTCGTTCACAGTGACAGTGTGGGTAAAGGCAAGGTGTTTTGCGAAAAGGTGGCGGAACAGAGTGGTGTATTAGCAGAGAACCCAGGCTTTGATCGCTGGCAGAACAGCATTAACCCAGCACACAGTGATGCGGAAATCCT
>NZ_JAWOUO010000269.1:0-894 GCF_033339435.1 Vibrio sp. 378
CGCTGTGGTGAAGGAACCAAAATCGTCTGCTCCGGTAACTTGGCGCAGATTGACTCTCATTACCTCACCCCAGTGACGTCAGGTTTGACCTACATGGTTGAACGCTTCAAGAACTTTGAAGGCAGTGCGAACATTCACCTCAACGGCGTGGTTCGTAGCCGCTTGGCAGAGTTTGCAGAAGAGAACCTCTAACCCACGTCGATTCACGCACAAAGTAAAAGAGCGCTCCAATGAGCGCTCTTTTTATCAAGGTTCGAGTGATTTACTCGGTGCCACCAACAGTCAGTGAATCAAGCTTCAACGTTGGCTGACCAACGCCTACTGGCACGCTTTGCCCTGCTTTACCACAAACGCCAACACCTTTATCGATGCTTAAGTCGTTACCGACCATCGACACTTGCTGCATCGCTTCAATGCCTGAACCGATTAGAGTTGCCCCTTTGACGGGACGAGTCACTTTACCATCCTCAATCAAATACGCTTCTGATGCAGAGAACACGAACTTACCTGAGGTGATATCCACCTGACCACCACCGAAGTTAGGCGCGTAGATGCCTTTCTTCACGGTCGAGATGATTTCTTCTGGTGTGTGTTCACCTGGCAGCATGTAGGTATTGGTCATGCGTGGCATCGGTAAGTGCGCGTAAGATTCGCGGCGACCGTTACCCGTTGGGTTTACCCCCATTAGGCGCGCGTTCAACTTGTCTTGCATGTAGCCTTTCAATACGCCATTTTCGATCAGCGTGTTGTACTGACCATTCACACCTTCGTCGTCCACATTGAGTGAACCACGTAAATCTTTCAGCGTACCATCATCCACAATCGTACATAGCGATGACGTTACTTGCTGACCCATTTTGCCAGAGAATACCGACGACTCTTTGCGGTTGAAAT
>NZ_JAWOUO010000270.1:0-894 GCF_033339435.1 Vibrio sp. 378
TATTGTCGATCTCCTGCTCGATTCGTGAAATTAACTCCGCTGCTCGCCTGTCAAACTCCGCCGCGGTGACTCGCTCTGCCTCAATGCAAAGCTCAGTCAGCATGCTGATTCCAATTGCCCCAACCGCACCTTTGATGCCGTGGATAACCCGTTTTTTATCTCGCTCAGTCGAGGCGGCTTGTAGGTTTTCAATATCCATCGCCATAGATTGGCTAAACACACGCGCAATTTCTTTTGCGTCTTGCGTTTTAAAACGCTTAATCCAATCCGGTAATCGGGTCTTTTCTTTCTTGCCAATGAATGGCACCAAAACGGTTTTCAATTTGTTGAGGTCGTAAGGCTTGTAAAGTACATCATCAATACCGATGTCTTGTGTGCGCTCACTGGCAAGGCGAGCATCCTCCGCCGTCACACCGATGATTGGCAGCGATTTGAAACCAGACGCCCTCACATGTTTGATCAGTTCATAGCCATCCATTTCTGGCATGTGAAAATCGGTCAGCAGCAACACGACGTTTTCATCTTGGTTGATGTACTCCCAAGCCTCACGGCCGTTGTTCACAATCACAGGTTCGATACCAAGCTCACGCAGCTGCATTGAAATCACGCTTTGGTTGATTGGGTTATCTTCCGCAACTAATACCGTTCCGAGAATCCACGAAACTTCTTCGGACTTAAGCTCGTCCAACTTGGTCTCTTGCTGCGTTTGGCTAAGCAAATTGAACAGCGCATCTGGGTATTGAAGCTCTCGCAGCGTGAGGCTACCGAGAATTTCTCGATCATCGCGCAGCATCACACCATCAAAGCCCGCTTCGTTGTCTTGTGCGGCGTAAAGGTTCGCCATACTTCTTGCCAGTGTTGCTGGCTGCATTTTCCATGCGTCACACCACTGAC
>NZ_JAWOUO010000271.1:0-892 GCF_033339435.1 Vibrio sp. 378
GATGTAGCAAGCATGGGTCTTAAAGCGGTAGCGGCTGGTACGCTAGCGAACCTAATGAGCGCATGTCTAGCAGGTATCTTTATCTCGCTTTAATATGATTGAGCAATAAATGAAAACCCGCCAATGTGGCGGGTTTTTTTATGGTGTTGGGAAAGTCGTGTGAGTCAGTGCAAGAGTATTCCCGAACCATGTTTATTCTATGTTATTTGGGGGATTTAGGTACTAACCCATAAGGGATCGATTTGAACGCTTTCGGGTGCGCTTGATATGTTGGTGCCTTGTGCACACCTTTCCAATCTAAAAGCATAATCGCGAGCACATTGCGATGTTCCCCATACTTTAGATCAAAGTCACCATCAACGGATGGGATCATCCCTTGTTCGGTGCTGATGGCATCTCGAATCGCTTGGCGTGTTTTCTCAACGACGGGATCGTGGTCAAGGCCAGCCAGTAAAAATGAAATACCTACTTCGGCAATGATGTCTTCTTTTGCTCGCAATAAAATCGTGTCGATGTTGTCGCGGAAGTAATCATAAATCCATTGATGATCCGCTTCATTCACGCGCTTTTGATAATACTGAGAGTCGGCAAAGATGATGTGCGTCATGCCATAGATTTTGTTGCCGTATTGCTGAGCAGAGAGCTTTTTATCATTGTCGTCGGGGTAGGTCGCTCGGAATGCTTCAATGAACGCGTTCACCACATCTTGTTCACCCAGTTGACGCAGCCAATAGACCTGATTTGCCAACTGCGCCGCCCATGCTTCAATCATCTCTTTATCGGTGGCGTAGCGAGTAAAATCGTAACGACGAATGATTTCTCGCAGTGTTTTATCTTGTTGGTGCTTTAAGCCGTACTCATCTGCTCTCGCCATCGCGCCTAGTAAATCGAC
>NZ_JAWOUO010000272.1:0-890 GCF_033339435.1 Vibrio sp. 378
TGGGTGGAAAATGACCCATTTATGAGGAGCAGCTGATCTCCATCTTTTTCCCCCACTCTGGCGGCAGTTTGGCATACGCTTCAAACTCTGGTTGCGAATCATATGGGTGGCGAAGTATCTCAGCAAGACGGTGAACTTCGCTGAAATCCCCTTCCTCAGCTTTATCGATAGCCAATTGCGCAAGGTAGTTGCGAAGAATGTATTTCGGGTTGGCTTGGCGCATCTGTTCACAACGCTGCTCGGCTGAAATCGGCTCACCAATTTCATCTACCTCCAGCTCACATCGAGCCAAATACAAATCAAGCCAAGCTTGGGCGGCTTCCCGGTCAATAAACAAATCGATGACCTCTTGCGCTGGCTGTTTATCGAGGTTGGACAACGCTCTAAAGAATCGCGTGTAGTCGGTATGATTCTGATTAAGCAGTTCAAACATCGACTCAAACAAACGTCCGTCTTCTGCAATTTTTGTTTTCAAACCCAGCTTACTGCGCATCAAGCAGCTAAACTGCTGGCTTAAACGCCCTTCAAATTGGCTCAGTGCCTGTTCTAAATCTTCTCGTTCGACGAGCGGTGATAAGGCATGTGCCAAAGCAGAAAGATTCCACAGGGCAATTCGCGGTTGCTGCTCGAACGCATAACGCCCCTGATAATCAGAATGGTTACAAATGTACCCCGGTTCATAATCGTCGAGAAAACCAAATGGCCCGTAATCAAAGGTTTGCCCGAGAATTGACATGTTATCGGTGTTCATCACGCCATGAGCAAACCCATACGCTTGCCAGTAAGCAATCATGTCCGCTGTTTTCTGAACAATTTCGCCAAACATTGCAGCGTATGGCTTCTCTGCCGACGCACTATCAGCAAAGTGCCACTCGATGACTTTGTCCGCC
>NZ_JAWOUO010000273.1:0-890 GCF_033339435.1 Vibrio sp. 378
GCTCAAGCCGCAGAGATAGATTCCGCGCCGACCACATTGGTTATATCTTCCAGCAATTCAACTTGTTGCCGTATTTGAATGTCATCGACAACGTATTACTTCCTTGCCAATTCAGTAAAGTGAGACGCGATCGCGTGACACCAAACGCCTCCACAGCCGAGCTTTTAGCACAAGCGACAACCTTGTTGGAGCGGCTTCATTTACCGACAAATTTACACTCTCGCCCAGTGTCAGAGCTGAGTATTGGACAACAACAGCGAGTGGCGGCAGCTCGTGCGCTAATAGGGCATCCTGCGTTAGTCATTGCTGACGAGCCGACATCTGCACTCGATCATGATAATCGCATGGCGTTCATCGAACTGCTGATGGAACAGGCTAATCAAGCCAACGCGACATTAATCTTTGTCAGCCATGATCCAACTCTGGAAAGCTTGTTCGATCGCACCATTAATCTGCCAGAAATAAACCAAAGCCGTAACATGGAGGTGCTATCGTGAGTGCTGTAATCAAACTCGCTTGGAAAAGCTTGATGAACCGCAAAGCGACAGCGGTGTTGACGATCATGACGGTAGCAATATCGGTAATCTTGCTGCTTGGCGTAGAACGTATCCGCACTCAAGCAAAAGACAGCTTTGCGAACACCATTTCCGGAACTGACCTAATTGTCGGCGGACGCTCAGGCCAAGTGAACTTACTGTTGTATTCAGTCTTTCGTATTGGTAACGCAACTAATAATATCGATTGGAAAAGCTATCAAGAATTCAGCCAGCATCGCGCGGTTGATTGGGCAATTCCCATTTCGCTCGGAGACTCTCACAAAGGCTTTCGAGTGATGGGGACCAATCATAGTTACTTTGAGCATTATAAGTACGGAAGTAAGCAACCACTTA
>NZ_JAWOUO010000274.1:0-888 GCF_033339435.1 Vibrio sp. 378
TTGCAAGCTTCATCAGCTGTCTTGTATGGGCCATGAACTTCTATTTCACCACAGCGACCACTTGATAAGAACCAGTCATCAACTTTAAAACCGTGTAGCTGATTAAGTTCCTGCACTGTATCTTTGGTTACGTTCGACACCATGCACGTTGGTTCTGCATCTTGCTCATTCAAGTAACCGAACAACTGGATTGGATATTCCATTATTTCTCTCCAACTTTCTGAGCTAACAAGATCTTTGAACCGCAACTGACTTTATTTATCAGTTCAAGCTGGCGTTCTTGAAGCTCTGATACTAACTCTGCTGGACATGAGCCAGTGTTTAAGAACACGGTTATATCAGATAAGCAACCTAACGATTCCTTCAAGTCTTGGTCTGTAAAGTTCATAGCTCAACCTCCATTTGAGTCAGCTTCATGCCGTACTTTTTAAGTTCCAACTTGCCATAGTTGTTCACAATGAAGCTTGAACTATCAACTGTATAGATACCTACTTTGTATGGACTTTCATCTTTTTCAAGTGACAACTTCATTTCCACTGGGAACTTACCACCTAGATATGCATAAGCGATTTGTTCGTAGATAGTTCTTGATGGTTTGTCTTCTTTGCCTGGTATTGTGCGTGTTTCTATTTGCTCGTGTTCTGGGAAGATTTCTACTTTTAACATGCGTTGTTTTCCTTAAGCTGCGTATGTTTTGAACGGTAATATGTTTGATTGTGCTGGTTTTGGTAGCTGATACCATGACGGTGCTGTTAGTGATTGAACATCTATTACTTTTGAACGTCTCAGTGTCGGGCACATACGTGTTACATCGAACTGTTGCCCCACATCGATGCCGATTTTTTTCAAGCGAGCCTTGTGTTCGTAGAACTGAGAACGATTTAAAGT
>NZ_JAWOUO010000275.1:0-886 GCF_033339435.1 Vibrio sp. 378
CGAATATCATTACGGATAGACTCCGCAATCAGGGTTGCTGAACCCCGGCACGCTGTCGCATCGGTAACATCTAGGTAGGCCTCATCAAGAGAAAGAGGTTCAATTAAGGAAGTATAACGTTCGAAGATAGCTCGAATTTGCAGTGAGACTTGTTTGTAGACATGCATTCGACCGGGAACAACGAGCAAATGCGGGCAAAGCTGCAACGCACGAGCGGTAGGCATGGCACTACGTACGCCAAACTTGCGTGCTTCGTAGTTACACGTGCTAATGACGCCGCGCTGTTTTTCATGCCCGCCAACCGCAAGCGCTATATCTCGATAATTTGGGTTATCTCGCATCTCGACGGCAGCATAAAAACAATCCATATCGACATGAATAATCTTTCTGATTCGCTCTGACATACCCGACAAAATACTGGTTAAAAATACAGTATAATTCAATTAACGAAGCAAGAAAATGAAAGATTAAAACCACCGCTCAAAGAACATATTGCCAAGTTTCTAAAGGGTTGAATTATCTTTTTTTATCGCGGTTCAATCACGCAACATTACATCGAGCTGATCCACAAGCTCAGCCCAATCAGCATCTTCTTCAATAGCTTGTTTTAAAAATGCGGCCTGAGAATGTGTCCAGAAACTCGCTTCGTGTAAAGGTGCTGATTCACGTTTATGTCGATGCGTATTGACGAAATCTTTAATTTCTTTGGAAGAGCTCCCTAACCCGAGCTGATTGAAAAGATCAGCCATGCCATGTTGATGTAATTCCATTGTGTCCTCCGACTCGAATGAACCTTTATTTGAGTATATACCTCACCCAATTATGCGCCCGTGAAAGTAGTAATATTTCACTCTCTATGTAGAAAGCACGTCGCTTTGATACACGC
>NZ_JAWOUO010000276.1:0-885 GCF_033339435.1 Vibrio sp. 378
TAACATACTGCTATGTTAACCATTTTCTTGAGCTTTCTATGTCTGCCCAAATGCTATCTGCTGTTCCTTTAACTTCTCTATCAGGAGTTGGCGCCAAAGTCGCAGAAAAACTCGCTAAAGTCGGCTTGCATAGCGTTCAAGATTTGTTGTTCCACCTGCCTCTACGCTACGAAGATCGCACCCGCATTTATCCTATTGCCAAACTGCACGCAGGCCTTTGGGCTGCGGTACAAGGCAAAGTCATGACCGTCGATACCATTTTTGGTAAACGCAAAATGCTGACAGTCAAAATCAGTGATGGCAATGGCACCATCACGCTGCGTTTTTTCAACTTTACTGCAGCGATGAAGAACAATTTTTCACAGGGTAAGTTAGTACACGCTTACGGAGAAATTAAGCGTGGTGGTATGGGGCTGGAAATTGTGCACCCTGACTACAAATTTTACGCCAGTGAACAAAAGCCAGATGTGGAACAAAGCTTAACCCCGGTTTATCCAACCACAGATGGCCTGCGTCAAATCACCTTACGTAACCTTACTGAGCAAGCATTGGCGCTACTCGATAAAGCGGCAGTGCAAGAATTGCTGCCTTCTGGCTTGTATAACCATCAGATTAATATGTCGCAGGCGTTGCACACCATTCATCGCCCGCCGCCAACCATTAATTTAGATGAATTTGATGAAGGTAAGCACCCCGCTCAAATCCGTTTGATCATGGAAGAGTTGCTCGCTCAGAACTTATCGATGTTGGCGGTTCGCAGCAAAGGCCAGCAAGATATCGCCTTACCGCTCGCACCATGTGACAAACTGAAAAAACAGCTGTTGGCGCAACTGCCTTTCTCCCCAACTAATGCTCAAGCACGTGTGGTGAAAGAGATTGAAGCCG
>NZ_JAWOUO010000277.1:0-885 GCF_033339435.1 Vibrio sp. 378
GGGCTGTACTAGATTTATGTTTTAGTCAAAGTCAATTGATGCCCTATTTAACGTGATATGAATTCATTAGAAGCACTTCCGAGGATATGTTTTACTACGATCTCTGTGACGCAAATCATCATTTCTCTATTGAGATAATTGAATTGACAATATCGTTAACATAATTTGTTACAAATTAACTTTGTTTTTGAGTGTTATTTGTCATTTTTCGGCAGACCTCAAATGAGTAAGTCCAACTGGATGTGACTCCGTAATTATGGTTACTTTTCCCCTAAGATCGCTGTGAGCTCTAACCTTATGAAAGATGAAATTTCGGCCAGCTTTCTCGGTAATGGATTTTGATAGGGGTAGGCGACATACATTGACTTTTCTGTGCTGTATGTATGGGTAACTTTTAAAAGTTCTTGATGAGTACTGCCTTTTAACAGGTAGTTGGGTATTACGCCCAATCCCACACCTTGCTCAACAAAGTTCAATAAAATTGATGTATTATCGACCTCTATCACATCACAATAACTTTTTCTTATTTCTTCCTTATTCGAATGATTTTTATATATAAGAAGAGTGCTACTTTTTTCATTGCTGTTGTTAGAAATTAGAACATCATTATAATTCCCAACTTTATGCGCAATTAAATTATCATCAACAACATCATTTAGTCTTATTGCAATATCAACATCGCTTTCTAATAGATTTTCCACCTTATTACTAGACGAAATTTCAAAAATTACCGCAGGGTATCTCTCTTGTAATTTTCTCAAAATACTGCCGAAAATTGATGAAGCTATAGAGTTTGGCATTGTTATCTTGAATTTACCGCTAATACAGTCACTCAGTGATCTGGCTCTATAGTTTAGTTCTTGTAGCTTACTTAATGTTTCAAGA
>NZ_JAWOUO010000278.1:0-884 GCF_033339435.1 Vibrio sp. 378
AGATGAGCAGTATCATCAATATCGAGCAATATTAAACAGCTACTCGAACCAACGCGTGGTGATGCGTACTCTGGACATCGGTGGTGATAAACCATTGCCATACCTGCCAATCGAAGAGGACAATCCGTTTTTAGGTTGGCGCGGGATTCGCTTTACGTTAGATCATCCTGATATCTTTTTGATTCAATTGCGTGCGATGCTAAGAGCCAGTGCTGAAAGTGGTAATTTAAGTATCTTGTTACCCATGGTATCTGGTATTAAAGAGCTGGATGATGCGATGACGCTGATCAACCAAGCCTACAGCGAAGTTGTCTTGCTTGATGAGCGTATCCAGGCTCCAAAGGTCGGGGTGATGATCGAAGTACCATCGATGGTATATCTGCTTCCTGCCATCGCGCATCGAGTGGATTTTGTCTCTGTTGGTACTAACGACTTAACTCAGTATTTACTGGCGGTGGATCGGAACAATTCCCGCGTCGCTGATGTCTATGAATCCATGCATCCGGCAGTGCTGTTAGCACTCAAACAGATTCATGACGTGTGCGATAAATATCATGTGCCAGTGTGCATCTGCGGTGAATTAGCCGGTGATCCATTTGGTGCGCTCTTATTACTTGGGTTGGGATACACCAGCTTAAGTATGAACACATCTAACGTGGCTAAGGTGAAGTATTTGATTCGTCATAGCCAACAACAGGAACTAGAAAAACTAGCGGAACAGGCGATGACAAAATCGTACGGAGAGGAGATTCATCAAATGATGCATGATTTCTTTATCCAACAAGGTTTTGCAGGCTTCGTTCGTGCAGGGAAAAAGTAGGTAATCGTGACCGTCTCTTTATTTTTGTTATTGTTGGCGCTAGGCGCTTTTGTTGGTGTGATGG
>NZ_JAWOUO010000279.1:0-884 GCF_033339435.1 Vibrio sp. 378
TTCTATTTTATCCATCGTTTTTGCTCTATGTATAACCAAGTGGGGCAAGTATTACATAGTGTGAGAAATGTGCAAAGGAATACTGGACAAAAAAACAGTAAACAAAAAGCCCGGTATAAAACCGGGCTTTAGAGTCTAGGCTGATGAAAGGTTTACACTTCTTTCTTTGTCGCGTGCTTACCTAATTCAGACTTCTTTTCATCTTTTAGGTACAAGTTTTCGAAACAGTAGTTTGTTGCTTCAATGTAGCCTTCTACGCTACCGCAATCAAAGCGCTTACCTTTGAATTTATATGCGAGAACACAACCTGCTTTTGCTTGTTTCAGCAGCGCATCCGTAATTTGGATTTCACCACCTTTACCTGGCTCTGTGTTTTCGATCAGTTCAAAAATATCAGGGGTAAGGATGTAACGACCAATGATCGCAAGATTGCTTGGCGCTGTGCCTGGTTCTGGTTTTTCTACCATGTCATCTACGCGGTAGATGTCATCTTCGATCATTTCACCAGAAATCACGCCGTATTTGTGCGTCTCATCAGCAGGTACTTCTTGTACTGCCACGATAGAACAGCGGAATTGCTTAAACAGCGCAACCATTTGAGCAAGAACGCCTTCTTCCTCGTTCACACACAAGTCATCGGCAAGTACTACAGCGAAAGGTTCATCACCAACCAGTTCACGACCCGTTAGAATCGCGTGACCTAGACCTTTCATTTCACGTTGGCGAATGTAGGTAAAGTTCGCTGATTCAATGATCTCACGAATATCGACAAGTAACTCTTCTTTGTTGGTACCACTAATTTGGTGCTCAAGCTCGTAGTTCTTATCAAAGTGATCCATGATTGAGTGTTTGCCACGGCCTGTCACAATACACATACCGTTCAT
>NZ_JAWOUO010000280.1:0-882 GCF_033339435.1 Vibrio sp. 378
AAATTTACTGGCCCTGCGGTAGTGTTTGAAAGCCAGGAAGATGCGGTAGACGGCATCCTTGGCGGCAAAGTGAAAGCGGGCGATGTAGTTGTGATTCGCTACGAAGGTCCAAAAGGTGGCCCGGGCATGCAAGAAATGCTCTACCCAACCACTTATCTAAAATCGATGGGCTTAGGTAAAGAGTGTGCGTTATTAACTGACGGTCGCTTCTCTGGTGGTACCTCTGGTCTGTCTATCGGCCATGCTTCTCCAGAAGCGGCCAATGGCGGTGCGATCGGCTTGGTTCAAGATGGCGATTTGATTGCGATTGATATTCCAAATCGCAGCATCTCTCTTGAGATCTCTGAACAGGAACTTGCAGAGCGCCGCGTAAAACAAGACGAACTGGGTTGGAAACCAGCAAATCGTCAACGTGAAGTTTCTTTCGCCCTAAAAGCGTACGCCAGCATGGCAACCAGTGCTGACAAAGGTGCAGTACGAGATAAATCGAAGCTAGAGGGCTAGCCATGATGGAATCTCAACCCGAAAAAAAAGCGAATCAATCTGGCGCAGACTATCTGCGCCAAATCCTTCGCGCACCTGTTTATGAAGTCGCAACAGTAACGCCACTGCAAGAAATGCCTCGTTTATCTGCACGTATCGGGAATAACGTGCAGATCAAGCGTGAAGATCGCCAACCCGTACACTCGTTCAAATTGCGCGGTGCATACAACATGGTGGCGAGTTTATCTGAAGCACAAAAAGCCGCTGGTGTCATTGCAGCATCGGCAGGTAACCACGCTCAAGGCATGGCGCTCTCTGGTACTAAGCTAGGCATCAAAACCACCATCGTGATGCCTAAAACCACACCAGACATCAAAGTCGATGCGGTACGTGGCTTCG
>NZ_JAWOUO010000281.1:0-879 GCF_033339435.1 Vibrio sp. 378
TACCACACAGCCAATAATAGACACATCCATTGGTGTGATGATGTCCTCTAAACGCAGCTCAAGCGCATTTACCGTACCAATAACATCGAATTCTTGGCGTGAACAACTTGGGCAAGCAATAAAGTTGATGCCACGAGAGCGAATACGCAAAGATTTCAGAATATCGAAACCGACTTTGATTTCTTCGACTGGATCAGCAGCTAAAGAGATACGTAACGTATCACCAATACCTTCCGATAAAAGCATGCCCAAGCCAACTGCTGACTTCACAGCACCTGCGCGCGCACCACCAGCTTCAGTAATACCTAAGTGAAGCGGCTGGTCGATTTTCTTCGCTAGCAAGCGGTAAGAATCAACCGCAAGGAATACATCCGATGCTTTAACGCTGACTTTGAACTGATCAAAGTTAAGACGATCGAGATGATCCACATGACGCATCGCTGATTCAACTAGGGCTTCAGGCGTTGGTTCACCGTATTTCATCTGCAGATCTTTTTCCAAAGAGCCGCCATTAACGCCAATACGGATCGGGATATTCTTATCACGCGCACAATCAACAACCGAGCGAATACGCTCTTCGTTACCAATGTTACCCGGGTTGATACGCAAACAATCGACGCCGTATTCCGCGACTTTCAGTGCGATACGGTAGTCAAAGTGAATATCAGCAACCAGAGGAACAGATACTTGCTGTTTGATCAGCTTAAACGCTTCTGCTGCTTCCATCGTTGGTACTGAAACACGGACGATGTCTGCGCCGACTTTTTCTAGTGCTCGGATTTGTGCGACTGTCGCTTCCACATCAGTCGTGCGAGTGTTAGTCATTGACTGTACTGCAATTGGCGCACCATCACCAATTGGCACATCACCCACATAAAT
>NZ_JAWOUO010000282.1:0-876 GCF_033339435.1 Vibrio sp. 378
ACGCAAGCGCCAAGCCTGGCACCGCAATACTCAGCAAGTTCGACGGCGTAACCAACAAACCAAGCACGAGGAACATGCCAATTTGCGCTAGCCACGTCATACCATCTAGCACATGCAGAATCGAATGACGGCTGCGCGTTGGACGGTTACCCAGCAATAAACCCACGAGGTAAATCGACAAAATACCGCTGCCGCCTAACGAGTTCGACAACGCGAAAATGATCAAGCCGCCGCTGACGGTCAAAATCGAGTACAAGCCATCCGGCAGTTGATTGCGATTGATGACTTTCCACAAGACCCAGCCACCAGCAAAACCAAGAAGCGCACCGATACCAAACTGCTTAACAAAACTGAGCGCTAAAAAGCCGGCGCTTAACTCCGTTCCCGTACTAGAAAGAATCGCAATTAACGTGACGGTCAAGAACACCGCCATTGGGTCGTTGGTGCCCGATTCAATTTCTAACGTCGAGCCAACACGTTCGTTCAGACTGCGCCCTTTCAATAAAGAGAAGACCGCGGCCGCATCCGTTGAACCGACAATCGCGCCAACCAAGATACCTTGCAATAAATCCAAATCGAACAGCCAGGTCGCCATCAAGCCAGTTAACAATGTCGTGATGGCTACGCCTATGGTTGCCAACGACACCGAAGGCCACAAGGCGACCCGAAAACTGGCGACTCGCGTTCGCATCCCGCCATCCAAAAGAATGATGGCGAGCGCTAAGTTACTGACTAAATAAGCGATGGAATAATTATCAAATAAGATTCCGCCAAGGCCATCTTCCCCAGCCAACATACCTACCGCAAGAAATACGAGAAGGATTGGAATCCCCAACTTTGAGGACACGGGGCTTAAAAGAACGCTCAGTGCAATCA
>NZ_JAWOUO010000283.1:0-875 GCF_033339435.1 Vibrio sp. 378
GATCACAAATTTTTATGAGACTTTCACGCAAACGTTAATCACAACAAAACAACATCAACTTTTAAGCAGTTAAGACAAATAAAGCAACCAAGCCAGCAAAAATACACACAAACAAGTTCAAAACTGACGCTCTACAATACTCATTTTATTTACATAACTTTCTTCAAATACAAAAAAGCCGGCTTACGCCGGCGAATAATTATGTATTTAAAGCTCATTCAAACCAAGCACATCGGTCATGGTATAAAAGCCCGCCGGCTTGGAATGTAGCCACACAGCAGCCTTCACGGCACCATTAGCAAAAGTCATGCGGTCCGTCGCTTTGTGCGTTATTTCGACTCGCTCACCAATATCAGCAAACATTGCTGTGTGCTCGCCGACAATGTCACCTGCACGAATGGTTGCAAAACCGATTTCATCTTTAGTACGCTCACCAGTAATGCCTTCACGCGCATACACCGCAACATCACTTAACTTGTTGCCCATAGCGCCAGCAATCGCCTCTCCCATACCAATCGCAGTACCTGACGGAGCATCAACTTTATGGCGGTGATGAGCTTCGACAATCTCGACATCGCAGTAATCACCCATTACTTTTGCAGCTTTCTCAAGCAACTTAAATACTAGGTTCACACCAACAGAGTAGTTAGGCGCCATCACAACAGGTACGTGCTTCGCAACTGCATCAATCAGTGCTCGCTCTTCTTCACTAAAGCCAGTGGTACCAATTACGATAGACTTCCCATGCTGTTTACATAACTCTAAGTTCGCTAACGTACTTACTGGAGCGGTAAAGTCGATAACAACATCAAAATTGTCGACCTCTTTCTCTAGGTCATCGGTCAGGAAAACATCGAACTTTCCTTCACCACAAA
>NZ_JAWOUO010000284.1:0-875 GCF_033339435.1 Vibrio sp. 378
AAGACCAAACGCATCCTTTAAGTTCAGAAGCGCGCAATCGCGTTATCCACCAAATCGAAGACGAAGTGTTTGGTCTTGGGCCGCTTGAGCCACTGCTTGAAGATCCAACCATTTCAGATATTTTGGTCAATGGCCCTAAAAACATTTATGTCGAGCGCTTTGGTAAGCTAGAAAAAACGCCGCATACGTTTTTGGATGAGCGCCACCTTCGCAACATCATTGACCGTATTGTAAGCCAAGTAGGCCGACGTATTGATGAGGCGTCGCCTATGGTGGATGCGCGTCTAAAAGATGGCTCTCGTTTCAATGCCATCATCCCTCCACTTGCCATTGATGGGCCATCGGTATCCATTCGTCGTTTTGCGGTCGAACGTTTGAATATGGACAACTTACTAGGGCTTGGTTCGCTCTCGCCAGAAATGGGCAAATTCTTGAATGCAGCCGTTGTCGGGGAACTGAACATTCTTATCTCGGGCGGTACAGGCTCAGGTAAAACAACCACGCTTAACATCCTGTCTGGTTTCATTCCGAGTGACCAACGTATCGTTACTATCGAAGACTCGGCCGAGTTGCAGTTACAACAACCACACATTATTCGTTTGGAAACACGTCCATCCAACATTGAAGGAAAGGGGGAAATCTCCCAGCGTGATCTGGTGAAAAACTCACTGCGTATGCGTCCTGACCGAATTGTGATTGGTGAGGTGCGTGGCTCGGAAGCGGTCGATATGTTGTCTGCGATGAACACCGGTCACGACGGTTCACTTGCGACCATTCACGCCAATACACCAAGGGATGCACTCAGCCGTATTGAAAACATGTTCTCTATGGCGGGTTGGAACGTTTCAACCAAAAACTTAAGGGCGCAGATCGCG
>NZ_JAWOUO010000285.1:0-874 GCF_033339435.1 Vibrio sp. 378
TTTATATAAGCCCAATAAAAGAAATGGTGAGGCAAGCGCTAACAGCGCCGTATAAATAATTCGAATTAACATGAACTAGTCGCAATGGCTTCGAGTTTCTGGATGCTATCTAGGACTTGTTTTGGCGATAGCTCAGTCAAGCATTTCAAATGTTGGTATTGGCATTCACGCTTGAAACATGGTCGGCAGTCGATATCGGTATGAACCATTTCAACTTTTTCAGCCAGTGGTGGTGTGTACTTTGGTGATGTTGAGCCATAAACAGCAACGACATTACAACCTACAGCGGCTGCTACATGCATTAAGCCTGAGTCATTTGCGACCACCGTTTTACATGCAGCAAGAAGATCGACCGCTTCAATTAAACTGGTTTGCCCTGCTAGAACATGAATGTGTTCATGGAACTGTGTTGGAACAAGTGCACGGATATTGTTACAAGTCTCTAGGTCTTTTTGAGAGCCAAACAGCCATACTTGATGGCCGGCTTTGCACATCTGTGCAGCAACTTCGGCATAGTGTGTTTCCGGCCACTTTTTCGCTGGGCCAAATTCTGCACCAGGACATAGACCAACAGCTGGTCGTTTTTGATCTAAATTGAATTTATTGATGGTTGTTTGCTGTTCTTCTTTATTGATCGACAGGCTAGGGCGAGGCAGTGTATCCAATCCTCCAAGAGAGGATGAATCAACCATTTCTGATTTAGAGTAAGCGAGAGCCACATAACGCTCAACCATGTATTGGAAGGATTTCATATTTGGACGCAGGTCATTGAGAAGACCGTAGCGCATCTCTCCTTTCCATCCTGTACGCAGAGGTATGTTCGCAAACCAAGGAATCAGCGCTGATTTCGCTGATTTTGGCAGAATATAAGCGT
>NZ_JAWOUO010000286.1:0-872 GCF_033339435.1 Vibrio sp. 378
TTTTGTTGGCAATATGCTCGGACAGAGTAGCGGTATTTCCTGAGCGAGAGAAAACGACGATTGCGCTTTTAGACTCGCCGGTTAACGAGCGCTGCAGATGTTGCTGCTTTTGTTTGTGCTTGCGGTATTGTGAGTTTTCGATTTGAGTAACGACGAGAGCAACCACCATCAAAAATACGAACAATATAAATAGAACGATGAGCGTCCATCGAAACATAGTCACTGACCTATGGCTATTAACTGAGAAATAGGAATAACAGAGAAGAAAGAGTGCGACCGGTTTGGTGGCACTCTTGATTTCAGATTACTTCAAATGCTTATCCAAGAAGGGCGCGACTTTCTCCATTGCCATGCCAACTGCTTGAGGATGGTCATACAACTCATAGTGAGACCAGTTTTCTAGATCAACTAGTTGGCGATCCTTTGATGCGACAGCTCGACCATAAACCTCCTGACCATCACGATAAGCGCCAAACGCTCCCACTTTTTGACCAATCACGGTCATCACTGGTTGAGTTAATAAGGTTTCAGTGAAGGCAAAAGCATCCCAACTTAGGGTTTTCTGAGCATGAGAAAACAACATGCGCGTGGCTCCGCCTTCAGTCTGTCCGCGAGGCGTTTTATAGTAGTCAGTCGCCTCAAACACATCGCGCTCAGTTAAGCCATTTTCTTTGGCAAACTCTAGGCTTGGTGGAAGAAGTTCGTTGACTTGTAATTCTCCGCCGCGAGCTTCAGCGGTACGCTGTGCCGCCATTGCTTCCAGCGTGCCATTTGGGTTGTACAAGCTGAATCCTTCACGGAATAAGCGTCCCACATTGACTGGCGTAATGCCCACGACCGCTTTCAAACGTTTTTCTGTTAAAGCGGCACTG
>NZ_JAWOUO010000287.1:0-872 GCF_033339435.1 Vibrio sp. 378
GGTGAGCAAGAAGTGGAAAAAGCCGTTCGTAATCATACGCCAAGTATTCGTAGTGATGGTCTAAGCAAAGTACGTCGTGGTATTACGTCACTTGAAGAAGTGATGCGAGTGACGAAGGAAGCGTAATGGCAGCATTTGAATACAAAGCGCTGGATGCAAAAGGCAAACAAAAAAAAGGCACGATTGAAGGGGATAACGCTCGTCAAGTGCGCCAACGACTGAAAGAACAAGGAATGATCCCTGTTGAGGTCGTGGAAGCCAAAGCAAAGGCGGCTAAGTCTTCAGGCTCTGTGGGTTTCAAACGTGGTATCAAAACGGCTGAACTGGCTCTGATCACGCGTCAACTATCCACACTTGTTCAATCAGGTATGCCTCTTGAAGAGTGTCTTCGAGCAGTTTCTGAACAAGCAGAAAAGCCACGAATTCGCACCATGATCGCTGCAGTTCGCTCCAAAGTCACCGAAGGTTACCCATTGGCAGATAGCCTAGGTGATTATCCACACGTCTTTGACGAACTGTTTCGCTCTATGGTCGCCGCGGGTGAAAAATCTGGACACCTTGATACGGTTTTAGAGCGCTTGGCGGAGTACGTCGAAAACCGTCAGAAAATGCGTTCTAAGCTGTTGCAAGCGATGATCTACCCTGTCGTGTTAGTGGTGTTTGCGGTGGCGATTGTCTCGTTCTTGTTGGCGACCGTGGTACCCAAAATCATCGAGCCGATCATTCAAATGGGGCAAGAGTTGCCACAGTCAACGCAATTTTTGCTGGCGGCTAGTGAGTTCGTCCAAGAGTGGGGGCTGATTATCTTTGCCGTGCTAGTAGTTTGTTTTTATGGCTTAAAACTGGCATTGCAAAAACCAGATTTTCGCTTG
>NZ_JAWOUO010000288.1:0-871 GCF_033339435.1 Vibrio sp. 378
TGTTCATAACGAGCGTGACCAGTTTCGTGCACGATTCCCATTAATGATTGCATAAACTCACTCTCATCGTAACGAGTTGTGATACGCACATCGGTAGGAACGCCGCCACAGAACGGGTGGACACTCTCATCGAGTCGACCATGCTCGAAATCGAACTGAAGCAGCTTCATCACTTGCAAGCCCAGTGCTTTTTGTTTTTCAGCAGGGTAATGGCCGTTAGGAAGCAGAATGTTATTTGATTTTTGCTTTTCAATTGCTTCGTCAATTAAAGAAGGCAACCATGTTTTGACGTCAGAAAACAGTGTATCTAAAGAAGCCGACGTCGTGCCTGGCTCGTAAACATTCAGCATCGCATCGTATGGCGTTGTGCCATTTGCGTCTGCACGAATTTGAGCCTCTTCTTGGGATAGCTTTACAACTTCTGCCCAGTTCTTCTCAAAACCGGCCCAGTCATTATTAGCACGCTGTGTGCGCCAAGCGTGCTCACACATCGAACCGGCAAGAGAACTTGCTTGAACTAATGATTCTGGAAGAAGGTTTGCAAGCTGCCATTCGCGTTTCATTTCACGTAACATGGCTCGCTCTTGCGTGGCGAGGGTTTCTTCTTCTACTTGTGCAAATAGATCCTCAAGATGTGGCTGAGTCATGAGCGAGTGGATGTGTACTTCAAGTTCAGCCATTGCGTTGGAGCGTGCTTCAGCACCGCCTGATGGCATCACAGCAGCTTGATCCCAGCCTACAATTTCTAATAAATGACCAAAGTTGGCGACTTTTTTTGAATGTTCGACGAGTTTTGTAAATGCATTCATTGTGACTACTCTTATTTTTGTTCTTTCCCTAAACACCCGAAAAGGGTCCTTCACATCAAGTC
>NZ_JAWOUO010000289.1:0-871 GCF_033339435.1 Vibrio sp. 378
ATGGATGATTGGTGCGATAATGTATGTTTTATTGATTGTATTTATTTTATCTTTTTATAGAAGCACCAAAAAGATAGTTAAAATAGCGAAGCTACCAGCGAGCTAAGTTTTAGCATATCAATATTAAGTGCTATGATACCCCTATCAGATTTGCTTTTAGCACAAGATATTAAGAGACAAACCCTATGACATTACCCCCTAAAAAACCAAGAACAAAACCTGCGGAAGAAAGGCTAGATGACCTAATGAACGTATAGGAAGAATAAACGCCCTTTTCACCCAAGTCCAACAGCTTTGGACCGCAGTTGACTCTTTCGACACCCCTGCGATGCAACCCAATCCGGCTGACGGGGAGCCAGCAACGCTGAAAATTTACCCTCCTCTTTCCCACTAGCGGCTCCTTTTCCGACAACCAGCACGGCGGATCCCTGCCGCGGCGCTGTGAACGCAGCATTTTGATTGGTATCGTTGGCCTTCAGGCTCGTCAGTCAAACAGACCCAGGAGCAGCTCAGCCGGTGGCGCCCGGCTTTCGGGTAACGCCCTGGTCCCGCTGGTTTCGGCTTTGTGCTTCAGGTGATCAAGGATCTGCTTGATCACTATAGGGTCTTCAATGCAGGCGATGACTTTCATGGCGCCGCCGCAGCCGCTGCAGGTCTCGATGTCGATATTGAAAACACGCTTGAGCCGTTGCGCCCATGTCATCGACGCTCGCCGTTGTGCTGGTGTTGCCGGTTCATCAGCCACCCTGACCTTGTTGCCCCTGCCCCGTTTTGCCGGCGTGACCAACGCCCGGTGCCGACTGTTGGGTGCGAACACCCCGTGGAAGCGGGTTAGGTTGACTCTGGGCTTCGGTACCAGGGCGGCCAGCCT
>NZ_JAWOUO010000290.1:0-870 GCF_033339435.1 Vibrio sp. 378
CCGTTAAGTTCTGGGCTGCGAATGGCGTTGAACGTGTAATCGTTTCTCGCGAGCTATCTCTAGAAGAAATCGAAGAAATTCGTGAGCATTGCCCTGAAACTGAACTAGAAGTATTCGTTCACGGTGCACTATGTATGGCTTACTCTGGTCGTTGCCTACTTTCTGGTTACATTAACAAGCGTGATCCTAACCAAGGTACATGTACTAACGCATGTCGTTGGGAATACAAAGTTGAAGAAGGCAAAGAAAACGACGCTGGCGACATCGTTGAGAAGTTTGACCCAACTGAAGCACAGCCTGTTGAAGTTCAAGACGAGCGCCCTGAAACCACTATCGGTCGTGGTAAACCAACGGATGAAGTGGTTCTGCTTTCTGAAGCGCATCGTCCAGAAGAAAAAATGGCTGCCTACGAAGATGAACACGGCACTTACATCATGAACTCAAAAGACCTACGCGCGGTTCAGCACGTAGAGCGTCTAACTAAGATGGGTGTTCACTCACTAAAAATCGAAGGCCGCACTAAGTCGTTCTACTACTGCGCACGTACAGCGCAAGTTTACCGTAAAGCGATCGACGACGCAGTTGCAGGTAAACCATTCGATGAAAGCCTAATGGGTACACTAGAAAGCCTAGCTCACCGTGGTTACACAGAAGGTTTCCTACGTCGTCATACACACGATACTTACCAAAACTACGATTACGGTTACTCAGTCTCTGACGCACAACAATTTGTTGGTGAGTTCACAGGTAAACGTCGTGGTGACATGGCAGAAGTTGAAGTGAAAAACAAATTCGTTGTAGGTGACAGCCTGGAGTTAATGACACCAAAAGGTAACGTTGTTTTCACTCTAGAAGCGATGGAAAACCGCA
>NZ_JAWOUO010000291.1:0-870 GCF_033339435.1 Vibrio sp. 378
CTGTATCAGCCGCCGATCTATGTTCGCCATGAAGTGGTACATAACCGTTTTGTGGTTGAGGGGCTAAAGCAACGAGGCGCTATCTTCGTTGAAGAGCTACATGAAGTGCCTGACAACAACATCGTGATTTTCTCTGCTCATGGTGTATCGCAAGCGGTTCGCCAAGAAGCAAAACAGCGTGATCTGACGGTATTTGATGCAACCTGCCCATTGGTAACGAAAGTTCATATGGAAGTTGCGCGTGCAAGCCGCCGCAATATGGAAGTGGTTCTGATTGGTCATGCTGGTCACCCAGAAGTCGAAGGTACCATGGGTCAGTACTCAAGCGAAACTGGCGGCATGTACTTAGTGGAAACTCCTGCGGACGTTGAAAAACTAAAAGCGATCGTGAAAGATCCATCGGATCTGCACTATGTAAGCCAAACCACATTGTCTGTCGATGAAACCGCTGATGTGATTGAAGAGCTACGCCGCGTATTTCCTGACATCCAAGGTCCACGTAAAGACGATATTTGTTACGCAACACAAAACCGCCAAGATGCCGTGCGAGAGCTGGCTGGTGATGTGGATGTAATGGTGGTTGTGGGTTCTAAGAATTCTTCAAACTCTACTCGTCTTAAAGAGTTGGCTGAGAAACTTGGCACGCCTGGTTACTTGACTGATTGTCCTGAAGATATCAAGCCAGAGTGGTTTGAAGGCAAGACAAAAGTAGGTGTGACAGCGGGTGCTTCTGCGCCAGAAGAGTTGGTGAATCAGATTCTTGAGCGTATCAAAGAGCTAGTGGGTGCACGCTCAGTCGATGAAGTCTTAGGTCGAGAAGAAAACATGTTCTTCGAAGTACCAAAAGAGCTGCAAATCAAGCAAGTGGAC
>NZ_JAWOUO010000292.1:0-869 GCF_033339435.1 Vibrio sp. 378
AAGGAAGACCAAGATGAAACACGACAAAGTCGCCGTAGTTACAGGGGCTGCTCGCGGTATAGGGCAGGCCATCTGCGAACAACTACTCGAAGATGGATTCCACGTCGTTGGGCTGGATATCTCGCCTGTGGAATGGAGCCAGTCGGCGCAGCTAAGCAGTTATCAAGTCAATTTGTGCGATGCCGCTGCTGTTAGCGAAGTGGTAGACAGTATTGTAGAGCAGCATGGAAGAATCGATGCGCTGGTTAATAACGCGGGTATTACTCGCGATGCATTGCTGCCAGACATGCTTGAACAAGATTGGGACAGCGTAATCGATGTGAACTTAAAGGCTGTGTTCTTACTTACTCAACGCGTCGCGCCAGTAATGCTAGAGCAGGGCGCAGGTAGCATTGTCAGCATTTCTTCTATCGTGGGTACGGATGGCAATATTGGGCAAAGTAACTACGGTGCAAGTAAAGGCGGCGTCATCTCAATGAGCAAAGGCTGGGCGAAAGAGCTATCGAGAAAAGGCGCTCAAATCCGAGTGAACTGTGTTGCCCCTGGTTTTATCACCACCGACATGACCAAGAACCTGCCAGAGAAAGTCATTCAAATGATGGAAAGTAAAACGCCCCTAGGACGTATGGGCTCGGTGCAAGATATCGCCAATGGCGTTGCGTTTCTGGTCTCTGATAAAAGTGCGTTTATAACCGGACAAGTGCTCAAGATTGACGGTGGGTTGGTATTATAGCTCGCTAATCAAAATCTCAAATAACAAACGCCCTTTACTTATGTGAAGGGCGTTTTTGTTGGGTAACGCTATTCGGGCTTTTGACACGTTCACTTTATTCGTTTCGTACTGCCGGATTTGTATGATTAAGTATAGA
>NZ_JAWOUO010000293.1:0-867 GCF_033339435.1 Vibrio sp. 378
TTTACCGTCTCCCCCATCTCCCCAAAATGCGTCCTTGTGCGAATGCTCAGTAAGGCAAGCATTGCCCGTGCGCATCAGTTTCTGAGCAAGTTTCGGGTTTTGGAGGAATTTTTCTCGCACAATGAACGCCATAACTGAGAGCTTCATGTTGTCCCAATCGCTGCGAACGAGATGCTCGTACTGACGGCTTAACGCGAACGCTTCATCCGGCGATTGGGCTTTCTGAATTTTGGTTTGCAGTTGGGCATCAACAAATTTCTGAGCTTGATAGTAGTGTTCGCTGGTGGGCCAAGATTGGGAAGATATTTCGACGGGGGCATGACAGAAGTTGGACAGGAAGCCGTGCGGCTCATCGGGCTCGTAGAAAAGGATCTGATCAACCATATTCGCGCTCCTGCTTAGATGATATGGATAGTCAACAAAAGGCATATCCTACTGATATATCTTTTAGTAACGCCTCTACCATTTGTCAAACCATAGTAAGCAAGCAAAGTGACTTCAGACTGAATAAAAATAAGGTTGGAGAACAAATAAAACGAGCAAGAAACTTCGGTTAAATGATGGGGTTAGCAAATAAAAAGGGCAGCCAGTTGGCTACCCTATGGAGTGGTACACCGAATTGAGAGAATCAGTGAATCAAGCCAAGTTCTCTTGCTTCTTCAATGCTTAACCCGCTTTCGCGGATTTCACGCAGTGCCTCAATGCGACGTCTGGCTTCTGCTGATTTCACTGTTTTCTCTGGCTTCACAACGGTTTCTTCTTCTTCGGGTAATTCCCACTTGTGAGCGATGTTGGTCATCTCGTCATGGTCGATAGAATTAATGGACATATTTCCTCCGAACACACCATGTTTTGGACAGCTAATCT
>NZ_JAWOUO010000294.1:0-867 GCF_033339435.1 Vibrio sp. 378
TGTTCAGGCAGACGCTCGGCGCCTGGCGGATTGTCACGCGTATCAATAACTTTAACCGTCAATTGCGGCTGAGTTTTTCGGAGGTGTTTAACGACAGAGAGCCCGGTAATACCGAGCCCTACGACGACAACGTTATGTATGTTTTGCCAACGTTCCATATGTGATCACACTGTATTGCTTGTTCTTGGAAAGTGCGTTTAACGCACTTTCAATGTCGCAAGACCAATCAGAACAAGAACCATAGAAATTATCCAGAATCGCACGATTACACGAGGTTCTGGCCAACCTTTTAATTCGTAGTGATGATGAATTGGTGCCATGCGGAAAATGCGTTGACCGCGCAGCTTGTATGAACCGACTTGGAGGATTACAGACAGTGTTTCCATAACAAACACACCGCCCATGATAACCAGCACCAATTCTTGACGAACCAAAACAGCGATAGTGCCTAGTGCACCACCTAGCGCAAGAGAGCCTACGTCACCCATAAATACTTGTGCTGGATAGGTGTTGAACCATAAGAATCCAAGACCCGCGCCCACAATCGCCGTACATACCACAACAAGCTCAGAGGCGTGCGGTAGATATGGGATGTGCAGATATTCAGAAAAGTTAACGTTACCAGTCGCCCAAGCGATAACGGCAAAGCCTGCAGCAACCAGTACCGTCGGCATGATAGCCAAACCATCTAAACCATCAGTGAGGTTTACCGCATTACTGGTGCCAACAATCACGAAGTAAGTCAGAATGATGTACATCAGACCAAGCTGTGGCATCACGTCTTTAAAGAATGGCACGACAAGCTGCGTCGCTGCTGTGTCTTTACCATAAGCGTATAGAGCAAATGCCACAACAAATGCGATCAAA
>NZ_JAWOUO010000295.1:0-866 GCF_033339435.1 Vibrio sp. 378
TGGCCAACGCGCGGCTTTGACGAATCTTCCTATCAGACTCAATCGTATTTTGTACGCGGATCAACAATGTTTGTAGTGCTGAAATCTCTTCGTTCGAAAACAGTTTGTTATCGCTTTTGTGTGAAGAAATCAGCAAATGTGAAACCGACTTTTCACGGCCAAACAGTGGCATAACAAGTGCCGTGTTACTCGATCTCATGCGTTCATACAGAGCTTTGATTGAACCTTTTGAAGACGGTTTTTCGTCGAGCCTTTCAGAGAGTTCGTCGAGCACCAAAACCGAATCATTGCTGTGTAAATAATCTTCGTAGAAGGTTTCGGTGTAGTTACTGGTTACGAGTTGAAGCTTGTCATTGGGTATGTTGAGTAATGTGCTCAACTGATGCACGGCATCGTCGATTGAGCGCTTAAACTCTTCTTCTAACGCTAAGATCTGCTGAACTGGTGTTTGTCGATTGCCGTATATAAAGAACGATGCGATTCGGCTAACGCGTTTGTAGACCAAGTGCCAGGTGATGCCAATCAAGGCGCAAATCGGAATTGAGATGAGCCATTGATTGTCTTCAGACATTGGAATAAATACCGCACCTAATGGCAGGACGAAAATGGTGCACACAAAAAGCACACTGATCGTCAGATAAGCAAGGTATTTGGCGCTGTAGAATCTTGATGTAAGCAGCGCGTAACCAACAAACAGCATTTCACTGATGGATAACGCTGGTGGCAGCCACGTTAGTGAGAAATCCCCAAGGAAGTAGGTCATGCCTAGGTGTATGACAGCCGTAGACAGCATGAATACTAAGATCCCTGCGATCATGTAATTGTTCTTCGCTATAGAGAGCTTACTGCTGTTTGCGCGCATGCTA
>NZ_JAWOUO010000296.1:0-864 GCF_033339435.1 Vibrio sp. 378
CAAAAAGTGGGCGAAGAAGGCGTTGAAGTCGCGCTTGCGGCGACGTCGGGCGATAAGGCGGAGTTAGTGTGTGAATCTGCAGATTTGATCTATCACTTGTTGGTGCTTTTACAAGACCAAGGTTTATCAATGAACGATGTGGTGAATAAGCTTAAAGAGCGTCACAAGTAGTTCAAATCAAAGAAATAAAACAAAGGCTTCCATTTGGAAGCCTTTGTTTTTTCTTGATAGTGCGATTTTATCCGCAGCACTTTTTAAATTTCTTACCGCTGCCACAAATACATGGATCGTTACGGCCTACTTTTAAGCTGCTGATGGATTGATTAAGTCGCGGATCTTGCTCGGATTCTTCTTCAGGGAAAGTGCCATCAATGTAATACCACAGCCCATCTTCTTTCACGAAGCGTGAACGCTCGCTCAGGCAGTAGCGTTGGCCGTCTTCATTGAAATAGGCGTTGAACTCAACAAAGCCTTCATTTTCATGGCTGCCAGCTTCTGCTTTGACGACTTCCAGTTTGCACCAATCGCTGTCGATCGATTGTGCGATACCTTCACGTTGTTCTTCTGCGTTACAACTTGGGTGATATGTTTTCACAACGTAGTCAACGAGGCCTAGCACATGAGCGCTATAGCGAGAGCGCATTAACTGTTCTGGTGTTTTGACGTCAGCGTGATTGTTGTGCGCAATTTCGCAACACTGTTGGTAGGTACGGTTAGCGCCGCAAGGACAAGAAGAAGCCATAAGATGAAATCTCGTTAGGTAAAGCGATGAAACAAATAATCCCAATAGAGTGGGAGAGAAGCATTATAGCGAGTTAAGGTGTTTGAGAAAGCAGTTCTTGAGCCCACTCTGTCGATTCATTG
>NZ_JAWOUO010000297.1:0-863 GCF_033339435.1 Vibrio sp. 378
CGGCTGACATTGAAGAGCGAACGCAGAGCGTCGATGTCTTTCTCGGTAACAGCTTGTTTGTTCGATTAGTCGATATGTTTGGCCGATTAAATACTGAGGTGTTTACCAATCGCGGAGCGTCGGGTATTGATGGTCTATTTGCCACAGCTTCGGGTGTTCAGCGTTCGCTAGGCAAGCCGCTATTGATGTACATCGGTGATACATCGGCGCTTTATGACCTCAACTCGCTCGCGCTGTTTTCTCGTAATGACCTACCGGCAGTACTTGTGGTCACAAATAATGATGGTGGTGCGATTTTCGATATGTTGCCAGTGCCTCAGGAGCATCGCACTGCGTACTACCAAATGCCCCACGGTTATCAGTTTGAACATGCAGCTAAGCAGTTTGGCTTAAAGTATGAAAAGCCAACTACATTAGAAATGTATCAAGCAGTGGTTGCCGAGCACTTGTCGAGCGGCCAAGGCACAATGCTGGTGGAAGTTCAAACCCCACCAAGCCAAGCCGCAGAGTTGATAAAGGCATTTAATAAGAGCCTGCATGCTTCACTCTGAGCGTCTCTCTCCAACTGAAAAACACCAAAGTGGTGCTCTTCCCACTCTGGTGTTTTTGCATGGTCTTTTAGGAAGTGGTGCTGATTGGCAAGCTTGTTTGGATGAGCTGACTCAGTTTGAACGAGTCGTTATCGACCTTCCTGGTCATGGTCGCAGCCAGTTTACAAAGTGCAACGATCTCGATGATTGCTGCAAACTTCTTAATTCCACACTATCTTTATTATTTCCTCCGCAACAACCACTTATTTTGATTGGCTACTCAATGGGTGGAAGAATCGCAATGCACGGTCTTGCTGGTGAGTGCTTCTCAGA
>NZ_JAWOUO010000298.1:0-861 GCF_033339435.1 Vibrio sp. 378
AAAACCCATGGTGCCTAAGCCTGCGGAAGTAATGAAGTTTTGCGGATCGCGTGGCTGAATGTGCTGAGCTGCCCACATTTGGTGCTGGCCTACGTCAGTCGATACGATGGCGCTGTCTGGCATCATGTCAGATAACTGCTTAAGCAGCAGCGGCGCGTAGATAAGATCGCCAGGGTGGTCGTAACGCCACTTAAAGCCGCTACGCAGACTTTCACTATGGTGAACCCACGATGAGATATCTTGAGTCAGCTCCAATTGAGGAAGAATGGTATTGATGTCGCCTCGCAGTGGTGCGTTTGCGTGGCGAAGCTTATGGATTTCTGCCGCATCGATGTCGATATGGATGACTTTGGCGTGCGGCGCAAAGGTATCGAGTTTGCCCGTCACACGGTCATCAAAACGCGCGCCTACGACAATCAACAGATCCGCTTCTTGAACCACAAGGTTGGCCGCTTTGGTGCCGTGCATACCTAACATGCCTAAGTAGTGAGGGTCATGGCGTTCAATCGTACCTAAGCCTTTCAGAGTGCTTACCGCTGGCATCGGGTTCAGACGTAAGAACTCTCTCACTGCATCTGTTGCTTTCGCTAGCTGCACACCGCCGCCGACATACAACACTGGGCGAGTGGACGCTGCCAGTACGTCTTGCGCGCGTTTGATGTCTTCAGCACTGACGTCTTCAATTTCAGGTGCAACGTAAGGTGGCAGCAATTCTGTTGGGGCTTGAGCAAGCTGAACATCTTTCGCAATATCGACAATGACCGGGCCCGGACGACCTGTTTTGGCCACTTCAAACGCTTCGGCTAGCGTTGGCGCTAGGTCTTCAATTTCGGTCACGAGATAGCTGTGCTTAGTACAGGC
>NZ_JAWOUO010000299.1:0-860 GCF_033339435.1 Vibrio sp. 378
CCCATCGCATTGTTCGATGAGGAATCATCACGGCGAGGTTGACGACGTTGTGACTGATCATTACGACGCGGCGCTGCTGATGAGCGTTGGCTGCGGTTGTCTTGACCCGGCTCGTCGTTTAAACGCATCGATAGACCGATACGCTTGCGCTGTACGTCCACTTCCATCACTTTCACTTTAACGATGTCACCTGCTTTCACCACTTCACGCGGATCAGAAACGAAACGATCCGTTAGGGCTGAGATGTGCACTAAACCATCTTGGTGAACACCAATATCGACGAAAGCACCAAAGTTGGCCACGTTCGATACGACGCCTTCGAGAATCATGCCCGGTTCTAGATCTGCAACCGAGTTAACGCCTTCAGCGAAGGTTGCGGTTTTGAACTCCGGACGAGGGTCTCGGCCTGGTTTGTCCAGCTCTTTGATGATATCGGTCACCGTTGGGACACCGAAGTGCTCATCGGTGTAATCCACCGCGTGCAGACCTTTAAGGAACGTCGAATCGCCAATCAGTGCTTTGATGTCTTTACGGTTCTTCTCGGCAATCGCTTTGACTACAGGGTAGGCTTCTGGGTGCACTGCAGAGGCATCCAGTGGGTTTTTACCATCCATAATACGAAGGAAACCCGCACACTGCTCGAACGCCTTAGGACCTAAACGAGGCACTTTCTTCAAAGTTGTACGTGCTTCGAAACGACCATTTTCATCACGGAAGTCGACAATGTTCTGTGCGATGGTGCTCGACAAGCCTGCAACGCGCGTCAGTAGCGCTGCAGAGGCAGTGTTCACATCAACACCAACCGCGTTTACACAGTCTTCGACAATCGCATCAAGACGTTTTGCCAGCATAGATTGGCT
>NZ_JAWOUO010000300.1:0-860 GCF_033339435.1 Vibrio sp. 378
CAACTTCATACCTTATTTACGTCATTCTTTCGTTGATGGGTTTAAGTTTAGCTGCCTTAGACAACTTGAGTAGCAACTTGCAGAGTATACTGCTGTACGCTGGTACTTTTTTCGTCTGCTTGAGTGTATGTAACTTACTCGCTCTGCCAATAATCGATAAGATTATCCCGTTGCAGACCAATCACAACCAAAACAAGCTTCCACTTTCTTCTATGGCATTAGAATCAGTAAAACTGATTGTTGTCGTTGGTGGAGGCTTAATTGCTGGTCTCATTTTGCCGATAGGTCTGGAGTGGGTAGATACCGCGAGCGAATGGATCCTCTTCCTTCTGCTCTTTTTCATCGGCATTCAACTCAGAAACAGCGGTTTAACTCTGAGACAGATCTTGCTCAACAAACAAGGCATGGCGATTGCTGCCATTGTTATCGCCACTTGTATGCTCGGCGGCGTTATCGCTTCTGTGATTTTAGACTTACCACTTTATCAAGCATTAGCGATGTCTTCCGGATTTGGCTGGTACTCATTAGCAGGCATTTTGATGGGCGACGCATTTGGTCCTGTGTTTGGTGGGGCGTCTTTCCTTATCGAACTCATGCGTGAGTTGATAGCGCTGGTCGCGATCCCACTCTTTATCCGTAGCTACCCTTGTACAGCTATCGGTTATGCGGGCGCAACTGCGATGGACTTTACATTACCTGTGATTCAAACCACAGGTGGCGTCCGCTGCGTCCCTGTCGCTATTGTTAGTGGTTTTATCTTGAGTTTACTTGTGCCCGTTATGATGCTTTTCTTTGTATCACTTGCTAGCTAGATCTCAGGTTTTATCTTTAACATCCATTACAATACGGCAAAAATTTAA
>NZ_JAWOUO010000301.1:0-858 GCF_033339435.1 Vibrio sp. 378
TACCACGCTTGTCTTGTAAACAGGCATTCGCTCCAGAGTCGAGCAGTAACCGTACCGTGTCTTTATTACCCTGATATGCCGCCACCATTAGCGCGGTGTAACTTTCGTTGTTGCGCTGATCAATCGGGAAACCTTGCGATACAAAGGTTTCAACCACTTCATTATTACCAATGCGCGCAGCATCAAAAAAGAGCTCTACTAAGGATTGATATTGAGTTTCGAGTTTGTCTTGAGAGGCAAACAAGCTTAAAGATAAACCCAAAGAAAATAGTACAGAGCTGAGCAAGAATACGTTTTTCATTCACCCGTCCTCATTAAAAATGACAGAAAATGGCCTACGAGAGCCCTGATTTTCGGGCAGAAAAGAGCAGATACTTCTCCCGCAGGCCAAAACTTTACGCCTTACATCATCGCTTTGTTTTTCACTTGCGAGAGATTGGTATCGGTCGCTTCAGCAAGACGCGAACCGTATTCTTTGTCTGCACGATAGAAATAGCTCACCATCGTCGCTTTGATGTCTTTATCCATTACCTTATTCAGGTCGCCCGCTAGGTTAGCAATCAGATCGCTTCTGTCTTGTTCATTCATGCTGCGGTACAACACGCCAGCTTGGTAGAAATCTCGTGGTTTGCTGATCGCTTTTTGCTGAACCGTACCTACGAGCTTGGTTTCTACCGCTTTAAACTGATTGTCTTCAGCCAAGTTAAGCTTGCGGCTTGGTTCATAATTTACGTCCCCATTGCTCAGCTGCGCGTTATTGCTCAAACCATTTTGATTATGATTACGAACAGACGTTAACGGACGGTTCACTGGCAGCTGGAACAAGTTCGCGCCTAAGCGGTAAAGCTGAGTGTCAGC
>NZ_JAWOUO010000302.1:0-857 GCF_033339435.1 Vibrio sp. 378
ATGCCTAACTCTTCAAGTGTCACTTGCCACATCCAATCCAAATCCATGACATCACCACCGCGTATGAGCTGGCTGGGGGTGATGAACTCATTTCTTAGGCTGTAATCGAGATAGATTTTTAGGTTTCTGCCCGGCATTTTTGCCAAATAAGCGGCAAGATTACTTGCGCCAGCCGATACACCCCAAAAGCTGTCGAAGGGAGAAAAGTCCGCAGCTAAAAAATGGTCGAGTATTCCGCAAGAAAATACCCCTCGCATTGCGCCGCCTTCAACAATCAGTGCACGAGAACCTACATGTTCCATCTGCTTATCCGCTTTCTATCTTTTAGTTGAGTAACGGCAGCTTAACGTATAAGCGGCTGATTCCCAAACAAGGCCGCATATGTTCATGCGGGGAGGCATCAGATTGGCCAATCTTGAGTGCAGTGATGAACGCCTTTCTTAGTTTTCTATGTTGACTTTGTTTGATGATCAAACTAAATTTAAATCAAATATTTTGATTATCAAACAAACTAAGCAATAGGGATATGATTTATCTATGGCAATAGCACAACACACGCACGATTTTGTTTCTCATAACCATAAAGGTGAAAAGCGAACTTTTTATGTTCTGATTCTGACGCTTGTCACTATGGTGGTTGAGATTGCTGCGGGCACGCTTTTTGGCTCTATGGCCTTACTCGCCGATGGATGGCACATGGGCACTCATGCAGCGGCATTTTGCATCACCTTATTCGCTTATCGCTATGCTAAGCAAAATGCGAACAATGAGCGTTTTTCGTTTGGTACCGGGAAGGTCAGTGTTTTAGGTGGTTTTACGAGCGCGATTGCTTTGGGCATGGTGGCGCTAATGATGAT
>NZ_JAWOUO010000303.1:0-857 GCF_033339435.1 Vibrio sp. 378
ATTCGCGAACCCCTGGTGAGTCAATAAGATCGCCGCCAGTTGGAATGTGGTAAAGGCGTGCTGCTGTCGTGGTGTGTTGACCTAAGCCAGAGTTTTCAGAAATTGCGCCTTCTTCCCCTTCTTGTTCTAGTTCAGGCATTAATGCATTAACCACACTCGATTTACCTACGCCAGATTGACCAACAAAGATGTTGATACGATCGCGTAACTGCACTTCTAAATCACTAATGCCTTCACCAGAATTTTTACTCACGAACAGCACTTTATAACCAATTCGCTCGTATTCTTTGAGCCACTCTTCGTACATTGCACGGTCATCTGCCTCAAGCAAATCGACCTTGTTGAGCACCAACAATGGTGCGATGTTGAGTGTCTCTGCGGCCACTAAATAACGGTCGATAATGTTCAGTGATAGCTCAGGCAAGACAGACGAGACAATCACCATCTGATCGATGTTTGCCGCAACTGGTTTGAGGCCGTCGTAGTAGTCTGGGCGAGTCAGCATTGATGTACGTGGCTCTACGGCTTCCACAACACCTGAGATGCCTGCCATTGATTCAAGACCTTCACGCCAGAGCACTCGGTCACCGGAAACCAGAGACTCAATGCCACGACGTAGGTTACAGCGTTGAACCTCGCCAGTTTCTAAATCTTCGATGTCAGCGTGCTGGCCAAAGCGAGTAATCACTAGACCCTGTTTACTTGCGCCAAGCATGTTCTCATCCCATTGGATGGACTCTTCTTGCTTTTTTAGGCGTTTTTGTTGGTTGCTGCGTACGCGGCGCACCTGACCTTTGGTTAACTTTTTCTTCTTTGCCACAATTCTGTACTTTATGTGAATTTACTCAAATGGTTGA
>NZ_JAWOUO010000304.1:0-857 GCF_033339435.1 Vibrio sp. 378
CGTCAGTGCCAAAACCGTAACTGGTATCGCCATCCGATTTGGCTTAAAAGTGCTTATCCCAGTGACGTTGATCATCACGCTTGGTAGCGAACTCATCATGCGTTTACAAACCAGCGATACACGAGTGATTGAGTTGGGTGCGACTTACTTGTGGTATGCGTTTCCGGTGCTGTTGCTTACGCATATCGTCATCGTGCTCGAAGCCAGCATGCGCTCCTCGGGAGACACCGTCACTCCGCTATTAATGGGTGCAATGACCATCGTCCTTAATATTGGTTTGAATTTCTGGTTAATCAAAGGCGGCTTTGGCATCCCAGCAATGGGGGTCGCTGGTGCGGCATTCGCTACGACCATTTCTCGTTTGTTCCAAGTACTCGCCATGATTGCCTACATGCGTTGGCAGAAGCACTGGTTGCTGGAAGTAAAAGAAGGCTCTGAACGCCCTTCGTTGTGGCTGTCTTATCGTCGTCTTGCGCTGCCAATGACGCTAGGTGCATTACTTTGGGCAATCGGCACCATGGTTTATCAGATGATTTTTGGCCACATGGGGACAACCGAATTGGCAGTATTTAGTATGCTCGGCCCATTTGAATCACTCTGTTACTCGATTTTTTTTGGGATCTCTGTGGCGTGCTCTGTGATGATTGGTCAATCCTTGGGGCGTGATGCCTTTGAGCAAGCTGAGCACATGGCAAAATTCTTTATCAAAGCAGTCTTTGTGTTTGGTATTTCCATCGGCGCACTGTTGCTTCTTAATCGTGAGTTGATCATTGCAGCATTGAATTTGGACAACCCTGAGCTTTACCCACTCGCAGCCCCTGCGGTGATGATTTTGTGCTGCCCGATTTGGTTGCGTA
>NZ_JAWOUO010000305.1:0-857 GCF_033339435.1 Vibrio sp. 378
TGTTGTTGGTGGTGGAGAAGTGGCGAGCCGTAAAGTGGAAGCGCTACTAAAGGCTGGGGCGAATGTCACCATTGTTTCTCCAACTTTGGTTGAGTTCTTATCAAGGCTTGCCGATGAGCACCAAATCCATTGGGTGCAACGCTTTTATTCAAGTGACCTTGTCACAAAACGTTTTGTGCAAGTGTGGGCCACCACTGATAACCCAGAGCTGAATCACCAGGTGTATAAAAATGCCAAAGAACTTGGCATTTTGGTCAACGTCGTAGACGACAAACCGTACTGTGACTTCATCACACCTTCAATGATCAACCGTGGCAGAATCCAGATTGCAATTTCAAGTGGTGGAGCGTCTCCGGTACTGATTCGCAATATTCGTGAAAAGCTTGAAGCGATTCTTCCTCAGAACATGGGCTTGATGGCCGAGTTTGCCAACTCGAAACGTAATTCGATCAAAGAAGCGTTACCAAGTGTCGATTTACGCCGTAAGTTCTGGGAGCAGTTCTTCTCGAATCCTGATGTTGAAAACGCGCGTAATAACCGCGAGCTTGAAACGATCTATCAGGCAACGATGGCAAACCCATTAGATGAGAAGGGCAGCTGTACTTGGATTCACCTCGGGAAAGACATCGAAATGCTGCCAATCAAATCTGTTCGTTACATGCAGCAACCCGAACTCGCGCTGTACTCGACTAAGTGTGAGGCCGATGCAATGGAGTTGGTAAGAAGAGATGCCGAACGTGAGGCCTTTTCAAATGCGGCAGAACTGTCTGATAAGTTAGCCAAAGCGAAAAAAGACAATTTACGTGTGTGCGTGTTCATTCCTCAAGGCACAAGCGAATTCATGTTGCTGCAAGGGC
>NZ_JAWOUO010000306.1:0-856 GCF_033339435.1 Vibrio sp. 378
ACATCCGTAGAAACAAGGTATTGTCCATTGGGTGCTTTTAGGCGAGATCGATAAATATCAAACACAAACCAAGTGAGCTGCGCTTCGCCAACTGTTTCCCATTCCTGCCAGTTTTCTACATTCAGTCTGTCAGTACTTCCTATATCTTGTGCCTGCGAAGGTATTGCGCCCATTGCAAACACAAACAAGATACCGCTACCCATACCCCTTAGGAGTTTTCTCTTTAAGCTTGCCATTGTCATACACCTTGAGAATCACCAGCATTAACACCAACCACTCAACAAACAAGGCCAGTAACGTAATACTTGTATCGAATCCAAACTCTACCGCTTGAAGCTTGTAGCCAGCGAAGTAGCTGAGCATTCCTCCAAGCCCACCTAATATTGATACGTAGATTTTGGCGAAGCGGTGCAAAAGCACTGTCAGTTGGTAGGCATACCATGCAAACAATACCCATAGACCAATCAACCACACAGGGAGCCAAGGGGTAGGGAAAACCAAAAGCGAGAAGTGTTGATTTAGCGTATCGAGAACTAGCCCGAAAATGGTGACAAAGGAGATCGCTTTCACCGAGTGAAACGCCGTCAGAATGGAATACACCAAAGTCGCCAACGCCAGTATCATCATCAACCATTGCCACTCAAACGTACCAAGCACAGCAATAAACCAGCACAGTTGAAACCAAGTGGACGCAATCAACACTCTCATAATTCTTATGGGCGCTGGAAAGTCATATGAACGGCGCTGATCGTACGAGCAAGAAAACCGCCTTCACAATAACTAAGGTAATAACGCCACATGCGGACAAACCGGTCATCGTACCCAAACCCTCGCACAGCATCCTCTGCGCGGTTAA
>NZ_JAWOUO010000307.1:0-855 GCF_033339435.1 Vibrio sp. 378
CCATCATTTTTGCGAGCACTTTTTCCATAAAGCGCTCTTTGACATTTTGATGTACATATAAACGGTTTGTGCACACGCACGTTTGTCCTGCATTGCGGAACTTGGACGCGATAAGCCCATCAGCAGCTGATTCCAAATCAGCATCCTCAAAAACAATAAACGGAGCGTTACCTCCAAGTTCCATCGATACCGCTTTAACAGTTTCACTAGCCTGCTTCATCAAAATTTTGCCGACGCGAGTCGAACCCGTAAATGAAATCTTCTTGATCCTAGGCTCCATCGATAACACCTGACCAAACTCAGCGGCCTGTTCAGAAATAACAACAGGTAAAAGCGGCTTAGGGGTACCAGCCTGATACGCAAGTTCAACAACCGCTAGTGCGGTCAGAGGGGTCAACTCGGACGGTTTGATGATCATCCCACACCCAGCAGCTAACGCAGGTGCCGCTTTTCGTGTGATCATAGCAATAGGGAAATTCCACGGTGTAATCGCAGCACACACGCCTACAGGCTGTTTAATTGTAGATAAACGTCTATCTACAGCAGGAGCTGGGATAACTTCGCCATAAGCTCGTTTAGCCTCTTCTGCAAACCACTCTACAAAAGATGCCCCGTAGCTCACTTCCCCGCGGCTTTCAGACAATGGCTTGCCCTGTTCCAATGTAATAATGGTCGCGATATCTTCAGCGTGTTCCATCAACAATTGATGCCAGTTTTTCAAACAGCTAGAGCGCTCTTTCGCACTCAACTTAGCCCATCGAACTTGTTCAGCCGAACACGCTTCAATGAGGCAATCCAACTCTTCAATTGAACTCGGTTTCAAGCGAATTAACTCTTGCTCAGTTGCAGGGTTGA
>NZ_JAWOUO010000308.1:0-855 GCF_033339435.1 Vibrio sp. 378
AACGTCACCACAAATAACCGTGTTACCTTCAATCTCCGCTTTCGCCCCCATACGCATCAGCTCAGGCACGTGCATAAAGCGGTTTTCAAAGATAGTTTCAGTGATCACGCCGCCGCCTTTCGCCATCATGTTCAGCAGAGTAAATTGCGCTTGCATGTCTGTCGGGAAACCAGGGTGAGGCGCAGTGCGAATACTTACTGCTTTTAACTCACGGTCTGTCATATCAACAGAGATCCAGTCTTCGCCTGTCTCCACCAATGCGCCCGCTTCTTCTAGCTTCGCTAGAACCGCTTCAAGCAAGTGACCGTTGGTATTACGACAAACCACTTTACCGCCAGATACCGCTGCAGCTACTAGGAATGTCCCCGTTTCAATACGGTCTGCTACGACACTGTGCTTGCCGCCACCTAAGCGCTCAACACCTTCGATAGTGATGGTGTCTGTACCCGCGCCAGAGATTTTCGCGCCAAGTTTATTTAGGAAATCCGCCGTGTCGACGATTTCAGGTTCGCGCGCTGCGTTATCTAACGTTGTGGTACCTTCAGCCAGAGCTGCTGCACACATGATGGTAATGGTCGCGCCAACGCTCACTTTGTCCATCACGATGTGCGCGCCTTTCAGACGACCATCAACTTCAGCTTTCACGTAACCATCTTCAAGTGTGATGGTTGCGCCTAGTTGTTCCAGGCCAGTAATGTGCAAGTCAACTGGACGTGCGCCGATAGCACAACCACCAGGTAGAGAAACTTGACCTTGACCAAAACGAGCCACAAGTGGGCCTAACGCCCAGATAGAAGCACGCATGGTTTTAACTAAATCATAAGGAGCGCAATATTCATTGATGCTGCTTGGATC
>NZ_JAWOUO010000309.1:0-854 GCF_033339435.1 Vibrio sp. 378
CTCGGTACGAAAGGGTAGTCCTGATGGATCTGGTTTAGCTCTTCTTTCAGCTCATAGATAGACTTGGTATCTTCTTCCTTATCGTAACGTGATTTCTCCAAATGACTGTTAATCTGACGAGCAATAGAAAGTAGAGTAGAGTGCTTACTTGATTGAATGTCTAATGCAAGAACTTCGATTTTATGTGAGTCCGGGTAGTAGCCCTTGGCCTTTTGTAAAATAGCCTCAATCTCATCGTAATTCGGATAGCTAGTCGCATCGGAATTGAGTACATCGTCTATTTCTGATTCAAATTGACCGAGTAAATAGGGCTTATGTAGACGGAGCAACCCAGCTTTAATTAGAGGGTGAAGGGAAGCGTCACCATCGATTAAAGAGCGGCTATGCTCTGGCGAGGTACTTAATAGAAGCTCTGCATTTTGGATAACTTCGTTTTGTTGACTGAGCTTTGCTTCTAGATCGGAAATGGTAACTTGCTGTTGGTTGTAGACTAATCCAAGACCTGCCACAAACAACAAGCTGGCTGCGACACCAGTGGCCAAGGGCCAATATTGCTTGTTCAAACGACGCTTAACTGTCTTTGCATTAAAATCAGCTGGAATTGTGCCAGTTGAAAAAACCTTTGAGAAAATAGGCCACTTCGCTATTGGCATATTTGCTGGTTTAGAGACCTTAATATTTTTCTTTAGTGCTTCATTAACTGGTGTTCTTGAATATGGATGCTTACAACTCAACAATTCATACGTAATACAACATAAGGCGAACATATCATCGCTTATGTTTGGTTCTTTTCCTGAGAGTAGGTTGAGTGAGGCGTAGTTAGGTGTGTAGCCCAGCGTTTCTAGATCTTCTGT
>NZ_JAWOUO010000310.1:0-852 GCF_033339435.1 Vibrio sp. 378
CAACTACCCGAAAGAACCTCTCAGTGCCATTATGCCCGGTGTCGCGCTACACGAATTGTGGGGCATGATGTCTGTCGCAGAACAGGCCTTGATGGCGGTTTCTGGTTTTGTGGTTATCGCGGGTTTACTCGGCATGTTAAGCAGCCTACTGACCAGCTTACAAGAACGACGTCGAGAAATGGCCATTTTACGCGCTATGGGAGCGCGCCCTCGCCACGTTTTTTCTCTGCTCATTAGTGAAGCGAGTTTACTCACAGCAGCAGGTATCGTCACCGGCGTTTTGGGGCTGTATGCGATACTCGCCCTACTTCAGCCCCTAATTCAACAACACTACGGTATAAATCTCACGTTAAGCACGCTTTCTGCGTACGAATGGATGCTGCTTAGCTTTGTACAATGCGCCGGTATTGTGATTGGTTTTATTCCAGCATTCCGCGCCTACAGACAGTCACTCAGTGACGGAATGACCATAAGGATCTAACGATGTGGAAAAAAGTTTTAGCCAGTTGCTTACTCGCGATTGCATTTACGACGCCGGTCATGGCGAGTGATGAGCCATTAACGCTCGACTGGATCGATCTGGTTCCTGAAGCGGAACGTAAGCTGTTCGACAGCGTGGGGATGCCCGCGTCTGATCACAGTGGTGGCGCGGCGCAGCAATCAAAAATCGGTAACGTCAGACCAGAGCTCAATGGCAGTCAGGTCAAAATCCCTGGCTTCGTGATTCCTCTTGAGGGGGATGCCAACACGGTGACGGAATTTTTGTTGGTGCCGTATTTTGGGGCCTGTATCCACGTGCCACCACCACCACCAAACCAAATCATTTACGTGAAATTTCCGAAAGGCGCACCA
>NZ_JAWOUO010000311.1:0-852 GCF_033339435.1 Vibrio sp. 378
GCCATCGCTTTGGTTGCTTTGTGGATGCCGTGTAGGAACGGACGGTTCTCGTAAATGGCTTTCGTCAGTTAGGAAACGTCCTCTTCCGAGATATCGTCTCGAACCGCAAGGAAGTTGGGCTGAGCAATCGTCGTGATTGGTTTATCTAAACCTGGGTAAGTGTTGGCAGGAATGTCGTACTTGGTCCACAACTTGTAGTTGCCGTTGGCTTGCTTGATTTGCTCGTCAGTGAACGAAAGTATCGAGATATCTTTGCCTAGCGCCGCAAATGCTTGCGTCACCGCCCCAACAGGAACACCTGCTGGCGTGTTCATGCCATCGATAGTGCCATTTTGTAGCGCACTTGCACTGCCGCCATACCCCATAAAGGCAAGGTTGAACTTATCTGGGTCAACACTCAGGCCTTTCATGATCTGACGGCCTGAGTTCTCAGTACCGGAGTTCTTTTTACCGATAGAGAACTTTTTCCCTTCGAGGTTTTTCAGATCACTAACCGTACCGGTTTTTGCTAAGTCGCTACGAACAATGAAGTGTTCAACGTTTTGCCATAGCATTGAGACTGAACGCAGCTTTTCTTGGCGACCGCTTTTCTCGTAAGGACCTTCCCCCGACCAAGCCCACGCACCGTACAAACCTTGCAAAATCGCAAATTGTGCTTCGTTTTCATTCAATAGTTTGACGTTTTCACCAGAGCCAGCAGAGCTGATAGCAGAAAGGGAGAAGTGGTGCTTTGGTGCGAGTTTCACTTTACTTAATGTCGCCAAAGCTACCCCTACTGGGTAGTAAGTGCCACCAGTAGAAGCGGTCGCAAGGATGTAGCTGCGCTCTTCCGCCGCTGCATTTGTCGCGATA
>NZ_JAWOUO010000312.1:0-851 GCF_033339435.1 Vibrio sp. 378
TCAGCTTTACGACAAACGATGGGATCGTCGATGCAGTAAAGAATGTTAGCTTCGAGCTACAAGCGGGTGAAACGCTGTCTATCGTCGGCGAATCTGGTTCCGGCAAATCAGTTTCCACCAACGCTTTAATGAAGCTGCTATCAGCCAACGCCATTGTCCATCCAGACTCGTCGATCATGTTTGAAGGCGAATCCATTCTGGACAAAACTGAGCGACAAATGCAGCGCATTCGCGGCGATCGCATCGGGATGATATTCCAAGAGCCGATGACTTCACTGAATCCGTACATGCGGGTCGGTATTCAAGTGGCGGAAGCCATAATGTGTCATCGCTCAGTCAATCAGCGCAAAGCCAAAGAACGTGTGCTTGAACTGTTTGATTTGGTTCATTTGCCGAACCCGCAACAAGCCTATGATAAGTATCCCCATGAGTTTTCTGGTGGTCAGTTACAGCGCATCATGATTGCCATGGCACTGATCAACGAACCAGACATCTTAATTGCCGATGAGCCGACAACCGCGCTTGACGTTACCGTTCAGGCGGAAGTGCTACTGCTGATTAAAGAGATTCAAGCAAAAATGGGGATGGCTATTTTATTTATCACCCATGACCTAGGCGTGGTGAAACACTTTGCCGATCGTGTGTTGGTGATGTGTAAAGGTGAGGTCGTTGAAGAAGGCATTAATGAGCACTTGTTTTCTGAACCTCAGCATGAATACACCAAAATGCTGATTAACTCGATTCCGAAAGGAAGCAAAACCCCCGTTGATGAGAAAGCGTCGGAATTGCTCAACGCTGAAGACATTCGTGTGAAATTTTTGGTGACGCCTCACTTTATCCCAAGCAAAAAC
>NZ_JAWOUO010000313.1:0-851 GCF_033339435.1 Vibrio sp. 378
GAGTTTGCGCCAGAGCTAGAATTACCAACCGTGCACATTGACAACCTAACGTCTGCTTTTGAAGCGGTCAATTACCTAACTCAGCTTGGCCATAAACGCATAGCACAAATTTCAGGACCAGATACAGCGGTATTGTGTCAGTTCCGCCAGCAAGGTTATCAACAAGCCTTGCGTCGCGCGGGGATCAGTAAAGACCCACAATACAGCGTTATCACTGAGTTTTCTTTTGACGGCGGCGCGAAAGCTGTACGTAAGTTGCTAGAACTTCCAGAGCCACCAACTGCGATTTTCTGCCACTGTGACACCATGGCAATCGGCGCAATCCAAGAAGCGAAACTACTCGGTCTGCGCGTTCCGCAAGATCTGTCAGTGGTTGGTTTCGATGATATCAACTTTGCTCAATACTGCGATCCACCGTTAACGACCATTTCTCAACCTCGTTATGAAATTGGCCGCCAAGCGATGCTTATGATGCTTGAACTCCTTAAAGGCCATGACGTTCATTCAGGTTCACGCTTACTAGAAACTAAGCTTGTTGTCCGTGGTAGCGCAGCGCCACCGCAACGCGCCTAAGCGCTCGGTAGTCCAACGCGACTATCATGTAAACTAACGATAAGCGGTGCCCATTGGCGCCGCTTTTTGTATTCTCTATCTGATACGTAGCTATCAAGATTACATCAATAGGGTGTTTTCTCGACCCGTTCTGGATTACCATATTTGGAAGAATCCTTGATGACCAGAAGTAACCGTGGCAAACAGAGATTATGTGAGACGGGGGCGAGGCGCTCCAAAAAAGTCGACAAAAAAACAACCTCCCAAAAGAAAACCTTGGCGTAGTGGTCTACTTGCAA
>NZ_JAWOUO010000314.1:0-851 GCF_033339435.1 Vibrio sp. 378
ATGATGAAATAAGAGCTCTGTCAGTTGCTTCTACTTCTAGAACTACAACCCTTCAAACCGATCAACATTTAGCGTGGACAGTAACGCTGCTTGCTCTCGATTTCCCTATTGAAGACGCTTTGACCTTGGCGCGCGCAATGGCGAATGTTTCACGTGAAACACTCGTGAATGGTGAAACAATGGTTAAGCAGGACTGGGCATCTCAGTTTGCTGACTTTCCTATACCAGTCCTAGAAGATTGTCGTTTAGGCATCAAAGTAGGTTGGTCATCACACGGACAGTCGGTCAACTTTCCTCACCTGAGCAAACAGAGTTTGGGTCTCTATCCGGTCGTGGACGACGTCAGTTGGATTGAGCGGTTGTTGCCATTGGGTATCAACACCATTCAACTACGTATCAAAGACCCCTATCAGCCAGACTTAGAACAGCAGATTGCACGCGCGATTGAACTCGGTCGTCAGTATGACGCTCAAGTTTTTATTAATGATTATTGGCAACTAGCAATAAAGCATGGCGCGTTCGGGGTTCATCTTGGTCAAGAGGATATCGAAGATTCCAATTTGAGCCAGTTGAGCACCGCAGGTATTTGCTTAGGTCTATCAACCCATGGTTATTATGAACTGCTGCGTATCGTCCAAATTAACCCAAGCTACATTGCGTTGGGGCATATCTTTCCGACCACCACCAAACAAATGCCATCCAAACCGCAAGGTTTGGTTCGCTTAGCCTTGTATCAAAAGCTGATCGATAGCATTCCATATGGTGAAAGTGTTGGCTATCCAACTGTGGCCATTGGTGGCATTGACCAATCAAACGCAGAGCAAGTTTGGCAATGTGGCGTGTCCAGTTTA
>NZ_JAWOUO010000315.1:0-850 GCF_033339435.1 Vibrio sp. 378
CAACCAGCAGCTCCTTTCACGTATGGCCTGCGCTGACAGGTGATAAGGTGTTGTTATGAGCTCAGAGGACTTCTACCGCGAGCTAAAGCAACGTTCTTTGTTTGAAGCTATTCATCTTATTGAGCAAGAGCTTTTGAAAGTTGAATCGCAAATTGGAACAGATGCATTACCAAAAAACGAGAAACTCAACTTAAAGGTCAATGCGTCTTTAGGCTTTGAGAATGCGCAACTCGTTTCTACTAAACCATTAGGTAAAGATAAATTAGCGCTTGAGACAAATTTGATTGGCTTGACGGGGGAGCAGGGTGTACTGCCTCAGCATTACAGTGAGCTTGCATTGCATCGACTGAAAGAAGGCGATCATGCGATGGTGGACTTCTATGACATTTTTAACCATCGGCTTTTATCCCTCTATTATCGAAGTTGGCAATTGAGTCAGTTAACCATACAAGCGCGTGCGCATGCAAAAAATCAGCGCTCCCCATTAACTGATTGCATGTCGTCATTGACTGGCGATGGGAATGATCTAGCACTGCATTATGGCGGCATGTATGCATCTCCAACACGAAGTAAAGGTGCATTGAAGAGCATTTTGGAATGTTTGTCTGGTTGCCAAATTCGTATTCACGAGTTTCAAGGTCAATGGATGCGACTGTCTAAATCTGAACAAACTCGTTTGGCATCGAAAAGTATGCCCGAAGGCCAGTTTGCACAACTCGGTGCTGGTGCGTCACTAGGGAAAAAAGCCTGGAATATCAATGCAAGTACAACAATTGAGTTTCTCCCAAAGGAAAGTAAGCAAGTCAAAAATCTATTACCCAAGACCAATACATTGAAAACGATAAAACAG
>NZ_JAWOUO010000316.1:0-849 GCF_033339435.1 Vibrio sp. 378
CCACGCCCGTAACCATTTGAGCTTGGCTTGCCATCGCGGCAACTAGTGCGCTTGATAGGCTGCTCACGGTAATTTGCAGGCTGTTTTGCAAACCAGCTGCGGTTGCAGGGCTTTGCTTCGCACTTGCCAATGCACGGTTTACTACGATTGGGTACAACGCACCATTCGCTACCGCAATCAGACAGAAAGGCGCTAGGATTGGCCAGATGGAGGTCAATTCCCACTGCGAAGCTACAAAGATAAGCAACGCGGCAACACTGAATAAACCGATCAACTGACGTAGAATTTTTTCATCACCAAATTTGCGAACACCAACTTTACCTAGGTAACCACCCACCATGAAAGCAATGGTTTGTGGGATAAAGCTCAAACCGATGTCTTTTGCTTCGTAGCCGAGTTGAGACATGATTTCTGGCATACCAGTAAGGTAAGCAAAGAACGCTGCCGAAGCGGTTGCGAACATAAACACGTTACCTAGGTAAGCTTTTGAACCTAGTAACGCTTTAATATCCGCAGACATGCTGGTTTGTTTGATTTCGGCTTGTTCGTTCTTTTGTGCCATGGTGGCAGCAACCAGCACCACGCCAACAAGCGTTAATGCGATAAAAATACTGTGCCAACCAAAGCTATCCGCTAAAACCACACCCAGTTGAGGTGCAAGTGCTGGTGATAGTGCCACCAACGGCATGATGGTTGCAAAAATTTGCTGGCTACTGCTGGAGTAACGCTTGATTACCATCGCTTGCCAGATAACCGCAGGAGCACACACGCCGATTGCTTGCACAAAGCGCAGTGTCAGTAGCTGCCACTGCCGATTGCTTGCACAAAGCGCAGTGTCAGTAGCTGCCA
>NZ_JAWOUO010000317.1:0-848 GCF_033339435.1 Vibrio sp. 378
CCAATGATTTACTACCCGTTGTCAGTACTCATGCTTGCGGGCATTCGTGAAATCTTGATCATCACCACGCCAGAAGACCAGGAGGGTTTTCAGCGTCTATTAGGTGATGGCTCAGAGTTTGGCATTGAGTTGCAATACGCGATTCAACCAAGCCCAGATGGCTTAGCTCAAGCCTTCATCATTGGTGAAGACTTCATTGGCGATGACTCAGTATGTTTGGTGCTGGGTGACAACATCTTTTATGGGCAAGGGTTTTCGCCGAAGTTGCAGCAAGCTGCAGCCTTAACAGAAGGTGCGACGGTCTTTGGCTATAAAGTGAAAGACCCAGAGCGCTTTGGTGTGGTGGAATTTGACGACGAGATGCGAGCGCTATCGATTGAAGAGAAGCCAGTCGAGCCAAAATCCAATTACGCCGTGACAGGGCTGTATTTCTACGATAATCGCGTCGTGGACATTGCCAAAACTATCCAACCGTCCCATCGTGGCGAGCTAGAAATTACGAGTATTAACCAAGCTTACTTAGAGCAAGGGAAATTGACGGTTGACGTACTAGGGCGTGGCTTTGCGTGGTTAGACACGGGAACACATGGCAGCTTGCTTGAAGCTGCTCACTTTGTTGAAACGATCGAGAAACGCCAAGGTTACAAAGTGGCTTGCTTAGAAGAGATTGCGTATCGCCGAGGCTGGTTAACGCGAGAGCGCATTCAAGCCGCAGGAAAAGCCTTATCTAAAAACGATTATGGCCGCTATCTTCTAGAGTTATTGGAAGAATAAATGTCGAATATACCGCTAATATCTTTTCAGAAAATGGGTGATGAGCGAGGCTCATTAATCTCGTTAGAGCAACA
>NZ_JAWOUO010000318.1:0-847 GCF_033339435.1 Vibrio sp. 378
GTCGAACAAGTGAAAATGGCTTCTACAAACTCGCGTCGTTCTCCTTGGAATTGGTTAACGATGAATTGCTGATCTTGTAGGAATTTGAATCGATATTCGGCAAAGTAGCTAAACTTAGCTTCGATCACTTTCGCAAGCTCTAAATACACCAACAGTGTCTTGAGTGGTAACTGGCGGATATTGCTCTCGCGAGACAAGCGTAGTGGCACGACTTCCCACTGAGGTTGGTGCTCTTTGATTTGACCCAATACATAACTAATCGAAGAGCGCTCAGGCGTGTCGCCAAACACAAAGTTTTCTAATACAGTTAACCCAGAAGTATTGCCAAGCAGAATGCATTCAGAGCGTTGTCCGTCGCGTCCTGCTCGACCTATTTCCTGGGCATAGTTTTCAATGGATTTAGGCAGATCAAAGTGGATCACTCGGCGAATATCGGATTTGTCGACACCCATCCCAAAGGCAATCGTGGCCACAATGCAGTCAATTTGGCTCGCCATAAATTGTTGTTGTATTTGCTCACGAACTTCACTTTTCATTCCTGCATGATACGCATGAGCGTTAACGCCAATGTGGATCAATGACTTAGCCACTTGCTCTGCAGTTTGCTGTTGCGTTACGTAAACGATGGTTGGCAGTTTAGGGGCTGCGGCGACAATCGTGTTGAGTTGCGTTTGCTTTTCGGACTCTTCGCAAGGGATGACTGAAATATCGAGGTTCGAACGGTAAAAGCCAGTTACAGTAATGTGGTCACTCGCAATATCGAACTTATTCTTCATGTCCTCAATAACGGCGGGCGTTGCTGTGGCGGTCAGCAACAAGGTTTGGGGAATATTCAGTTCTCGCTGAT
>NZ_JAWOUO010000319.1:0-542 GCF_033339435.1 Vibrio sp. 378
GCCACTAAGACGGCGGATTGGCACGCGCTAAAACGCCATGATTTGCAGCTTCGAGAGCTGCTTATCAGTCATAAGCCGTTTTTGAAAGATCCCAAACTGGCACCTGAAATTCTGCGTGCTAAGTCCGTGCACGTGGAGGCTTTTACTGCATTAGAAAAAGCCACTAATGAGATCAAAAACGAGATGAATTTGGCGAATGATCACCAAGAGCGTGCCATGGCGTACCAGTTAGCGATGACAATGGAGATGACACAATGATGATTTCTTCTTCACTGCCATCGTCAAATGCCGCTCCAGCTTCAGAAGGCCGAATCACGCAAGCAAAAGACGTTCAAGGCTTTTCGCAGCGCAATGCTTCAGGGCAAGCACCTCTGAATCAATCCGCAGCATTATCAGAGCAAGCAGTACCAAGCTTTCGCCTTGCTGCACAAACTTTCTCAAGTGAAGAGCGCAAAGAGGCGACAACTGCAACAACGGAAGAAAATGCTGCTGTTGACACCACAGGAATGAATGTTCTTCTCAGTGCAACAACACCAACTGAA
>NZ_JAWOUO010000319.1:552-846 GCF_033339435.1 Vibrio sp. 378
CCAGACCTTGCAGCGCAAGCGCAAACCTTGACGCAAGGCATGCTAAACATGGCTGAGAAATCGGTTGCGTCGTTCAACAAAGTCAATCCGTTGGAAGTAAAAGGTGAAGCAAAAACAACAAGCCCAGCGCAAGCTAATGCCTTGTTAAACACATCACCGCAACCACAAGATATTCAAATTAGCCAAACGACTTCTGCGAATGCACGCGTGAACAACTCTGCCGTAGACTTTCAAGCATTGTTGAACCAACCAGCGCAAGGGCAAGCAACGACTGCACCACTGAACGTTCAAACT